>CAZOZM010000007.1:0-2329 GCA_964584255.1 uncultured Lachnoclostridium sp. | reverse complement strand
CACCTTGGCATCTGAATTTCTGTTTCCAATTAACTGCAGGCCAATAGGCAGATTGTTTCTGCCAAAACCGCAATTCACGCTGATTGCCGGAAGTCCGGCAACATTTGCCGGCACGGTCGTCAAATCCGAACGATACATATTTATTTCATCTTCTGCTGAACTTCCTGCAGGAGGTGCCGTTGTCGGTGCTGTCGGTGCAAGCATAATATCGCATTTATTAAATGCTTCCGAAAATGCATCTTTAATTCTTTCTCTCACAAGACATGCTTTCTTATAATATGCGTCATAAAAGCCTTCCGAGAGCACATAAGTTCCCAGCATTATTCGTTTTTTCACCTCTGCTCCAAAACCTTCACTTCTGGATTTAATCATCATTTCATCCGTATCTCTGTATTTCCCTGTTTTGTAACCAAACCTTATTCCGTCATAACGTCCCAGATTACTTGATGCTTCCGCACATGCAATAATATAATAAGCCGGCAGACAATCTTTTAATTCCGGCATTGAAATGTCTACAACCTCAGCTCCCATTGACCTGTATTTTTCTGCCGCATTCATAACAGCCTTTTTTACTTCATCATCTGCTGCTTCATAAAGTTCCCTAAGAAGACCAATGCGAATTCCCCTGACATCCTTTGATAACATTGAGGATATCTGACCCATTCTCACTGATTTGCAGGCACTGTCATATACATCTTCTCCCTTTACGGCATCAAAAACATATGCAACATCCTTCACGTTATTAGCCAGTATTCCGATTTGATCAAAAGATGAAGCATATGCAATTAAACCATAACGCGAAATTGCGCCATAGGTCGGTTTAAATCCCACGATTCCACAATGGGATGCAGGCTGGCGTACTGAACCACCGGTATCTGACCCAAGTGCATATACTGCCAAACCGGAAGCAACCGCAGCAGCAGCACCGCCGGATGAACCTCCTGCAACATAATCCACATTTACCGGATTCCTTGGTGCGCCATAACAGCTTGTTTCTGAAGTTGACCCCATTGCAAATTCGTCCATATTTGTCTTGCCTAAAACAACTGCACCCTTTTCCGAAAGTCTTTTCCATGCAGTTGCACTATAATTGGGAACATATCCCTGCAGCATTTTCGAACAGCAGTCTGTCAAAATTCCTTCCGTACAAATATTGGCTTTTAGTGCCATTGGAATACCTGTAAGTATGTCGCTGCTGCCACTCTGAATCAAATCATCAGCTTTTTTTGCATTTTCCCTTGCTTTTTCAAATGTTGTGTAAACATAAGCATTAAGAAATTGGTTTGTTTTTTTTATTCTCTCTATATATTGTTCTGTCAATTCCTGTGATGAAATCTCCTTTTTTACAAGAAGATCTGAAATATTTTCAATTGAATTTTTCACATTTACCTCCATTGACACTTCATCCTACAACTTTACGCACTACAAAAAAGCCTTTTTCTGCGTTGTTTTCCTGAAAAACCTTTTCGTTTTCCAGTGATTTTCTTACACTGTCTTCCCTCAATTTATCCCAAAGAACATACTCAGTATCCTCTTTTCCTTCAGATAGAGACTCTGAAGCATTAATCTCCGAGGCAAAGCTGATTATCTTCTCAAGTTCAGGAATTAAAATATCAATTTCATCATCGGAAAACTGCAATTTAGAGAGTGCTGCAAGCTTTTCGACTTCAGATTTAGAAATACCCATACAACCACCTATAAACCGACATCCATAACTAAAATGACGGTCTTATTTCCCTTTCTCATATTCTATTTACAGTGGCAGGCTCTCGGATTTATGCCACATAAAACCTTTTAACACAAATTTAAAACACTGTTTGACTATAGCTGAAATCGTGACCACCAGCTTAGCAGGTGGTTTATTTTATTGCCATACAATAAAAAAATAACAGTCCTAAGACTGTTATTAAATACTGCCGGCGACCGGGGTCGAACCGGTACGAGGGGTTAGCCTCGCAGGATTTTAAGTCCTGTGCGTCTGCCTATTCCGCCACGCCGGCATGTTCAATTTTAATGAATACACACATCGATATTCATCTTCTGTCCATAACCAAATAAGCATCCATCGATTCATAAACAGAATTTCCATAGCTCCGATACAGCCTCTATATCAGTCATCCCGATAAACTGCAAAGACATGCTTAAATTGATTAAAAAAAGAAATGGGACCTACAGGGCTCGAACCTGTGACCCTCTGCTTGTAAGGCAGATGCTCTCCCAGCTGAGCTAAGATCCCATTCAAAGCTGTTAACTAGCAAATATTCACTTGTTAACAACGACCTGGATGGGGTTCGAACCCACGACCTCCGCCGTGACAGGGCGGCGCTCT
>CAZOZM010000006.1:0-128928 GCA_964584255.1 uncultured Lachnoclostridium sp. | reverse complement strand
TGTAAACGATTGTAGGAAGATCATTTCCTGCTGGAGCAGAAATAACAACCTTCTTTGCACCTGCATTGATGTGTGCCTGTGCCTTAGCCTTTGATGTGTAGAATCCTGAACACTCAAGAACTACGTCAACACCGATTTCACCCCATGGGCAATTGTTAGCATCTGGCTCTTTGTAAATCTTAATTGTCTGACCCTTAACAGTGATTGTACCAGCTTCGTCATCAGCTGTAACTGAAGACTCTTCTCCAACTGCAACATATCTACCCTGTGATGAGTCATACTTTAAAAGATGAGCTAACATTGAAGGTGTTGTTAAATCATTGATAGCTACTACTTCGTAGCCTTCTGCACCAAACATCTGTCTGAATGCAAGACGTCCAATACGTCCAAAACCATTAATTGCAACTTTAACTGCCATTTTGGTTTCCTCCTAATTTGATATTAATTAAAATAAATTTTAATTCAACTTAAAATCCTCTATCATTGTAATAAAAAAGCCGGAAAATTTCAAGCCTTTAATAGTAAAAAACCGTTTTTTTACGTTTTTTATGTATTTTTTCGAAATCACGGCACATATTTGCTATTTTTTTACAATGACGGAGCCCTTAAAATGTATTTTCCGATGACTGATTCGCTCTTTACGGCACAAATCTCCGGAGATCTGCTGTCAAGACTCACTGTCCTGTTATCTCCCAATACGAAATATTCATCTGCCGAAAGAGTGACCGTTTCAAAATCATTATTGTCATCTTCCTTCCAGTTTATACCTCTGGTCATTTCGCCACTTGCATATGAATCTTCGTACTCTATCTGTTTTCCGTCTGCATCATATATCAGAACCTTGCCATCGTGAGTTATCTTTATTGTTTCTCCCGGAAGACCGATTACCCTCTTCACATATAATATTTCATCTTCTTTTATATCTGTTTCGGGATCATCTTTGTCATATGGTTTGAAAACAATGATGTCATTTCTCTCATATTCCGAATCAGCCTTTAATTTGTTTATAAAGATGATATCTCCGTCCTTAATCGTACTTTCCATCGAACTCCCGTCAACGGCTAACGGTTGTACAAGATATCTCTTTATAAGCAGGGCTATCGTCGCCGACAAAAGAATAAGAAAGGCCATTTCCAGTATATTGCCTGCAAAATGCAGACCATGTACCGGGTTTTCTCTTTCTTCAGAATACATTTTTCTTACTCTTCAACAGCTTCTGAATCTGCTGTTTCCGCCTCCGTATTTTCAGTCAGATCAAAATCCTCTCCGAAAACCTCATCAGCGCCTTCTGTAACATCTTCGAGTTCACTTTCTTCATCACCTGTAAGGATTTTTACCTTTCCCTTGTATACTTCCTCTACGGCGATTGATAAAGCTCTGTCACATGGTGGTTCAACAAGTGCCTCCGCACCGTCAATAATCTGTCTTGCGCGTTTTGCTGTTGCAAGTACAATTGAATATCTGCTGCTTACAACAGGTTCCTCACCTGCTTCAACGTTGCTGTTTACAACATTCATTAAATCTGTGTAAGATGGATGTATCATAATGTTCCTCCTATTCAATATTCTGAATCTGTTCCCTGATTTTTTCTATCTCTGTTTTGATGTCAATTGCATCACCCGAGACTGAAATATCATTTGCTTTAGAGAGAATCGTATTTGCTTCCCTGTTCATTTCCTGAGCCAGAAAATCCAACTTTCTTCCTACATTAACACCGCATTCAAGCGTTTCTCTCATATTCTTTATGTGTGAATGAAGTCTTACGGTTTCCTCATCAACACAAATTTTATCGGCATATAGTACAAGTTCCGCAGCAACCGTCTGCTCCGAAACATTCTTATCGGTTAAAACCTCATTAAGCTTGTCCTCAAGCTTTTTCCTATATTCCTCCATCATCTCAGGATAACGCTTTTCAACCCTGGCAATCATTATCTCAAGACCGTCAAGCTTTTTTAAAATGTCATCCTTTAAGTGTTCTCCCTCAACGAGTCTTGCGGATACAAAACCTTCACAGGCTTCTCTTAATGCCTGTTCAAGTAAATCTTTTATATCTTCAGGATCTTCACTTTTTTCTTCTATTGTAAGAACTTCCGGCATCCTTGAAAGGACAGGCAGTGAAACATCATACGTAAGATTGAAATCTTCTGACATCTTTTTTATACATGCTATGTATTCAGATGCTATGATACTGTTGTATTTCACGGTTGATGTTGAATCGGCATCATTTATACATGAAATAAAAACATCAATCTTTCCTCTGTCTGCATACTCTTTAACAGTCTGCCTGATAAAAGAATCAAAGCAGTTAAACTTTTTCGGAAGCTTGGTTGATAAATCACAGTATCTGTGATTTACGGATTTTAACTCGACAATAATCCGTCTGATCCCGTCCGTAACTTCCGCTCTTCCGAACCCGGTCATGCTTTTTACCACAAAATCACCTCCGTTTTTTATGGTAATTTCCAGTCCATTTCATAAATGGTTTACCAAGTTTTAATTATATTGTATCGAATTAAATAAGTCAAAGACTTTTTTCGTTTTTTGCATTCCAATCGCTTTTATATGTCCTTACCACACGCCTTCCGACATCACAAAGCACCTCATAGCTGATTGTTCCGGTCCAGCCTGCCATATCATCTGCAGTTATCACGTTTTCTCCCTGCCTTCCGATAAGAACAACGTCATCTTCAACTTTTATTTCTTCTATTCCGGTAACATCAACCATAATCTGATCCATGCACACTCTTCCGATGACCGGTGCAAAAGCACCACCGATTAAAACCTTGCCTTTATTTGACATCTTTCTTGAATATCCATCCGCATATCCTACACTTACCGTAGCAACATCCATTTGTTTATCAGCCGTAAAAGCAGCTCCATAACTTATTGTATTGCCACACTCAACAGTCTTTATGTTTGTTATATGCGCATGCCACTCCAATGCAGGACTGATTAAAAGTTTTGACTTATCCGTAAACTCAGACGGATAATATCCGTATAATGATATACCGTCTCTGACCATGTCATAGTGATAATTATAATTTATGATTCCGGCTGAATTTGAAATATGTCTGATTGCAATTCCGGCTGAATTTTTCATACTTTTCAGAAAGCTTTCAAAGTTTTCCGCCTGCTGCATTGTCTTTGTTTTGTCTTTGTCATCCGCACAGGAAAAATGGGAGAAAATGCCCTCTACCACCAGATTTGAAAGTTCAAAAATCCGGTCTGCCTCTTTAATTTCATCTTCTCTGTTTCGAAATCCGATTCTCCCCATTCCGGTATCAACTGCCAGATGTATCTTCACTTTTTTATTTCTTCTGGCAGCCAGTGTGTTTAGTATATATGCATCTTCATATCTGTATATAACCGGAGTTATATCATGCTCAATTATGTCAAAATATTCTTCATGAGCTGAATATCCCAAAATAAGAATTCCTTTTGCTATACCGGCATTTCGAAGTTCTACGGCTTCATCAACCGTCGCTACCCCGAAATAGTCACACTCGTCGTTAATGCATTCTGCAATACGAACCGCACCGTGTCCGTAAGCATCCGCTTTAATCACGGCAAGAATTTTTACGCCGGGTTCTATCAGTTTCTTCATTGACAGAAGATTGTCCCTTACTATGTTTTCATCTATAACAGTATAGGTTCTGTAGTACTTTTTCATACTCATCCTCCACAACTTTTATTCTATTGCCTTTAGAGATTCCGACATATTAATATCATCCGTTTTTCTTCTCATAAACATATTCACACAGATACTGAAAAACAACGTAATCATTACGCTGATAACGTAACTGACAAACTTAATATGTATATCAAAGCATATCATATCAACCCTGATTTTGTCCATAACCAGAAAATGCATAAGTTTTCCGAGCGGCAGTCCCAATCCCGCGCCCATTACGGTTAGTATCAGATTCTCACGGAAAACATATGATGCCGTTTCCTTTCTTCCGAATCCCAAAACCTTGATTGTTGCGATTTCCCTTATCCTCTCCATTATATTTATATTGTTCAGATTGTAAAGAACCACAAATGCGAGAACTGCCGCACAACATATAACCAAATATACGACAATATTCAGACTTTTTACCATTTTATTGAAATAATCCCTGGTAATTTCAAGGTCAGTAACGTTTACAACATTCTCCATATCGGACAGGCGTGCCGTAGTCCCATCTGCTCTTTCATTGTCCGAAGCATAAAAACAGTTGATACTGAATTTATCACCGCTTAACTCATATGCCTCATCTGTTACAAAAATATAGTTGTTTATATAGTTTTCAAAAACCGCTGATACCCGATATTCTGCCTCCGTAAGATTTTCATACTGTATTGTAATGACATCTCCCGTTTTTATTTTCAGTGAATCCGCAAGATTCTCACTTATCATACACTCCTTTTCACCTTCCGGCCTGGTCTTTTCGGTATCCGTATTAAAATTTACGACCTTCTGCATTCTGTCGAAATCATCACCCGCAATAAGTATTGCACTTTTTGTACTGTCATTTGTGGAGATTTCAACAGCTTTTCGCATAATTCCCACGCTTTCCAGGTTAAGATTTTTGATTGCTGTTTCCATTTCCGCTTTTTCTTCTTCAGCAGCATTTGATGAAATACTGATCTGGTAGTCATACTTTTCTATTTCACCATACTGAAGATTACATATTCCGGATATTGAATCTTTAATGCCAAAACCGATTATTAGCAGTGCCGTACATCCGGCAATACCAAACATCATCATAAAGAAACGCTTCTTGTATCTGAAACAGTTTCTCAAAGAAATCTTCTGCATAAAAGAAAGTTTTGACCACAGAGGTTTTACCTTCTCCAACAATATTCTCTTTCCCGGCTCCGGTGCTCTCGGTCTTATCATTTCAGCCGCATTTTCCCTCACAACCGAAATAACAGTCAGTACCGTACTGCCGAGAATAACAACAGCCGATACAATAAGACAGATTACGAGATATTTGTATTCAAATATCATACTTGTCCTGTCAGTATATGTATACATAAGCATATACGCCTTCCAGATTACATATGGAAACAAAATGCTTCCTACATAAAATCCCAAAATACAGCCTGCAAAAAGCGCACTGAACGAATACAAAACATATTTAAAAAGTATCGACATTCTTCCATATCCCAATGCCTTAAGAACTCCTATCTGGGTTCTTTCCTCAGCAATCATACGGCTCATTGTTGTAATACAGACAAGTGCAGCAACAATCACAAAGAATACAGGAAATATCAACGCAATTGATTCAACTATCTCAGCATTGCTTTTATACTCCGAACATCCTTGATTATCCTTTCTTGTCATTAACTGAATCTGAGGATTTTCCGGAATTGCATTGTTTAATCTGCTGCGTGCTTCTTCCAATTCTTTTTCCGTTTCATCAAGTTCCTTCTTCGTGTTTTCAAGAATTTCGGCACATGAGTCAGCATACTCCTGAAGTGATGATACACTTTCCCTGACAGATTCAGCATATTCGACTGCGTCTTCCATTTTCTTCAGGTACTCTGCCTTCTGTTCATCATTTAAAAAATCGTAACTGTTTTCGTACCTTATCTTCTGTACTACTTCTTCTCTTTTGGCATCCGAAAGTTCTGCCTTTAGTCCGTCCAATTCATCGGAAATCCCGGAATATTCCGATTCCAATGTTTCATATTCAACCAGGGCGCTGTGATATACTCCCTCTGCCGTTCCTATTTCGACACTTTTCTGTTCCACCTTGTATGCTATATTTTCCATACGGATTTCAAGGCAGTCTTTCAACAGTTTCTCAAAAATCTGTCTGTTTTCATCAAGATAATCATCATATCTGTCACTGTAAGTCAGGTATCCGTTTTCAGAATCAACAAACACCTGAGAGTAATAATCAGTCGTAAACGCATTTGGATCCACAAAAATAAAACATGCAATTGAACCGTTTCCGATATTGGAGGTTCCACGCTGGTAACTTATGTACAAAGGCGAATCAACTGTTCCGCATACGACAAACTCATCGTAAAGCAGCTCACCTCTTGCTTCTTCCGTGTTTACATCAGATATTTTAATCTTTTTTCCAATTATGTCTGAATCAAAATATCTTGAATCCACAACACACTCATTGCTGTTTATCGGTTCCCTGCCTTCCTTAACGACCAGCTTATTGATTTCTTTTGTAATTCCATGAATTCTGGCAACCTTATTTTCAAATCCGTCCGCATCTATGATATAATCCCTGTAATAAGAGCCTTCTACGTTAAATACCGCAGCATTTTCACTTATATATCTGACTGTGTCGGCATCGAAGCCTGCACCTGAAACCAGACAATAATCATAGAAGTTTGTTTCCTCGAAATATGCATTTCCGGAATCTGTCATGTCTTCGGTTGTAATCTTTAAGCCGACATAAAACATAACTCCCAACATAACAATGCAAATCAGCGCAAAGTATCTCCCAAGACTCATTCTTATGGTTCTGATTATGTTTTTGAAGTAACTTCTTGTCATATATCCCCCGTTTAACAGTTTACCACTCAATATTTTCAACAGGTATTATATCATTGTTCTTTCCGGTTTCCGTAATGATACCATTCCTTACTCTTACAATTCTGTCAGCCATTGCCGTCAGCGCACTGTTGTGAGTAATTATGATTACGGTCATTCCCTCTTTTCTTGCCATATCCTGCAAAAGTTTCAAAATCTGCTTACCGGTATTGTAGTCCAGTGCTCCTGTAGGCTCATCACAAAGCAGAAGCTTCGGACTTTTTGCCAGAGCCCTTGCAATCGCTACCCTCTGCTGTTCTCCTCCGGAAAGCTGCGATGGGAAATTGTCTTTTCTGTCTGCAAGACCCACCTCATCCAATATATCCGCAGGTGACTGTCTGTTTCCACACAGCTGTGATGCCAATTCCACATTTTCAAGTGCCGTCAGATTCTGCACCAGATTATAAAACTGAAAAACAAAACCAACATCATTTCTCCTGTACATCGTCATCTGCTTTTCAGTAAATTTTGTAATATCGACGCCGTCAAGCCTGACACTGCCTTCAGTAACATCATCCATTCCGCCCAGAATGTTCAATATTGTGGTTTTTCCGGCTCCGCTTGCTCCGACTATTACGCAAATTTCACCTTTTTCAACCTGAAAGTCCACTCCTCTTAAAGCATCAATATTTACTTCTCCGACACTATATCTCTTCTTTACCCCCGTAAATTCCACGTAAGCCATTACTTTACCCTCTGTATATGCTAATTCTTATTTTGTCTTTTTGTAATATGCCAGACATTTATCAAATGATGCTCTGAGCGCATATGTATTATTAAGCCCTTTAACAGCTTCCGTCCACTTTGTAACAAAAGCCTCAAGCTTAAGCATATAGGATTCCTTTGTAATCTCACCATCTGCAACATAATTCAGGCCCTTTTCCCAACTTGCCGTAAGTTCGGCATTTAAAAGTGACTTTATTGAAGCTGCAACCACTTCATATATTATTTCTCCCAAAAGAGTCGGTGTTATTATCTGTGTCTTTTCATTCAGACTCAGATACTTTATTTTAAAGAGCTTCTTTAAAATCTCGGCTCTTGTTGCACTGGTTCCGATTCCCGAACCCTTTATCTGAGCTCTCAATTCCTCATCTTCTATAAACTGTCCGGCTTTTTCCATTGTAAGAATTATCGAACCCGAATCATATCTTTTAGGAGGTGATGTTTCCCCGGCTTTAATGCTGAAACCGTTAATAATGATTTCCTGTCCTTTTTTCAGGGTATTAACATATTTAAACAAGGCATCATCAAGAACGTCTTCCCGATTTTCGGAGTCATCATCATTCTTTTCTTCAGCCGCTTTATTCCCTTTTGATGCCACTGCAAGATATCCGGCATCTTTCAGGGTCTTAAAACTCGCAACAAACGTTTCTTTTTCTATAATCACATTAATGGTAACCTTCTGGAACTGAGCAGCAGGATAAAAGATACTGAGAAATCTTCTCACTATCCTGTCATATACCTTTTTTGTAAGTGTACTGAGACCATTAATTGATGAAATACCCTGTCCTGTAGGTATAATTGCATAGTGGTCCGTAATTTGTGAATCATTTACATATCTTGTTTTGGCTATGCCTTTATACTTTTCTCCGTCGAGTATGTAATCCGTATACTCCTTAAACATCTGAATGTTCCCAATACCTCTGATGTTCTTGTCTATTTCCTTTGCAACTGCCGTGGAAAGAACCCTCGCATCCGTTCGCGGATATGTAACGAGTTTCTTCTCATACAGTTCCTGAACTATCTGTAATGTTTCATCCGGACTGATTTTAAAGGCTTTTGAACATTCATTCTGAAGTTCGGCAAGGTTAAACAGCATCGGCGGATTCTTTTTTTCGGTCTTTTTCTCAATCGAACTTATATTTCCCAGAATACCGGTTGCTTTATATTCCTCAAGAAACTTTTCTTTTGTATCTGACGACATCTGGGCCTGTCTGGTACATTCAACCTGTCCCATTGAATGAACGAATTCTCTTGCATCATCAAGCTTTAAAAATCCATTATCCTTATACAATGCCGGGGATTCAAAATACTTTGAGTCCTTAACAGCTTTAAACTCACCGTCAAAACTCTCTTCGCTTCCAATAGACGCACTTATCCTAAAGAATGGAGTCTTCTTGAAATCCCTTATTTCCCTTTCACGTCTGACAACTATTCCAAGAACACAGGTCATAACACGTCCGACAGATATTGCCGACCATTTTTCCGACTTCAGATAGCTTTGAACGAAGTTACCATATTTTAAGGTGAGAATTCTGGAAAAATTGATACCCATCAGATAATCTTCTTTTGCTCTCAGGTAAGCCGAATCCGAAATATTATCATATTCTGATAAAGGCTTTGCCTCCCTTATCCCTCGAAGTATCTCCTCTTCCGTCTGTGAATCAATCCAGACTCTCCTCTTATCCTTGCTGTCGGGAACACCGGCCATTTCATCAACAAGCCTGTAAATATATTCTCCTTCACGTCCCGAGTCAGTGCAGACGTATATGGTATCCACATCCGGGCGGTTAAGAAGGTATTTTACCGTCTCAAACTGCTTCTTTACGGAATCGATTACCTCATATTTGTACTCTTTGGGAAGAAAAGGAAGTGTATCCACTGACCATTTTTTCAATTTAATGTCATATGCTTCCGGATAACTCATTGTCACAAGATGACCCACACACCACGTTACAATTGTGTCATCCCCCTCAAGATATCCGTCTTTTCTGCTCGTATTTACCTTCAGTACTTTTGCAAATTCAGCAGCAACACTTGGTTTTTCGGCAATAAATAATCTTTTACCCATATATTTCCCCATCACACAAATACCTCTCAAAGCGTACCGGCCATGAGAGGTATTTGATGCTTTAATAATTACTTATTCTTTCTTCCTTTAGAAGCCTTCTTCTTATTGTTTTTTCCCAATGCAAAGAGGAAGAACATAATAATTGCAAATATAATGGCAAGTACAATACCTATCATCACTACTGCAAGTATACTTACCGGTTCGCCATTGTCTTCAAATCCAAGCTGATCAACAGAAGCAAGATCTTTTTCGGAAAAATCTTCCCTTACAGATGAAAACGCTTCATAAAGAACCCCGTCATATATACCATACATTTGAGTATACGGTGTTCCTTCACTTGAATTATAAGTACAGACTATAAGATTTCCCTTTCTTTCATATGTGCCGCCAAAATGGTAATCCATGTAGTTTTCTTCATAGATATACTTTTCCATCTTACCGTCTTCTTTAAAGATTAAAGATGTCCTGGCACCATCAAAGCAGGTAATGTCAAATTTGTCAGCTTCCGGAATTCTGTCACCATATCCGTCAAAGGCATTATAAAATATATACTTGCCGTCATTGACCAAATATCCTTCCGTCACTCCACCGTTTGACTCTTTAAAAGTAATCTTCTCGTCTTCCAACTCATATTTTCCGCTGAGTCCTGCTCCGTTAATATAATCACCGTCTGCCTCGAGTCTGATATAAAACTCAGCAGGATTAGACATGGTACTATAATAGATTTCTGTTTCGTCCAGCTTTTTATTATCACATCCTGCAAATATCATCATTGATATCATGACGAGAATAATAAAGCTAATGTTCTTTTTCATTAATTCCTCCAAATTGTGTCATAAATCCTTATGTCACAAATCTTTCTCAATTTTACTTATAAAGAGGATATTTTGTAGTAAGGGATTTAACTATCGCCAATGCCTTTTCTGCGGATGGAGCATCCTCAGGATTCTTAATTACAAGGGCTATTGCCTCTGCAATCTTATCCATATCATCCGTATTCATTCCTCTGCTTGTTACTGCCGGAGTACCAAGTCTTAATCCACTTGTTACAAATGGCTTCTCCGGATCATTAGGGATGGTATTCTTGTTACATGTGATATGAACAGAATCAAGAATCTTCTCTGCCACCTTACCGGTAACTCCTGTCCCCCTCAGATCAACAAGCATAAGATGGTTATCCGTTCCGCCGCTTACTATATTAATTCCTCTTGATGTAAGACCCTTACATAATGCCTGAGCATTATCAATGATTCCCTGAGCATAAACTTTGAATGAAGGATCAAGTGCTTCTTTAAAGCATACAGCCTTTGCAGCAATTACATGCATTAAAGGTCCTCCCTGAATGCCCGGGAATACACTTCTGTTAAACTTATGTTCATCTGCAAATTCCTGACTCGAAAGAATCATACCTCCACGAGGTCCTCTGAGCGTTTTATGTGTCGTTGTTGTCGTTACATGAGCATATGGAATAGGACTCTCATGAAGTCCTGCTGCAACAAGACCTGCAATATGAGCCATGTCTACCATAAGATATGCACCAACAGTATCTGCAATTTCCCTAAAACGCTTAAAGTCAATTTTTCTGCAATAAGCCGATGCTCCGGCAATGATAAGTTTTGGTTTACACTCTTTTGCTATTCTTTCAACTTCATCATAGTCAATAAATCCCTCACCATTTACTCCATAAGGAATAATTCTGAAATATGTACCTGAAAAGTTTACAGGACTTCCATGTGTAAGATGTCCGCCGTGATCAAGGCTCATTCCCATAATGGTATCTCCTGGATTACAGAGTGCAAACTGCACTGCCATATTAGCCTGTGCACCTGAATGTGGCTGAACGTTAACATATTCTGCGCCAAAAAGTTCCTTTGCTCGCTCTATTGCAAGATTTTCCGCGATATCAACATACTGGCATCCACCATAATATCTCTTTCCAGGATATCCTTCTGCATATTTGTTTGTAAGTACACTTCCCATTGCAGCCATTACTGCCTTACTTACAAGATTTTCGGAAGCAATAAGCTCAATATTGTCTCTCTGCCTTCCAAGTTCAAGCTCAATACTCTTTGCGAGTTCCGGATCATAATTCTTAACTTCATCTAATGAAAACATAATAGAATTTCCTTTCACGTTGTATTATGGTTAAAGCCATTTAAAAAATAATACCATACTCCTTTGATTTTTCCAAGAACAGATTTTCAATATATGTATTTTTATTAAAAAAGGGCTGTATGAAAACATACAGCCCGTAAATTCCGGTATATTTATAACATTACCAACAGTTTAGAAGCAAGAACTATAAGTATAAGCGCCGTCGGATAAGAAGCTGCATATGCACTTGCAACATCATCTGTTCCTGCAACACTGATAAGTGAACCAAGTGCAGGTGTACTTGTCATCGCACCTGTAATTGAACCGAGATTGTTGAATATCGAAAGCTTGAAAACGTATTTCGCAACAACAAATCCGATAAGCATAGGTGCCAGTGTAAGAATAATTCCATAAATGAGATACTTAAACTCAAATGCATCAATGAAGTTGTTACCACCCGGAACTCCCGCTCCTACAAGGAAAAGAACGAGACCAAGCTCTCTCATGAAATTAAGTGTATCTTTCTTAATCTTGCAGTCAATTGGTCCTATATGACCGAAATGACCTACAACAAGTCCGGCAATAAGTGTTCCTCCGGATGCACCGAAGTTAAAATTGATACCCGGTATTTTAATTAAATAACCGATTGCATATCCCAATGCTACCGTCAGAGAAAATGAGAAGAAACCAAATCCATCGATTTCAAGGAATCTCTTACCTGACTGTTTTACTTCAATTGAGCTTGCAGCGGTAAAACTCTTCCTTTCTTCTTCAATATTTACCTTGAGGATTTTTGGAATAATCTGCACAAACAAAACAACACCGAGGACACCGAAAAGATATGCAATTGCATAACCAGAAGTAACCATTGATGAATCCTCAAGTGCTTCCGTTGCGGCTGAAAATCCCGGCGTAGAAGTAAGCGCACCAGTGAGAAGTCCGACTGCCATTCCCGAATCAACACCAAATCCTTTTATAAGAAGCAGGGTTACTACTGATGCTGAGCCGATTACAACCACACCCATAACAAGATATGCAACCATCTTCTTATTAAAGCTTCTGAAAAACTTTGGACCGGCAATAAGACCTACCGAAGTAACGAATAATGCGGTACCTATATTGGATACAAGTCCAAATGTTGATTTAAAAGCCTCCGGATTATAAAGATTGATGGTTGTATCTCCAATATTGAATGAACCTCCAAGTTCATATGAAACAATACCGAAAATAAGAGCCATAACCAATACGCCGGCCGATCCGAGGGAAATTCCCTTTACCTTAATAGCTCCAAGAAGATATCCGAGAGCAAGTACCATAAAAACGTAGAATAAGCCGTTCTTCAAAAGGGCTGAAACTACTTCACCTAGATATACCATTTTCTTCTGTCTCCTTACAGATTTAATATATAATAACAACACATATTAAAATATACTCCAATTAAAGGCATTAATCAAGAATCAAAAGAAACAAATACAACTAAAAAGATAGCTGTTTATTCGTGAATTTTGCCTTTATATTTTATCGGGAGCGTTTTATTTTGCATTTTTTTAAAAAAATGCCGGCTTCCGTTCATCGGGAACTAATCCGACGACCGAAAACCGGCATCTGAATATCTTATGTTTTGACTACAAAACTCAGGTTAAATCTTAAAGCTGGTTAACCTTTCTCGCATAGTCAGGAAGAAGTTTTGGAGAAACCTCATCTGTATTGATTCCTGCATCAGCAAGTTCCTTCTGGAAATCAGCAACATGTGATAATGTAAGATTTCCAACTTCAACGCTCTTTGATTTCTCTGAAGCGAACTGTCCGGCATTACGTCCGAATACAATAACATCAAGAAGTGAGTTACCCATAAGACGGTTACGTCCGTGTACACCACCGGCAGCTTCTCCGGCAACATAAAGGTTCTCAATGCATGTCATTGAATCTGTTGTAACATCAACACCACCATTCTGGTAATGAAGTGTAGGATATACAAGGATAGGCTCTTTACGGATATCGATTCCATACTTAGCAAACATTCTGTACATAGCCGGAATTCTCTTAATGATTGTTCCTTCTCCACCCTTAAGTTCGATCATTGGAGTATCAAGCCAAATACCAACGCCTTCCGGTGTAGGTATTCCCTTTCCTCTTTCTGAACACTCACGGATAATTGATGATGCTGTAACATCTCTTGTTTCAAGAGGGTTCATGAATACTTCACCATCGATATTAACAAGCTTTGCACCAAGAGAACGAACCTTTTCTGTAACAAGTGCACCGAAAATCTGCTCAGGATATGCAGCTCCTGTAGGATGATACTGTAATGTATCAACATCACGAAGTTTTGCACCTGCTCTGTATGCAAGTACAAGACCATCAGCTGTTGCACCGTAGTGGTTTGATGTAGGGAATCCCTGGTAATGCATACGACCTGCACCACCTGTAGCGATGATTACTGTCTTTGCCTTTGCAATAAGGATTTCATTTGTTTCCATATTAAGGAGAACAGCACCTGCTGCTGCACCCTTGTCATCTTTGATGATTTCGATTGCTGATGTAAAATCTACAACAGGAATCTGACGGTTAAGAACCTCATCTCTGAGAGTTCTCATGATTTCTGCACCGGAATAATCCTTTGCAGCATGCATTCTCTTGCGCTGTGTTCCACCGCCGTGTGTTGTAACCATGGTTCCATCTTCTGTCTTGTCGAATTCTACACCAAGGTTTGAAAGCCACTGAATTGCTTCAGGTGCCTTTGATACGAGTTTTGCAACAAGTTCCGGTCTTGCAGCATAATGTCCGCCGCCGAAGCAGTCAATATAGTGTAATGCCGGAGAATCGTTTTCCTTATCAGCTGCCTGGATTCCGCCTTCTGCCATCATGGTATTGGCATCACCCATACGAAGCTTTGTAACGATTAATACCTTTGCGCCATTAGCATCAGCCTCAATTGCTGCTGAACATCCGGCACCGCCTGCACCTATAATAAGTACATCTGTTTCATAATCAGGATTTGAAAGATCGATCTCTCTTCCTGCAATACGGCTGTTTGCCTGAAGCATTGCAGCAAGTTCGTGAGGAACCTTTCCTCCCTTGTTCTGACCAACTGAGAGTTCTTCAAATTCGTCAACCTTATAATCAGGATGGAAATGAGAAAGGACATCTTCTTTTTCTTCAGCTGTCATACGCTTTGGCTCAAGAGCTGCATTATATTCTCTGTTAGCCTCAACGACTTTAATTAATTCGCGTAATTCATTACTGTACATGGCTATTGTCCTCCTTATTTCTCAATTTCTCTTGTATTATAGAGTTCTTTAAGTTCTTCAATAGGCTTGCCCATTAAATCTTCGATAAGCTTATTGAACTTACCTTCATTAATCTCTTCAACTCGCTTGTTGAGGTGATCACAGTCAGGTGCAATATACTTTCCGTTAAGTCTTCTTGCAAGCATTGCAACCTGTGGATGAGAAATTCCGGCAGGACAACGTGATGAACATACACCACACATTACACAGTCAAAGCTTAATTCAGCACACTTGTCATACTCACCTCTCTGAGCATGTGCAATATACTGCATAACATTGAGTTCCTGTGTACATGCTTTTGTACATGCATTACAGCCTACGCATGAATAAATTTCAGGATAAAGCTGCATCATAATCTGCTCTGTAGGCTTAACCTTTTCAATATCATAAACCTTTTTCTCAAGCGGGAAGAATGGCAATGTTGCAACATACATTCCTTCCTCAACCTGTGTCTGACATGCAAGACATGCCTTAAGCTCTACATCACCCTTTATACGATAAATTGTAGCACATGCACCACAGAAACCATTACGGCATCCGCAGCCACGAACGAGCTTATATCCTGCATACTCCATCGCCTTCATAATTGTAAGGTTTGATGGAACTTCGTATTTCTTACCAAATAAGAAAATGTTAACCATTTCGCTCATATCTAGCCTCCATTATTTGTTATGTTTTGCCTGCGCCGGCAAAACATGCCGCACACAGACATAAAATCAATTTTAGTATTCGTTTGGCATACGATCAAGCTGGTCAAATCTGAATACAGGGCCATCCTTGCATACAAACTTGTCACCAACATTACATCTTCCGCACTTACCAACACCACACTTCATTCTAAGTTCAAGTGTTGTATAAACCTGCTCATCCTTAAATCCTAATTCTTTAAGTCCGGCAAGAGTGAATTTGATCATGATTGGAGGTCCGCAAAGAACTGCCGTTTTATCACAGCTAAGGCCAAGTTCCTTAACATAATTAGGAACAAAACCTACATGTCCGTCCCATTCCGGCTGCTCACGGTCAATTGTAAGATGAACATTGAAATCCTTCTCGTTCATCCATTCCTCGCTGATTTCCTTAAAGAAACAGAGATCTTCTTTACTTCTTGAGCCGTAAACAATGTCAACCTTACCATAGTTTTCACGGTTGCTTCTTACATAATTGATTACTGAACGAACCGGTGCAAGACCAATTCCTCCGGCAATAAATAAAAGATCCTTGCCCTTAAGTTCTGATTCTACAGGGAATCCGTTTCCATATGGTCCTCTGATTGTAACCATCTGTCCTACTTCAAGCTGATGAAGCCATGTTGTAACACAACCACATCTCTTAATTGAGAATTCCATGAATTCCTTGTTTGTAGGTGAAGATGTGATTGAAAAAAGTGCCTCACCTACTCCAGGGATGGAAAGCATTGCGCACTGACCCGGAATATGTTCAAAAACCTTTCCGCCTTCAAGTGCATTAACCCTGAAAGTTTTTACATCAGGAGTTTCCGTACGAATATCAGTAATTATACCGAGCATAGGAATTAAAGTTTCTTTTTCATTCATCAGTCTTTTCCTCCTAACGCCTTAGCTACTTTTACAATATTTAATGATGCAGGACATGATCTTAAACATCTTCCGCATCCTACACAACTGTACATTCCGTCATTGTTATTAGGGAAGTATACAAGCTTGTGCATGAATCTCTGACGGAAGCGTTCCTTGTGGGAAGCTCTGTTATTTCCTGCTGCCATCTGAGTGAAATCTTTATACATGCAGGAATCCCAACAACGGTATCTGATTACACCCTCATTTGTCTTAAATTCCTTAACATCAAAGCACTGACATGTAGGACATACAAATGTACATGTACCGCATCCGAGACATGTCTTATATACTTCATCCCAAATTTCAGAGTTGAAATTATCCATAAGACCTCTTCCTGAGATCTTATCAAGACCGATTTCTTTTATCGGAAGCTTGTCCATCATTGTTCTTATTGCATTCTTGGCATTTTCAACCATGGTTTCATCTGACTCTTCCGTGAGAGATGAAATCTTTGCAACAAGGGTTTCACCTTTTTCAGTATTTGCCTTGAAATAAATATCGTCTCCGACAATCCATGATGACACGTCACCTGAAGGTTCTGCCGCATCAATACCGAATGAACCGCAGAAGCATGTTTCCTGAGGTCTGTTACATGCAACTGTAATTATTGTTCCATGGTCTCTTCTGTTCTTATAGTATGAATCTACCGGATTCTGAAGATATACTCTGTCAAGAACTTCAAAACTTCTCATATCACAGGCTCTGACACCGAATATAACATAGTCTTCCATCTCAGTTCTTGTATCAATTATTTCAATCTTTTTATCCTGAACCTTGAAGTTTACAAGGTTTTCAACCTGTGGGAAGAAGAAATCCTTTGCAGAACGTGTTGTATTGCAGGCTTCTGAATACTTCATTCCGCTTTCATAAGGCTTAAATGCCGCACCTTCTGCAGTATCAACAGGAAGATATATTTTTTCTTCTCCCGAAATAAGATCAAAGAAATCATTTAATTTTGAAATACTCATTTTTACCATTACTGATTTCCTCCTCTCTTATATACAACATCAGGTTCACAGTCACCATAATTAAAGTTTACGAGTGGATATCTTTCATCAGGATTTGCTCCCGCCTGATACTCTCCGTACAACTCATTTATGTCTTTGATAAACTTACGGTTTAATAAATGAATAGGAATGTTCTGTGGACATACTCTTGAGCACTCACCGCAATCTGTACATCTTCCGGTTACATGGAATGCACGGATAATATGATACATATTTTCCTCAAATGATGAAGCTGGTGCCTTATTGTTTATATCGCTGTCTGCATTATCAAATACACAGTTCTCACAGGTACATGCCGGACATACATTTCTACATGCGTTACAACGGATACAACGTGAAAGCTCACCTCTCCAGAATTCAAATCTTTCATCCGGAGTCATTGCCTCAATTCGTGCAACCTCATCAAATCTGTTTGAAGGAACAACATCTCCTTCTTCGCCTATAAGCTCATCTACATCTACATGCTTCTTTGACTTACAGTTAAGACAGCGTTCTGCATAAACATCCTGCTTTGAAACCCTTGCTTCTCCATATAAGGAATCAATCACAAAATCTGTTCCCTCTTCCTTAATTCCAAGAACACCATCGATTCCTTTTTCACGAATCTTGTTTATGTCAGCTTTTCCATAGCACGGAATACCGATTGCATAAACTTTTTCTCGGTCAATGCGGTGTTCCTTAAGAAGCTGAGCGAAACTGTATGAATCACATGGTTTGATAAATGCCAAAACCCTGCCGTCTTTTTTACATTCGCCAACAAGATATTTACTTACATTTGCTGCACAGAAATCATCATATACGAACTCAGCATCAAGTTCTTCAGCACTGGTGAAAACTGCCGGTGAAACATCATATGTAAACTCACCCTTTTTCCAACCAATAACACGATTAACGGATCCGTCAGCTAACAATTCTTTTGCTCTGGCTATCATTGTTTCTTGCATCTTAAATCCTCCAATCTATGATTTTCACCAAGTTTGGTAACTGTTGCAACAAAATCATTCATTGTTTCTGCAAACTTCTGACCTTCTGCTGCCGATACCCATTCAACTCTTGTACGCTCTTTTTCAATTCCAAGGAAATCAAGCATGCTGAATAAAAGTGTCATTCTACGACGTGCATAATAGTTACCTGTTGTATAGTGACAGTCTCCCGGATGACATCCGCAGAGAATTACACCATCTGCACCACGCTGAAATGCACGGAGAATAAACATCGGATTTAATCTGCATGAGCATGGAATACGAATGATTTTAATATTGGCAGGATACTGTAAACGGTTTGTACCGGACAAATCGGCACCGGCATATGAACACCAGTTACAGCAAAATGCTACGATAGTAGGTTTAAATTCTTTATCTTCTATTTGCATATTGCATCTACCTCCGCCACAATCTGTTTATTTGAGAATCCGTGAAGATCCATTGCTCCTGATGGACATGCTACCGTACAACATCCGCAACCCTGACATACTGCAGGATTTACCTGTGCCACACGTCTCATCATTGTACCGTCCTTACGACGTGAAAAATCTTTAACTTCATAGGTTATTGCACCATATGGGCACACATTGGCACATGTTGAACAACCATTACACATCATCTCATTTGGATGAGCAACACATGGGTTACCAACAAGATTATCTTTTGAAAGTAAACCGATAACCTTGGATGCACACGCACCGGCCTGGGTAACTGTTTCAGGAATATCTTTAGGACCCTGTGCACAACCTGCAAGGAATACACCTGCTGTAGGAGATTCTACCGGACGAAGCTTTGCATGAGCTTCCGTGAAGAAGTCATTTGTATCCATACTTGCAGTAAGAAGTGTAGCAAGCGGTCTTGCTGTCTTATCCGGTTCAATTGCAGCTGCAAGAACTACCATGTCGGCATCAATATGAAGCTGTTCATTGTTAAGAAGGTCTGATGCCTGAACTTTAAGCTTGCCATTTTCCGGAGCAACCTTTCCAACCATACCCTTAATATAATGTACGTTGTATTCTTCAACCGCACGTCTGTAGAACTCATCATAGTTCTTACCCGGTGTACGAACATCTATATAGAATACGTATACCTCTGTATCTGGATACTTTTCACGGCAAAGCATTGCATGCTTACATGTATACATACAGCAAATCTTTGAGCAGTATGGCTTTCCGCATGATTCAGTTGAACGGGATCCTACGCACTGCACAAAAACAATTGTCTTTGGTTCAGTATGATCTGATGGACGAACAAGGTGACCTCCATTTGGACCTGAAGCACTCATAAGTCTTTCAAATTCAAGACTTGTTACAACGTCAGGTGACTGTGAATAGCCGAACTCTTCATAAGCATCAAGCTTAATAGGATTGTAACCTGTTGCTACAACAATTGCACCATACTGTTCTTCAACAATCTGATCCTGCTGCTTATAATCAATGGCACCTGCCGTACATACCTTAGAACATACACCACATTTTCCGGTCTTAAGCATTGTACAGTAATTAGGATCAATTGTTGCTACCTTTGGTACTGCCTGAGCAAACGGAATATAGATTGCTCTCTTGTTATCAAGATTAAGGTTGTAATCATTAGGAACCTTCTTCTGTGGGCACTTCTCTGTACAAAGTCCGCAGCCTGTACATATATCCTCATTTACATATCTGGCCTTACGCTTGATTCCAACCGTGAAATTTCCGACAAATCCTTTTACGGATTCAACTTCCGAATAGGAATAAATCTTAATATTCTCATTCTGTGCCACATCAACCATCTTTGGTGTAAGGATACAGGATGAACAGTCAAGTGTTGGGAAAGTTTTATCAATCTTTGTCATTTTACCGCCGATTGTAGGCTCTTTCTCAACGATGTCTACAGGATAACCGGCATCAGCAATATCAAGTGCACACTGGATACCTGCAATACCACCTCCGATTACAAGTGCTCTTTTTGTAACAGGTGTCTGACCCGCAATAAGAGGAGCATTAAGATGAACTTTTGCAATGGCTGCACGTCCAAGGATAATAGCCTTTTCGGTTGCCTCCTCCATATCTTTGTGAATCCATGAACACTGTTCACGAATATTTGCAACTTCAAGCATGTAAGGATTAAGACCTACTGACTGAACTGCCTTACGGAATGTTGCTTCATGCATTCTTGGAGAACAGGAACATACAACAACACCGGTTAATCCATGCTCACGAATCGCATCTTTAATAAGATTCTGACCTGACTCAGAGCACATATACTGGTAGTCAGTTGTAAATACAACGCCCGGCTCATTTTTTAATACCTCAGCGACTTTCTTTACGTCAACCGTACCGGCAATGTTTGTACCACAATGACATACAAATACACCAATTTTCTGCATTATATTCTCCTTTCTTATTTCTTGTATTTACGGAATGCACTTACAATAGCCTGCTGTGGGAGATCCTCATCAAGAAGTTCAGGAATCTGTTCAGCATGGAGATGATTTGCATTCTGTGGACGAATCTTCCAAAGTCTTACTGCTTCAATGATATTTGCAGGTTCAACGCCTCTAGGACATCTTTCCACACATGCAA
Source organism: uncultured Lachnoclostridium sp. (assembly GCA_964584255.1). Classification (GTDB taxonomy): domain Bacteria; phylum Bacillota; class Clostridia; order Lachnospirales; family Lachnospiraceae; genus UBA3775. The sequence continues at coordinate 108,063 of CAZOZM010000006.1, read as the reverse complement.
AACATGAAAGACATTTGAATACTGATTCTGAATTTAATAATTTCTCTATGTTACCGGTTTCAACCATGTTAACAAACTGATGTGGATGATATTCCATTTCACCGTAAGCCGGACATGTACCGGAACACTTTCCGCATCTCATACATTTACGAGGGTTAACACCACTAAGAAGCTGTAACTCTCTTGCGATATCAGCATTTCCCATGATTAATCCTCCTTCTCAATTCCAAGTGCTTCACAAAGAAGCTCTGTGAAATAATATACCGGCATGTCTGCCGCATCATTGTTATGTGAAAGGTTATACATGCAAAGCGGACATGCAGTAATAAGACACTCTGCTCCATTTGCCTTTGCACTGTTAACGATGTTTGCCACCTTTGATTTGGCAAGGTTCTTATCCTCAAGTGTAATATATCCGCCACAGCATTCATTTCTGTATGGATATACTACCGGTGTAGCTCCGAGACATTCTATAAAATCCTCAATTATTGTAGGATTTTCAGGATTATCGAAAGCAAGAACCTTACTTGGACGAAGAAGAAGGCATCCGTAATATGCTCCAATCTTTCTTCCTGTTAAAGGATTCTTAACAGCCTCCTTTATCTTGTCAAAGCCAACCTCATCACGAAGCATTTCAAGATAGTGAATGACTTTTGTTTCACCGGCATATGGCTCTTCAAGACCAAGGTAATTATTTGCCTTTGTTCTGATGCTTTCATCATTGGCCATATCATTATTAACTCTTTTAAGTACATGATGACATGCTGAGCATAATGTAAGCAAATCCTGATTTCTTTCTTTGGCTGCTGCTAAAGCACGAACCGAAGAAAGTTTTGGGGCTGTTTCATTTTTTCCCATAGGATAAACACCGCCACAGCACTGCCATTCAGGAAGTTCTTCCATTGTCACTCCAAGAGCCTTGGCAGCAAGTCTTGCACCCTTATCCAAATCTTTGGCTTTGGTTTTAAGTGTACAACCCGGATAATAACTGTATACCATATATAATACTCCAATCTGCCCTGAGGGCGTTATTTTGTTTGTATATTAAACCATCTGTTCCGGATGGAATACTTCATCGAATCTTTCCTCTGTAAGGAAACCAAGTTCAACACAGGCCTGTTTAAGGGAAATATTCTCTTTGTATGCCTTTTTAGCTGTCTTGGCAGCATTTTCATATCCGATATAAGGATTTAATGCCGTAACGAGCATAAGCGAGTTATGAAGATTGTCATGCATTTTCTTCTCATTAGCCTTAATTCCTATTGCACAATTGTTATTGAATGATACAATTGATTCAGAAAGAAGTCTTACGGACTGAAGGAAATTGTAGGCGCATACAGGCATGAATACATTAAGTTCAAAATTACCCTGACTTGCAGCGAAACCGACTGCAGCATCATTTCCCATTACCTGTACGGCAACCATTGTTACCTGTTCACACTGAGTAGGATTTACCTTACCCGGCATAATTGATGAGCCCGGCTCATTCTCAGGTATTGTAATTTCGCCAAGACCGAGTCTTGGACCACTTGCAAGCCATCTTACGTCATTTGCAATCTTCATCATATCACATGCAAGTGCCTTAACTGCACCGTGTGCAAATACGATTTCATCTTTGCTTGTGAGCGCATGGAACTTATTAGGTGCAGTAATAAACTTTTTACCCGTAATTTCCGTAACAGCTTCAGCAACCTTTTCAGCAAATCCCGCAGGAGTATTAAGACCTGTTCCTACTGCAGTGCCGCCAAGTGCAAGTTCTCTGAGATGAACAAGTGAAAGTTCAAGAAGTTCCTTATCTCTTTCAATACTTGTTCTCCATCCGCTGATTTCCTGTGAAAACTTGATAGGAGTTGCATCCTGAAGATGAGTTCTTCCGCTCTTAACAATTCCTTCATTTTCCTGTTCAAGTCTCTTAAGTGTCTCAACAAGAAGATCAATTGCAGGGAAAAGCTTGTCTTCAATAGCCGTAACAGCTGCAATATGCATTGCTGTAGGGAATGTATCATTAGATGACTGAGACATGTTAATGTCGTCATTTGGGTGAAGTATCTTTTCGCCCGCAATCTCATTTCCTCTGTTTGCAATAACCTCATTAGCATTCATGTTAGACTGAGTACCGCTTCCTGTCTGCCATACAACGAGTGGAAAATGATCATTAAGGGAACCATTTCTTACTTCATCACATGCCTGAGAAATTGCAGAAAGCTTTCTGTCTGTCATTTTTTCAGGTTTAAGAGCATTATTTGCAATTGCTGCCGCCTTCTTTAATACACCAAAAGCATAAGTAATTTCTCTTGGCATTGTTTCAATGCCAACACCAATAGGGAAGTTTTCATGACTTCTTTCAGTCTGTGCAGCCCAATATTTATCTGCAGGAACCTTAACTTCACCCATTGAATCATGTTCAATACGATATTCCATTTTTTAACTCCTGTTATAATCTTTTTAAAACCTTGTATTTTTATAGGAATTCTATGTTTTCCTATAAAAAGTCACAAAGGCAGTGAGTATTCACCGGAATAAACTCACTGCCGTTGTTAAAATCTTTTAATTAAACTTCGATACTGTGGATAACAGCCTTAAGGCTTTCAGCACTCTTCTGAAGCTTCTCTTCCTCATCCTTTGAAAGTGGAACAAGAACCTTGCCTGATACACCGTTACGTCCTACTGCAACAAGTGTGCTGAGGCAGCAATCGTCAATTCCGTACTCTCCGTGCATCATTGTTGAAACACAAAGGTTAGTATCGATGCTTCTGTCAAGAGCCTTAAGAATCTCACACACGGATACTGCTATTGCATAGAATGTAGCACCCTTACGCTCGATGATGCGTCCACCTGACTTACGGATGTAATCTTCGATATCATCCTTGTCAAGTGCTGCACAACCTTCTGTATTGTTTGTAACACTTTCGTGATACTTATCAACAGGAATGTTTGAGATATTTGCAAGTGACCATGTTACGAATGAAGAATCACCGTGCTCACCATATACATATGCATGAACATTCTTCTGAGCCACATTGTAAATCTCACCGATTCTTGAACGAAGTCTTGCTGTATCAAGAGTTGTACCCGAACCGATAATTCTCTCTTCAGGAATACCTGATGCCTTGTAGAATGCGTATGTCATAACATCTACAGGGTTACTTACGATAATATAAATAGCATTTGGAGCATATTTTGTAATCTTTGGAGCGATGTCCTTCATTACATTAACGTTTGTCTGTGCAAGTTCAAGTCTTGACTGACCTGCTTTTCTTGGAATACCTGATGTGATGATAACGCAATCAGAATCAACAGCATCACTGTAATCTCCTGAGGTAATCTTTACAGGTGAGAAATATGGGCTTCCCTGTCTGATATCCATTGCCTCGCCTTCAGCCTTTGCATTGTTAATGTCGATCATTAAGATTTCTGATGCCTGACCCTGAAGTGCTATTGTATAAGCAATTGTTGAGCCTACACTTCCGGCACCAATGATAGTTACTTTCTTCATATCTGGTCCTTCTTTCTACATTTAATATATTCCCGGCCGTCCGTACACCATGCGGCGTAAATATTTTGACAAGCCTAGTTGTGGTTAATTATATAAAAATGTGCCCCATTTATCAAGTCCAAAATTGCAGTTTTTATCAGTTTATGACCTAAATAATCCTTTTTTTCCTTTTTTTGTAAGATTTTTCATGGCTTCGCGTGAACTCTTCCTTATTTATATTTTAAATTTGCCTTTCCATTCAAAAAAAACTTGCCATATCGCCTCACATCTGCTACTATAAAGCAAATGCATTTGTTAATGCATCTTTTTTCTACCAAAAGATTGTATACATGTATTATATAATACTTTGGCAGATTATTCCGGTGCCGTGGGTTATCCTTTTATCCTTGCACACCGACTTTTTAATGGTACTATTTTACATTATGCCGGTTTTCCCGAAACGGTTGGCGGAACAAAGCATCATTACCATTTATTTCATCTTTAAATTAATTAAGGATGATTTGTGCAATAATAAGTTTATTATCCGCACATTTGAATATGTTACCATGTTCAAATTATCATGCACACAGTTTTTCTGTAAAAGGAGTAATTAATCATGTTTAAGATTTTAAGATCAGAATTTCTTGCTTCCAATATCTTCCTCATGGATATTGAGGCACCACGTGTTGCAAAATCTTGTCTTCCGGGCCAGTTTGTAATTGTACGTTCCCACGAGGATGGTGAACGAATACCTTTAACAATATGTGATTATGATCGTGAAAAAGGTTCCGTAACAATAGTTGTTCAGATTATCGGTGCCGGTTCTCTCAGACTTTCAAAGCTGTCTGCCGGTGAATATGTACAAGACTTTGTCGGACCTCTCGGCAAACCTTCCGAACTTTGCAGCACACCCGTTTCCGAGTTAAAACAAAAAAGATTTGTTTTTGTGGCAGGCGGACTTGGAACCGCTCCTGTTTACCCTCAGGCCAAGTGGCTTCACGAACACGGTGTTGATTGCGACGTAATAGTCGGTGCAAAAACCAAAGACCTGATTATTCTCGAAAAAGAAATGAGTGCTGTAAGCAATCTTTATCTGACTACTGACGACGGTTCTTATGTCCGTAAAGGTATGGGTACCGATGTTCTTCGTCATCTCGTAACCGAGGAAGGAAAAACATACGATCTGTGCATTTGTATCGGTCCGATGATTATGATGAAATTTGTATGTCTCCTCACTAAAGAGCTCGGAATTAAAACCATCGTTTCAATGAATCCGGTTATGGTAGACGGAACCGGAATGTGCGGCGGATGCCGTCTTATGGTTGGAAACGAAGTTAAGTTTGCATGTGTTGACGGCCCTGAGTTTGACGGTCACCTTGTGGATTTCGACCAGGCTATGAGAAGAAGTGCAATGTATAAGACAATAGAAGGAAGAAAATATCTCAAAGAAAAAGAAGGCGACACACATCATGGTGGATGCGGAATGTGCGGAGGTGAGAAATAATGAGCCAGCTTGAAAGAATTCCCGTGCGTGAACAGGAACCTTCCGTTCGTGCACATAACTTTGATGAAGTATGTTATGGCTATAATGCCGAAGAAGCAATGGCTGAGGCTTCAAGATGTCTTAACTGCAAGAATGCAAAATGTATCCAGGGCTGTCCTGTAAACATTAATATTCCCGCTTTTATAAACAGGGTTAAAGATGGTGATTTCAAAAATGCTTATAACATCCTTTCAGATTCATCTTCTCTTCCTGCCATATGCGGCAGAGTCTGTCCACAGGAATCACAGTGTGAGGGAAAATGTATACGCGGAATCAAAGGTGATGCTGTATCAATAGGCAAACTTGAACGATTCGTTGCTGACTGGGCAAGAGAAAACAACATCAGACCTGTTCCTGCCGAAAAGAAAAACGGAAAGAAAGTTGCCGTAATCGGATCCGGTCCTGCAGGTCTTACCTGTGCAGGCGATCTTGCAAAACTCGGATATGACGTTACAATTTTTGAGGGTCTTCACGAAGCCGGCGGTGTACTTGTTTATGGTATTCCGGAATTCCGTCTTCCAAAAGATGCAGTTGTAAAAAAAGAAATTGAAAACATCAAATCCCTCGGTGTAAAAATCGAAACCGATGTTGTTATCGGTATGTCAACCACAATAGATGAGCTCTTCGAGGAAGAAAACTTTGAAGCGGTATTTATCGGTTCCGGTGCCGGTCTTCCAAAGTTTATGGGAATTCCCGGTGAGCAGGCATTAGGAGTTTATTCTGCCAATGAATATCTTACCCGTTCAAACCTCATGAAGGCATTTGACGAAAACTCTGCCACTCCGATAATGAGAGGTGATAAGGTTGTCGTGGTAGGCGGCGGAAACGTTGCCATGGACGCAGCCAGAACTGCTCTCCGACTCGGTGCTGAGGTTCATATCGTTTACAGAAGAAGTGAGGCCGAGCTTCCTGCAAGAACCGAAGAAGTTCATCATGCAAAAGAAGAAGGCATCATATTCGATCTTCTTACCAATCCGGTTGAAATTCTCGAAGACGAAAACGGCTGGGTTTCCGGTGTGAAATGCATACGTATGGAATTAGGCGAGCCGGACGAATCCGGAAGAAGACGTCCTGTTGCCGTAGAAGGTTCCGAATTTGTAATCGATGCGGATACTGTCATCATGTCACTTGGAACGTCACCAAATCCGTTAATCTCATCAACCACAAAGGGTCTTGAGATAAACAAAAGAAAATGTATAATCGCATCCGAAGAAACCGGAGCAACCTCAAAGCAGGGTGTTTACGCAGGCGGAGATGCCGTTACCGGAGCTGCTACCGTAATTTTGGCAATGGGTGCCGGCAAAAATGCAGCAAAAGCAATTGATGAATATTTAAACTCTAAGTAATTAATTGCAGACAATTATCAGAATTGACTAGGCTGATGCCTTTCAATAAATATTATAGGATTAAAATCAGGAGGTAAATCACATGTCATATGTTGATGAAGTGCTTGCAAGCGTTTCTGCAAAGAATGCAAGCGAACCAGAATTCTTACAGGCGGTTGATGAAGTATTAAATTCTCTTCGTCCCGTTATCGAAGCTAATGAAGAAAAATTCAAGAAAGATGCACTTCTTGAGAGAATCACTGAGCCTGAGAGACAGATAAAGTTCAGAGTACCTTGGGTTGATGACAACGGTCAGGTACATGTAAACGTAGGTTACCGTGTACAGTTCAACTCAGCCATCGGACCTTATAAGGGAGGTATTCGTTTACATCCATCAGTAAACATCGGTATCATTAAATTCTTAGGTTTCGAGCAGGTTTTCAAAAACTCTCTTACAGGTCTTCCTATCGGTGGCGGTAAAGGTGGTTCTGATTTCGATCCTAAGGGAAAGAGTGATCGTGAAATCATGGCTTTCTGTCAGAGCTTTATGACAGAACTTTGCAAGCACATCGGTGCTGATACCGACGTTCCTGCCGGTGATATCGGAACCGGTGCACGTGAAATCGGTTATATGTACGGTCAGTACAAGAGAATAAGAAATGTTTACGAAGGTGTTCTTACAGGCAAGGGTCTCAGCTATGGCGGATCACTCGCAAGAACTGAAGCTACCGGTTATGGTCTTCTCTATTTCGTAGAGGAAATGCTTAAGTGTAACGGTTCTGACATCAAGGGCAAGACTTGTGCTATTTCCGGTGCCGGTAATGTTGCAATTTATGCATGTCAGAAGGCTATTCAGCTTGGTGCAAAGCCTATTACATGTTCTGATTCCACAGGTTGGATCTACGATCCTGAAGGAATTGACATTGCACTTCTCAAGGAAGTTAAGGAAGTTAAGCGTGCACGTCTTACAGAATATGCTGCCGCAAGACCATCTGCTCAGTATCATGAAGGAAAAGGTGTTTGGTCAGTTAAATGTGATATCGCTCTTCCATGTGCAACACAGAATGAGCTTACTCTTGAAGATGCAAAGATGCTTGTTGCAAACGGATGTATGTGCGTAGCTGAAGGTGCTAACATGCCTACAACTCTTGATGCAACAAAGTACATTCAGGAAAGCGGTCTTCTCTTCGCTCCAGGAAAGGCTTCCAACGCAGGTGGTGTTGCTACTTCAGCTCTCGAAATGAGCCAGAACTCTGAAAGACTCAGCTGGTCATTCGACGAAGTTGATGCTAAACTTAAGGGCATCATGGTTAACATTTTTCACAATGTAGATGCTGCTGCCAAGCGTTATAACTTAGATGGCAACTATGTTGCAGGTGCTAACATTGCAGGTTTCGAAAAGGTTGTTGATGCCATGACTGCACAGGGCATTGTATAATTAAATACATAGACCTTTTTTCAGGATGTCTCCTAACCGGAGACATCCTTTTTTTTTTTCCCTGTTTCCCCATTTCATTATAAATTAAGTATAAAATTTTCAAACTATGATTTACTCTATGTTTTTCTGTGCTATAATACACAAGATAATTTTAACCGGAGGCAAGTAATGCTAAAACTAATAGATATCAAAAAGACTTATATAGTCGGTGATAATAAGGTTAATGCCCTTAAGGGTATTAATCTGACTTTCCGCGAACACGAATTTGTTTCAATTCTCGGACAATCCGGCTGCGGAAAAACAACCCTTCTCAATATCATCGGTGGTTTGGACAAGTATACCAGCGGTGACTTAATAATCAATGGTATTTCAACAAAGGAATACACTGACCACGACTGGGATACCTACAGAAACCATACAATCGGTTTTGTTTTCCAAAACTATAATCTCATACCCCACCAGACGGTTCTTTCAAATGTAGAACTTGCTCTTACACTCTCCGGAGTAAGCAAGGATGAAAGAAGAAACAGAGCTATTGAAGTCCTAGAAAAAGTAGGGCTCGGTGACCAGCTTTACAAAAAGCCAAGTCAGATGTCCGGCGGTCAGATGCAGCGAGTTGCAATTGCAAGAGCTCTTGTAAACAATCCTGACATTCTTCTTGCCGATGAGCCTACAGGTGCTCTTGATACGGAAACTTCCGTACAGATTATGGATTTATTAAAAGAGGTTGCCAAGGACAAACTTGTAATAATGGTTACCCACAATCCGGAACTTGCCGAACAATACTCTACGAGAATAATCCGACTTTTGGACGGCAACGTTACTGATGACACCATGCCTGTCAGTGAAAATGAGATGATTTCGGAGAAAGACTCCAGTCTTTCAAATGCAAAGACTTCAATGAGTTTTAAAACAGCTCTTTCTCTTTCCCTTAACAACCTGATGACCAAAAAAGCAAGAACTTTTCTTACCGCTTTCGCAGGCTCCATCGGTATAATAGGCATAGCTCTCATACTTTCCCTCTCAAACGGTATACAGGAATATATTGATTCCGTTGAGGAAGAAACACTTTCATCCTATCCTATCACAATCGAAAAAGATGTTGTTGATATGACGGGTATCATGGAAGCCATGATGAGTTCCTATGAAAATCCCGACAATGAGAAAGACAAAATCTACTCAAAAAATGTAGTTTCTCAGGCACTCCAGGCAATGGTAGCAGATTCAAAGAAAAACAATCTTGAAGATTTCAAAGCTTTCTTGGATTCATCAGAAGAGATAAAGAATTGTACCAATGCGGTTCAGTATTCATACAATGTCCAGCCTAACATTTTCCTAAACAGCCAGGATACCGTATTAAGAGTTAATCCTTTTGACATAAGCGGTTCCGAGATGATGTCTTCTTCAGCCGGAAGCAACATGGGTATGTCTTTCATGAGCAATATTTGGATAGAAATGATGGACAATCAGGTTCTCATGGAATCACAGTACAATCTTGTTGCAGGTAAATGGCCAAGCGGAGCTAATGAATGTGTACTCGTTGTTGACAAATACAATCAGATTTACGACCTTACACTTTATGCTCTCGGTTTAAAAGACGCAAACGCTCTTTATGACATGTTCTATGATGCCATGACAAACATGGGCAGCGGCGAATATGCCGAAGATATGGAAACAGATGATACCGTTTATGACATAGAAGACATTTTAGGACTGTCATACAAGCTTGTACTTCCTACTGATTACTATAAGCTCGATGAAGCAACAGGTAAATATCTTGATATGTCCGCCGACAAAGACTATATGAAGTCCGTAATTGAAAACGCACAGACAATCAATCTTGTCGGTATAATAAGCATAAAAGAGGATTCTGTAGCAACATCAATTCCCGGCGGTTCAATTGCATATACAAGTGCCCTTACCGAATACTACATTAATGCCATTCAGGATTCTGATATAGCAAAAGCACAGCTTGATAATCAGGATATAAATATCATCTCCGGCCGTCCTTTTGAAGATTCCGATTCCACGGAAGTTACACCGGAATTCAAAGCTGAGGAATTCAAAAAATACGCTGATTCACTTACAACGAGCGAAAAAGCGTCTCTCTTCCTTAATATTTATGCGGCTCCAAGCGATGAAGAGATTCAGGCCATGGTTGATGAATATTGCAAAGCATATCCTGATACCGAATCAAAGAAACAGTTTATAATTGACTCCATGATAACTGCGCTTGAGAATGTCAAGAATGGAAATATGTCAATTGACAATCTCGGTATAGTCGGTATGGACGAAAATGCACTTAACTCATTACTTGAAATGAGCAATGAAGATATTCAGACAATGCTCTCACAGCTTTATTCTTCTCTTACCGACGAAGAAATGGAAGTAATGTTTACAACAACTGCGAAGCAGGCAATAACAATGCTTTACACTTCAAATCTCGGTTCTGAATTTGATTCATTAAGTAATGATGAACTTGCAGACATGCTTGATAATTATATCGGTGGAAAATCCGTTGAGAAACTTGCCAAGCTTTTTGATAAATGCAAAAAGGATATTTATTCCAACCTGACATATGACGAAGTACTCTCAAAATTTGGCTTATGTTATATCGAAGATCCTTTAAGAATCAATATTTATGCAAAGAGTTTTGAAGACAAGAACAACTTAAAAAATATAATTGATGATTACAACAACGATGTAAGTGAGGAAAACAGAATAGCCTATACGGATTATGTAGGACTTATGATGTCATCCGTAACCAAGATCATCGATATCATCTCATATGTTCTTATTTCCTTTGTATCCATTTCACTTGTTGTCTCGAGTATCATGATCGGAATCATAACCTATATTTCCGTACTTGAGCGAACAAAAGAAATCGGAATATTAAGATCAATCGGCGCTTCCAAAAAAGATATCAGCCGGGTATTCAATGCTGAAGCTGTTACAATCGGTTTCGTAAGCGGTATGATAGGTATCCTTGTTACTCTCCTTCTTAACATACCAATTAATATCATAATCAAACACCTTACAAAGGTTGAAACAATTTCAAGACTTCCTGTGGCAGGAGCAATCATACTTGTGTTGATAAGTATGTTCCTCACATTCATAGCAGGGCTTATTCCGTCCAGAATGGCTGCCAAGAAAGATCCTGTTCTTGCACTCAGAAGCGAATAAAAAACATTAAAAAACTGCATATCAATTTGATATGCAGTTTTTTTATTCACATATGAAAGTATATAAGGACGCAAGTCCCGGCACAAGACTGTCAAGTCTGGTATATTCATTTAGAGTATGGTGACCTTCTGAATACGCCAGCCCCATACAGATTGCCGGAATGTTTTTTGATAAAGGTATGTTGCAATCGGTAGACCCTGAAATGAAATGTATTTCATCTTTATATCCCGCCTTTGTCCATTCCGGATTTCTCAGGCAATGTACTGTTTTATCCATAAGAAACTGCTGCTTAGTCTCATCCGGATTACCCATGCATGGTCTTTCACCTATCAGCTCAGATTTAATACTCACTTCCGAAGATTCGTTCTCTGAAATTATCTCATTAAGCTTTTTTTCCATATACTCGCCTGATGACTTGTTATCAAACCTGAACTCATAACAGAATTCCACTGATGAAGCAATTACATTTACTGCAGTTCCACCGGATATTGTACCGACATTATAAGTAGTTCTGCCCTCCGAAGGAAGAATCTGACGGTATAAATCTTTTATGATTGATGCCGAAACTGCAATCGCATTCGGTGTACCGAAGTCATTCAAAGCATGTCCGCCCTTGGTTTCAACCCTGATACTGAATCTTTTTGAACCTACTGCCCTGTCAATAACGGTACCATAGGCAAGATCCAAAGCAACAACCTGTTCTATACGAACTCCGTATTCGCCAAATATTGCTTTTATTCCCTTAAGGTTACCCAATCCTTCTTCTCCAATATCAGCCGCAAAAATAAGCCCGCAGGGAGGCTCATAACCTATATCTGAAAGAAGCTTTACCGTCATCATCATTATTGCAAGATTTGCTGTATTATCTCCCGAACCGGGACAATATAAAACTCCATCCTCAATTTTCGGATTTAAAGCGGTATTTTCCGAAAAAACCGTATCAACATGTGCTGTATACAGATGTATCGGATTATAGCTTTTCAAGCCGAAGAAATATAAAACATTCCCCATGCTGTCAATCTCAAAATTTAAAAGTCCATTATCAGCATACCAGTTCGCTATAAATGCTATTCTTTCATCTTCATGATCCGTAGGTGCCGGTATGGCACAAAGCTGTTTAAAAAGCTCTGTCAGCTCATCCCTGTATTCATTAAAATCTACCATCATTTCCCCTTTTATGAATAAGGCTTAAAACAATCAAACAAACGTCTGCTGCTTTAAGCCTGAAATCTTATCTTAATTTTTTGCTGACGTCATCCAAAAATGACTGCCACTCTTCAGAATTTTCTGCGTAATATGCCGGACAAAGACGTCCTGTAATATCATAATGAAGACTGATATCCGCCGTAGTAAGCTTGTACTCATCACAAAGTTCCGCCACAAGCTCAACCATCGCATTATATGTTTTATCTGACATCACGCCTGATTCGCTGGTATAACAGTATTGAATTCCGATATCTGAATTATTCCTGCTCAATGCATGAAATGCAATCTCATTACACGGAATACTTTGAACAATTGATCCGTCCGTGTCAACTATGAAATGCATGGATTCGGAAGTATCATCCGAAGTTGCCAAGGCTTCATAGTAACTCCACATATCACCTGCGGAGATACCTGCTTCACCGGTATTATGGATTACTATTCCCTTTACTTCTTCCAGTTCCTGTCCCGATCTGGTATTTGAATCTACCGTAAGGAGTTTTTTTTCAATTTCTATTTTTCCGGCTTTTTTAATTATGCCATCATTTCCGGTAATCAGATGAGTAACCAGTTTTATTAAAAGTATAAGCACAAGAATGACTATAAGTGCGAATCCTGCAAGCATTGAATAATGCTTTATCATTCTCTTTCGTCTTCTTCTTCTCTTCCACTCTCTTTTCGACATGGTTGCCATGTAGTTTTCCTCCCATGTATTTATTGATTTATAAAAGCACAAAAACCCGTTGTGTTTTTATAATCCAATAAAACTGTAATCTTTTGGTTTTGCTGATAAAAAAGATTAACAGGAAGAACTGATATGATTCATTCCGCAAAGCTCACGACTTATCATGAACTTTGCGTTTTTCATCACATCAGCTTCCTGTGATTATCCTTTTATTTGTCATCTATACTGTAATTTGGAGCTTCTTTTGTGATATGAATATCATGTGGATGACTCTCCCTGAGCGCTGCAGCCGAAATCTTAACAAACTTTCCGTTTTCCTTAAGTTCTTCTACATTTTTGCATCCGCAATATCCCATACCTGATCTTAAGCCGCCCATAAGCTGGAATACTGTATCTTCAACAAGTCCCTTATATGCAACTCGTCCTTCAACACCTTCAGGAACAAGCTTCTTTGCATTTTCCTGGAAATATCTGTCTTTGCTTCCGTTTTCCATTGCGGCAATTGAACCCATTCCACGGTATACCTTGTATTTTCTTCCCTGGAATAACTCAAATGATCCCGGTGATTCATCACATCCTGCAAAGATTGAACCCATCATGCAGACATTTGCACCTGCTGCAATAGCCTTTGTAACATCTCCTGAGTACTTGATACCACCGTCAGCAATAATAGGAATACCATATTTTTTAGCTGCTGAATATGCATCCATAACTGCCGTAACCTGTGGAACACCGATTCCGGCCACAACACGCGTTGTACAAATTGATCCAGGTCCGATTCCAACCTTAACGGCATCAACTCCTGCCTTAATAAGAGCTTCCGTTCCTTCCGCTGTAGCAACATTACCTGCTATGATCTGAAGATCCGGGAATGTATCTCTTACCATACGTATAACTCTGAGTACGTTTGCTGAATGTCCGTGTGCCGTATCAATAACAATCGCATCAACCTTTGCATCAACAAGAGCCTGAACTCTGTCTAAGATATTTGCAGTAACACCAACAGCTGCTGCACAAAGAAGTCTGCCCTGTGAATCCTTTGCAGCAAGAGGATATTTTATTGTTTTTTCAATATCCTTTATCGTAATTAAACCTTTTAAATTTCCTTCTTTATCAATGATTGGAAGCTTCTCCTTACGTGCAGCCGCAAGAATCTTTTTAGCTTCTTCAAGAGTAACACCTTCCTGAGCTGTAATAAGACCTTCAGAAGTCATTGACTCTTTGATCTTTTTACTGAAATCGGTTTCAAATTTCAAATCTCTGTTTGTAATTATACCAACAAGCTTCTTTCCTTCAGTAATAGGAACACCGCTTATTCTGAACTTGCCCATTAAATCATTAGCATCTTCAAGTGTATGCTCCGGTGTAAGAGAAAAAGGATCTGTTATAACGCCATTTTCAGAACGTTTAACCATGTCTACTTCCTCTGCCTGCTGTTTAATGGTCATGTTTTTGTGGATTACACCAATTCCACCCTGTCTTGCCATCGCAATTGCCATACGATGCTCCGTAACGGTATCCATACCTGCACTCATAAGCGGAATATTCAACTTAATTTTGTTTGTAAGCATGGTTGACAGGTCTACATCGTTAGGAATTACCTCTGAAAACTGTGGAACAAGAAGTACGTCATCAAATGTAATTCCTTCTTTAATGATTGTGCCCATAATCATTACTCCTTTCTTATCTAAAAAATTTTTTAGCTTAAGTTAGTTTTTCTCGGACTCTTTTTTCTCATAAATCCAAGCATCTTTTCGTCCGGCTCGAATATTATTCTTGCCATCGAATTGTTCTTTCTTACGATAACATCATATGTATTACCACTGTTGCTTTTCGAAGAATAATCAAAGACCTTTACATCTCTGTTTATGTAATATGTAAGAGATGATGCCCCTGTAGGAGCAATGATTTCAACGTCATCGAAATCAATCCTGTCCCTGTGCTTTCTTGAAGAACCGTTATAAATCAAATCGAAATCTATCTGACCGTCTACAAAAATATAATTCCATTCGGCATTGGCTCTTGAAAAGATAAAAATCAGAGTCCCTACCTCTATAACCAGAAGTACCAGACTGATTATAACACCGATTCCAAAATTCATATTAAAGAAAGCAAACATGCTCGTAGCACTTATTATGGCCAGTGCTATAAGCAGAAATCGCACAATAATACTTGAAACCGTTGGCTTTACTTTAACATAACATTCACAATAACTGCTTTCCTGCATAAAATTACCTCCGCAGAATCATTTCTTCTTTTCTTCAACAGCTACACTGTTTGACTTCACAATCGCTCTTATAAGTGCATCCTTGGAATTCTTCCACGGAGCCTCTGCATTACGGTAATCAAACTTGTCAGTAAACCATTCCAGATCATCACGGACACGCTTGAAATTTTCCATATAAATTCTGTTAAGATTTTCAATAAACCCATCAAGATTCTTAGAGCTTATTTCCTGTGGTGCCAATTCATAAAGCATCGCATAGTGTTTCGTACAGAATCCCTTGCACTTTGAAAACTTCTCTCTGAAGCCTTCCTCACGGTCATACAGATAGAGAGTTGTTATGACATATCTGTGATACATATTGCTCATACGTTTACACACATAACAGCTTTGTTCCAAACGGTCAGCATACTCTTTAACGCTTGACGACGCACCTGATTTTGACTTAAAAAGCGATGGTTTTGAGACTTTTCTGTTCATTCTCTTTTCCATCTCCGACATCACATTATCCATGTGTGTAAGCATCATCAGACCAAGTCCCAACCTGTTTTGGTTCTTATATAAAAGAGGAATGTGTTTCTCGCAAAATCCAAGTTCGTTGGTTTCAGCTCTTATATCATCTTCCATATAACTTGTGCCCATTACAAAATCAATTGCATTGTTCTGCAATTCGGAATACATAAAGCAGATTGGACATTCGCAATCCGCATCAAATGCATCATTTACCGGAATTGTATATAACTGTTCTTTCATTGTTCCTCCAATTATCAGCCCGGTTTGTATCCGCTCTTAAGAGAACAGATTCTGTTAAAGACAAGGTGTTCAGGAGTCGAATCCTTACAGTCAACGGTAAAGAAACCGTTTCTCAGGAACTGGAAACTGTCATATGCTTTTGCATCTTTTAAAGCCGGCTCCACATAACACTCATTCATGGTTACGAGAGAATTAGGATTGATGTTCATTTCACCGGTTTCTTCATTGTATACGCCTTTTTCTTCATCAGTAAGATTCTCATAAAGTCTTGCTGTAGTTTTAAGTGCCGTAGATGCATTAACCCAATGAATGGTTCCCTTAACCTTCCTTCCCGTAAATCCGCTTCCGCTCTTTGTTTCCGGATCATAAGTACAATGTATCACTGTAACATTTCCTGCCTCATCTGTTTCATAAGAGGTACATGTTACAAAATATGCACTCATAAGTCTTACTTCATTGCCCGGGAAGAGTCTGAAATACTTCTTAGGGGGCTCAATCTTAAAGTCCTCACGTTCAATATAAAGTTCTCTGCCGAAAGGAACCTGTCTTGTTCCCATTTCAGGATTTTCCTGATTATTTGGAACTTCCACCATTTCTGTTTTGCCTTCCGGATAGTTGTCAATCACAAGCTTCACGGGATCAATAACCGCCATCATTCTCGGTTTTTTAAGCTTTAAATCCTCTCTTATACAGTACTCAAGCATTGCATAATCAACCGAACTGTTTGACTTGCTGACACCGACCAGTTCCATAAACATTTTTAATGATTCCTGCGTAAAACCGCGTCGTCTCAATGCCGCTATTGAAACCAGTCTCGGATCATCCCATCCGTCTACAACACCTGTTTCAACGAGTTTCTTAATATATCTTTTTCCTGTTACTACATTGGTAACATAAAGTTTTGCAAACTCGATCTGTCTTGGCGGATTCTCATACTCAAGTTCTCTCACAACCCAGTCATATAATGGTCTGTGATCCTCGAATTCCAAGGTACAGATTGAATGCGTTATTCCTTCTATTGCGTCCTCAATAGGATGAGCGAAGTCGTACATCGGATAAATGCACCACTTGTCTCCTGTCCTGTGATGTGTCATATGAGCGACTCTATAGATTACGGGATCCCTCATATTAATGTTTGGACTCGACATATCTATCTTTGCTCTCAAAACCATTGAACCGTCAGGATGTTTTCCTTCTTTCATTTCTTCAAACAGACGAAGGTTGTCCTCTATGCTTCTGTCCCTGTAAGGACTGTTTTTTCCGGGTTCAACAAGTGTTCCTCTGTATTCCCTTATCTGCTCCGCCGAGAGCTCACAAACGAAGGCTTTTCCTTTTTTAATCAGCTTAACGGCAGCTTCATACATCTGATCAAAATAATCGGATGCATAGAAAATTCTGTCAGCGAAGTCTCCGCCTACCCATTTTACATCCTTCGCAATATTCTCAACAAATTCAGTTTTTTCCTTAGTTGGGTTGGTATCATCAAATCTCATGTTGAATCGACCATTATATTTCTTTGCAAGACCATAATTCAAAAGAATAGACTTTGCATGTCCGATATGAAGATATCCATTTGGTTCAGGCGGAAATCTTGTTACGACCTCCTTATACCTTCCCTCCGAAAGATCTTTCTCAATTTCTGTCTCAATAAAATTCCTGCTTACTGCATTTTCATTTGTTTCATTGCAGCCGGCAGCTACTTCATTAACTCCCATATAGTACCTCATCTATATTTTTGTTTTATATCCCACGATATTTAAACTATTTTAGCACAGAAGAATAAGAATTTAAAGTAGCAAATAGCAACTTTCGCATTTCAACGACAAATATAATCCAGCACCTTCATCATGATGCAATTCTTATACCTGTTGCTCAAGCATATTTCATTATCCTTCCTGCATCTTCTCCACAGGCGTTTCTTTTTACCTTCATAAAGAAACTTTATTCGTTTAAATCTGCTGCTTAGAATAAATCTAAAGCGGTCAGGTTATAAGCCCGACCGCCCGTGTTTTAAGCATTATTCTCTTCTTCTATCAATAAATCCAGGTATCTTATTACTGAATATTCCATAATCTCCCTATTATAAAAAGCATTTCCCTTTTCATAGGAGATTTTCTCTATATATTCATTATCAAATCCCTTATTGATAAGATAATCCCTTTCAAAATCTTCGCCCTTTAATTCAAACTCCGTATAGAGATACTGTACCAAAAGGTGTCTGTTTACAATCCCGCCGGCCTCTTCAGACGTTACTCCATACTTACTCTCAATCGCAGTTTCATATGCTGCCAAACCGTCAATATTGGCATTTGCGAGAATGTATTCGAAAGCATCTTCTCCCGATTCACATTCCTCAACAGCCTTCTTATAATCAACGTCTGTACAATAAGTAAATATGTTACCGACACCATCTATTTTTCCACTTTCATACAGTCCCTGTCCGTATTTATCCGTTTCATCAACCATCGTTCCCTTGTTGCTGCCTTCTTCAAAGACCGCATTTTCTCCCAAATACTTTATAAGCTTGTATCTGAGAGCCTGCTGTTTTGTAAATGCCTCACCATATTTCGCAATAACAGCCTCGGTTCTTAATTCTTCCACATAGCTCTTTTCAGTACTGATACAGTAATCATCTATATCCTGCTGAGTAAGTTCTATATCAAATTCTTCTGCCAGAGCCTGACACAAAAGGTTGTATCTCATTTCAAAATAGGCATTACGATTCAGTCTGAATCTGTACTCAAGATCGGAAACACCATAGAAACTCTGGATTGTATCCCACTTTTCCTTGTTGTTCTGTTCATATATTTCATTGTATCTTTCAAATTCCTTATTGCTTACAAACTCATACTGAGTATACAGGATGTCATAATAAGGCTGATATGTGGTTATTTCGGAGTTGTACATCATTTTTTCGAAAATATACTCTCCGACCAATATTTCTCTTAACTTAACAATCTGACCATGCTCCACAAGATCACTAAAATCATCCTCATAAAGCTTAATCTTTGACATGTCATAAAGCTTGACATATTCATTGATATTCTCAATCCCCGATATCATTCCATCCGAATCAAGTCCCCGAGAATACAGCTCATTTCTTTCCTTATCAACGACTATCGACTCAGAAGCGGCAGTTCCTGTATTGTTTTCCTCTTTATTCTTTGATTTTTTCTGCGAATAAACAACAGCAGCCGTCAGTGCAGCCATGAGTACAATTCCGGTTGCAACTATTGTAATGGCATTTTTTATTTTATTCCGACGTTCCTTCGCCTTACGAATTTCCGCCTTTGTAGGTTTATTTTCCATTTTTATCCTCATTTCCATACTTGCAATGTATTCAAAAAAAACCTGTAATCCTCATGAATTACAGGTTTTAAGCTGCCTAGCGGATTTGAACCGCCGACCTCCGCCTTACCAAGGCGACGCTCTACCAGCTGAGCCAAGGCAGCACGTCCGATATCGAACGAAAATAATAATACCATAATCAGACCAATAAATCAAGTGATTATTTTGTATTCATTATTCTCTGTCTGACCACTTCATATGACAAAACCCCCATCGCAACACTGGCATTAAGAGAATCAATATCTCCCTTCATCGGAACCGATGTTATGAAATCGCATTTTTCTTTAACAAGCCTGCTGACTCCCTCTCCTTCATTGCCAATAACAATTCCGATAGGTCCTGTCAGGTTCTGTCTGTACATTAATTCGCCGTCCATGTCCGCACACGCAAACCAGATTCCCTCTTTTTTTAATTCCTCGATAGTCTGTGCTATATTTGTTACCTTGGCAACCGGTGTATAATTCAAAGCTCCTGCACTTGTTTTAAGTACCGTTGCCGTTAAACCTGCAGCCCTTCTTTTAGGAATGATTACGCCATGTGCTCCACAGAGATTAGCTGTACGAATCATAGCTCCAAGATTATGCGGATCTTCAATTCCGTCCAATATGATAATAAAAGGGGCCTCGCCTTTTTCTGCAGCGAGCTTCAATATATCTGACACTTCTGCATATTCATATGCAGCCGCATATGCGATAACCCCCTGATGTTTTCCCGTTTCTGACATCTGGTCCAATCGCTCTTTTTTGACAAAACTTATAATGCAGTCCGTTTTTTTTGCTTCCCTCAAAATTGACTTGACCGGTCCATCCTGACAACCATCAAGAATAAAAAGCTTGTCTATGGTTTTTCCTGATCGAAAAGCTTCTAAACATGCATTTCTTCCCTCTATTGTAAATTCTTCGTATCTCATTAATTCCTCCGATTTTATTCAGGAATATCCATATCAATTCCCAAAGAAATTATTTCAAGAAGACGCGTCAGTCTTCCCGATAAATACAGGTACCCGCACAAAGCCTCAAATCCGGTAGCATTTCTGTAATCTGACGGAGATGCATTTTTAGGCATACTTGCAGATTTCGCATTACGTCCTCTTTTAAAAACTGCCTTCTCTTCATCCGTCAGTCTGTCCATCACCTTCATTATGAGATTCTTCTGTGCCTCAGCATTTACAAGTCCGGAACACAGTTTATGATACTTATTTACCTGTCTTTCTTTCTGATTTACCAGACAGCTCCGTATAATAAGTTCATAAACCGCATCACCGATGTATGCTAACGTAAGCGGCGACAATTCCTTATAATCCGTTACGTTTTCCAATCCCATACTTTCCGTAATTATACTGTTTAAATCTTCTCCCATACCGTACCTTCTCTGGTATCACGAATTTTAATACCCTTTGCAGCAAGTTCTTCTCTGATGGAATCGGCCGTAGCAAAATCTTTGTTTTTCTTTGCATCTTTACGCTTTGCAATCTGCTCTTCTATATAGGCCTTTAAATCCTCATCAAGTCCGTCATCCTGCTTTTCCTCATCCGTACCGGACATAAGATTAAGACTGAGCACTTCATCAAAACTGCTGATAAGCTTAATCTTTGTAGCATCATTTATATTAGACTTTAAGACATCATATACGCATGTAATTGCACTTGATGTGTTAATATCATTACAAAGTGCACTTTCAAATTTCTCTCTGAAAGAAGCATAATCTTCCTCAGACACCTCCCCTTCCGGTTTCAAAGAGGCTATTCTGTTCTTAAGCTTCTCATAAGCACTTGAAACCTGATCAAGAACTTCATATGAAAATTCCAATGGCTTACGATAATGACTCTGAAGGCAGAACATACGATATGCAAGAGGATTGTATCCCTTTGACTCAAGAAGCGAAACCGTGAGAAAATCTCCCTTCGATTTACTCATCTTTCCCGTCTTATCATTTAAATGATGAACATGGAACCAGTAATTACACCACTTATGCCCTGTATATGATTCGCTCTGCGCAATTTCATTAGTATGATGAGGGAATATATTGTCAACACCACCGCAATGTATGTCCATATACTCGCCAAGATGCTTCATACTTATGCATGAGCATTCTATATGCCATCCCGGATAACCGACACCCCATGGACTGTCCCACTTAAGAGCCTGATCTTCAAACTTACTCTTTGTAAACCAGAGGACAAAATCATTTTTGTTCTTTTTGTTTACATCTTCCTGAACATCATCTCTTACACCAACATAGAGTTCTTCTTCACTGTGCCCCGTAAGAACGTAATAATCCTTCAGCCTGCTTGTATCAAAATAAACATTTTCTCCTGAAATATATGCATATCCCTTTTCCAGGAGCACTTCTATCATGTTTATAAATTCAGGAATACAGTTCGTTGCAGGCTCAACCACATCAGGCTTTTTTATATTAAGTTTTGAACAGTCACTGAAAAATGCCTGAGTATAAAAATCAGCAATTTCCATTACCGTTTTATGCTCTCTCTTAGCACCTTTGAGCATTTTGTCCTCACCCGAATCGGCATCACTTGAGAGATGACCCACATCCGTGATATTCATTACTCTCTTAACATCATAACCTAAGTAACGCAGTGTCTTTTCAAGGACATCTTCACAAATATAACTTCTGAGATTTCCGATATGTGCAAAATGATAAACCGTAGGCCCACAAGTATACATTGCAACCTTTCCGTCTTCATTTGGTACAAATTTATCTGTTTTCTTAGTAAGCGTATTGTAAATACTGAGCTTGTTTTCCATATATTCCTCCAAAAATCTTAATCAGGATTCTGTCTCATTTTTAATGTGTTTTCAGCCAGTCAATGGCAAGTTTGACCCATATCTGACAGTCCTTATTTATCTGCTCCGGATATTTCGCCGTAACTTCATCTGCCAATGCAAGTCCGTGTCCGCCTTCGGTAAACACATGAAGTGCGAACGGAATTCCGCTACAGTTCAAAGCATTTGCAAAACGCAGGCTGTTTGATACGGGCACACATCCATCATCTGCACAATGCCAGATAAAACAAGGTGGTGTGTCTTCCGATACCTGCTTTTCAAGCGAAATCAGTTCCTCAGCATCACAATCATAATTGTTATAGAGCAAATTGTCAATCGAACCCTGATGAGTATCGGTTGATGAAATAACAGGATAACATAAAATTGCCGAATGAGGTTTATGACTGTTATTCAGATTGAGAGGCTGTTTTACAAATTCCTTATTCCAATGAACTGCAAGGGATGCTGCAAGATGACCTCCTGCAGAAAAACCGCAGACACTTATTTTTTCCTTATCGATATTGTATTCATCGGCATGGTCATAGATATATGCCATTCCTGCTGCCGCCTCAAGTAAATCCGTAGGAAATCTTCTATGATATACGGAATATCTTAAAACGAAACACTGAATTCCACTTTTAAGAAAAGCAAAAGCAATAGGCTCCGCTTCCCTGTCTGATAAAAAATCATATCCGCCGCCGGGACAAATCATTACTGCCTGCTGTTTCGTATTCTCTATTTCGTCAGAATAATCGGCACATAAACATACCAGTTCCGGATTGCATCCTTCACCGGAGAGACCCGCCGCTTCATATGGAACACTTAATGGTATTCTTTTATATATCATTACTGTTTTCCTCCGTTTCCGCATCCGGCACAGCCGGAACAGTTTCCGTACTCAAAAACACCCATGTCTTTCATTTCATTTACAAGACAAACCGCCTGCGCTGAAATTCCTTCTCCGCTTCCGGTAAATCCGAGCCCTTCCTCCGTTGTTGCCTTAATGTTAACCTGGTCAATCTGAATATTAAGAGCATCAGATATGTTTTTTCTCATTCCTTCAATATGTGGTAACATTTTAGGTTTTTGAGCAATTATTGTCGCATCAATGTTTCCGATTACAAACATTTTATCCCTTATGATTTCCCCGACCTTTTTAAGCAATTCTATTGAATCTGCTCCTTTGTATGCCGGATCGTTGTCCGGAAAATGCTTTCCTATGTCTCCCAGTGCACAGGCTCCAAGGATTGAATCCATAATTGCATGTGTCAGCACATCCGCATCCGAATGACCCAGAAGACCTTTTTCATATTCAATTTTAACGCCTCCGATAATAAGTTCCCTGTTTTCTGTCAAACGGTGAACATCATAACCCATTCCGACTCTCATTAATTGACTATTCCTTTCTTTTCCGTATCCGAAATCATAAGACATATATGCAGCTTTCAGCACGTTGCCTTCTTTAACAAACAGGCAAAAATGTGCATCTTCACAAGATGCATACCGGTTTAAACAATCTCACTGTAAGTTCCCAGATATTTAAACTCCTCAGTCTGATGTTCAAATTCCGAAAGCAGCGTCTTAAATTCAGGTGAATACACGCTCGCTTCCACATCAAAATAAAACATAAACTCAAAATCCCTCTCCGGAATAGGCCTTGATTCAATCTTGAGAAGGTTTATTCCCAAAGCAAAGAATCTGCTCATAATTTTATACAGTGCTCCCGGTTTATGATCAAGTACCATCATCAAAGAAGTTCTGTCTGCTCCCGGATATATTTCCGGCTTTTTACTGAAACAGATAAATCTTGTATAGTTGTTTTCCTTATCCTGCACACATTTTTTTATGAAGCTCAGATTGTATAATGATGCACATGAACGGCTGGAAAGCGCCGCCACGTCTTTTCTCCCGGATTCCGCAACCATCTTGGCTGCAACCGCCGTATTCTTTACAACAGTTACCTTCACGCCCGGAAGTCCCTTTAAAAAACCGGCGCACTGTGAAATAGCCTGTTCATGTGAATAAATTTCCTTTATATCCTCAATCTTCGTACCGTTTTTAGCAAGAAGGTTGTGATCAATCTTAAGTCTAAGACTTTTGCATATATGAAAGTTGTATTTGATCATGAGGTCGTATGTCATATTAACGGAACCTGCCGTTGAATTCTCAATAGGTAACACTCCGTATTGACATTTTTCGCTTTCTACAGCCTGAAAAACATTTTCAAAATTCTCATAGAATTCTATTTCAGGAACCTTAAAAAATCTTGTCGCTGCTATCTGACTATACGCGCCTTCCACTCCCTGACAGGCTACCGATGCAACCGGAGGAAAGAGATTTGGTGTATTTTCAAGAGCCTTCTCAACCTTATTGCAAAGTTCTGATTCCGGATAAATCACACCGTGCTGATAAGTTTTGCTTAAGTCCATTATCAGAGAGTACAATGTCCTTGTATAATTATCAAAGTCCGGTCCTGCCATCTCACTTACCCTCGCAAGCAGTTTTCTTTCCCGGCCTTCATCCAGGGTATTTAAGTTGTTACTCTTTTTATACTCTGCAATATCTCTTGCGACTGCCATACGTTCCTTAAAAAGTTCAACCATACGATTGTCTATGGCATCTATTTTTGTTCTGCTTTCCTGAATGTCTATCATACGAACCTCTATTCATCTTAATTTATTTAAGATAGTTATAATACTTTTCTTATCATTTCGCAAGCATTAACTACATCCGTGAAACTCTCCGGCGTAAGTGACTGTGCTCCATCGCACAATGCTCGTGCAGGATCGTTGTGAACTTCAATCATAAGACCATCCGCACCGCAGGCTACTGCCGCCATTGCCATCGGCTTGACAAGATTTCTGTATCCTGTTGCATGACTCGGATCTACTACCACAGGTAAATGTGACAGTTCCTTAAGCTTTGGAACTGCTGACAAATCCAGAGTATTTCTTGTATATGTTTCAAATGTTCTGATTCCTCTTTCACAAAGAATCACCTGCTCGTTTCCGCCGGCAAGAATATACTCAGCACTCATAAGAAGTTCCTGCATTGTGTTTGCAAGTCCCCTTTTAAGGAGGATAGGTTTTCTGATTTTTCCAAGTTCTTTCAACAATTCAAAATTCTGCATATTTCTTGCTCCGACCTGAATAAGATCTACATCTTCAAAGAGCGAAATATGATTTGCATTCATTATTTCCGTTACTATAGGCATTCCTGTTGCCTTCTTTGCTTCGAGCAAAAGCTCCAATCCATCCTTTCCCATTCCCTGGAAAGCATAAGGACTTGTTCTTGGCTTAAATGCTCCGCCCCTCAGGAGATTTGCTCCGGATTTTTTTACACTTTCAGCCACTGTAATAATCTGTTCCTTACTTTCTACCGAACAAGGACCGGCTATATACTGAAAATTTCCGCCTCCGATTGCATAATCTCCAACATAAACAATCGTATCATCCGGATGAAATTTTCTATTTGCATTCTTAAATGGTTCACTTACATGCTGAACTTTATCAACAATATCAATTCCCTGGATAAAATCCGTATCAAATCTGCTGGTATCACCTACAAGACCAAGTATTGTCTGATACTGACCTTTAGAAACATGTACATCCACATTCTGGTTTTTGAACCAGATAACCAGATTTTTAATTTCCTCGTCTTTAACTCCCTGTTTTAAAATTGCAATCATATTGCACCTCCCTAAATCAATATACTTTACGTTTTATATCGTTAAGGGCTCCGGCCGGATCCATTGCTAAAGCTCTGCGATATCTGAAAATAAAAAGAGGACCTGCAGTGATTTTACTGCAGGTCCTCCGATTATCCTGATATTTTTGTACAGCAAAAAACACTTTTACAGATTCCTATTTAAAGTCATTGTAAAAGTAGTAATAAAAGCAAGCTGTAAATGTATTGTTTAACATCGTTTTCTCTCCGTTAAATTTTTGAATAGCGAAGGAGGGATTCGAACCCACGACACCACGGGTATGAACCGTGTGCTCTAGCCAACTGAGCTACTTCGCCATGGCGCTTTGTTACGCGAACAATGGTTATTATATTCACCGTGATATGATTTGTCAAGCACAAAAATTACATTTTTTTACTTTTTTTCGGTTTGTCAGTCAGATTGTATTCCGACACATTCAAAAACCCACAGTAATACAAATCATTTTCTCCTCCGAAGACATACTCTGAGTACATCAGCATCAGGTTTTTAAGTTATTCGCGAAAAAAACACAATAACCACGCCTCAGACCTGACGGTTTACAATTCAAATGTAAATGGGAGGAGCTCACTCAGAGGAAGTGTTCTTACCTTTCCCTCCACTCTCATTACAATTGCAATATCATTCTCCTTCGAAAATTCCGCAAGCACCTGTCTGCACGAGCCGCAAGGAGTACAGTTTCCGGGTTCCTCATTATTGGCTCCACCCGATACTGCAATCGCAAGAAAACTTCTCTTCCCCTCACTTATTGCCTTAAACAGAGCATTTTTCTCCGCACATGTTCCGATAAAAGCCGCAGTTTCAACATTGCATCCCGTATATATGCTTCCATCAGAACATAAAAGTGCCGCACCTACGCTGTAATTCGAATAAGGACTGTATGAATTTTCTCTTGCCTCATCTGCTATTTCCATGAGTTTGTCAGATATATTAGGCATCTCAGGACTTACTCCAAACTTTACCGGAAGCGAACTTTCAACCACCGCAACATCCTCTATACCCTTTTTTCTTATTTCGTTCATAATTAAATTCCTTCTCCAAACGTTTTAGTATTGAAAGACCTGTCAGCTTTTGCTCTCAACTAAATGCAATTTTTGTCTTTCATTCAAATTGTATTCCCAAACGATTTAAAAGTCCATATTTCTCCGATAAAATTTATAATTTCTTTTTAATGTCCACCCTCAAAAACTGTTTCATTATCTTTTTTAAATCCATTGGATATACAGGTGAAAGATATGACGTGCCCGCAACGGTTCTATTGCTTACCATGCACAATATCGTAAATGCAATTCCTGCAACAAATCCCCCTATTCCAAACAGACCTGTTGCCGTAAGTATTATCAGTCGCATAAATTTAAGTGCATAGCCTAGTTCGAAACTGCTTTGAGAATAATTTGCCAGAGTCACAAAAGCCATATAAAGGAGCACTTCCTCGTTAAACCATCCCGAACTTACGGCAAACTCTCCCACTACAATTCCGGCTATAACACTCAGCGGCGTATTTAGCGAATCAGGCGTATTAAGGCTTGCCAGCTTAAGTCCGTCAACCGCAAATTCCAATATAAGGAACTGCAGTAAAACCGGAACATTTACAGGTGAATGCGGCAGTGTAAAAACCAGCCAGTCCGGTAAAAACATATAATATTTGCAAATCAGAAGATACAACGGTGAAACCAAAAGCGTAAGGACTGTAATGATGCATCTCGATAATCGCAGATACGTTCCTGTTACCGGCGAAAAATAATAGTCATCAGCATCCTCAATTATGTCAAAAACACTTGTCGGTATTATCATTGCTGCCGGGGAATTATCAACCATTACTACAACGTTTCCTTCGAGCAGGGATGCTGCCGTCGTGTCCGGCCTTTCAGAATACTTAAACTTCGGAAACGGATTAATCCATTTTGATTTGTGTATACACTCAGCAAGACTTTCTATATTCATTGTCAGCGAATCCGTTTTTATTTCCTTCAGTCTGTTGTTTATTTTCTCAACAAAGTCGGAATCTGCCCTGCCTTCAACATAACATAATACAACATCCGTTTTTGAACTTTTACCGATATGAAGAAGTTCCGCCGTAAAACTGCTGCTTTTAATTCTTCTTCTTATAAGTGCAACATTTGAAACAAGTATTTCAGTGAATCCATCCCTGGATCCTCTCATGACTTTATCTTTATCCGGCTCTTCCACTCCTCTTGACGGAAAATTCCTGCAGTCTATTACAACACCATCTTCATATCCGTCAATAATCAGAAGTGTAAGCCCCGACATTGTAAACAGTTCTGCCTGTTCATATGTTTTCACAACACTAATTTCTCCGTGAGGAATCAGTCTTTTAGAGAATTCCTCCATAGCATCGGGCATTTCATCAGGCTTTATGCTTATAAGAAACTGTACTATTCTTTGAAGTACCGATCCCTCCGTAAAACCATCGATACAGTAAATTACGGCATTTCTCCCGCCTATACATATACTTCTTTCAACCATATCAAAACAACGGTCAACTGCCAGTAAATCTGTTAAACGTTTTTTCTTTTCTTCAATATCCTTAACCATACATTGTCCCACTTATAATAATTTGCATCCTTATCCCGAAAATACAGATAAAACATGCCTTATAAAAGAAATTATCTCCCAAAACCTGTCATTCTAAACATATATTGACATAATGATTTTGATAAAATATAATCATATGAAAAACAAACAATAAGGAGTGAATTTACATGGACGGTGTCGTCCCGAACCTAATCATTTTATTAATTCTTGTATGTCTTTCTGCTTTTTTCTCATCTGCAGAAACATCTTTGGTATCTGTTAACAAAATCAAGCTTAGAACACTTGCAGACTCCGGTAACAAATCAGCGGTTATTGCACTAAAGCTTACGGAGAATCCCAACAAACTGCTTTCAACAATTTTAATCGGAAATAATATTGTAAATCTGAGTGCTTCTTCTTTAGCCACGATTCTCGTACAAAAGGCATTTGACAATATTCCGATAAGTGTCGCAACCTGCATACTTACAATAGTCATACTTATATTCGGTGAAATCATGCCGAAAACAGCTGCAACTCTCTATGCTGACACTTTATCCCTTGTTTATGCGCCGGTTATTTATGTTCTTTGTTTCGTTCTCACCCCGGTCATATTCATATTGAACAAAATTTCAAGATTCTTTATGATTCTCATGCACATTGATCCTGACAAAAAAACCGCATCAATGACAGAGGATGAATTTCTTACTGTAGTTGACGTCAGCCATGAGGAAGGTGTTATTGAAACAAAAGAACGTGAAATGATTGAAAACGTTGTTGACTTTGGAGACAGTCGTGCAAAGGATATCATGATTCCGAGAATTGACATTCAGTTTATTGAAGATTCCCTCAGTTATGATGAAATTGCCGCCGTTTTTTCCGAAAGCAATTTTTCAAGACTTCCGGTCTTCCATGAAACAACTGATAATGTTACGGGAATTCTGTTTCTAAAAGATTTGTTCAAATGGGGCTATAAAAAAGAATCATTTAAGCTTACTGAGGTCATGAGAAAACCTTTCCTGACATTTGAGAACAAAAGAACTGCCGATCTTCTTTCGGAAATGAGACAAAAAAATCTTTCGATTGCAGTGGTTCTTGATGAATATGGTGCAACTGCAGGCTTAATAACGGTTGAAGATCTTATTGAGGAAATTGTCGGTGAACTCAGGGATGAGTATGATAATGATGAAGAGGATATCATCAGAAAAACCGGAGTAAACGAGTTTATCGTTGACGGTTCGGCAAGAGCAGATGATATTGCGGACCATTTAAATATAAAAATTGAAACTGAAGACTTCGATTCCATAGCAGGATACGTAATACACATTTTAGAGCATCTTCCAAAAGAAAATGAGATTGCTTATGATGATTACGCTTCCTATAAGGTTATCAAGGTTACAAAAAATCGTATCGACAAACTGCTTATCAAATTAATCAGCACAGAGTCGGACGGCGATAAAGATGCGTAATACCGATACAAACAGGCGTTTTCCGGTAAACTACTGAAAGGTTATCGGGTTGTAGAAATCTTAAATATATTACATGATAAGGTGTTGTAATCCGTATCTTAAACTTATAATACAATTTACCCCTCCGACTGATTGAGATTATCTCACAATCAACCGGAGGGTTTTTTCTCAGTTTAAGCGGATTATTGCATTCTTTACACATGAATTCCGATAAAAAAACATCCGGAACAAACTAGGCGGTTCTTCTTCTCTCATTCATACGTGAATTTCCGGAATTCCTCTTTGAGTTCTTTCTTTTTTCTTCTCTCCTGTCATCTTCCTGATTACCGGATACAAGAAACATGCTCATAAATACGAAAGCAGATAATATTGCACCAAATCTGCCTGTAAACATTAAAAGAATGAAGGCAATAAGGTAGGCTATCTGAAGCAAATCAACAAGCTCTCTGTGGTTCTTTGAAATAAATCTTAATAAAAGTCTCATAGTACTTCTCCTTTTTGTTTATCTTTTGTCGGCATTATAGCACATGTGGTGTCCACTTTTTTGTACTTATGCGATTTTTTGTTCGTTTCTGTTTTAAAAAAATAAGAAATATACCAAGCATACAGTCAATATATTTCTTACCGAACATTTGTTTGTATTTAATATACCATTTGATGTTTCCAACGTCAAGTACTTTTTCAAAAAACTTATGTAACCCTGTCCGTCACCCTGTTTAAGTGTGCATTCCTAACATTTTTGCAATTTTCATATTCATCCGAAATAGTAATCAAGCAACAGTTTTACCACTCCATCATATGACATTTCTCCTAATACACTGTCCTGCACACTCCAACCGGTTTCCGCAGTAGTTTCAGATATTCCCTTGAAATATCTTTCAGCAAACGTACTCACCTGTTCTTCATATCGTTCTTCACTGTCTTCGCGTGCTGCCTTTACATCCTCAACAACCTCTTCACTTAAAGATATTGCATTTTCCAGCCTTTTATCCGCCTCTTCTTTTGTAAGCAGCCTGTAGAGATTGGAAACATATGCATTGTTAACATATCCATACATTTCCAGCCATCCGGAGTAGTTTAAAAGCGCATCATCTGTTTGAACACACGCAAGTATACTGAGAAACTCAGCCTCATTTTCCTTGTAATAACCCTTGTGATGAGCCTGTTCATGTGCATAAAGTAGCGGTTTGTACAAATATGAACAGTACCTGTTGCATGTAACTTCCATACTGTAAGGATATGTATATCCACCGATATCCATCCACCAGAGAAAATCAGAGCACAGAGCTTCCTTTACGTCCGGATAGTATCCTTTTAATCTCGTATAATCATCCGACAGGTCATACATTGCCTGCTTTACACTTTCGGAAAATTCCGAATCAATTATCAGATTTCCATTTTCATCTCTTTTTGCCTCCATTGCAGCTGTATTCAGACCATTAACGGCATATTCCCTCAGTTTCTCCAATTCATCCAGTGAATATTCTCCCTTAGAATTGTCCTTTGCACTCAGACATGTGCTTTTAAAAGGAATCAACCAATTCAACATATATATAAGTAATACAGCCGCAACTGTCATTCCATAAGCTTTCACGAAACGTATTACAATGCCGGACTTTTCCTTCTTTATAAACAATGGCAACATACATATCATAACCGGAAGAATTATCGTTATAACGGCAAATACATACATCAGAATTTCTCCCAATGGGAATGGAATCGGTGACGTCAGACGTGCCAGAGCATCCGCAATTATTCCGTATACCGTATCAGAATAAAGATTGCAAAATCCTTCCGAAAGACTCAGCAAGATCAGAATCACAATCAATGTAATAATCGCGATCATAAAACATCCGTATATTCCTGTTTTTTGTTTTATCTTTTTTAGTATATTCACAGTGCCTCCTCATATTGTATTTACGCCCTTTTGTATGTAAATCGAAACATCCGCTCATCTATATATGTTCATAAGGACATTTCTTTCTTTTACATAAAAGGGCCTGAAAACGTATCTGTCATCCCACCTGTAAAAATGATAATACAATTTTTTCGTATTTACAAGGTTTAGGCAGATATTTAAAGCACACTTTCCCAGTGTCCGGAACATTTCATTTAAGCAGTAATCTCTCATTTAAACATCACAAACTTTCTTTTCATATCTGTTATCCGAATTCTGGTATAAAAAATCAGGTGCTTTATAAAATCTAAAAAAAATGTGTTTCTTTAAACTCTGTCTTGAATTTGAATTCCAAATATGATATATGATAAAGGTTGATTTGGATCGGGCTGTAATCCGTCTCAAATAACATAACATTCTAAATTTAATAAAAGTATATCAAGGAGGTAAACATGATAAAAAGATTTTTATCTGTTCTGGGTGAGTATAAAAAAAGTACCATTCTCACTCCGATAATGATGATTGGTGAAGTTTGCTGTGAATGTATTCTTCCTGTATACACCGCTTCTCTCATCAATTCCATCCAACAGGGATGTGATATGAATACCATATTAAAATATGGTTTACTTCTTTTAATTATGGCGATGCTTTCACTTACCTTCGGAATTCTTTCCGGCTGGTTTTGCGCTACTGCTTCTGCCGGCTTTGCAAGAAACCTTCGTAAAGAACTTTTCTACAGAGTACAGGATTTTTCATTCACAAACATCGACAAATTTTCAACTTCATCACTCGTAACAAGACTTACAACAGATATATCAAATGTTCAGAATGCTTTCATGATGATAATAAGAACTGCTGTTCGTGCACCTCTTATGCTCATAGTTGCATTCATAATGGCAATTAAACTCGGCGGCAGTATTGCATGGGTTTTCGTTGCCGTTATTCCTGTTCTCGGGTGTGCACTTTTTACTATTATAAAGCTGTCCATGCCTGTATTTAAGAAAATCTTCAAAAAGTATGATGCTCTTAACAATTCCGTACAGGAAAATATCAAAGGCATGAGAGTCGTTAAGAGTTTTGTTCGTGAAGAATACGAAAAAGAAAAATTTGGAAAAGCATCCGCCGAGGTACGTGATGATTTCTGCAGGGCTGAAACCATTCTTGCATTTAATTCACCGATAATGAACTTATGCATCTATGTTTCCTTAATCCTTATTTCCTTTTTCTCTTCCAAGATAATAATCAGCAGCAATGCCGTAACAATGGGTGTGGGTAATCTTACAAGCCTCATCACCTATTCCATGCAGATAATGTCAAGCCTTATGATGCTTTCAATGATATTTGTAATGGTTACCCTTGCCGGCGAATCCGCAAACAGAATTATGGAAGTTCTTGATGAAAAATCTACGATACATAACCCGGCTTCTCCTGTAATGGAGGTTCCCGACGGAAGCATAAGATTTGAAAATGTCAGCTTTAAGTATTCCGAAAATGCTGAGAAAATGGCTCTTCGAAACATTAATCTTGACATTAAATCCGGTGAAACAATCGGCATCATAGGTGGAACCGGTTCCAGCAAATCCACACTTATACAGCTCATCTCAAGACTATATGATGCTACCGAAGGTTCCGTTTATGTAGGCGGAATAAATGTTCGCGACTACGACATGAAGGTTTTGAGGGATCAGGTTTCCGTTGTACTCCAAAAGAACATCCTCTTCTCCGGAACAATAAAGGAGAACCTTCGTTGGGGCAATAAAAATGCTGATGACAATGAGCTTGTAAGAATCTGTAAACTTGCACAGGCACATGAATTCATTGAAGGTTTTCCTGACGGATATGATACCCATATCGAACAGGGCGGTTCAAATGTTTCCGGTGGTCAGAAGCAGCGACTTTGTATAGCCCGTGCGCTTCTCAAAAAGCCTAAGATTCTTATTCTCGATGACTCGACCTCCGCAGTTGATACAAAGACGGATGCCCTCATCAGAAAAGCTTTTGCCGAAGAAATTCCAAATACAACAAAACTTATAATTGCACAGAGAATTTCCTCCGTGCAGGATGCTGATAAAATAATCGTCCTAGAAAACGGAACGATAGACGGATTCGGAACTCACGATGAACTCTTAAAGACCAACAACATTTACAAGGAAGTTTATTATTCACAGAACAATGCAGGAGGTGGCGACAATGGCTCCAAATAACATGAAACCGGGCCCCGAAAAAAACGCACCCGGCGGCAGAAAAATAAATCTGAAGAGCCTCGGAAGAATCATCAAAATGCTCTTTAGGGATTATCCTGTAGCATTAACCGTAACCG
This sequence comes from uncultured Lachnoclostridium sp., assembly GCA_964584255.1. GTDB lineage: Bacteria > Bacillota > Clostridia > Lachnospirales > Lachnospiraceae > UBA3775. The sequence goes on along the minus strand of CAZOZM010000006.1, from coordinate 74,161 downwards.
CTATATGCATCATCGTTTCAGCTATAGTGGGTGTTCTTCCATCCATTTTTATTGAAAGACTCACCCGATATATTGAAGAAGGTCTTTTAAGCGGTTGGGACTCTGTAAGCAGTAAAATCGTTACAGCTGTTATCACCATGGCAATATTCTATATTTTCGGCTTAATTGCCGTTACAATTCAGGGACTTGTCATGGCACGAGTTACTCAGGGCTTTCTTCACAATACAAGAACCAGAATGTTTAACTCAATGCAGGACCTTCCAATAAAGTATTTTGATACAAACACACACGGAGACATAATGAGTCATTATACAAATGACGTTGATACTCTCCGTCAGCTTGTATCTCAGGGGCTTCCTCAGTTTTTCTCTGTTCTGCTTACAGTAACCGCTCTCATTTCCGTAATGCTCTACTACAGCATTGATTTAATGGTTATCGTTTTCATTGGCATTTTCATAATGACAAAGGTAACAAAATCAATCGGTGGCAAATCTGCCAAATACTTCATCAGACAGCAGGAATCGATCGGTAAGGTTGAAGGCTTTGTTGAAGAAATGATGAATGGACAGAAAGTCGTAAAAGTCTTCAATCATGAAGAAGATTCGAAAAAAGATTTCGATGAACTCAATGATAACCTTTTCAGGGATATTGAACTTGCAAACCGTTACGGAAATATTTTCGGACCGATAATGAACAACATCGGAAACATTCTGTATGTTCTCACTGCCTTTGCCGGCGGATTCTTAATCTGTTCGGGATTCAACATACCGAACATTTCCATTCAGAACATTGCATCCGGAAATGCATTCAATGCATCACTTACAATTCCCGTTGTTGCAACATACCTTGGTATGACAAAACAGTTCACCGGCTCAATCAATCAGATTTCACAGCAGATAAATTCAGTTGCCATGGCGCTTGCAGGAACCGAACGTATACTTGCTCTTACCGACCAAAAACCTGAAACGGACGAAGGATATGTTACTTTGGTAAACTGCCATGAAAAAGACGGCGTAATTACCGAATGTAAGGAACACACCGGCATGTGGGCATGGAAACATCCTCATCAGGCAGACGGAACAGTAACCTATACTAAACTGACCGGTGACGTAAGATTCTTTGATGTAGATTTTGAATATGAACCCGGAAAACCGGTGCTTTATAATGTCACACTTTATGCTAAACCGGGACAAAAGGTTGCTTTCGTCGGTGCCACCGGTGCGGGAAAAACAACCATTACCAATCTGATAAACCGTTTCTACGATATTGCAGACGGAAAGATAAGATATGACAATATAAACATCAACAAAATCCGAAAGGCAGATCTCCGACGAAGTCTCGGAATTGTTCTTCAGGATGTCAACCTCTTTACCGGAACTGTCATGGACAATATACGATACGGTAAACTCGATGCAACTGATGAAGAATGCATAGAAGCAGCAAAACTTGCAAATGCACACGACTTTATAACAAGACTTCCTGACGGATACAATACTCTCCTCACATCAAACGGAGCAAACCTTTCTCAGGGTCAGAGACAGCTCATAAGTATTGCGCGTGCCGCTGTTGCCGATCCTCCGGTAATGATTCTCGATGAGGCAACTTCATCCATTGATACAAGAACTGAAGAACTTGTTTCAAAAGGAATGGATGCACTGATGAAAAACCGTACGGTTTTTGTAATTGCACACCGACTTTCAACCGTAAAAAATTCTGATGCAATTATGGTTCTTGACCACGGACGTATAATCGAACGCGGAACACACGATGAACTTATAAAAGAAAAAGGAACCTACTATCAATTGTATACCGGTGCCTTTGAATTGGAATAAAAAAAATCTGCAATCGAATCGATTGCAGATTTTTTTACTTTATTTTATCTTTTATATACTCAACAAGCATATCTGAAGCTATCTTATGCTCCTTTATTCCCGGATGAAACCTTGAGCCTACCGTATCATCGTTAGTTTCCGGAATCTGTAATAAACCGATTTTCTCATCTCCGGACATTTCCCTGTACTGCTCAATACTTTCAGTCACTAAAGGTTCTATTCCATGTCCGAGCATACCGCATACCCATACTATATGTGCATTCGGATTGTTATTTCTTAATATGTACAGAAATCTTACAGCTGCTGAAACCCAGAGTTTCCTGTCATCCGGATTAAAACTTCCGTCTTCTTCCATTCTCAATTCGAAGGTCTCACCATTTTCACCCTTCCATGCCGGTGAACTGAAGGCGCTGTAATCATTTGTTCCCAAATTAAGTACAACCACATCCGGCTGCCATGCCTGAAAATCGTTTTCCATCATTGATCCACAAGCTTTCTGCTTATCTCCATCCATGAGACTGCACACCTTTGTATAATGCTCTGTGAGACTGCTGTAAGGATTTGCATCATATCCGCACAACAATCCCCATCCGGACTGTGAAACGACTCTGTAATCAGCATTCAACGCTTCTGCCGTCATATAGGAATAACTGAATGAAGCTCCAAAAAACATTGAAATCCAGTCCAATTCCGGTTTTGCACCAACTGTGCCTTCTCCGGAAGTTATGCTGTCTCCTATAAATTCAAGTTTAAATTTGCGTTCTTCAACCGCCTCAAAACTTCCATCTGTTTCAGCTGAAACTCCAAGGAATACAGCTGATTTATCACCGCTCATTGCCTGAACTTCCTTAACGATTCTTACATTTTTTACAAGCTCAGGATTCATATTTCTGTAACAGTGTATGATACTGTTGCCCTTTGATAACATTATCCTCTGTATAAAGGCTCCGTTAACATATACTGAACACCATTGTTCATAGCAATCGTAATCCGTGTATACTTCAACATCAAACCATGAACCTGATACATTAAATTCCATTGCAGAACCTGTCCAAAAAAGAACAACAGATCCGTCTTTTACATCTTCTCCTACCCTGTTATTGTTTACGATAGGCGCTGTTCTTCCGTGTATCAAAGCCTTTCCGCTTCCACACAGTTCCCTTAATGAATGTTTTTCCATATACATCTCCTTAGGTAAAATATACTATTTTTTCATCCGGTTCATGTGACGGAGTCAGATTTGAACAGTATAAAACCGGCCCCTTTCCACGATACTGTCTCACGAATTCTATCTTTATATCGGCCTCTACCGTATACCAGCCTCTGTTAAGATAATCTGCATGTTTCTTTCCTTTTGGCGGCTTGCTCATAAATCCGATGAATGCAAGATCCTCTGCACAACAGTTCATCGCCATTCTTCCCGGTATAAAGCAACCTTTTGGAAGCTTATCATTGTAAAATACCATACCGTTGAATCTGACTTTTTTTCCGTTATACTTGGACGGATTGTCCATCGCATCCATATACCAAAGACCAAAATCATCATCTTCTATCTCAATGACATCTGCATTAACATCAAACGGCAGTTCTTCTTCTATTTCCGAATCATCAACACCTTCAGCCGTTTCATAAATTATCTGTGCCTGTCTGTTAAGCGGCTTAATGGATCTTCTTATCTTAAGCTTATCCGTATTTTCATCAACTCTGTTTACAATGATAACATCGCTGTATTTCACGTTTTCCGCAAAGAAAGATCTCATGTTGTTGTAGAAATTCTGATATGTTTCCGCATCTATCAGCGTAACTGTCTGAGCCATTGCCCAATTATCCGGAAATTCAAGTTCAAAAAAATCTTCCGGTTTCCACATACCATTATACTCTACCAGAACCATATCCGGCTTGTAAAAAGAATCGAGCTGTTTAAGAAACTGTGGCGTAAGCTGAGAAAGTTCCTCAACAGGAAGTATTGAAACATATCTCTTTGCAAGGCTCACTTCATCCAGTTCCTCTTCTCCCTCCTCACACAAAAGAATCAGTACATTTCCTGCTTTTGCAAATTGAGGATCCTTCATCGTTTCTGCAATAAACGTAGTTTTTCCGCTTTCAAGGAAACCATTAATCAAAAATACCGGCGTTTCCATTTTTCCTCCTAATCATAAGACAAATCCTTTGTCCCCTGTATTATAACTCAAAAAGCTCTGAAAGCTTATCCTCTTTTATTTTACTTCCGATTACGCAAATTCTGCCTGTAACATCCGGCTCTCCATCACGAATCTCATATTCGCCCGGTGTAAGGTCAAAATAAAGCCATGTGCCTTCCTCCGTAGGAACAAACCCCTTCGCACGGAGTATAAAACCGTAATCATCACATTCTGAAAGTTCTTCGAGAATACCGTCAAGCTTCTCTCTTGAATACTTTTTAGGTGTTTCTTTACCCCAACTCGTAAATACCTCATCAGCATGATGATGACCGTCATGACATCCGCAAGTACATCCTTCCTCATGCTCATGGTGATGATGATGGCCGCATTCGCATTCCTCGTCGTCATGGTGGTGATGATGGCCGCATTCGCATTCCTCGTCGTCATGGTGGTGATGGCCGCATTCGCATTCCTCGTCGTCATGGTGATGATGGCCGCATTCACACTCCTCGTCGTCATGGTGGTGATGATGGCCGCATTCGCATTCCTCGTCGTCATGGTGGTGATGGCCGCATTCGCATTCCTCGTCGTCATGGTGATGATGGCCGCATTCACACTCCTCGTCGTCATGGTGGTGATGATGGCCGCAGCAACATTCCTCTTCATCATGATGGTGGTGGTGATGCTGATGCTCATGTGCTGTCTTTACGGCTTCCTTAAGGAGTTCCTCTTCAAAAGATGCCTTTTTCTCCATTGCGGTAACCATCTGTAATGCAGTTATATCATCCCATGGTGTTGTAATAACAACTGCTTCTTTATTTATTCCTTTAATGAGTTCGACTGCCTTCTCAAGTTTTTCTGATGTAACCGACTGTGTACGACTCAAAATAACCGTCTTTGCAAACTGAACCTGATTCTCAAAAAATTCACCAAAATTCTTTAAATACATTCTACATTTTGCCGCATCAACAACAGTTGTAAAACTTCCAAGTTCAATTTTTTCATTATCAAGATCCTGAACAGCCTTAATTACATCCGATAACTTGCCTACGCCGCTTGGTTCAATTATAATTCTTTCAGGATTATACTTTTCAATCACCTCATTGAGAGCCTTTCCGAAATCTCCGACAAGTGTACAACAAATACATCCTGAATTCATTTCTGTTATATTAACGCCCGCTTCTTTAAGAAAACCGCCGTCAATACCAATTTCACCAAACTCGTTTTCAATGAGGACAACCTTGTCTCCATATACTCCTTCTGCTAAAAGTTTCTTAATAAGTGTTGTTTTACCTGCTCCCAGGAAACCTGAAATAATATCTACTTTTGCCATAATCTGTCACTCCTTTAATTTTTTCCCGTACTTCCGAATCCGCCTCTGTCAGTACCTTCCAAAAACTCCGTCTCAACAAATTCAAGTTCCGGCTGATTTTTGAAAATTCTGAACTGACATATTCTGTCATTAATCCTGATTTCAGTATCTCTGACAGCAAACACCGGATATTTCCAAATATCATTATTTCCGCAGTAACTGTTATCAACTATACCAACGGAATTTGTCTGAATAAGACCAAAATTCTTGAAAGTCGAACTTCTTGGAACTATATGTGCCTCATAACCTTCCGGAAGCTTAATGGCAACTCCCAGATTAATCAGACGAAACTCTCCTGCCTTCATTGTCACATTTTCAGCAGATCGTAAATCAATCCAATCACTTTTCCCATCGATATACTGCAATTTTTCTATCTCATCGCTGTCATATCTTACCAGTATTTTTTCCATTTTTCCTCCTTATAAATCTGTTTCCAACAGACTAGATTTCTTTTAGAAATGCAACATAGCTCAAATATGCCTCATATATATCTATTTTACTTGTAACTTCCCAAGGAGCGTGCATATTAAGAACCGCAACTCCGCTGTCAATAACGTTCATTCCATAATTTCCCATGATATAGGCAATGGTTCCACCACCGCCGGCATCAACTTTACCAAGTTCTGCCGTCTGGAATGTAACATTATTTCTGTCAAAAATATCTCTGAGTCTTGCGATAAATTCCGGATTTGCATCATTGCTTCCGGATTTGCCTCTTGAACCGGTATATTTATTAAGCACGCTTCCGTATCCAAAATATGCACAGTTCTTCTTTTCAAAAACATCACTGTAATTAGGGTCAAAGGCTGCACTTACATCAGATGAAAGCATATCCGAATTTGCCATTGCACGTCTGAGATCTATTTCTCTGCATCCGCCTGATTTTTCCATTATCTCGGCAACACAGTCCTCAAAGAATCTGGAATGCATTCCCGTTGCACCCACACTTCCGATTTCCTCTTTATCAACCAGAAGACATACCTGTGTTCTGTCAGTTGTATCAAAATCAAAGATTGCCCTTGCAGACGTATATGCACATACCCTGTCATCCTGACCGTATCCCATGATCATTGAACGGTCAATTCCAAAGTCTCTCGCTTCTCCTGCCGGAACAACTTCAAGTTCACATGATATAAAATCCCTTTCGGTGATACCGTATTTTGCTTCGAGAATATCGAGGATATTAAGCTTTACAGCATCCTTCTCCTCATCGCTTAAAGGAATACTTCCGACAGTAACATTAAGTGCTTCTCCCTCTACCACCTTTGCACCGCTCTTTTCAAGCTGGGCAGACCCAAGATGAATAAGAAGATCTGAAATTCCAACAACCGGATCTCCCGGATTGTCACCGATGTTTATATTGAGTCTGCTTCCGTCCTTTTTACATACAACACCATGTATTGCCATAGGAAGAGTAACCCACTGGTATTTCTTGATACCTCCGTAATAGTGTGTATCAAAAAGCGCAAATCCGTTTGATTCGTACAAAGGATTCTGCTTGAGATCAAGTCTCGGAGAATCTATATGTGCGCCAAGGATTTTCATTCCTTTGCTTAATGGTTCCGTACCAATTACAAAGAGGGCAACGGCCTTATCCATTTTGTTGAAATAAACCTTGTCACCTGCTTTAATACTACTCACTGATTCAAGATTTACAAAACCTTTTTTCTCTGCTTCTTCTATAATTGAACTGACACATTCTCTTTCTGTCTTATTATCAGATATGAACTTTCTGTAATCCTCACAAAAGTCCATAACCTGTTTTCTGCCTGCCTCATCATATTTCAGCCAGGCATTTTTCTGCTTAAATACCGTACTCATAATAATCACCACTTCATGCAGTTATATGGCACATTCTCTTTGCCGGTTTAAACCGCATTTACTTTCTACAAATTAAAGACTGTTCCGCAATCCGTCCGGCGGACTGAATATGAACAGTCTTTAATAAACTATTGTACGAAAACCCGGTTAATAAACAGGTTTTCCAAAAATTTATACATTTATTTCGGCAGTAAGTCCGATTAAATCCTTATTTTCCTCAATTACAGGACCAATTACATCCCTAATAAATTCCTCTGTCTGCTCCTTTGCCCTGCCTGTATATTTTGACGGATCCATACAAGCCTTTAAATCTTCAAGATTAAGTCCAAATGACTCATCTGCCGCAATAAGCTCAAGAAGATTGTTATCAAGACCCTTCTGCTTAACATTTGCTCCGGCTTCCATTGAAAGTGTTCTGATTCTTTCATGAAGCTCCTGTCTGTTTCCTCCTGCCTTAACCGCATCCATCATTATGTTCTCAGTTGCCATGAAAGGAAGCTCACTCATAAGTCTCTTATTAATTACCTTATCGTATACAACAAGTCCGTCAACAACGTTCATATAAAGGTCAAGAATACCATCTATTGCAAGAAATGCCTCCGGTATGGAAAGTCTCTTATTTGCTGAATCATCCAGTGTTCTTTCAAACCACTGTGTTGCACTTGTGAAATATGTATTGAGCAGATCACACATTACATATCTTGAAAGAGATGCAATTCTCTCGCTTCTCATAGGATTACGTTTGTATGCCATTGCTGATGAACCAATCTGATTCTTTTCAAACGGCTCTTCAATTTCCTTGAGATGCTGTAAAAGTCTTATGTCGTTTGAGAATTTGGTTGCACTTGCCGCAATTCCAGCAAGAACATTTGCAACCCTTGAGTCAACCTTTCTTGTGTATGTCTGGCCTGAAACAGGAATACATTTTTCGAATCCCATCTTCTCGGCAATCTTGTTTTCAAGTTCTTTAATTTTTTCATGGTCACCTTCGAAAAGCTCCATGAAACTTGCCTGTGTTCCTGTTGTTCCTTTACTTCCGAGAAGCATAAGACTGTCTGAAACGTAACACAAATCATCATAGTCCATCTTAAGTTCCATAAGCCATAAAGCAGCTCTCTTGCCTACTGTTGTCGGCTGTGCAGGCTGAAAATGAGTAAAAGCAAGTGTTGGCTGACCTGCATATTTTAATGCAAAATCAGACAGCTTTGCCATGACATTAACAAGCTTCTTCTTTACCAGCTTAAGACCTTCTGCCATCACAATAATGTCAGTATTGTCACCTACGTAGCAGCTTGTTGCCCCAAGATGGATAATTCCTGCTGCTTTTGGACACTGAAGACCATATGCATACACATGACTCATTACATCATGTCTTACTAGTTTTTCCCTTGCCTTGGCATCTTCATAATTTATGTCATCCTTATGTGCCTTAAGCTCGTCTATCTGTTCCTGTGTAATGTTTAATCCCAGTTCCATTTCTGATTCTGCCAAGGCAATCCATAATCGTCTCCATGTACGGAATTTCATGTCCTGTGAGAAAATATACTGCATTTCCCTGCTTGCATATCTTTCTGAAAGTGGGCTTGAATAACGGTCTGTACTCATAAAAATCCTCCTAAAAATAAATATATTAAACCTGTCCGGTAAACACAGGTATTCTATCAGTTATTTTTTTGCTGCTCTTAAAATCTCTTTTAATTCTTCAATGCTGAAGGTGTAGTCAGTGTTACAAAAATGACAGTTTACATTTATCGGCTCTCCATCATTTATCATTTCCTTTATATCTGCTGCGGGAAGAGATATAAGTCCTCTTGTAAATCTGTCCTTGGAACAGTTGCATTTGTATGATACAGGCATGCTTTCCGTAATCTCCGGATCAAGACCCTCAAGAACAACCTTTAACATTTCCTCGGGATTCATCCCTGAATCAAGCATGGATGTTACTGATTTTATCTCTCCAATATTCTTTTCAAGACGGGAAATTATTTCCTCTGATGCGAAAGGCATTAACTGAACAATAAATCCTCCTGCCTGTCTTACCGTATTTTCCCTATTCATCAATACTCCAAGTCCTACTGAACTTGGTACCTGCTCACTTGAAGCAAAATAATAGGTTAAATCTTCTGCTATTTCTCCACTTACAAGTGCGGTCTGACCTACATAAGGTTCTTTTAGTCCCATGTCTTTTATTACACTTAGTATGCCCGCTCCGAATGCCCCGGACACATCCAGTTTTCCGTCAGCCCTTGCCGGAACATACACATCCGGCACATTAACATAACCCTTCACATTTCCTTTTGAATCTGCCGTAACAAGCGCACCCTTTGCAGGTCCTGCTCCGTCTATTTTTAATGTAATCAGGTCATTGTCACCTTTAAGCATGCATCCCATCATAATTCCGCCGGCCATAAGCCTTCCAAGTGCCGCCGTTGCAACAGGGCTCGTATTATGTATCTGTCGTGCATGTTCAGTCAATTCCCTCGTTGTACATGCAAAGGCTCTTATCTGTCCTTCACCTGCAATCGCTCTGACTAAATAATCCAATTTTTCCTCACTTTCGAATGCCCTGAGGACATTCAATCCCTTCTTTATAATTATCGGATTCAGTGCATCTCCTGCCTCTGATTTGATTTATTCACTTGACATACGTTTTGTTTTCCTGAAAACCTTCACGGGCTATAACATATATTCTTTCGCTCTCACATCCCGGTTCATTTTCGCTCAACGCATCGTATGCGGCCTCAAATACCATGCCTGCTTCCGATAAAGCTTTTTTTATTTCCTCCAGAGAATATGCCCTCTGAACGTGCTGTTCGGATACCTCATCACATCCGCCACGTGTTTCATCCTTTACTTCGATAAAAAAACTGTAATAATTTAAATGTGAATCAGTATCATAATGATTGTTCCAGTATAAGATTCCTTCTTCGGTTTCCTGACTGAACGAATTGTCAGCATATCCCGTTTTGAACAGGAAATCTGTTTTCAGGTCAAAAATGAAGATGCCGTCCCTTTCCAGATAATTGTTTACATGTCTGAAAACTTCCGTCAGCTCGTCATAGTCGGTTATATAATTTATGCTGTCACATACCGATACAAATGCATCTACCGTTCCATACAGCTCAAAATCCCTCATATCCTGATGTGTAAACATGATATCGGTAATTTCTTCATCATACATTTTATCCCGTGCCATCATAAGCATGTCTTCCGAAATATCAAGGCCTATCATATCAAAGCCCTGCTTTCTGAGACGTATCGTTATCTCACCGGTTCCGCATCCCAATTCACATACAAGACCGCTTTTCAATCCTCTTTTGTTTAAAAGCTGACCTATATAATCACTCCATCTGTCATAGGGAATATCATCCATAAACGCATCATAATAAGATGCAAAGCCGTTATAAATCTCCATTTATATACCCGTTCCTCCGACGAAAAAAATCCCGGCATTTAATTCTTTAATAAGTTATTCCGTTTCAACGATTCTGTCAAAAACCGGAACCATTGCCGGATAAATCTCTCTAAAGACACGATATCTCTTTTCGTAATCCTTAACCGTTTCTTCATCCTGGTCAATTGTTTCAACAACTTTTATAAATTTGTCTGCCGCTTCGGAAACATCCTTGTATACTCCGCATCCTACTGCCGCAAGAATTGCAGCACCGTATCCCGGACCTTCCTCACAATTAATCTTATCAACCTTTACATTCATTACATTTGCAAGAATTCTGCACCAGAGATTGCTCTTTGCTCCTCCTCCGATTGCTCTTATTCTGGTAATCTCAACACCAAAGCTTCTTGCAATTTCGAGGCTGTCACGCAATGCAAAACTTACGCCTTCCATTACTGCCTGTGTCATATCTTCCCTCTTTGTATCAAGTGAAAGACCGGCAAAAACACCTCTTGCATTTGGATTGTTATGAGGAGTTCTTTCTCCCATCAAATATGGAAGGTAGTATACGCTGTTTTTTCCAAGTACCTTTATGTTTTCCTGCTCTGCCGAATAATCCTTTGTTCCGATTATGTCATCCATCCACCACTTGTTTGAAGAAGCAGCACTGAGCATACATCCAAGGAAGTGATATTTGCCATTAGCATGAGCAAAAGTATGCATTGTATTTGCAGGATCTACCGCATAATCATCAGTTGCAATGAATACCGTACCGCTTGTTCCGAGACTTACACTGCACATTCCATGGGAAAGTGTACCTGTACCCACTGCTCCTGCTGCATTATCTCCGGCTCCAGCAATAATCTTAACACTTTCAGGAAGTCCGAGTTCTTCAGCTACATCCTTCCTGATTGTTCCCACGCATTCATAACTTTCAAAAACCCTTGCAAGCTGTGATGTCTTAATTCCGGTAAGTTCGCACATTTCTTCCGACCAGCATTTGTTCTTTACATCAAAAAGCAACATACCGCTCGCATCCGAAACATCCGTACAATGTACTCCGGAAAGCATATATGCAAGATAATCTTTAGGAAGCATGATCTTTGCGATTTTGTTGAATATTTCAGGCTCATTCTCGCGAACCCATAAAAGCTTAGGTGCCGTAAAACCGGTAAATGCCATGTTTCCGGTGTATCCTGAAATAACTTCCCTGCCTATGGTTTTATTGTAATAATCACACTCTTTAATTGTTCTTCCGTCATTCCAAAGAATTGCAGGTCTCAATACATTGTCATTTTCATCGAGTATGACAAGACCATGCATCTGTCCTCCGAAACTTATTCCGCATAAATCATTCGCATCAAATCCCTTTATAAGTTCCTTCATGCCTTTCTTAAAGCCATTCCACCAATCCGAAGGATTCTGCTCACTCCATCCTGTCTTTGGAAAATACAAAGGATATTCATTCGATACTATATTCAAAATTTTTCCTTCTTCATTCATAAGAAGCATCTTTACTGAAGAAGTTCCTAAATCTACACCTGCAAATAACATATTTCCTCCTTATAAAGCAAATCCCCGCTGTATTTGTCTGCCGAGGACATCATAAATCAGTATAAATATACCAAAATTCGACCGGTAAATCAATAAATACTTACCGGTCAGACACTGTATATTTAATTATGCCTCTTCTTCCGGTTCCGTCGGAGGTATCATAAGAGTAACACCCTTATGAACAACATTTATTTCTGCTGTTTTTATGTTTCCGCCGTATTCACCGTCAAGGCACCAGGCAACTGCACCTTCCGATATAAATCTTACGTTTTTTACACGATCATATATCACGTTTTCACTTGTGAAACTGCCTCTTAATATGTCATTTATGAGTGCCGGAAGTTCATAGAGCTTTCCGTCACGTATAAGCAGAAGTTCATAATATCCGTCATCAAAAAGCACATTATCCTTGGAAAGCCCCTTAAAACCACCGATTGACGAAGATGAAGACACCATTCCGAATATGAAATTTCCTTCTACAATTTTACCATCATACTCAACTGTCATCTCGTATTTTTGAATCTTTTTAAGTTCTGTTGCTCCGTTTAATATATATGCGAAATGACCGAGTACGTTTTTGAGGTTCTGAGGAGTTGCATAACTGGTCTCCGTAAAAAGACCGAAACATGCCGTATATACAAAATACTCATCATTAAATGATGCGACGTCACATTCAAACGGCGTACCGTATTTTGCCATTTTGGATGCTTCTATCATATTTTTAGGAATGTTTAAACTGGCACCGAAATCATTGGTACTGCCTGTCGGTATATAAACGATAGGTACCTTGTTTTCCCTTCTCATCATACCGTTTACGGCCTCATGAAGCGTTCCGTCACCTCCCGAGCAGGCGATTATATAACATTCTTCATCTTTTTCGTATTCGATAATACGTTCGGTAGCATCCCCCCTCTTTTTGGTGGGACTGACAATTACCTCAATATCATCATCACAGAAATGAGCAATAATGTCGGCAAGCAGGGTTTTAATCTTTTTCTTTCCAGCATTGGGATTATATACAAAAAGCAAACGTTTTCTCATTTTGTTTGTACATCAATATCCTTTCTGAGTTTTTTTACCACATTTTTACATTCTATACCTTTTTCCAAAGAAAATGAATACAGAATTACATCTTTTATTCTTTTTTTAAGAATATTGCTCAACGCCTGTGCATACAACTCCATCTGTTTTTCGTACATTCTTACCAGTTTTTCGCCCTCTGATACCCTGTCCGTTTTATAGTCCAGGATTACAATTTCATCATTCTCGATAAAAAACGCATCAATCACGCCCTGGATAAGAATTCTTTCATCCGACTGATATAATTCCGGTTTCAGTTCGCATGCCTTTATCCCATATACAAACGGATTCTCTAAAAACAGTTCTCCCCTTTCGGCAGCACACAGCATCCTTTCCGCAATGGAGTTTTCCATAAATGCCGCTGCCTTGTCAATCGAAATAAGCTTCGCCTCTTCCGGCAAAACCTTTTCATCCGAAATCATTCTCTGAAGAAGTTTTTCCAGATTTTCTCTGCCACGGCATTTATTCTTAACCGCATGTTCCATGAATAAATGCATAAGCGTACCTCTTCTGGCTCCTGCATTCGGCTTATTATCTCCCGTATTCTCAGGAAACATACTTACGGCTTTTATTTCATCCGAAACCTCATTCAGATATGCCTCCATTGCCTCATGTTTCAGCTCTGAAACCGAATACTTTACAGGCACCTCATCATGAGCATATGGATAGACATATGCAAAATATCTTTCAATTTCCTGATAATCAGCCGTTGCTGCCGGTGCCTCCACCGTATCTTTACAGCTTTCGGCACATTCCTCCGCAATGCGTTCAAGCACCTCATCTGCCATTATTATAGAAAGCTTCAGTCCTCCCGAAGAATATTCTCTTGCCGTATCCTTCTCCGCAAATCCGGTTTTTCTTAAAAAGACAGGCATAACAAGATCATCATATTCCTTTGCTCCGACAAGATAATTAAAACTCAACCTTTTTTCCGAACTTTCTGCCTCAATCAGCCATTTCGAAAAACACTTTTCCAAAGTTTCCTGATTAAAGGAAGCATCCTCTTCAGATTCACATACTGAATACATTATAAGTTTCTGTCTGGCTCTGGTAAGTGCAACATAAAGAATTCTTATTTCTTCTGCAATCGTTTCTGTCTTGCAAAACATGTCAAGATATTCCTTCTGCACTGTTTTAAGCTGCGTTCTGTTCTCCGTATTTATCAGCTTAATTCCAACGCCCTTATTAGCCTGCACCGTAAAAGGATTCCTTGCTTCGTTGAAGTTGAATTCCTTATCCATATCAGCAAGAATTACGACAGGATATTCAAGACCCTTACTTTTATGTATAGTCATTATGCTGACGGAATCAATACCATCGGATATATCTGCCTCTCCGCTATCTATGTCATACTTTATCAGCCTGTCCACATAAGAAAGATAACCTTCCAGACCTGATTCATTGTTTTTTTCATATGTGCCGGTTTTTTTCAGAAGCATATCAAGATTTGCTTTGCGCTTCTCACCTGCCGGAAGTATACCCACATAACTGTAAAACCCTGTTTTTTCATATATCTCAAGCAGGAGATCATAGAGTGAAACATATGACTTTTTTTCTTTAAGTTCACAGTAAACATCATGGAACTTTCTCAGTTTTGCGGTAAGTTCTTCATCTGCTTTTTCTGATTCAATGTATTTTTCTGCAATGTCCCACAAATACATCCTTCCGGATTCTCCCGTGGAGCTTTTCTCATATATTTTAAGCAATGCCATTTCTTCAACAGAAAGACCTCCTATATAAGAAAACAGCACCGCTGCCATATCAGTATCCTGATATGGATTATCCAAAATTCTGAGATAAGAAAGGATTATACCGATTTCCCTTGTCTTATAATATCCTCTGTTTGTAGCAACTGATACAGGAATTCCCTCGTCCTGTAAAACCTCAGCAAGGACCGATGCAATTCCCTTCATTGAACGTACAAGAATTACAATGTCACCGTATTTAAGAGGTCTGTATCCGCTTTTATCCAAAACAGGGACATCTCCCGACTCCATAAGATCCTTTATTCTTAGAGCCATGGTTTTTGCCATTAGTCTCTGTCTGTCTTCCTTTTCCATGCCTTTTTCATATAAAAGGACATTCATTTCAGATTCTGACCCGGGTGCACCATCATAACCTTCATAAGCCGCACCCTGCCTCAAAACGGCATTATCATCATAATCTATCCCACAAAATTCCTCAGTCATTGCCGCTTCAAAAACGTCATTGACACATTCCACAACGGCTTTCTGACTACGATAGTTTTCTTTCAGGCAAATAAGTCTGTACTTGTCTCCATCCTCCGTATATGAATCATATTTTTCCATAAACAGTTCAGGTTCTGCCATACGGAATCTGTAAATACTCTGTTTGACATCTCCTACCATGAAAACATTCGGTCTGCCTTTTCTCTCACCCGAAACCGACATAAGAATAAATTCCTGAATTCTGTTTGAATCCTGGTATTCATCTATCATAATCTCATCATATTTTTCGGATATTTCCTCCGCATATCTGCTTGGAACAATACTTCCATCCGCCTCCTGGCTGCAGATAATCCGGAGTGCCATGTGTGAAACATCCGAGAAAGTACACACACCATGTTTTTTCTTTCTCTCCGTATATTCCCTAATTACTTCGGAGGTAAGATTTACCAACTCGGTAATGTAAGGATGTGCATATTCATTTTCAGTGCTTATGGCATCCGTTTCATGTGAGAATAAGCCTTTTTCAAGCTTATCATACGCATCTTTGTATGATTTTCTTATACTCTTAATTCTTTCCTGGTCATTTTCGGAAACACCACTGTTCTTTCTTACCGTTGGAAGTTTTGGCCATTTCTCACTCTTCAAAAAGTTTCTGAATTTGGAATACCTGTCTGCATGGAGAAATCCTGCTATTATATCCGCATCCTTCTCAAGCACTTCCGTATATTTATCGCACCCCTCTGCGGTTTCCGATATTTTTACCGCTGACTGATTAAGATTATAACAGTCCTTTGCAATTCTTTTACCATATTCAAGTATTTCGGCTGCCAGCTCTGATTCATCAAAATCCCTGTCATTTTCGTAAAGGCTGCTTACTTCCTTCAGGAACTTTTCGGGCCATGGATGCGACTCACACGCCTTCATCAGATTCTTTACGGCTTCCTTTACCGTATTGTCATTCTTCTCATTGCCATAGCACTCACATAGCCTGATAAAACCATTCTCTTTTTCCTCATACTTCTTTCTGAAAACCTCTTCAATCGACTGATTAATATACAGCTTTGACTCATCTTCGTCGCATATTCTGAAGTTGGCATCTGATTCTATTGCATAGAAATAGCTTTTTACTATCCTGAGGCAAAATCTGTCTATTGTCATGATATCAGCATATGCAACCCTCGAAAGCTGAGCCTGCATACGTCTGTCCTCCGGATTTTTTTCACATTCCTTTTCAATTGCCTCATATATTCTTTCTCTCATAAGAGAGGCTGCATTTTTTGTAAATGTAACTATGAGCATACGTCCGACATCAAGCGGATTATCCGTATCCCTGATATGCTCCGTTATTCTGTTTACAAGTACCGTCGTTTTACCTGACCCGGCAGCCGCACTGACAAGTATATTGGATACTGGAGCATATATTACTCTTTTCTGATCTTCTGAAAATTCAATAGCCATATCAGTTCCTTTCATTCTCACCATTAATTATGCTGTTAAATGCCTTTTTTGAATCATTTGACAGACGGTTATATGTATGCTTACCGAGTCTCTCGTCAAATCCGCATACATTTGCATAATCGCAGAACTTACAGGCAGTTTCATCACCACACTTGTAAGGTTTTATTTCCGTATGTCCGTCCATTATCTCATGGCTCAGACTCACCGCCTTATCCTCAGCAAACTGCAGGATTTTTTCCGTATCTTCACCGGAAACAATTACACTGCTTTGTTTAGATGTACTGAGTTCTCCTTTTGAATTCGTCTTCAGCATGGATACCTGCGATGTATAACTTACCGTATATCCATTTCCATCTGGAGCTGCCAGACCTCTGTCCAGGGATTTAACGTTTTCAAGGTTACGATAAATCATCCCCGACGGGCGAAGTTCACGATATACCTTTTCTTCAACATTTTTATCTATACTCTCGTCATCTATTAAAGGAGCTCCAAGTTTCTGATATAATGCTGCTGCCGGTATCACATCTCCAAACTTCTTTTCCTTTACCAGATAGTTAAGATACAGCGGAAGCTGAATCTGTATACCGCTTTTAAGAAGCGGGAAGTCCAGATTTTCATCCCTTGTTTTATAATCAACAACCTTTACATATTTTCCGGCTTCACCATCACATATGTCAATTCTGTCAATTCTTCCTCTCAGCTTCATATGCACGCCTGATGCGCTGAAAGGTTCTTCATAGGACACCGGCAGATACTCTCCTGCCTGAATCTGCTTCACCATTACATCAGCACATATTTCCGCCAGTTTTTTTGTACGCCTTGCAAGACTCTGCATAAATTCATCATTTTTGTACATACCGTCAGCATATGTACTCACGGTTTCTTCAACACACTCCACAACCAATGGATAGTAAACCTCTTTTCCAAGTTCATTCCACTTATTGCCTGCCGCCATGATTATTTCTCCAAATCTCTTCATAACATCATGGCACACATTTCCAAGATCAATACTTTCCTGTCTTGGCTCATCCCTCTTGCTTATCAAAAGACCGTGATTCATAAAATGCTTAAACGGACATTTGGCATATTCCTCTATTCTGCTCACACTGCTGTTGATAATTTTGCCATAGAGTTTTTCGGCCATTTCGGTTGAAAGCCCTTTCGATGCCGAATCAAATCTGTAATCATTTATTATGCCGTTCAGTTTCTCCAGCTCCGGCATGTTATTCTTTTCATACCAGGAATATATTTCTGATGCAAGCCTATCATCCACGTTATCCCTGTTCCCGTTTTTGCTCATGCAGTTAACAACATAAGAAATTCCCCTGTCAAATCCCAACTGTGGCGCAATTCCCTTAAGACATCCCCTATCCCTGATGTCGTCTTTAAAGAGTTTTGCCGTTTCTTTCATAATATATGACGGTCTTATCTCCATTCCGTCTTCTCCAAGAACCGAGCAGCACAGATACAGCTCTTCCTTCGGTCTTGATATCATGAGATAAATATAGAATTCTTCCCTTGCCGGGTCTTCTGCCGGAGAAACCGCCATTTCTATTCCGGCCCTCCTTAAAACACCTTTGTCATCATCCGTGAAAACGCCTTCATCCATTGTGATTTCAGGCATTTTACCCTCGTTGACACCCGCCACGAATAAGACCTTTATTGAATCAAGACGTGTTCTTTTAAGATCTCCGATAAGAATCACATCCGGACTCGGCGGTATTATACCAAGCTTCGTCTTTCTTATTCCTGTAAGAAAAATCTCCTTAAATTCCCTGTATGTAAGATTTTCTTCTCCCATTATGTCCCTTATCTGTTCGAGAATGGTTTTTACCGCTTCATATACTCTCATATACTCCGGATACTTCTCGGAAAGAGCAGACATCTTATCTAAAACGTCATACGATTCCAAAAAAGCCATTATTCCTTCACAGAGTTCACCGGCCTTAACATTACTCAGCCTGCCCGGTAAAAGACTGAGATGCTCGCACATATCTTTTCTTATTGCATTAATTCCATCCAAATCAATGCTTTTTTTCAGCCGCTTATATGCACTCCATTCTCTCTCATAGGCCGCCCTTCCTCTGTAATTATAACAGAAAAGATAATTATCCGTTTCGTAAACCGTTTTTTCATCATATCCGGCAAACGGTGACTTAATCAGATTTGAAACGCTTTCACGCGAATAGGAAGTATCTATAACCGACAGGGCATAATTAATAAATTTGATCATCGGATTATCTGATATGTCTTTAGTAACATCGGTATAAAAAGGTATCCCGTAATCCCTAAGACTTTTTTCAATATAAGGTGCATATAATTCCATATCAGATGCAATAATTGCAATGTCTCTGTATTTATATTTCTTTTTTCTGAGCAGCTCGCTTATCCGGGAAGAAATATATAACGCTTCTGCCTTTGCATCCCTGCAATGAACTTCATGAATCCCCTCTGCGGATTCCATTTGCGTACTTGTCTTTCCGAATATGTTTGCCTTGAGATGCTCCAGCTGAGTGCTTCCATACTCAACATCCTGATATTCTTCCTTATACGTTTTCCATCCGTTTTTCTCACAAAGGCTCTTCATTGTTTCAACGGTCTCACAAGTCATGGAAAAAATCTTTCTTTTCCCATTTGAAGAAGATACATCCATACCATCGAAAGAAAGTGTATCCTTATCAGCTGCGAGACACATAAATATTTCCGACACCCTGCCCATCATATGCTCAATAAACTGCCTCTGAACCGGTGTAAACCCGGTAAATCCGTCAAAAACAAGACATGCTGAGGATAAAATTTCTGAGCTTCCTATATGTTTAAAACTCATAACCTGCATGTTTTCAGCTGTTTGATAAACATTTTGTATTTTGGAAAGAAATTCGCCGTATATTATCCTGAAATCAGACATTTTTGCCTTTAAAAGGCCTTTTTCGGTATTATTCTCAAATTCTTCCAACATTTCCGGAGAAATCATATACTGGCACATTTCTGAAATTGCCGATTTAATTTCATCTACAAATCCCGCATTTCTCTCTTTTCCGCGGAAAACACCAAGTCTGTCAGCGGACTCCTGCATGATTCGTCTTATAAGCATGTTTTTGCCCATGTCATTAAGGACCGGATACCCTTCATCACATGCTTCTTCCATTAATCTGTATGCTAGTCGGGTAAAACTGAGGACTTCAATATTTATCACTCCATTGCCGTCACTTTGCTTTACAAGCTCCTGTTCCACCCTTAATGCATATTGTTCGGGTACGATTATTATATATTTCCTTTTTAAATCTTCTGCAGCCATTTTCAGAATTTTATCATACAGAAATGTTGATTTTCCGGAGGATGCCGCCCCCGTTATATAATGTAGTGCCATTTTTACCTCCTGTCATGCGGCAAATAAAGTTATAATCTGCCTTGCACGGAATATAAATATAATAAACATGGATATGGGGTATTTTATGACCAAAGTCATAGTAGTCAAAAGAAAAAAACTCATGGTAATTGCAACCATTGTCATTATTGCAGCCATAATAATCTTCATACTGGCTCGAAAAAATACATCTGATTCAAAAGCCGTTTCCGGTAATATTGAAAGTAAAACCGATTCATTCACGGAAACAGATAACGTTCCTGCTCAATACATTGCCGGCATATATACGGCACCGCTTACTCTAGGTGAATACAAATCTACCCTGACAGTTCTTGTTGATGAGGACAGAATCAAAGCAGTCACTCTTACCGGCACCGAATCCGCTGTCAGCACAATGTATCCTTTAATATCTGACGAAATCAAAAAAATTGATTCATATCTGAAAGCCGGTTCTTCCGTTTCCGAACTGATGTCAAATGAAGAAAACAGCCGTAGCAGTCTCTATCTGCTTGAAAGCATATCTGCACTTTTGGAAAAGGCAGAAAAAGATAAAATTTATACAAATACAGAAAAAAGCCCCTCATAAAGGGGCTTTACCCGGAAGAGCCGCTTCCTGCATTTTGACTCCTGACAGTTAAGCCAGGTGGGTAACCGCATGAAAACTTCAGCCTTCCACTGATAAAAATGAGGCCTGACATCCGCTTCAGATATAGGAAACCCTTTTTAAAGATGTAGGATCAAAATAACAGGATTTATCGTACTCCCTAGGCACTTTGTATTATAACCAACAAAGCCAAAAATATCAACCTTTACCTATGATTTTAATGCAGAAAGAATTCCACCGGCAAAGGATGAAAGTATAATTGTGACAAATCTTACTGCAATTTCCTGTGGTTTCATTCCAAAAACAGACAATCCTAAACTGAGAAGCAAAAACAGAATCAATCCCGAACACAATCCCCATAAATACTTTTTTGAATCATTTATCCTCCCGCATAAATAACCCGCAAAGAGGCCTCCCACAATTGTTATCACCTTTGAAACCACATGTCCCGCCACATTAAAGCTTCCGCTTTTGTAAAGTATGTATGCAGATGCAAGACATAGTAACATCATTAAACACACCGAGGCCACTGCGGTCAGCATCACCTTTTTCATAAAGCCCAACCTTTTTTTACAATCTATGTATTGCCTGTGTTTTTTATTCCGTGAAATGAAACCGGCTTTTACTTTTATCCCTGTGCGTGATATAATCATCTGTGCTGTATTTAACAGACTAATCAGAAACGAGGCGCAATATGAAAACCACGGATCTACATGTTCATTCAACCGTTTCAGACGGTTCCTACACTCCCGCCGAACTCGTACACCTGTGCTGCGAGGCAGGTCTTTCTTCCTTCGCCCTTACAGACCACGACTGTACTGCAGGTTTTGAGGAAGCCCGAAAAGAAGCTGAAAAGCTGTCGGAAACCGGCACATCCGTAAGAGTTATCCCCGGCGTAGAAATCTCAACAGGCTACAAGGGACGTGACATTCATATATTAGGTCTTTTTATCGACCCTGACTGTCCTGATTTAAACAGAGCCCTGCAGCTTACCGATGAACGGCGTGATAAAAGAAATAACGAAATGATTAAACGCTTCAGAAATGCCGGGATAGACATTTCTCACGAAGAACTCACTTTCGGATGCCCTGATACCATCATTACACGGGGGCATTTTTCAAGACTTCTTGTATCTAAGGGATATGCAAAGGATTACAAGGATTCATTTGACAGGTATCTTAATCCTTCCTCTCCTTTTTTTGTAGCCAGAGAATATCTTGAAATACACGAAACCATCAGTCTCATAAAGAAAGCCGACGGAGTTCCGGTTTTAGCGCATCCCCTTCTTTACAAATATGATAAAGAGCAGGTGGAGGAACTTGTAAGGAATTTCACTGAATGCGGCGGTTTAGGAATTGAAGCAGTTTACTCCTCCAACTCTCCCGAAGACGAATTATTCGTTCGTTCACTTGCCGAAAAATACTCTCTGGCAATAAGCGGAGGTACCGATTTTCACGGAAAGTGCAAACCGCATCTTAAAGTCGGAATCGGCAACGGTAACATGTGTATTCCGGAAAGTTTTGCCGATGAACTGGAAAAGCTTTCTGCAAACCGTGGTTTTAACTGAAAATGCAAAACATACAATAATAATTCACATAAAAAACCTCCTTACCGGTTAATCCGGTAAAGAGGTTACATATCAAATCCGATTGAATATTTTTTACTGCTTTTTCTGAACTTCTACAATTGCTGTTTTCTTCATTGGAATTCTGCAATTCTTGTTATTTCCAAATTCTACAACAATATACTCATCCATGATGTCAATAATGACTCCATAAAATCCCGATGTTGTGAGAACACTATCACCGATTTCCATTGACTTAATAAGTGCTTCCTGCTGTTCAGCCTGCTTTTTCTGTGGCTTCATAAGGAAGAAGTAAAAAAATGCACCTATAACAACAACATAGATAACTATTGTAATAATGCTTGCAGTTGTTCCTGATGCAGCTAAAAGTATGTTGTTTAACATATCTCATCCTCCAAAAAAACTAAATTAAAAATCCTCACCGTTTCTCTCAAATCCTTCGAGCTTTCTTTTTTTGTAAGCTGCGAAATTGTGATTATCAAGTGATTCACGGATTTCAGTCATCATTGTATTATAAAAATACAAATTGTGCAACACCATCAGTCTAAATCCGAGCATTTCTTTTGCTTTTAAGAGATGTCTGATATAGGCTCTCGAGTGGTTTCTGCATGCCGGGCATCCGCATCCCGGCTCAATAGGTCTGCTGTCTGTTTCATATTTCTGATTCAGCAGATTAATTTTTCCGAAATTGGTATATGCATGGCCGTGTCTGCCGTTTCTTGTAGGATAAACACAGTCGAAAAAGTCAACTCCTCTTTCCACTCCCTCAAGAATATTGGCCGGCGTTCCCACCCCCATAAGGTAAGTAGGCTTATTCTGTGGTAGATGAGGTACCACTTCATCGAGTATTCTGTACATCTCTTCGTGACTTTCTCCTACCGCAAGTCCTCCGACCGCATATCCGTCCAAATCAAATTCGGAAATAATGTCAGCATGCTCCTTTCTTATATCTTCGTATATTCCACCCTGATTTATTCCAAAAAGCATCTGTTCTTTATTTACGGTATCGGGAAGAGAATTCAGTCGCTGCATCTCATTTTTACATCTTTGAAGCCATCTTGTTGTCCTCTCAACACTGTTTTGAATGTATTCCCTGCTTGCAACACTTGACGGACATTCATCAAATGCCATTGCTATTGTTGAACCGAGATTTGACTGGATTCTCATACTCTCTTCCGGTCCCATAAATATTTTTTTACCGTCTATATGAGAATTAAAGGATACGCCCTCTTCCTTAATTTTTCTGAGCTTTGCAAGTGAAAACACCTGAAAACCGCCGGAATCCGTAAGTATCGGTTTATCCCAGGACATAAATTTGTGCAGACCGCCCATCTTTTTGACAGTTTCATCTCCCGGTCTTACATGAAGATGATAAGTATTACAAAGTTCAACCTGAGTTCCTATCTCCTTAAGATCCGGTGACGAAACACCTCCTTTGATTGCCGCCACGGTTCCGACATTCATAAAAACAGGAGTCTGAATTGTTCCATGTACCGTTTCAAATTCCGCTCTTTTAGCCTTACCTTCCGTAGTAAGAAGTCTGTATTTTCCCATTAAAAAGTCCTTTCATGTTAATATAATTTCAGCCTTTTAATTCAGCCAGGGCATCCAAAAACAGGCGGATAATTTTATATTCCTTATCCATTCCCAAAAGAGGAATTGATGTTTTTGGAATAATTCCTCCTGACATTGTCGGATGACCGCCACCGTCACCTATTCCATCAAGTGCCTTTGCAATAAACTTTCCGGCATTGACATTTTCCAATTCAGATCTGACGGAAAACTTATAACCGCCCTCTCTGTCCGCATAAACAACTGATATATCTACTGCTTCAAGTGCAAGTATAAAATCCGAAACCATTGCAATCAAGGCATCCGGACAGTCAAAGTTTATATGCGCGAATCCGACACGGTCAAAAACCACCGTATGTTCAAAAGCCACACCATATGCTCGCAAATCCGAAAGTTCAAGATTGTTTTTCTCCAAATGTGTAACATATAAATTATCTGCTATCGGATGCAGATAAGCAAAAGCCCGTATATCGGCTTCCGTCACTCCCCTTGTAAAATCAAAAGTATCCATCTTTATACCGAAAAGCAACGCGGTAGCAACACTCTTTGGCATACTGACGCCGCTCTCCATATAATAACTGACTACAATACTGCTGCATGCTCCATATCTGCGGTGATCAACAAATTCATACTTATAATCCGTAGTCCATGTATGATGATCTATACATGCAATTTCTTCCCCCGGAATATCGGTAAAGTTCGAATTGTTTTTCTGTCCATCTATGGTTATTATATACTCTTCTCCCGAAAGATCATCGACTTCACTGATGTTTTTTATTAAAATACCGGTTCCTTCGATTATGCGCTTTGTATTCATCTTCTCAATTTTTCCGTTGTATATAAGTTCAGAATCAATCCCTTTCTGTTTGAGAAAATACTGGAGACCGTAGGCTGAACCTATTGCATCCGGATCCGGAAAATCGTGAGGCTGAATTATTACTCTGTGCCCCCTCAAAATATCAATTAACCTGTCATATACTGCCATATATACCCCCTTCGTTATATGCCAATACTAAAATAAGGGACGTACAATACTGCACATCCCCTTATCTGTACTCATTTTATACTACAAGTAAGATAAACACCATAAATTTTCAAATTTGTATAACAAAGCCAATATATCATAACCCCCATATAAATTCAAGAGTTTTTGCTCTCACGACAGACGGATAAAAAATCTTCTTTTGACGACAGTATTTCTCCGTCCGTAATCATACTTTAGGATTTTCCTTCCTGATGATAAAAAAAATCACTTTCGTCATCAGACAAAAGTGATTCTTACAGGGGCAGTAGGATTCGAACCCACGACCTGCGGTTTTGGAGACCGATATTCTACCAGCTGAACTATACCCCTTTGGTTTAGCAACCGAGGAATATACTACTACATATTCTTCCAAAAGTCAACCCTTTTGGATATTTTTTTCTTCAGCAGACAAAGTTTTATCTCATAACGCGTTTCCGTCCAATCAGCTTACCGTTTCATTTAATGTTTGGTTTTATTCCTCTTGAGCCTGCGTTTTATATTTTTTGCCGCATCCTGTGCCCTTTCAGCCTCGGGTTCGGTTACCTGATTTACTGAATACCGCACCTTCTCATATGTTTCCTTTAAGATGTCATTCTCGTCAAATTTCCCGACAAGTTCATCCGGAGTATGACTCTCATCTACATTCTTTCCATGTATGCTTCTTACGGCTTTTACAAAGCTCAGCCTTATTTTTCCTTCAACACTGTCGGAAAACCCGGTTCTTTTCCGTCTGTTTCTGCTGTGAGGAATATCCTCAACCGTTTCATATTCCGGTATATCCGTCATCGCATATTCTTTCACAGCTCCATCTGCTATATTTTCCTTTATCTTTTTTACGGCCAGATAAAGCATCAGAATCAGCAGGGAAATAAAGATAACCATTACTACAAGCCAGAATGAAGATGCATTTTCCCCATCGGAAACAACCGCAAAATCCTTCGCTTCCTCCTCTACACTTTCATATGCTACGCTTCCGGTCTGTTGTTTTCTGTTTCTGAAAATATATCCGAACAGTACCCTCATTCCATCAAGTAGCATATTGCCCATTGCTTTATATGGCAGAAAAAGAGAAATCAGCGAAATCGTGACAAACATAAAAAGCCACAGAATATAATTCATATTGTGGTTTTTAAAACTCCTGTTTATGTTTGAGGCTTCAAATGAATTTGTCTCACTCAGATAATTTACATAGGACGATAAATACATGTTGTAGAGAAATCCCGCTATCAGAATAATTCCAAGTACTCTCTCCACAATTGAACAAATCCCATCATTATAAAATGTCGACAGAATTAATGCCGCCGCGCCAAACAGAAAGAAAACCGGCTTCATTACGAGTGTATCATCAAACTTTCTCTCCTTTTTTTCCATATATCTGTAACTGATATAATATCCGGCCAACATACATAAATTAACCGTTGCTTTTATAACCGGATTTATATCCATATAAAAGAGAAAGAACAACACTGCCATGTATATATTGAGCCATGTCAGCAGAGTACTTATCATTCTGGTTTTCTTTATGTATTTCTCAATCATCATTTATTCTCCAAGCCAATGAATGTTCCGCAAGATCCTCCGGAACCGACATTTTATTTCTGTAATTGACAGGTACAATGAGCATAAAATCTCTTCCATACGCCTTGCGTTTTCTGAGAACACTAAAAAGTTCTTCAGACTGCTCCATTGATATAAGTATCAGATAGGAATCACTCTCTTCCAATAAGGAACGACGTTCTTCGGAAAGAAACGGACTCGTTTTTATTGACGGATTAATTTCAGCCACGGCAATGTCATATTCAAGGTGACTGTCCCTGTCAGACATATAGTTAACAAAAAGCTCTTCTTCACTCTTATAGTTCCTTGAATTTCCAATCAAAGCAACATTACAGCCTCTGCAAAGAAGTTCCTCCGCAAAGCTTACCGCAAGTCTGAAACTCTCTTCCAACATTTCCTCTTCCGCCAGAGCCGATATTTCATCCGCATTTACTGCTATAAGAGCTTTTTGCCATGATGTTGATTCAAATTCATTTACCATCAGATTTCCGGTTCTCGCAGTTGACTTCCAGTTAATGTTTTTTATGCTGTCATTAACCGAATACTCTCTTATTCCCCTAAAACAGAATGGATCTTCAATAAGACGCATTCTGCTCACCATTTCACCGCACATCGTTGCATATGCATAATTTCCGTCTCCGACGTTCATATGTTTCGGATATATTTTTATTTCCGCATTGCATTCCTCTATATCATGCATTTCATGAAGCATAAACAGGTCAAATGTACTTCTATATACTTCATCTATGGAAAATACACCTCTTTTTAATCCTTTGCATTTAATGCTTCTGGTTATTTTCTTATATGGTCCGGCAACAAATCCATCCGAAAAATAAAACTTATCTGAACCCTGTGCATTTTGGTTCTGAATATCCT
This sequence comes from uncultured Lachnoclostridium sp., assembly GCA_964584255.1. Lineage (GTDB taxonomy): Bacteria > Bacillota > Clostridia > Lachnospirales > Lachnospiraceae > UBA3775. Next base: position 46,735 of record CAZOZM010000006.1, on the reverse strand, counting down.
TCGAAACAATACTGCGATCGACCGCATATTTTATTCTCAATGGCGATATTTCAAGATTCTTGTTGTTGATACATGTTTCCGTGAGATAAAACTCCTCACCCTGTTCTGCAACAGATTTTGAAAAACGCAGTTCGGTTGTTAACCCTTTTTTCCAATTTTTCCTGTATATTCTGTACTGTAAAGCAATTACAATCAATGCTATTACGGCAACCACGCCAATAACCATTGCTCCTCCAAAACCGTCAGTTATTTACCAACTCAATAATCATTCCCGCCGGCAGCTCCCTGCCGGAATTCCATATGGAATTATATTCATTAAGTGAAAGCGGTGCATCTCCGTTTCCTATATTCACCCTGAGAGCCGGTATACCCTTACTGAGTGCATATTCTTCCAGACTTCCGTTCATTGATGTTGTCAGATCAGAATTGTCTAAAGAATATGTAAGTATTGATGCTGCCTTCTCCGCAAATGCCTTTGATTTTGCCAGTACGTCTGCATCACCCGAGAAATTATACTGTACCGAGTTCCCTGTAGTTCTTAAATTAATCACCATTTCGGGATTTAAATCATCAATAAGGTCAATGAGAGCTTTAGTTTCATTTTCCGATGCCGGTTCGCTGCCCTTATATCCCTTATTTGCAGGAGCTGCAGCACTTGACGCATCACTCCAGTCTTTCGGAAAGTTTTTTGCAAGTTCAACACCTTTTACATTTGCCGAATAAAACATAAGATAATTATCAAGTGAAAGATTGATTCCGCCGCTGCTTTGATCCCGTTGAAACCATGAATTAATTGCATCCGCATATGTTTTATTATTTACGGCATCCATATTATACTGACTTATTGCGACACCGTCAGGATTCAACATCGGGATAATATGAATGGAGCATTTATCCAAAAGCTCACTGTATTTATATCCGCCCTTCAGCCCTTCCTTGGCATAATGTGCATAATATTCCGCAAGTTTAACGGAAAACAGTCCGGTCATATATTCACATCCCGACATTCCCCCGACAATAAGCAGACTTTTTTCCGCCTCCGGATTACCTATTACAATTTCATATATATTACGTTTATCTGCCGAACTGCCGATAACATTTACATGCGTTACATCCGAAAACTGCTCACGAATCTCATTCAGATCACCGCATAAATCATCATATGAATAAAACTGCCTTGAAGTATCGGTAATATTAAGTGCCGCTATTGAATATGTGAAATCACTTTCAGTATCAATTGTCAGAGTTGTTACCATGGATTCATTTATATACATCGTCATATTATCTTCATAAACACGCATCCATCCGTCCTTATATCCGGTACGGTAAAGCTTATCTCCGAAAACTTTTGTTGCAATATTTTCAGCCGATGCATCCGGACTTCCCTTTAAAACCGCCGAATCATTTCTCACATAAACATAATCATCAGTTAAAACATAACCTTCCTCATCATATGTCAGGACAGTATTGTCATCCCCTTGGAGGGAATTGAAAAAACTGTGCTCATATCCCGAAATTACCTCTTTTGACAGACCATCCTGATTTTTTCCACAACCTGTAAACAGACATCCTGTTAAAACCACGGTAATAAAACCGGCTGTCACTCTTTTCTTCAGTACCATACTTCCTCCTGACAAAATAAAACTAAAACAGTTTTTTCAGTTCGTAAATATTCTTTATTCCTATCAGTTCAATAGCGAACTTCTTCCCTCCTGCTTTAAGCTGTTCCACGCATGCCGCAGGAAGAATGCATTTTTTATATCCGAGTTTTTCAGCTTCCGAAACTCTGGCTGATACCTGTGAAACCGCTCTCACTTCTCCTATGAGTCCGACTTCTCCAAATACAACCGTTTTTTCATCCATCGGCTTGTTTAAAAATCCGGAAAAAATAGCCATTATCATGCTCAGGTCAATTGAAGGGTCCGAAACTCTGATACCGCCTGCTATATTAACATAGGCATCACAGCCGGAAAGCCTTATTCCCATCTTTTTTTCCATTACTGCAAGCAACAGATTCATTCTGTTGTAATCAATTCCGGCCGCAGTACGCCTTGGCATGTTAAAGGAGGTCTGGCAGATAAGCGCCTGAACTTCCAACATAAGAGGTCTCGTTCCTTCCATTACCACTGTAACCACCGTACCGGGTTCATTCTCCGGTCTGCCGCACAGCATATGTTCACTCGGATTCTTAACCTCCGCTAAACCTGCCTGCCTCATTTCAAATACAGCAATTTCATTTGTCGAGCCAAATCTGTTTTTTACTGCCCGGAGTATTCTGAACAGAGAACTGTTTTCTCCCTCAAAATACAATACGGTATCAACCATATGTTCAAGCATTCTTGGACCTGCAACCGTACCTTCCTTTGTAACATGTCCTATTATAAAGACCGTTATATCTTCTTCCTTTGCTATTTTTAGCAGCGACTGAGTTATTTCCCTTATCTGTCCCGGAGAACCCGCAGCAGAATCGACGTCTTCCCTGCACATGGTCTGAATTGAGTCAATAATAACCACTTCAGGCCTCATATCATATATCTGTGACACGACATAGTCGAAATTCGTATCGGAAAGAAGTTCCAATGTATCAGGAAAATCCCCTATTCTGTCGGCTCTTAACTTAATCTGTTTAAGGCTTTCCTCTCCTGAAACATATAATACACTTCTGTCCTGCATCGAAATACTTCGGCACATTTGAAGAAGAAGTGTTGATTTTCCTATTCCCGGATCACCGCCAACCAATATCAGCGATCCCTTAACTATACCGCCTCCCAGAACCCTGTTAAGTTCTTCAATTCCGGTATCCGTTCTTACCTCTGTTTCGGCATTTACCTTTGATATGGGGGTTCTTTCTCCAAACCTGCCATTTCCCCTGAAGACACCGGCTTTATTTTTCCCATAATCCGCCGGTGCCTCATCTATTGTTCCCCATACACCGCATGCAGGGCACTTACCTTCCCACTTTGTTAACTCATTCCCGCACTGTGTACAGTAAAACAGTTTTTTTGCTTTTGCCATTTCCCCTCCGCTATGCTATTCTACGATAATTCTTTCGTTTTTCAGTTTAAGGTTTGCCTTTCCTCCCGGTTTTACCATTCCTGACAGAATTGCATCTGCAAGTGCATCCTCCACGCCGTCCTGTATTGCTCTCTTTAAAGGTCTTGCTCCATATTTAGGATCATTTCCCTTCTTTGCAATATAATCAATTACCTGCTGTGAATACTTCAATTCTATATTATTGCTTTCAAGAAGCCTTTTCTTAAGCTTTGTAAGCATAAGTCTGACAATATCATGCAGTTCACTGTCAGTAAGCTGATGAAAGACGATTATGTCATCTATACGATTTAAAAACTCAGGTTTGAATATACGTTTTACTTCTTCCATCACACCATTCTTCATATATTCATAATCCTTTGCGGAATCACTGACCTTTGAAAATCCAAGCTGCTTCGGACTCATTATTGACTGGGCACCGGCATTGCTTGTCATTATGATTACGGTGTTCTTAAAGCTTACCCTTCTTCCCTGACTGTCAGTAATATGTCCTTCATCAAGAACCTGAAGCAAAATATTGAAGACATCAGGATGTGCTTTTTCTATTTCATCAAACAGAACTATTGAATATGGCTTTCTTCTCACCTGTTCCGAAAGTTGTCCGCCCTCATCATGACCAACATACCCCGGAGGTGAACCAATCATCTTCGACACACTGTGTTTTTCCATATATTCGGACATATCAACGCGTATTATTGAAGACTCATTTCCAAACATAAGTTCTGCCAATGCCTTGCACAGCTCAGTTTTTCCGACACCTGTAGGTCCGAGGAAAAGGAAGGAACCTGTAGGTCTTGCCGGATCTTTAATTCCAGTTCTTCCCCTTCTTATTGCTTTTGACACACTTTCTATGGCTTCATTTTGTCCAATTACCCTTTTATGAAGTTCTTTTTCAAGCTTAAGCAGTTTTTCATTCTCTGATTGAGAAATCTTTGACAGAGGAATTCCCGTCTGTCTGCTTACTATTCCGGTTACGTCAGCAGCCGTAACTTTTGCCTTTCTGCTTCCGTTCTGACCATTTGCCCTGGAAATTTTCTGTTTTATTTCCTTTTCTTCATTTGAAAGTTCTTCCAGCTTTTCATATTCAAGCTTTGAAAGACAGTCTTCTTTTTCTACGGTAATTTCTTCCAGGCGCTTTGTCATTTCGGATGTTTCAGGTCCGATTTTATAATGAGATGTTTTTACACTGCTGCAGGCCTCATCAAGACAGTCGATACACTTATCAGGTCTGTATCTGTCATTTATATATCTTGTTGAAAGTGAAACTGCAGCTTTTATTGCATCATCCGTGATTACAACATTATGAAACGATTCCAAGTGTTCCCTAAGTCCAAACAGAATCTGCTCGGATGCCTCCTCATCAGGTTCTTCAATTGCAATAGGCTGAAATCTTCTTTCAAGTGCTGCATCCTTTTCAACATATTTGCGGTATTCATCCCTGGTTGTTGCACCAATTATCTTGATCTCACCTCTGGAAAGAGCAGGTTTTAATATATTTGCGGCATCCATTGTACCTTCCGCACTTCCGGCTCCTATAAGAGTATGCAGCTCATCCAAAAAGAGAATTATGTTACCGGCTGACTTAACCTCATCCATGAGCCTTCTTATACGTTCCTCAAATTCTCCCCTATATTTTGAGCCTGCTATCATTCCCGACAAATCTAAAGACAGGAGTCTTGTCCCTTTTATTATGTCCGGAACCGCTCCATTGGCAATAAGCTGGGCAAGTCCTTCAACCACTGCCGTTTTTCCTATTCCCGGCTCTCCGACAAGGCAAGGATTATTCTTGTTCTTTCTTCCGAGAATTTCAATTATTCTGCTTATTTCTTTTTCACGTCCTATAACCGGCTCAATCTTCCCTTCTGCGGCATCTGCCGTCAGATCACGGGTATATTTGTTTAAATATTCACTTCTGCCTGAGGTTCGCTTCAATCCGTTAAGCTCATCCTTAATCTGCGACTCCGTGTAACCGCATGAAGAAAGTGCTGCCACATATACTTCCTGAAGTTTAACATTAATCGTATTGAGGATTCTTATCGCAAGACAGTCCTTTTCCTTAAGCAATGCAAGCAGAAGATGCGACGACTCTATCTGTACATCTCCTCTTTTATCTGCCTCTTCACAAGCCCGTTCGATTATGTTTTCCATTTTCTCCGAATATGGAATCTTTTCGTTTTTTTCAGACATATTTATCATATCATCCGAAAAATCCGCTAATATATTTTCAATATCATCGACTTTAACAAACTTTTTAAGTACATCTCTCGCAACACTCTGAACCCTGCAGAGTGCAAATAACAGATGTTCACTGCCGATATATCTGCTGTTAAAAGATCCGGCCGCATCTGCGGCAAAAGAAATTATTTTCTTTGACTGTGCTGAGTATCCCTTCATCAAATTACCTCCAAATTCTTCCGGATATACAGAATCAATTTTACCATATCATAGCTTTACATGCAAGCTAAAGGGAAGGACAGCCCCTGACAGAGCTGTCCTTCCCCCTAAATACGTAATACTTTTGTTTAACCAATATTTTCAATGCATCAAATCAGTTTTATCCGAATATCTGCACAACATAAACATAATTGTTGTCTATATAGAAACATATTCCGATCTTCGTATAATTTGAATTGGTCATATTTGCATAATGACCTGAAGATGCTTCAAACTGCTTGTAGAACTCATATCCAAGCTGGTCCCTTGTATAGAAATACTGCCATCCCGCACTGCCGGTTGCATGTTTCATCGCAATATTCTCTGCAATGTAATTATATGCTTTGTCATTATAGAACTTATATACATCAAAAGCACATGCATTTGCCTTTGTTTCAGGATATCCCGGATGGTAATGACTGAACAGATTTGCATCATTAAATGATACAAGTTCGGCACATCTGTATGCTGCAACCAGATTCAGTCCATCATCAATCTTAAGTTGCGGCATTGTTGTACCGGCATCATTAAGTCTCTTTCTCTCGGCATTTATTGCTGCGAGGTGATCTGCTGCAACATCCTCATTTGATGCAAGATAATTTCTACCGTCACGATCAAGATTTTTATCAAACACATGCTGATATACATTACTGTCCGGTGCTTTTGTAGGTGCCGGCGTTGCTGTTGCTGTCGGTTTTGCGGCATTTGGTGTTGCCGTCGCGGTAGGAACCGGTGTTGATGCGCTTACTGGCTCTGCTGAAAGGTAACCCGAATGAACATATGCAATCTTTCCGTTAAAGTCAACTCTTGCCCATCCATTTTCAAGTATACCATATACAAATACCGTTTTACCGTAATCCACCACACCTACCTGTGCAGATGAAGAATTACATTCTTCCCTCACCTTCAGATTAACCGTTGCATACATGTTCCTGCTTACCGGTGTTTCCTCATGCGTTCCCGTAGGTATCACACTTGGAGCCGGAGTCTGAGTTGCCGCCGGACCTGTAACCGTAACCGTCGCCGTAGGTGTTGCCGATTCCGTAGGCGTTACATCATCCGCTCCCTGAGTTACTGTCGGTGTAACCTCATCCTCAGGTGTTACCGTCGGTGTATTCTTTTTTTCACTGACATACTCTGTCGGTGTCGGCGTTGAAGGATTCTCTTTTGCGGATTTATTTCCACTCTTACCGCATCCCGACAGACACAATGACATAACAATTGCCACTGTAATAAACAATTTTCTAAATTCTTTCATTTTCTTCTCCCTTAAAATTCCTAAGCTTCGTCGATAGCCTTTCCGATATCATGACGATAATACTTATTATCAAAATCCACCCAGTCAACTGCCTTATATGCATTTGCTCTTGCTTCTTTAAGATTGCTTCCCTTAGCCGTAACACCAAGTACACGTCCACCGTTTGTTACAACTTCACCATTTTCATTGAATTTTGAACCTGCATGGAAAAGATAGTATCCTTCTTTATCCTTAAAATTCTCCATACCGGTAATTTTGAATCCCTTTTCATATGAAACCGGATAACCGTCTGATGCAAGAATTACACAGACACACGCATTATCCTCAAAATCAAGTTCAATTTCATGAAGTCTGCCGTCTATACATGCATTAATCACATCAATAATGTCATTCTTCATTCTCGGAAGCACAACCTGTGCCTCAGGATCTCCGAATCTTGCATTGTATTCAAGAACCTTTGGTCCGTCGGGTGTAAGCATAAGACCGACAAAAAGAACTCCGGTAAAATCTCTTCCTTCGGATTTCATTGCCGCCATCGTTGGTTTATAGATTTTTTCTTCACAAAAAGCTTTAACTTCATCTGTATAGAAAGGACTTGGTGAGAAATTTCCCATTCCTCCGGTATTAAGACCCTGATCTCCGTCCTTTGCTCTCTTGTGGTCCTGTGCACTTGTCATCGGTCTTATGGTTGTTCCGTCACAGAAGCAGAGAACACTGACCTCACGTCCTGTCATAAACTCCTCAATTACCATCTTATTACCGGCTGTACCGAATTTCTTATCAAGCATTATTTCTCTGACACCGGCTTCTGCTTCCTCCAGAGTCTGACAGATTAATACACCCTTTCCGAGTGCCAGTCCGTCTGCCTTTAAGACTATCGGCATCTTTGCTGTTTTAAGATATTCAAGAGCCTCCTCAGCATCGTCAAAGTTTCTGTAATCCGCTGAAGGAATATTGTATTTTCTCATAAGATCCTTAGAGAAAGCCTTACTTCCTTCGATAACAGCCGCATTTTTTCTTGGTCCGAATACTCTGAGCCCCTCTTTTTCAAATACGTCAACAATTCCTCCTACAAGAGGATCATCCATACCGATAATTGTAAGATCGATTTCATTGTTCTTTGCAAAAGATACCAATTTGTCAAATTCCATGGCTTTGATATCAACACATTCCGCAAGTTCCGCAATTCCGGCATTTCCCGGAGCACAATAGATTTTGTCAACCTTATCGCTCTTTGCAACACTCATGGCTATTGCGTGTTCTCTTCCGCCGCTTCCAACTATTAAAACCTTCATGTTTTTCTCCTTAGATCCTGTATATTAACAAATGTAAAAAGTGCCATCGCTTCCCGACTTTATTCTGTCATGTGCAAATGCATCAATTACTGCCGGGAGAATTATCCATTCTGCCTGCTTCATGACACGAAGCTGAAGTTCTTCCGGAGTGTCTCCCGGCAGAACTCCCACTGCCTTCTGCATCAGTATCGGTCCTGTATCCGTTCCGTCATCAACAAAATGTACTGTTGCTCCGGTTACCTTAACTCCCCTTTTAAGAGCCTCTTCATGAACTTTAAGTCCATAGAATCCGTCTCCGCAAAAAGAAGGTATAAGTGACGGATGAATGTTTATTATTCTGTTTTTGTATTTTGATGTAAGCCCGACCGGAAGTATGGTAAGGAATCCGGCAAGAACAATCAAATCCGGTTCAAATGAATCTACGGCCTCAACCAAAGCCTCATTTCGTTTTTCTGCAGACTCAAAGTCTTTTCTGTATACCACCCTGGACGGAATTCCGTTCTCTGCTGCTCTCTGTAAAGCATACGCTCCCGGGTTGCTGGCAATTACACCAACTATTTCCGAATCGGTAATAACCTTGTTCTTTACTGCATCAATAATCGCCTGGAGGTTTGTTCCGCCACCGCTTACAAGAACTACTATTCTCAGCATATGGTGATTCCTTTCTCTCCATCAACAATGTTACCGATTACATAAGCTTCTTCACCTGCAGATTTAATTGCCTCAAGAGCACCGTCAACATCCTTAGGGTCAACAACGATCATCATTCCTATACCCATATTATATGTGTTGTACATCATCTGTTCCTCTATGTTGCCTTTTGCTGCGAGGAGTTTAAATATTGCAGGAACTTCATAACTGTCTTTCTTTATTACCGCATGTTTTCCTTCCGGAAGCATACGTGGAATATTTTCATAGAAGCCGCCGCCCGTAATGTGACTGCAGCCTTCGATACAGATACCGCTTTCCTTAACTGCCTTGAGTGCTTTAACATATATCTTTGTAGGTGCGATAAGTGCTTCACCGAGTGTCTTACCCAACTCATCATAATATGTATTAAGTGACTCAGATGTCATTTCAAACACTTTTCTTACAAGCGAAAAACCATTGCTGTGAATTCCGCTTGATGCAATTCCTATAACGATATCACCGTCTTTAATATTTTCTCCGGTGATAAGCTCTTTCTTTTCAACAACACCTACTGCAAAACCACCGATATCATACTCATCTTCAGGCATAAGACCAGGATGTTCTGCCGTTTCACCTCCGACAAGTGCTGCTCCCGACTGAATACAGCCCTCTGCAACACCCGAAACTATTGTTGCGATTTTTTCAGGATAATTCTTTCCACATGCAATGTAATCAAGGAAGAAAAGAGGCTCTCCGCCTGCACAGGCAATATCGTTTACGCACATGGCAACAGCATCAATTCCTATTGTATCATGCTTGTCCATTACAAATGCAAGCTTAACCTTTGTTCCGCATCCGTCCGTTCCGGAAAGAAGCACAGGCTCCTCCATGTTTTTGATTTTAGCTAAGGAAAATGCACCCGAGAAACCTCCGAGTCCTCCCAGCACTTCTTCTCTCATGGTCTTCTTAACGGAAGCCTTCATAAGTTCTACTGACTTGTAACCGGCCTCTATATCAACACCTGCATTCTTGTAATCCATATCTTATCTCCTTTATATTTTAATATAATTAGTTTTCTACTGTTCCATATAGGCCTTATAACCTATATTTTCTATTTTATCCTTCTTTGCCATTACCGAGGATTTAAGCTCATCCTTATATGCCTTAAGCTTTTCAAGAAGTTCATTGTCTGAAGCTGCAAGAATTTTTGCGGCAAGTATTCCCGCATTTGCCGCTCCGTCAATTGCAACAGTTGCAACCGGAATTCCCGATGGCATCTGAACTATTGAGTATAAAGAATCAACGCCGCTTAATGTTTTTGTATGTATTGGTACTCCTATTACCGGAAGCGGGAAGATTGCTGCAGTCATTCCCGGAAGATGGGCTGCACCGCCTGCTCCTGCAATGATAACTTTCATACCTTTTTCTTCTGCCGTTTTGGCATAATCATAGAAAACATCCGGCATTCTGTGCGCTGAAATAATGGTCATCTCATATGAGATTCCAAACTTTTCAAGCATTTCCGCCGCCTTTTTCATTACAGGCAGATCCGAATCACTGCCCATTACAATTCCAACTAAAGCCATAGTAATATCCTCCGGTTTTTGTAATTTAACAAATCCTGTTTTTGAACAGAATCCAAATTAGTATTCATTATACATTTTTATTTCCTCATAGTAAAGAAGTGAATACATTTTTATACGACAATTTTTTTAGGAAAGGCTTTCATTAAGCAGTTCCGTACCCGGAACGGCAAAACGTCCCTTCTCAATTATCGAATATTCGCCTTCCGGTGTATGAACTCGAATGTAATCAAGTTCGTGATAAGGTATTGTAATATCCGTATGACAGTTAAAATACGCCCTGCTTCTGTCTGTTTTCCGCAAAACACTCACCTCGTTGTCACGGGCGATAATAGCCTTGCCGTCAGGATTGTATGTCATAAAATCTTCCATATCCGAATAACAGGTGTCTCCTACTGCAAAATGAGGTCCTGTTTTTTCTGCAATCAGAATCGGAAGCCTGTCCCAGATTTCAAATTCACCTGCATATTTATATGCAGTGGTATTGGTTCCTATTGCGAATTCGCCTACCGGAAGCGTCTCATGTCTGAACAATATATTTTCAAATATATAATTCCTGTTTTCTTCGGCTGATTCAAAGTTGCTGCATGAATACCCTTTTACCATGCCATCCTTAAATTCCAATACAAGATCTTTATACTCAAATCCTTCAAGGAATGCATGTGAAACATTAAGTACTCCCTCTGTTCCTTTAAGAACCGGACTTGTAAACACCTCCCCTGCCGGTATGTTTACGTCCGCAGTACAGTTTTCAAAATTTGTCTCCTTATCAGGGTCCGCAAGATGATGAAGCATTATTTTTATGTTCGTTTTGTTATTTCCGCAACCCTTAACAACCACATAATCACCCTTGTCCAGAACATCGATGATTCTCTGCTGTATTTCTTTATAAACTTCATTATCCAGCGTATTTATCTCGTTTACAGCCGTAAATATTTTTTCGAAATCCTCACCTATATCCGGCAGCGGATAGGCGATAATCGTAAACGAAACCTTTTCATAATCCGTATATTTATGAAGTATCTCGGAATTTCCGGTTCTGAGAGACAGTGCTATCCTGTTTTCTTTTTCACCCGGAACTATTGCTGTATCCTTATTTACAGGTGTAAATCGTTCTTCTCCGAATGTCTCTATACACGCAGGACCTGCATAACATCCCATGCAGTCCGATAATTCCTGACATACCTTATCAAGACACTCCTTTTTCACTTTCTCATACTTCTTATCATAAAAGAAAACTTCATCATTTCTGTGATCATACAGGAACTGTCTGCCCGGATAAACTCCCGAAGTACCTGTTCTTCTTGAGTCATCCATGTACATTAATACTTTCTTTCCCATTTTTTCAAATGAGTTTACTGCAATTCTGACAACCCTTTCAAATCCGACCGGGTACCTTATTTCCACATTCTGCACTGAAGAAAAATCCATGTTTTGAGTTTCAAATCCCCTTACATAGCCCGATACAAAAGTATCTGCCATTTTCTCAATGTCTTTTTCATCAGCCCTTTTAAGGTATTCATGAATTCCCAGTTCGTTATGACCGATATATGAACCGTAAAGATAAAGATAATCCGGTTTTGATAAATCCGCTTCCTTTACAATGTCAATTATCTCATTGTATGCCGGATTTTTTCTCCTCTTTTGAAAAATCTCCGTCAATTCATAGCAGTAATCATGATAGAAGTAATAAATAGCCTTTTTAACTGCCGATGGCTTTGCATCTTCATCATTAACAATTCCGTATATCTCAAGCACCAGCTCATAAAACATTGACGGAACCAGCATGTTTCCGTTGTAACACTCATAGATAAGGGAATGAAGTTTTGCAAAGAGCATTGACAAAAACCTTCCGTAACTTTTTCCGAGCTTCCTGCATGCATAGTCCGGGTTACAGTAACTGAAATCATAATTCTCCGGTAAAACCTCATGATAAATTTCATGGTTTATGCTTTCAAGGCTGTCCCTGCCAAGTTTCGAGAGTTCGCCGGAAACCGCAAGTTTCATGATTTCATCCAGTTTTTCCACAAATAGGGATACCTTTTCAAAATAGTCATGGAATTTTCCTTCAGTATTTTCTGCTCTCAACTCTTTAATACGGTTTACAGCCAGCCCGTATCTTTCTCCATAAAGCTCATTTTCCGTTTTATATAAACACTTTCTGTTCATCTTACACTCCTTCCGGATCACAATATCATTTTCCGCTTTGCTTTTATACGCAGAATCATGCTCCCATAAGATATATGCATATCAGGATGATAAACATTGCCGCATTAAGTACCAGTCCCACAAACGACTTTCCATAGTTTATGCTTTCCTTAACACCTTTTATTGAAAGAACCATTCCTCCAACTGAAAGCAGTAAATCCAGAAATGCAAGCATCCCGACATTTCCGAATCTTGTAGGATCATCTCCCGCAGACACAAAAACAAGGGCTGCCAAAATCACAAAAGACAAAATTCCCATTAATATGGATATCGTGCCTGTCTGTTTTCTCCGACGACCCTTGTAACCGTTTTTTCCCGATTTTTTATCTAAAAAAAGTTCCCTGTTCATTTAAGAAACTACTCTCCCTAAACAAATCTCATTTTTTTATCAATTCTTCGTTTTACGATATAATATATGATACAGCCAAGAAATACGCCAAAAGTATTCAGGATTATATCGTCAACGTCAAAACTTCCCACCATGGTTATGAGTTGTATCAGTTCAACCAGTATACTTGATAAAGCACCACATATTGTAACCGTCAACACCTTCCTGTTAATGAAACATGAGAAGAAAAATCCCATTGGCATAAATGCAACTATGTTTCCGAGAAGATTGATCACTACCTGTGACATTTTAAAGCTTCGGTGGTAGATAATATACCTTTTTATTTCAGCAAAAGGAACAAGATTGTATCTGTAACCTCCTGCTGTATTGGTTCTTCCGTAATTTTCACTAAAAAAGAGAAAATAAAACAGAAAAGCAATATATATAATGAACAGGATTGCCGTTGCCAGCCTGTTTAAAACCTGTTTTTTATTCATTAAATCCTCCATACCGCAGCCGGGCGGTATCAATCACATACGAAACCGGCACATGCAGACATTTATAATCCGCTTTTAAAGTCCGGTTCCGTTAAAGTATACAATACAATTTTTTCTCTGTAAAGACAGGCTTTATGAATTAATCCTAAGTTCTATCACTGCCTTATACAAATCTCCGTCCATATCAATATAGAGATTTCCGTTCATTGCTTCAGTCAGGTTTCTGGCTATTGACAAACCAAGACCGCTGCCTTCGGTATTTCTTGATTTATCTCCTCTGACAAATCTTTCCATAAGTTCCTGCGCAGTAACGGATATTTCATATTTTGAAATGTTTTTAAAGCTGACCCTGCATATTTCTCCGTCCTTTTCCACCGTAACATATACCCTTGTATTATCAAGAGCATATTTATATATGTTTACAAGCAGATTATCGAATACCCTCCACAGATACCTGCCGTCAGCCTCAACTGAAATTCCAAGATCAGAGCCTGACGTCTTAACCATGAGCCCCCTTGATTCAAACTTCTCATAGTATTCCGCAAGAGCCTGCTCTACCATCATGCCGATTTCAATTTCCTGCATGTTCATCTCTATATTTCCCGTAGATGCCTTACTTGCCTCTATAAGATCCTCTATGAGCTTCTTTAATTTTCCTGACTGTCTCTCCAATACTTCCAGATACTCTTCCGCCTCGTCTCCCTTCACTTTGCTCTGCTGAAGAAGTCCGACATAATTCATTATTGACGTAAGCGGTGTCTTAATATCATGAGAAACATTTGTTATCAGTTCTGTTTTAAAATGCTCACTCTTAATCTTCTCCTTCAGGGCAACACTCATTCCGTCCGAAATATGATTAACCGAATCAACGGTTTTTCTGAACGGTCTCAAGTAGTTTTTCATTGAAATTTTGTATTCCAATTTACCATCGGCAATAATTCCCAGAGATTTTTCCAACAATTGAATGTTGTATATTATCATAATCTGTATAACAAGAATAATACATATCAAAACAATTCCCATTATCATCAGTTCATATGCCCCGCAATATCTGCCGACACCAAATATGATCAGAAGCAGCATAATGACATCCGGAATCAAAGCAATCAGAAATGTTCCGAAAAATCCGCCAATACCGCCAATAGCATTTTTAATTTTTACAATTACGCTGACAAAATGTTCAAACAGGTACATTACAAACAGATTATCACCTATGCCTCCGATTCTCACCCTCGCGGCTATTGAAAGAAAATACTTTATACCGAAATAAACCAGCAGGACTGATGAAGCAAGAAAAAGAAAGAGAAATTCACTGCCGTAAATCACAGACTCAATTCTGTAATAGTACAGTTTCTTCATACAGTAAATCACTATTGTTACCAGTGCAAATTCCGCACCAAGCACAATTACCGAATACAAATCAAACGGAAGTTTATTAAATCTGCTGCCCTTATACTCTCCCAGTCTATACACCTTGCCTTCGACTGAAATGGCCGCACACAGAAACAGTATTCCTCCGGCAAAAGCAATGATGGCAAATATTACAATCGGAATTCTGAAGTAATATATTTTTGTCAGAAGTTCCTTCACAATAAAATACTCGTCAACTGCCGTAAGTTTTTCGGGTATATATACCTTCATTTCTATATACTCATTTTCTTTTACGGAAGTTGTAATCGTTACATTGTATCCCTTTCCATCAGCGTCCGGATTTATGATGACCGAATCTCCTCGTTCCCTCGCCTTTATAAGTGTCTCGGATTTTTCCACATCACTCAGATTTGCAAAATAGTATGTATTTTCATATATTTCACTGATGAAATCATTTTTAAATCTGAATGTGGTGGAATACTGAGCCTTTTCATTAGCATCATAGTATCCGGGAATTACCGTTTTATTATCCGAAGTACATACAAATCTGAAATTGGTTTTTCTTTCATCATATACGTTATCGTAATAATTCGAGTTAAAATCTCCATAATTACCGTTCCAAAAGTAATCATTACAATAGGTATTATATGTATTAAAGGCATCCGAATAACACTTGTCATTCAGATACTTTTCCCATGCATACTCCGGTCCCTTGCTGTATAAACCGCTTAAAAGCGATATACATATTATTACGACAAAAAGCATTGATATTGAAAAACATACCAATGCTCCTGTTATGGAAATTATCCTTTTCTTCTTGTAATAGTCCATTATATATACCTACTCGTCACACAATTTATATCCCTGTCCCCATATTACTTTTATGTAACGCGGATTTGCCGGATCAATTTCAATTTTCTCCCTGAGGTGTCTGATATGAACAGCTACGGTTCCTTCTGCTCCTATGGGATCACCGTTCCACACACTTTTATAAATTTCCTTAGGTGAGAAAACCATTCCCGGCCTTTCCATTAAGACCTTAAGAATCCCATATTCCGTAGGTGTAAGCACTATATCATGATCATCAACGGTAACTTTCTTGGAAATGTCATTCAAACGTATGCCTCCGACAACAATTTCATCCGAATTTGTCTTTCCGCCGCCAAGTTTTGTATATCTTCTTAACTGTGACCTTACTCTTGCCACAAGCTCTATCGGATTAAACGGTTTGGTAACATAATCATCCGCACCGATATTCAAGCCGATTATCTTGTCAACATCCTGGCTCTTTGCCGTAAGAAGAATTATCGGAATATTGCTTATCAGCCTGATTTCATTGCATGCCGTAAGTCCGTCCATTATCGGCATCATGATGTCAAGTATAACAAGACTGATTTCCTCATGGCTCTTAACCATATCAAGTGCTTCTTTCCCATTATAAGCCTTTAAGGTTTCATATCCTTCCCCCTTGAGATAAATTGAAACCGCATTTACAATATCTCTGTCATCATCACATACAAGTATAGTATTCATTTTGTCACTCCCGCTCGCGTAAATAGGAATCCTTAACAGAATCCGTGCCTCTCTTAGTATATTGTATTATATGTGTAAAAGACAAGCCATTTTATTTTAAGAATTGTTTAAGCAGTTTTAAAAATTTTTGACCTTACTGTAAACTTCAACGCAGTTTCTTTATCATATGAAAGAATTTGTGTGGATTCTGTAATATATAAAAAACCGGTCCCTTCATGAAAATACAAACATTTAAGACTTACTCTGTAAATATTTCTCTTTCATAAGAGACCGGTTTTATTTTTTAATTATGCTCTGAGTTCGATTCCAAGTTCTGCAAGTCCTTTAAGAATTCTGTTCATTGCAGGAACAACATCTGCATCTCCAAGTGTTCTGTCAAGAGCCCTGAAACTTATAGAATATGCCATTGACTTATAGCCTTCCTTAATCTGACTTCCTTCATAAATATCGAAGAGTTCACAGCTCTCAAGAAGCTTTCCGGCATTCTTTATGATTACATCTTCAATCTCACCGGCAAGGATATCTTTTTTAACTACCATACTGATATCTCTTGTTACCGCAGGGAATTTTGCAATTCCGGTATACTTTATGTTGAATGATGAAAGTTCAATACAGACAGGCATGTCAATTACCGCAACATAGCTTCTTCCCTGTATCTTGTAATTGTCAGCAACCTGTGGATGAATCTCTCCAAGATAACCTACAACCTTATCCGCATAAACAATTTCCGCCTGTCTTCCCGGATGAAGGAATGGTTTTGAGGAAACCGTGTATCTTATTCTGTCTGTCATTCCTATTTCTTCAAGGAAATCCTCTGCAACACCCTTCATATCATAGAAATCCCCACACTCATTAAATGCAAATGTGAACTGAACTCTTTCATCAGGAAGCTCGGTTACCGGAACAGCCTTTGGAATATAAACCTTTGCAAGTTCATAAAGCTTAACATTCTTATTCTTTCTGTTGCAGTTCACCGCAATACTTGTAAGAATACCATCTAATGGAAGTGTTCTCATAACAGAGAAATCCTCGCCTAAAGGATTGCTTATGTTTACCGTATTTCTGATGGAATCATCAGAAGCGATAAGAAGTTTATCGAAAACCTTAGGACTTTCAAAACTGAAGCTCATTGCTTCGGAGAAGCCGTTTCTTTCGGCCACATCTCTTGCAATTCCTTCAAGTGTAAGCTTGTATGAAAGTTTTCCGGTTGTAGCTTCTCCTCTTGGAAGAGATGTAGGAATATTTACATAACCGTAAAATCTTGCCACTTCCTCGTCAAGATCCGCCTGACTGAGAACATCCTGACGCCATGTCGGAACAATAACCTCATCTGTATCGTAGTCATAATCAAGGTCCACCATTTTAAAGTATGAAATCATATCTTCTTTTGATATGTCGGTTCCAAGAACTCTGTTGGTTCTGTCTGCATCAAAACTTACTCTCCATGGCTCATTTTTCTCCGGATAAACGTCAACACATCCGCCAACCACTTCACCTGCACCGAGTTCTTCGATAAGCTGGCATGCTCTGTTTATCGCCTCCATTGCAGTATTAGGATCAAGACCTTTTTCAAATTTTGCCTGAGCATCCGTTCTCATTCCGAGACGTTTTCCCGAAAGACGAATATTTGTGCCGTCAAAACATGCAGCCTCAAATAAAACAGTCTTTACATCATCGGTAATCATTGAGTTCTCTCCTCCCATGATTCCGGCAATTCCTACGGATTTATCAGCATCTGAAATCATGAGCATGTTTGAATCCATTTTATGTTCAACACCGTCAAGTGTCCTGAATACTTCTCCGTCCTCAGCTCTTCTTACAACAATTTTGTTTCCTGATATTGTATCAAGATCATAGGCATGCATAGGCTGACCATATTCTTCCATGACATAATTTGTGATGTCAACAAGATTATTAATCGGTCTGATTCCGTTTGCCGCGAGTCTTCTCTGCATCCACATTGGTGATGGAGCAATTTTAATATTCTTTACCACTCTGCCGATATATCTCTTACAAAGTTCAGGTGCCTTTATTTCAACGGATATATAATCTGATGCCTTTTCAGAATTTCCCGTTTCTTTTATTACCGGAGGTACAAAAGGCTTTCTGAATGTTGCTGCTGCTTCTCTTGCAATTCCGATAACCGAGTAACAGTCCACTCTGTTATTTGTTATTTCATATTCAAACACGACATCATCAAGCATCAGTGCATGAATAGCGGAACTTCCAAGTTTTATTCCGTCATATTCGCTGTTATCCGAGAAGATATAAATGCCGTTTTCAGGGGCATCCGGATACATTTCTTTTGTGGAACCGAGTTCTTCTATCGAACACATCATTCCGTTGCTTTCAATTCCACGGAGCTTTCCCTTTTTAATCTTGATTCCGCCTTCGGTTCTGCTTCCGTCATGTCCGCCTGCAACACGTCCGCCGTCAAGAACAACCGGAACAATATCTCCTTCTTTTATGTTTGAAGCACCCGTTACAATCTGAATTTCCCTGCCTTCCTCATCTATCTGAACCTGACAGATTACAAGTTTGTCAGCATCGGGATGTTTCTCGATTTTGTTAATCTTTCCTACAATTATCTTATCAAGGTCAGCATCAAGCTTTTCATAGCCCTCTACTTTTGTTCCTGAAAGAGTCATTGCATCTGTATATTCCTGTGCCGTGCAGTCAAGCTCCGGTACATATGCTTTTATCCATGATAAAGATGTATTCATTTTAGTGAATCCTTTCGATTTTTTTATGTCTAGAACTGCTTCAGGAAACGAATGTCGTTTTCATAAAGAAGTCTCATATCATCAATTTCATACTTAAGGAGTGCAATTCTTTCGAGTCCCACGCCAAATGCAAATCCGGTATATTCATCAGGATCTATACCGCTCATCTTAAGAACCTTTGGATGAACCATTCCGCATCCGAGAATTTCAATCCATCCGCTTCCCTTACAGAATCTGCAGCCTTTTCCTCCGCACTTAAAGCAGGAAACGTCTACTTCGGCACTTGGCTCTGTGAATGGGAAATGATGAGGTCTGAACTTAACCTTTGTTTCTTCTCCGAAGAGTTCCTTTGCAAATTCTGCAAGAGTTCCCTTTAAATCAGCAAAGGTTATGTTTTTATCAACTACAAGACCTTCAATCTGGTGGAAACATGGAGAATGGGTTCCGTCAACTTCATCAGATCTGAAAACTCTTCCGGGTGCGAGAATTCTGATTGGCGGTTTCTGTTTCTCCATAACTCTTACCTGACATGGTGAAGTCTGTGTTCTTAAAAGGATATCTCCATTTACATAGAATGTATCCTGTTCATCTTTTGCAGGATGGTTTGCCGGAATATTAAGCGCTTCAAAGTTGTAATAATCAAGTTCAACTTCCGGTCCTTCAACGACTTCATAACCCATTCCAACAAAGATTTTCTCAACTTCTTCAAGCGCAAGGGTGTTTGGATGTCTGTGTCCGACATTGTGCTTCTTTGCAGGAAGTGTAACATCAATCACTTCCGCTTTTAACTTTTCCTCACGAATTTTAGCTGCAAATGAATTCTTCATTTCCTCAAGCTTATCTTCAATGACACTTCTGGCTTCATTTACCATCTGACCAACCTTTGGTCTTTCTTCAGCCGAAACATCTTTCAATGACTTAAGCACTAATGTGAGTTCACCTTTTTTTCCAAGGAATTCCACTCTTATCTCATTGAGTGTATCAAGAGTGTCAGCAGCTTCAAGTTTTTCTAAAGCCCTGGTTTTAATTGCTTCCAGTTTTTCTTTCATATCTTCCTCCAGTATCATATCGTTTTTCAAGACCCTCTTGCGGGTCCCGATGCGGGATTCGGGTCAGCTTCACCGACATAATATCAATCCGTTTATCTGCCATCGGAACAAATCTTCAGCTGATTCCAATAAAAAAGCTCCATCCCACTGAAAAATGGGACGGAGCATAATATGCTTCGCGGTACCACCCAAATTCCTGTCATCAGACAGGCACTTTAAGTACAAGCTTAACGTGCTTTAATCGTCTGCCCTACTGCTGTTTCAGGCAGCGGCTCCAGCGGGAAGGTAGGCATATATCTTAACCGGGTGGAACTTTCAGCCAACGATTCCACTTCTCTGACGGTATATATAAGCTTTATAGAACGCTTTCTCAGCCAATTTGAAATTATAATAACAACTATACCCCAAAAAGTCAACACAAAAAAACCGGATTGCCACTCTCGGCTGCTTATTATATAATGTTCATGACCGTTGTTTTTTATGTGGGCATGTTTTCTGCCCGACACATTGCCGGACGGTCGCATTTTTCAGCAGGCACTAAACACAACCTGCACTCATTCGCAAACCAATATACTGAAAGGATTTATTCATGAATCAGCTTAATATATTTTACGACCATGTTTTGGAAGCAATCGGACAAAATCCGCAACTGTCTGCAGATGTAGTTCTTGATCTGGTACATTCCTATGGATACTCGGGTTTGGAATGCGATTATGACATTCTAGCCGGTCATCCTGAGTTAAAAGAGGCTTTTGACAGACATAACCTTTCCGTCGCTTCCATTTACTGTCGTTTTAACTTTCCTGACCATACCCTGATTTCCTGTCTTCCCAGGATTCGCAGTCTGTTGAAAACGGCACGTTTTTTTAATGCAGAAAACATACTCATAATACCCGGATTCACAAAATCTCCGATAAAAACTGACAACAACAGTCCGGATTCATTTACGGAATTTCAATGTAAGGAAACTAAAAAAATGATTGTGGCCCTTAAACATATTACTAAGGCTGCATCTGCCATGAACATCAACATAACGCTCGAAGATTACGATGACGAGGCTGCACCTTACAGCACTGATAAAGGTCTCCTGTTCTTCTTAAAAAATGTACCCGGTCTTAAGGTAACCTTTGATACCGGAAACTTCACTTATAGTCTTACAGATGAAACCGTAGCTTTTGAAAAGTTAAAATCTCACATCACTCATGTGCATCTGAAAGACCGTTCCGTGGATTCCTCGAGAAAAAATAAACAAAACAATAACGGTAAACCTGACTTATCCGGCAAAATCATGTATCCGTGCGAAGTCGGCAGCGGATATATAAAGATTTCAGAGACAATAAAAAGACTTTCGGCTATGGGCTATGACGGTTCGTTCTCCATCGAACACTTCGGTGCCGTTAACCAGCTTGAATACATGAAACAATCTGCATCAGCCGTCTTAAAACTTTTGAATGGCAACAAAAATGAATGTGAGGATATAAAATGATTAACATACTTATATGGAATGAAAACGTACATGAAACCACACAGGATGAAATTGCAAAAATTTATCCGGAGGGAATTCATGGATGTCTTAGAGATTTTCTGTCATGCAATGATGATTTCAACATAAGAACTTCCACTCTCTCGGATTCATCTCAGGGAATTACGGATGAGTTATTGAGCGACACGGATGTTCTTATCTGGTGGGGACATTGTGCTCACGACCGGATTACCGAAGAAACAGCCGGAATTGTGGCTTCTCATGTTCTGGACGGAATGGGATTTATTCCTTTACACTCCTCTCACCACAGCAAACCTTTCAAGAAGCTGATGGGCACGAGCTGTAATCTGAAATGGCGTCATGGAGACCGCGAAAGACTTTGGGCCGTCAATCCTTCACATCCGATACTTGAAGGAGTACCTGAACATTTTGAAATCGCAAAAGAAGAAATGTATGGCGAACCATTCGATATTCCGTCTCCGGACGAAACGGTTCTTCTGGGATGGTTTTCAGGTGGCGAGGTTTTCCGAAGCGGAGTTGTTTTTAACCGCGGAGCCGGAAAAATCTTCTATTTTCAGCCCGGTCATGAAGAATATCCCATATTTTTCAATCCCTGCATCCAAAAAATAATTGAAAATGCAGTGCGTTATGTCGCACCACGCAGCCGAGGACACAAAGGCATTCAATGCGTTAATGCCAAGGCGCTTGAAAAATAAAAAATCCTGCAGGTTTATGCCATTACATAAAAGCACAGCCTGCGGGATTTTTATTTACCCTTTTTAACTAAAACTAAAAATAAGATGATAAAAAAACCGGTCAGCATCCCTGATGTGTCTATCCACACATCACTTATCAGTCCGCATCTTCCCGGTATAAACAACTGAATTGTTTCATCAATAAATGCCGTCAAAAAACCCGGATATATTACCGAAAAAATCAAATCCCTACCGCTTATCTGATTCTTTATTTCGCAATAATACTTCCTGTCGCTTTCCAAAAGCCTTACGCATATATACCTTGCATGCAACAGAATCCCAAGGCACATAAACTCCATAAAATGCCCCAGTTTTCTGATTGGCACTCCTCCGGACTGCTCTCCGCCATCCGGAAGAAATGCAAAGATTTTCTTAATTACCTCTTTAACGAAGTCGCTGATATTCCCCGAAACACTTCCGGGAAGCAGTGAATTTCCCCAAATTACAGCCTGGTTAACAAAAAGCAAAACTGTAAGTATTTTCACTTTTTTTCTCAAATCACTACCTCTAAAGCCTATGCAGCTTTTCTTTTACTGAGAACCTTTTGTACCACAAGACATACAACTACTACCATAACACCTACAATATCCGTTTTTAATGATGGATGTATAAGCAGCAATCCGCCGATGGTAATCATGATTCTGACCGGAATACTCATATTTGTAAAACAGTAACCCTCCAGTGCAGCCGACAGACCGAACACACCTACAAAGGATGTGATAACTATCTGTATTACCTGTGCCGGATTTGTATCTATCATCAGCATTGCCGGATTATAACAGAACATGTAAGGAACAATAAATACGGCTATGGCAAGTTTAGATGCCGTAAATGCCGTCTTCATAGGCTTACTCTTTGCTATTGCCGAGCCGGCATATGCTGCAAGTGCTACCGGAGGTGTAATATCAGCAACTATACCAAAATAAAATACAAAGAAATGGGCTGCAAGGACCGGAACTCCCATTCTTATAAGAATAGGTGCCGTTGTCGCTGCCATTATACAATAATTTGCCGTCGTAGGAACTCCCATTCCCAAAACTATACAGCAAAGCATTGTAAGAACCAGTGCGATTATCAGTTTACTTCCTGCAAGTCCTACTATTGCATTTATAAGGTCATTTGCAAGACCTGTCATGGTAATTGTTCCTGAAACTATACCCGCCACACCACATGCGGCCCCGACTGTAATCGTACTCTTACCACCTGATACGAAAGCATCAAATATTTTTCCAGGTGTAATTCTTTCTTCTTTGTCGAAAAGACTAACCAATACTGAAAGTACAATTGCATAGGATGCAGCTTTCTGCATTGTCATATAGTTGCCGGAAACCCATACTACAAGCATAACCAGCGGAAGCAGCAGATAAATCCTCTTAATCAGATTTCTGAACTTTGGAAGCTTATCTTTTGGTATACCGCTGAGATTAAGTTTTTTCGCCTCAAGGTGTACTGATATGAAAATTCCCGCAAAATAAAGCAGTGCCGGGAGGATTGCCCTTCCGATAATACTGGAGTAAGGCACACCCACGAAATCTGCCATAAGGAAGGCCGCAGCTCCCATTATAGGAGGCATTATCTGTCCTCCCGTTGATGATGCAGCCTCAACTGCTCCGGCAAATTCAGGCTTGTATCCCGTTTTCTTCATCATCGGTATTGTAACAGAACCTGTTGTTACGGTGTTTCCAACGGATGAACCGGAAACCATTCCGCACAATGCAGAAGAAATAACCGCTACCTTTGCAGGTCCTCCGGAAAATCTTCCGGCTATGCAGTTAGCCAACTCAATAAAGAAGGCTGAAATACCGGTTCTTTCAAGGAATGCCCCAAATATAATAAATACTACGATATATTTTGAACAGACATTAACCGGCGTTGAGAACACACCTTCCTTGGTATAAAACAGGTTTCTTATAAAATATCGGATTCTCAGGAAGAAATCCGGATTCGTAAGGCCGTAAAAAAGTGCATACAGTACGAAAAATGCTGCCACGATAAGAATCGGCATGCCGACACAACGTCTTGTCACCTCGACGAGTGCAAGTATTCCGATGATACCTATGATAATCTGATACCATTCAAATCTTGTTCCCTGATTAACTATTGCGGTTGCATTTATTGCAAAATAAAAATATGCCGACGATCCTATAATCATAAATACAACATCATACCATGGCATATAATTAGGCTTCTGCTCTCCCTTTTTTGCCGGATAAATAAGAAAGCCCATTAATACAATCAGACCCATAAATGATGTAAGTCTTATTTCCTCCAGAAAAGTTGAAAAAAGCGTCACATAAATACACCATATCGAAAACATGGCAAGAATCATTCTTACTGCCACCTTTGGTTTTCCTACCCAGACACGACTGTTCGATTCACGGTCATACTTCCTCATAACCGTTTCTATGTCCTCATGTATGGAATTATCCTTTTCATCTACAAAAGAATCATAGTCATCCAGCTTCTTTTCTTCTTCGAGGTCAAATTCGAGTTCTTTTTCTTCAAGTTCTCTTTCAAGTTCTTTTCTTTCCCTATTACTCATTATCTGCCTCCTATTCTTCCGTATTTACCGTTATTCCGTGCTCGGCATAATACTTTGCCGCTCCGGCATGGAATGGTATTGTCTTTATTCCGGTTGCATTTTCCAGAGAAAGCTCCGCTCCCTTGGCATTTTCGACCGTAATATCATCAATATGTTCAAATATCGCTGCAGTAAGATTGTAAACTTCCTCATCCGATACCTTGTCACTTACAACGATAACTGCCTTAACCGTTATGGTTTCCACCGGCTCCGTCTGACCCGGATAAGTATCTGCCGGAATCACAAGTTTCTCATAATATGGACATTCTTCCATTATGCTGTCCCTCACTTCACCGTCTATGTTAACCAGATACACTCCGTTTGTTGTTGCCAATTCCGTAATCGCCGAAGTCGGAGCACCCGCAACTATAAACGCCGCATCTATACGGCCGTCTTTTAATGCTTCCTTTGAATCCTCAAACGACTGATACTGAGGCTTAATGTCATCTAAAGAAAGCCCTGCACCCTTTAATACGTCTATCGCATTGAAGTATACTCCCGAACCGCTTGCACCGATTGATACTTTTTTCCCTTTCAAATCAGAAACCGATTTAATGCTTTCATCCATTGTAAAAAGCTGAACCGTCTCATTATAAAGTGATGCAAGTACTCTGAAATCATGTGTTCCGTCATCTTCGAACGCCCTTGTTCCGTTCCATGCATATGTCATTACATCCGACTGAACAAAACCAAGCTGATAATCTCCATCCTGTATACTCTGGATGTTTACTTTCGAACCTCCTGTTGAGACTGCCGTAACCTTAATATCAGCATAATTTCTCATATACTGTGCCAAAACTCCGCCATACGCATAGTAAGTACCCGATGTACCACCGGTTCCAAACATCATTCTTTCAGCAGATTTACTGCATCCGCCGGCTGAAAATGATACTAAAAGTACCATGCATAAGAGAATTGCTTTTATTTTTTTCCCTTTGTTATTCATGTCTGCTCCTTATCTGAAAATATTCCGTTCCCCATTTTATACTAAGATGATGAAAAAACCAAGCATAAAAATAGTACCGGCAATAAAATCATACAACATATGACTTTATCGCCGATACTTTACTTTATAAAGCTTTTTAATTACTGAATAAGCTCAAACTTTATTGTTATATTCTTTATGCCCACAAACATTGATTTATCAATAATTATTGAGGAAGCATCCGTCAAATCGCCCTCTGCATTTCGTGCATCATCAGGTATTCCGCTGCTCCATTCGTTATATAGATTAACTCTTGTGCACACTCCGTCATCAGAACTTGTGTAATCCACTGCCGTCTGACTTATGGGATTTCCGTCTACCAGAATCTCCTTTATGTCTATTATTGCATTTGGATAAAGTGTTTCTCCATAGGCAATTGCAAGTGCCGCAAAAGTAACACCATTGTTTCCCGCTGAGAAATCAAGACTTACGGTATATTCTCCCGCACCTTCAACAATTGCATTTGTTGCCGTTATGCCTCTTGAATTGTCGGTAGGATCAAACTTGTTTCCTACACTGTATGTTCCGGCTCCTCCGTTCCACATTATCCATGCAACCGGTGTTCCGTCCTCTACCTTCGAAGTCTCATCCCAGAGTTCCTTGGCATTACCGGAATTTTCATCCTTCCTTGCCTTTACGGTCTCAAGATAGCTGTTTCCGGCTTTAACTTCTTCGGCATAGCATCTTTCCGTAAACAGATCCAGAATATCCTTGTTTATCATTGTCTTTCTGTATTTGCTGTAGTAATCATTACATGACCAAAGCATCGGAACATAATTATAGTAGTCACAGTTATCCAAAAGATTAGTCGTAAATTCAGCCGTATTATCCTTTAAGACATGTACGCCCGAACTGTTGTCGTATATTGGAAGTGCTGCATATTCACCGATAATTACGCCAACTCCCATTTCCGTAAATTTAGTAAGCTTTTCAAACTGTTTATTCATTTCCTCATAGTCGCCCTTAAGCCCCCATGATGACTGTCCCTCTGAACCGCAATAATTCCAAGGAGTATAGTAATGAACCGATAATAAGAGTTTTCCTTCAACATAATCTATGGGAAGAAAATACTTGTTATCAACCGTTTTGTCAATGTCTGTATTGTATCCGGCAACGAGAAGAAATCTGTCATCATTGTTTCCACCGCTGTTTCTCACTATTTCAATAAACTTTTGATTTATCTTCATTGTCAGATCATACATTTCTTTGGTTGTAAGATCCCCCGAATTTTCACAATAGCTGTTGTTATTAAGTGACTCTCCGAGTTCTTCATTTGCGGATTCAAAAATTACCATGTCCGGATAATCCTTAAACCGCTCACTTACCTGTGTCCAAATCTGTGAATAGATTTTCCATGCTTCCTCAACATCAGCCTCTTCCGATGAACCAAACTTTGCCCACCAGCCTCCGTCCCAATGCTCATTTATAATTACGAACATTTCAGCTTCGAGCGCCCAATTTACGATTTCTTCGACTCTGTCAAGGTATTCCGGTGCAATGGTATAATTACCGTTTTCATAGTCCATGGTATTTGTCCATGCCACAGGAATACGGATCGAATCAAATCCGCTGTTTTTCATTCCAAAAATCATTTCCCTTGTTGTTTCCGGCTGTCCCCACAGGGTTTCATAATTCCTTACAGGCTTATCCGTACCGGAATTATGCCCATATGCTTCAAGTGTATTTCCCAGGTTAATACCGTTACCCATCAACTTTGAGAATTCCAAGGCATCCATATCAGTAAAATCAATATCACTGAATACCGATGTATTGGTATACCCGGTGGTTGATACAACAGGTTCTTTCGTATCATTTGATGTACCACTGTCCGCTTTTCCGTCTGCATTACTTCCATTTTTGCTGCCGCATCCGGTCAGAAGAATCGAAGACAGCATTACACAGGTAAGTACGCCTGCAGTAAATTTCTTCAAAAAACTCATAAAAGCTCCATTCCGTCATCATGTGACATGTTTTTTTGAAAGAATACTCCATCCTTTCATTTGATATTATCTTAGTTTTTCTTTCTTAAATTAAGCTTAAAAAGAAATCCGGGGTTGAATTTTTCATGCCCGCCGCAAAAAATCCCCTCCTTACTGAATTGTCCGGTAAGGAGGGGATGTATCATTTCAGAGAATCTTTTATTTTTATATCGGTCATTTAATTTAATACTAGATAACTCTCTTTATTTTAAACTGTTCTTTTACTGATGAAAGTTCCGCTCCCACAAAAATTACCGTTCCGATAACGCCACAAATCATCATCAGAACAAGATTATGTATGTAATCTCCATAACAGTCAAGTAACTTGTAGTACTCTACCGAGTTTTTGAAAGCATTTCCATATGTTACATCCCAGCCGGCTTCCTTAAAAGCATTATAAAGGTCAGTTGCCGCATCTATTCTGAACGTAAGATAGGTTGTAACAACGGAAAGAATCGAACTTATCACAGCAGCTTTTTTCGTAAACTTTCCTCCGAGTTTTTTATAACCAAAGACAATTGCAAAGCCCATGGCTACACCTGCAAGCCATGATACAAAACCAAGTCTTGCACATAAAAGAATAAGAAGACATCCTGCAATCGCTCCTCCGATGGCACCGATTGTTCCGGTAACTACATTTTCTTTCACTACTCTGTACTGAATCTCTCTTCCGGAAAGTTCCTGACTTACTTTATCATATGAAGAGTTTACAAGGAATGCCATATTTCCGCTCACTTCATATAAAATACCATTTCCTGCAGCTCCACAGGCATCACATGGTGCATATCCGTTTGTTTCGAAAAAGTACTTGAGAGCAGTAATTACCTGAGTAATCTTTTCAGCCATCTTGTTGTTATTTCCGGCAAGCGGAATTACAACAGTCACACTGTAATCAAATGCTTTTACTTTTATTTTGTTTATGCTGCTCATAGCATTTGCTGCTGCATTTCCGTCCGGTGCCCCCTCGTTTGGTCTTCCGTACATCACGACATTTACTCCCTCGTTCTGTTTAAAGAAGGCCATGGTAGAGTAATTTCCACATACACCATAAGAAATCAGTCCGTTCTTTGTTACCGAAATCCCAAAATTCTGAGATACGGCACACATAATTTTCTTAATATTTGCCATTTTTCTCCCACCCTTATCCTATATGTTATTTTTGAATGACTCGATACTCCTACATCATAAAGTACTGACCGTATATCTGTCAAGGAAATACATGTCTGACGTATAATATTACATTTCGTTCTGATTGTTGTCTACCACAAGTGCTGCTGAACCATATGCCTTTACCGGCCTTCCGTTTTCATCAAATTCCGTTGTGTATCTTACATGGAATGGAACACGTCCTACCGTCAGCGGCATTACTGCTTCAAGCTGAGGAACACCCTCTGCAATCTGTCTGTGCCAATCCCTGTACATGTCCGCAACCTCCGGTGGGAATATACCCATTTCAATTGCACTGTCAGGATAGTTTGTAAGAAGAGCAGGAAGTCCTAAATCTCTCATACATCTGAAACATGGCCT
The DNA here is from genome assembly GCA_964584255.1 of uncultured Lachnoclostridium sp. Lineage (GTDB taxonomy): Bacteria > Bacillota > Clostridia > Lachnospirales > Lachnospiraceae > UBA3775. Next base: position 17,466 of record CAZOZM010000006.1, on the reverse strand, counting down.
CATCTCTTTCGTTGCAACGGTATACTCCCAATAATAGATATTTACCTGTTCACTCGCCATCTTAAATCTGCGCTCTGAATCCTCTATATCCATATATTTGGTTTTCTCCGCAGTAATGTTTCTTACCATTGCATAAAAGAGATAAATCTCATCACTTTTTCCGATCATTCTCACATTCGTTCTGACACAGATTTTCTCTTTGCCACAGCATTGAGAAGTGAGAGTTCTCCAGGTTTCACACTCCTGTTCCTCTCCTGTCTCGATTGCACGTTTCAACATATCAACATATATCTTCCTGTTTGTTTCATCAAATACGGCAAGAGGGTCCGATTCGATAAAATCTTTTTCGGTAAGATTCATCCCTATTTCACTGAGATATTTTTCATTAAGCCTCAAAATCTCAATCTCACCGTCATGGTAATCAAATATTGCAGCCCCGCCGACATAATTACTGAATATCAGCGTTTCCAAAGAAACAGGATTCCAAAAATCAAAAGCATTAAGACTGTCTATAAAATTACTTTCCGGAACAGTGGCTTTTATGTAATTTTTCTTCAGAAGCTCCCTGTAATTCTCTTCCGGAAGTGGTTTTGAATAAAGATATCCCTGTATATAATCACAGCCTATGCTCTTAAGGAAATCTGCCTGCGGCATTGTTTCAACTCCCTCAGCAATCACAGGCATGTTAAGCCACTTCGCCATTCTGACTATGGAACTGAGAATTGTACCTCCCCTGCTTCCCTCTTCCTGCTGCTCAAGGAAGAGCATATCCAGTTTTATTACATCAAGGTCTATATCCTTCAGTACGTTTAATGATGAGTAGCCGCTGCCGAAATCATCCATTTCCACTATATATCCGTGTTCATGAAGTTTCTGGATTATTTCATTAGTCTGCCTGCTGTTACCCATTACTGATGACTCCGTAATTTCAATCCGAAGGTACTTTGTATCAATATCATAATTCTTTCTGATTTCTTCAAGATTCTCAACAAAATCACGTTTGAAGATATCATGTCTTGAGAAATTCGATGAAATCGGAACGATAGGTATTCCTTCATTGATATTCTTTCTCAGGAAACTGCACACCTCTTCAAATACATATAAGTCTATATTTGTTATAAACCCGTTTTTTTCAAAAATCGGAATAAACTTTCCCGGTGAAATAATTCCATACTGAGGATGCTTCCATCTGATAAGAGCCTCTGCTCCTACAATCATGCCTGTAGAATGGTCATACTGAGGCTGGTAATATACTACAAACTGTCTTTCCCTCAGGGCAGCTTTCATCATTCCCACTATTTCCTGTTCATCCAGCATGTCATTTCTGAGTTCCTCAGTATAATAGCTGCATCTTGCCGTATAGCTTCCCTTTATTCTTGAAAGAGCAAGTGCCGCCTTTCCAATCATTGAATCAATCGAATGGATTTCGCCGCCCGTAATATAGATTCCGACATTACAAAGTATTTCCATCGAGGCATCAAACATTGCAATTTCATCGAGCATTTTGTTTATACGTTCTTCAAGTTTTTCACCTACACTGCGTGTAAAAAATACAAATCTGTCCGCTTCAAGTCTGCAATACACATCTTCCCTGTCTGAATTCTGTCTGATTACGTTTGATACATATATTAAAAGTCTGTCGCCTTCCTCACGACCGTATATATCATTCACGGCTTTAAATCTGATTATATCAAGGTACACCATGGCATATTCGCCGGCTATAACCTTTTCGCCATTCTTGTCGCATACCAGCGTTGCTGCCTTTATAAACTCTTCACGTTTAAAGAGCCCTGTCAGGTCATCACATCTGCTGTTATGGGAAAGATTAATCATCTCATATCTGTCCTGCGATATATCCGTAAACGAGATATATACTTTTCCGTTGTTTTCAGGATAGATTATCCCGATTCTGTTCCATTTCCTTCTTGCGTTTTTTCCCTTGACAAAGCACTCGATATATTCCATATAGGAATTGGATAAATTTACAGCTTCGTCTATCTTCCCACAGATTTTTTCGCAGGCTTTTTCCGAACAGACTTCATGCTCCGTCAAAAACTCCGCAATTCCGGTATTTTCCACTTCCGCTTTTTTACCGTCATCATCTGTATAACATATACGTCTTTCATTAAAATCATAGGTCAAAAACCTGCTTTTATAGCTCTTTTCATTAATCTCATCCATAACCCTTCTCCTTTAAAACCATCAAAACATGATGCCTTCCTTATAACAGTTCAGCAAAAAGCCGTATAAAAAGCTGACTTATTCCCAAATGCTTCTTCTCACTGTTTTTATAAAGTTTAGTCACCTCAAATGACTGCTGCATCAATGTTTCCATGTCATTTTTTATCTTCATGACAGCTTCACACTCTGCCATAAAGCACCCGTTTTCAAAATGATGATACAAACTTCTGTAATCAAGATTTATGGTTCCGCAGGTAGCCATCATATCGTCGGCTACACTCATTTTAGCATGACAGAATCCCGGTGTCCACTCAAATATCCTTACTCCCGATTTTACCAATGCCGGATAGAAAGATCTTGTTGCTTTATATATGATTTTTTTGTCAGGAATACCCGGTGTAATGATTCTGACGTCCACTCCCCTTTTTGAAGCAAGCGATAATGCATGTGTCATTTCATCGGAAATAATAAGGTAAGGCGTTACAAACCAGCAGTATTTCTCTGCTTTGTTTATCATACTTATATAAACTTCCTCGCCAACCTGTTCATCATCCAGCGGACTGTCCGAATACGGCTGAATAAATCCGTCTTCTGACGACTTATAATCATATTCTACGAGGTATTTTCCGGTATCCTCAGTTTGTGATTTCTTTTCTGACGCATTCCACATTTCCAGAAAAGAAACCGTAAGTGACCTGACTGCGTCACCCGTAATCTTTATTCCCGTATCTTTCCACTTACCGTATGGTTTTGTAAAGTTGAAATACTCATTGGCAATGTTGTATCCACCGGTATATGCCATCTTTCCGTCAATAACGGTAATCTTCCTGTGATCCCGGTTATTCAGGAACATGTTCACAAACGGTATGACAGGATTGAACACACGACATTTGATTCCTTTTTTCTCGAGCTTTTCGGCAAAATCCATGTTAACGAACCATATTGATCCCATGTCATCATAGAAAACTCTTACTTCAACGCCTGCCTTAACCCTTTCCTCAAGTACCGTCTGAACCTTTTCCCATGCATATCCGTCCTCAATCGCATGGTACTCCATAAATATAAATTTCTCCGCCTTTGACAGGTCTTCAATCATGGCGTTCAGTCCTTTAACAGCTTCGTCAAAGTACTCGACATCCGTATTTCTGTATACAGGATAATAAGCCGAGTTGCTGATATAAGTAGAAATTGATGCCGCCCTTGGATTTATCTCCTTTAACTCCGCACGAATCGTTTTGTCGCAAGGCAGGGCTCTGAAGAGAATTTCATCCATCTTCTTATACCTTGCCCTCATGGTATTTGTTCCTCCATCCAGACCGACCATCAGATAAAATGTCAGTCCGAAAATCGGAAACGATGTTATAAGCATTATCCATGGTAGTTTCATTGATGCCGACTGCGTTCTTGCATGAATGAGCAAAACAAGAAAAATTGCAAAGATTCCCGATACCGTATCAATAAGCACCGCATAATTTCTTAATTTTGTTGCAAGGAAAACCAGGAAACAGATTTCCAGAATAATTGCCAAAGCCGAAAAAATTAATCTTTTAATGCCGTTTTGAGACTTTTTCCTGCCTTCAAGAGTATAATTTTTCAACTTTTCCTCCTAAGTATACTAATATCGTCCGCTATCTGTTTTGGAAACAGACTTCATCCTCATCCTGCATCGGATAACATATAAGGCTGCTGCCCGTAATATCCTCCGCGAACATGTCAACCGCCATAATGCGATGATTATTATAAGTTGTATAATAGTAAATACCCTTATTCAGATTCATGCAGGATGTGTAAATGGTTATTTCATATTTTTCATCCGCAACCTGACAGCATCCTCTCTGCTGTTCTACAGAGCCAAGAAGATGGAAAAACTGACTTACACTTTCTTTTTCGCTATCACCGCACTTAGACTTGCTTCGGACAAATGCCGCTCTTACAAATCTTGAGGCCGAGGACAAATCTCCCGGAAGTCCGAGAGCTCCCATGCCCCTGCTGTAACACTTCAGTTCATATTCCGACGAAAAATTGTTGTCCGGCTGTTTTTCAGAAAGATTTCTGTAATTATTGAGATTCTGAAGCTGCATTTCAAAAGGCGGATTATTCGTCAGTACACCTGTCGGATTGTCATAAACCCTTATACCGTCCTTCATTGATTCAACAACAATCGTCTGTTCTTTATCGGATATTATCCAATGAAGCGGAGATGTCTTAAAAACTCCGTCGTAATCCGTATCCGTAATGTTAATCTTCTTAAGCTGTTCCTTAACTTCCGTTATGTCTGAACATCCCTGCAGTATCCACGGAATAAATTCAAACTGAGCTATATTTATGCATTCTTCCTTTTCCCTGCCGAAAAAAGCATTCCCCACAAAATTCAGTCCGGCCACGGCAAGTCCCTTTTCATTGACCGCATCATAGTAAAGAGGATATTTTTCCTTAGTCACATGGGCCATCCCTATTATCGCATAATGAGACCCGACTCTGCCTTCATGTCGAAAATCAAAAGCATAATTTCTTGGCGTTACCGTTACTTTCTCGCCATATGAGAACTCATAATCCAGCGTCCTCCCCATGTAAGTATCCTTTGTTTTAAACATTGCTGCCGTACACATTTTTCACTCCTTAAAACAGATATCAATCCTGCTATCTCATTGCTTTATCACTGTAGCATGCCAGGATTTCTATATATTTCTTTCCGATGTCACTTATCACTGCATCCCTGTGAGAAAGATAACCGATTGTCATCTTCTCATCGGTTTTCAGTTTTACCGCACAGTATTCTCCTCCGTTCAATTCTTCACAGATAATTCCTGAACAAAGAGTATATCCGTTAAGCCCTACCATAAGATTTAAGAGAGTTGCCCTGTCATTTGCATGGATTATTCTCTTATAATCATAGGTGCTGAGCACTTCCTCAACGTAGTAAACCGAATTATGTTCCCCCTGTGCAAATGCAAGACACGGATACTCATCCAGTTCACTGATGCTTATCTCATCCTTGTCCGCCAGCGGGTTGTTTCTGCTCATGTAAACATAAATTCCACATTCAAAAAGCGGCGTGAATTCAAGTCCCTTTTCTTTAAATATTTTGCTCAGTACCGCCCTGTTATAATCATTTAAATAAAGAACTCCGATTTCACTTTTCCACTCTGCCACATTTTCAATTACTTCATATGTTTTGGTTTCATGTATTTCAAACTCATATTCATCAAACCCATACATATTTACCAACTCCACAAAAGCATTTACCGCAAATGCATAATGCTGCATTGAAACATGAAATTTAGGTTTAATGTCAGTCTTAGATATATATCTGGCATCAAGAATTTCATACTGTTCCATTACCGACTTTGCATAACCCAAAAATTCCAAACCTTTAGCCGTAGGTCTGACTCCGGTATTGGATCTTACGAAAATATCAAATCCCAGCTCCTGCTCAAGTGAACGAAGCGAAGCCGTAAGACTCGGCTGTGAAACATAAAGCTTTCCCGCCGCTTCATTCAATGATGAGGAATCTGAAATCTCAATAACATATCTCAACTGATTTAATGTCATATTCTTTATTCTCCACCCTCAGGCAATTTTTTAATAATCTCTCTGTATACTTTCATCATAAACAGCGATGAAACAATAAATGAGACTATTTCTGCAATCGGAAGGGACCACCATACATAATCAAGTCCTAATTTTGACATGAGATATGCTACCGGTATAAGAACCACCAACTGTCTCATAAAAGAAACTATCATGCTGAATACTGCCTTACCAAGTGCCTGAAATACGGTTCCAGAGATGATACAGAACCATGAAATCAAAAACTGAAAACCGATTATTCTCAGTGCCTTCTTACCTATCAGAAGCATGTCCCCGGATGCGTCAAACAAATTAAGAAGTGTACCCGGTATAATTTCAAATGCGGCAAAACCCACTACCGCTATGGCAAAAGCAACCTTAAGAGAAAGCTTAATTGTTTTTATCATTCTCTTTCTCTGTCCGGCACCATAATTATATGCGATAATCGGAGTGATTCCGTTATTCATTCCAAACAGAGGCATAAAGAAGAAGCTCTGAAGTTTGAAATAAACCCCGAAAACCGCAGTGGCAGTCGAACTGAATCCAATAAGGATGTGGTTCATGCAATATGTCATTATTGAACCGATTGACTGCATGATTATTGACGGAATACCTACTGCATATATAGTCCTGATAATCTGTCCGTCCGGTTTAAAATTCTTATATGAAAGCTTTATTTCATCATTAAATTTATGGTTGCATACAGCTGCAACAATTCCCGCAATACACTGTCCGATAACAGTTGCCGCTGCCGCACCTGCAACTCCCATCTTTGGCGCTCCCAGTAAACCAAAAATAAGAATTGGATCAAGTATTATATTTACAACTGCTCCCGTGAGCTGTGATATCATACTGAATACCGTGCGTCCGGTAGATGTCAGAAGTCTTTCAAAATATATCTGTGCAAAACTGCCGAAGGAGAATGCCATTACTATGGTAAGATATTCTATACCCATACTCATGATTTCCCTGTCAGCATCACCTATCTGACTGGCGTAAAACGGTTTTACTATTGTAAGACCTAAAATCAAAAAGACTAAATAACTGAGCAGATACAAAAAACCTGCATTTGTTGCCGTTTTACTTGCACGCTCCGTGTTTTTCTCACCAAGTGACCTTGACAGAAGGGCATTCATACCTACACCCGTACCCGCACAGACTGCTATAATAAGAGTCTGCAGCGGAAAGGCAAGTGATACTGCTGTAAGGGCATTTTCCGATAATCTTGCTACGAAAATACTGTCCACAATATTATAAAGTGCCTGTACAAGCATTGAAATCATCATTGGAAGCGACATATTAAATACAAGCTTTCCAACAGGCATTACACCCATTTTATTCTCTTTTATTGTTTCTTCTGTTCCCATTTTTCCTCCAAAATCCTTTTTTCTGCTTTTTTGACTATAGCATTATACCATTCAATCAGATATTTTCAATCCATATCCGCTGTATCTTCACATTCATATAACCATTTGAGAGTTTCACATCAGTACTTTCCCCTGCCTCTTTTTTTGAAAGCTTCTGATATTACCTCCATAAGAACCTGCTTGTTTACCGGCTTAGGAACATGATTATCCATTCCGGCATTCCTGCTTCTTTCAATATCATCGCTGAATGCATTTGCCGACATGGCAATAATCGGTATCTCCACCGCATCAGGTCTGTTTAAACTTCTTATTTTTTCAGAGGCTTCAAGACCGTTCATTTCCGGCATCATTATATCCATCAGAATCAAATCAAAAAAACCTGTTTCCGAGTTTTTAAAGGCGTTGAATGCTTCAAGTCCATTATTAACCGCATAAGGAACCGCACCGTTATACTCAGCAAAAAATATCATTATTTCTCTGTTGATTTCGTTATCTTCCGCAATCAGCACATTCATCCCTTTTATGGAAATGCCATTCTTTTCTCCACTCACTGCGTCTTCAGGCTTTTTCATTTGTATATATCTGTCAAATCCAAGTCTTATTGTTACTTTTGTTCCCTCGTTTTTGACACTGTTTACAATTATTGTTCCGTCCATCATGTCTACAAGTCTCTTAACTATGGACAGACCTAATCCGGTTCCATGATATGCCGTTCTCGCAGTTTCATTTTCCTGCATAAAAGGCTCAAACATATGGCTTTGGAATTCTTCACTCATTCCCTGACCGTTATCCTCGCAGACAAATTCGTAATACACCCTATTATCGTTTTTCTCAACGACACGGCTTTTAAGCCGGACATATCCTCCTTTTTTTCCGTATTTAACGGCATTTCCCGCAACATTTAACAAAATCTGTTTTATATGCAGTGAACTTCCCATTATAAAATCATCCGCATCCGTATCCTCAGACACATTTTCATAATCTATGTCACTTGCAACAGCCTGTGCCGAAACAATCGTATTAATCTCTTCCATCACATCACATATTCGCAATGGTCTGTGCTCCAGACAGATTTCTCCGGTTTCAAGCTTACTCATATCCAAAACACTGTTTACAAGTTCCAAAAGATAACCCGAAGATTCATAAATCTTTCTTCTGTAATAAGCCTGCTTTTCCTTATCGTCCGCGCAATGCTCCGCAATACTTAACATGCCCTGTATTCCGTTAATCGGCGTTCTTATATCGTGACTTATTCTTCGCAAAAATTCCGTTTTTGCAACATTTGCCTTTTTTGCAAGTTCCGCTTCCTCAAGTATTCGGTCCTGATACTGCTGTTCACGGCTTTTTTCGTCATTGATATCCTGAAGCATTACAAGTACATGCAACGGATATCCTTCCGAAAAATCTATCGGTATAACCGTTACACGACACCATTCTTCCGTTTCCTGCCTTAATGCCTTGTAATCAACATAAAAACTGTTGCTGAATTCATTAAGCTTATCTTCCCTGAGTCTTTCCCTGATCGATTCAAAATTTATTCTGTCCCTCAGAACCTGCCTGTCTTCCTCTGCAACATAATTCTCAATCAGCCCTTCTACCATGCTGCTAAAATCTCCGTTTTCAGGAATTCCGTCCTTAAGCCAGGTTGCAGCGAACAGACTCTCATACCGGTTATGTTCTACATCAACATATACACCGGTAAAATAAATACTTTCAAACGATCTCAGAATATTAATCGTTTCCCTGAGGGATTTATTTGTTTTCTCAAGTTCATGCTGCTTTTGAATGATTATCCTGTTTTTCCATGAGTAAAAAACGGACATCAGACTTATGTAGGCAAGCAATGCTATTATTGTCACAAGAAAAGTATTGCTTTTAAAAATTCCAAGCGGAAAATAAATCAATATCCGGTAAGTGCCATACTCTGCCGTCATACCATAGCAGAGTTGGTGTCCCGCCTTAAAAAAGAATCCTGCATCCGAATCTTTTTTACAAAGGTTTTCTATATATTCATTATCGGTATAATTATCGCCATTCGTTGCTGCATCATTGGTTGCCAGCAATTCATCATTTCCGATTACATAGAACATTCCATGATAATTCATATGAAGTCCGTTAAACAGACTGCTCAGTTCTGTCTTAAGGAGCTCCACACCCTTTGCTGACTGTTTATAAAACCCGATGATAATACCATCTGTATCTATTGTCTTTGTTATGGCTACATCATACTCCGAACTTTCAATTTCAACATGCCTGAGTATAATTCCCGATTCGTTTTTTAAAGCATTTCCGATATTACTTTTACCGATTCCGCTGATAATACTGCTGATTTCCAAATCCCCGGTATTAATACTTATCCGGGAATGCAGTTCAGAATCAGTAACAATCACCCCCGTAACCCGCATTTCCGAAATAAGATTCGATAAATATTCTTCATTAACATTGTTCTCATCCTCATTTATCAGGTTCTTGAGCACCTTAACAGAATCAGCAAGTCTGAACAGACTCTTTGTTTTGTCTGCCGAAAGTAAATCATCATAATCCGAACACTGGCGTCTTAATGTGGTTACCGCTCTGGATGCAAATCTGTCATATACGGTTTTTTCATAAAAAGCCATGCTGACAAATGAAATAACAACCACTGCAATTCCAACCGGAATAATGAGCCGTGTCCCGCTCTTCCTGCTTTTTTTGATGCCTTTTTCTTTTCTCACTCCCGCACCTCCAAAGCCTTGTCCGCATCGAGTCCGTAGGATTCCAAAATATCATGAATCGTTCCGTCTTCAATCATCTCATTCAAGACATCATTAAGTTTCTCCGTTACATCCGGGTCTGCATCCTTTGAAAATGCAACACCCATGTTTGCAAGAAGAAGTCCTTCACCAAGAAACCTGTATTCGATATTTGTTCCAAGAAGTTTCTCTGCCAAAATCGCAGCATGACCGGCACAGGCATCAACATAATCCCCCTGTAATGCCATTGCCGCCTCCTTAATATCGGCAAAACTGTAAATGGTACCCATCTTCGGATTTTCCGTCAAGTCTTTTTCGAGTAATATCTGCTCCGGTGTAGTTCCTGCCATAACTGCCACATTTTTTCCGCTTAAATCATCAAGCGTATAAATATCACTGTCCTTTTCTACGGCGACAACCTGTCTGCAAAGCATATACGGTCCTGCCCACTGATACGAATCCTCACGTCCGTCCATGGTATAACATCCCCATATACAGTCTATTTCACCTTTTTCAAGCATGGTATCCGCCCAACCGGAATCATAATATTTGAACTTGATTTCATAGCCCATCCTTCTGCATGCCTCGGTTGCAATTTCAACATCTATTCCGGCATTATTGCCATTGTAATCAACATAATTATACGGTTCATACATCTCGCTTCCGATAACCAGAACCGGCTTTTCTTCTTCCTCATTCTTTAAAGAGCATCCGACCATCAGTGACATGGCGATAAATAAACCGGCTGCAAATATTTTTCTCTTCATTTTCCTCTCCCGTAAAAATACCGCTTAAACACAATACACTTCCCGTATGGTATCCGTTTTATCCGTTCAGAACCAGACAGGCAAGCTGCATTACTGTCAAAAAGACCACATTTGCCAGAGTAAATCCTGCAATATACACGGCTGTTTTCCCTTTTACCTCTGCCGAATAAAACTTAAAACTTATAAGGCTTGCCATTGAAGCAATCAGTGTTCCAAGTCCTCCGAGATTTGTTCCTATTATCAGTGCAGGTATGTTGTCCGTAAACTTTTCAAGCAAAACCGCTGCCGGCACATTGCTCATTATCTGACTTGCCACTACTGCCGTTATCATTTCATGCTTCCTGATGACAGACGACAATATGTCGGCGATGAAATCTATTCGGCCGATATTTCCTATAAAAATAAACAATGCCGTAAACGTTCCCAAAAGCGAATAATCAACCATACGCAGGATTTTTCTTCCTCTGAAAAAAGTATACAATAAAACAAGACCAAAGAGTATAAAAAAATGAATTTTATGCATTACGGTAAGCAGACTGATAAAAAACAGCAATGAAAATGCAATCAGATATTCCATATCTGTTTTTTTCAGTTTTCCCGACTCTTGATTCTCTTCCTTTACGATAAAGTCATCGTCCCATTTAACTTTCAAAATAAACAGCCACAGAGCAAGCATAAAAAATGATATAAGGGAATATGGCAGCATTATTCTTACAAAATCCATCAATCCGCTTTCCGAACATGATATGATTAGTTTTTCATAAAGGTACAGATTTTGAGGATTTCCTATCGGTGTAAGCATGCTTCCCAGATTAGCTGCAATTGTCTGCATAATCACACATCTTGCAAGCCAACGGTTTCTCAGCTTTTCTTCACCATAGCTGAATATTGTAATTGTTAAAGGTACAAACGTTATCAGTGCGACATCATTTGTTATAAACATGGAAAAGAAAAAACAGAGAAAAACCAAAATTGCCGCAGTACCTGCCGCATTCTTCGTAATTTTCAGCAGCTTTTCGGCAATGATATCGAAAATCCCTATGCTTCTCAATCCTGCAATTATCGCCATCAGACTAAACAAAAGTGCCAGCGTTCTAAAATCAATATAAGAAATATACTCTTTATCGGGGATTATAACAAACATCGAGACAATAGCGAGAATCAGGGATATTGAAAGCACTGCTTCCCGTCTTGCAAATCCAACAATTTTCTTCATTATGTTCTTCCTCTCCTGCAGGATCTTTCAGATATTCAGATAAGAATATCTCATCTGATAACCTAGTGTTTTTTTCACATTATTTATCAAATCCGTATCATACCATTCCGTCAGGCAGGTGGTTTTCCTGCTTAATTGACAGCAGTAACACAGTTTTAATAAATATACTATAAGGACTGACCGAAATCAAGAATTGTAAACTCCATTCTTCATCCGACATAGGTTTCGGGTTAAAACCGTACCAAATAAAAAAGCATATCCCACACCAACCGTTTTCCCGGTTTTAGTTATAGGATATGCTGATTATGTCTGACCGGTTTAGTATCCTAATCCAGTATCCGTATTTTTCATTATCTTAACAAGACGGCTTGTTCCAAGTCTCTCTGCTCCAAGCTCAATAAATCTTTCGGCATCATCAAAGGATGAAATTCCTCCTGCCGCTTTTACCTTAACTTTTTCACCAATGTGCTTCCTCATTAAAGCGACATCATCAAAAATTGCCCCTGCCGTAGAGAAGCCTGTTGAAGTTTTAATAAACTCAGCTCCTGCCTTGGTAACAATTTCGCACATTTTAATCTTTTCTTCCTCAGTAAGAAGACATGTCTCAATAATCACCTTAAGAATTCTGCCTTCACACGCCTCATGAATCAGGCGGATTTCATTTTCAAGTTCGTCATATCTCTTATCTTTCAGAAAACCGATATTGATTACCATGTCAATTTCAGACGCTCCATTTGCCACGGCATCAGAGGTCTCAAAAACCTTAACCTCCGTTGTGCTGTATCCGTTTGGAAAACCTATAACCGTACATATTGGAAGTTTTCCTTCAACATATTCCGCTGCCTGCCTAACATAAGCTGCCGGAATACATGCTGATGCCGTACCGTATTTCATGGCATCATCAAGTATACCCTTGATGTCATTCCATGTTGCCGCCTGTGACAACAGTGTGTGGTCTACCATCTTTAAGACTTCTTTTTTATCCATTCTGTCCTCCATTCCGCCATCGGATGATTCCTTGCTTAATAAATCCCGACGGCTTTTCGCCTATATTATAATTTCCGTCTGATTAACGGTCCATATTTTTATTTCAAACTGTCAAGCAGTGATTTACCAATGGTATTCTCCGGCATTTTCAATCCAAAGTTATCAGCGATTGTTGCACCTATCACTGCAAAAGTATCGGTTTCTTCAAGCTTTCCGGATTCCCTCATAGAAGGAGAATATGCTATAAAAGGCACCTGTTCTCTTGTATGGTCTGTTCCCTTATAAGTCGGATCATTACCATGATCTGCTGTTATGACGAGCAAATCGTCCTTCTCAAGACATTCCAGAAGTTCGCCCAATTTTACGTCAAACTTTTCAAGTTCCTCCGCATAACCGTTCACATCACGCCTGTGTCCCCATAAAGCATCAAAATCAACAAGATTTACATAACACAGACCCGTAAAGTCAGACTTTGCAATTTCTATCGTCTGTTCCATTCCATGAACCGAACTTTTTGATTTATTTGACTGTGTAAGACCCTCACCATCAAAAATATCAAATATTTTTCCAACCGATATTACTTCAAGACCTGCTTCCTTCAGAACATCAAGTGCTGTTTTGCCATATGGCTTAAGGGCATAGTCATGACGATTTGACGTCCGCTTAAATTCTCCCTTTTTCTTTCCCACATAAGGTCTTGCAATTACCCTTCCGACCTTCCATTCATCTTTCATGGTTATCTCTCTGGCTATTTCACAGCATTTATATAACTCATCCAGACCAAAGGTTTCCTCATTTCCGCATATCTGAAGCACGGAATCAGCAGAAGTATATACTATCATATGTCCGGTTGCAATCTCTTCTTCTGCAAGCTCATCAAGAATTTCTGTTCCGCTTGCACTCTTATTACCGATTACTTTACGTCCCGTTCTTCTTTCAAGCTCTTCTATCAACTCAGCCGGAAATCCTGTTTCAGTAAATGTCTGAAACGGGGTCATTATATGCAGACCCATCATTTCCCAATGTCCTGTCATTGTATCTTTTCCGTTACTCGCCTCGTTGAGGTTTGTATAATAAGCCAAAGGCTTGACCGTCGGTTCAATCCCATTTAATTCTTTCAGGTTTGCTATTCCAAGCTTCCTGAGGTTCGGAATATTGAGATGCTCTGCTTTTTCAGCAATATGACCAAGTGTATCTGCTCCCGCATCATTAAAAGCTGCTGCATCCTTTGCGCCGCCTACACCACACGAATCAACTACAATCGTAAAAATTCTTTTATATTTCTTTATTTCCATATCTACCTCTCAAAGAATGACAAAGCGATGCATTTTACCGCATCGCCCTGTCTAATTTTATTAAAACAGCATTATAAATCCAACGATCATTGCACTTAAAAGACTAACAAGTACGCCGCCCAACATTGCACGGAAAACAAGTCTTGAAAGAGTACTCTTCTTTTCAGGACACAATACTGCAATACCTGATACACAGATTCCAAGGCTGGAAAGGTTTGCAAATCCGCAAAGTGAAATTGCCGCAACCATTCCTGTTCTTGGATCAAGGTTTGCCAAATTGGCACCTAAATCCTTGAATGCTATAAATTCATTGATTATAAGTTTGTTTCCAAGTAAAGATCCTTCCATAAGTATGTCCTTACCTTCAAAACCAAGAAGATAACCGAATGGAGCAAATATATATGAGAAGATCTGTTCAAGGCTTATACCTGCAAAGCCGAGAAGAAGGTTAATTACTGCAACTATACCGATTATACCAACCAGAGATGCCGCGATGGAGATTACCATCTGCATACCGATTCCGGCACCTTCCGAAATGGCATCGATTACGTTTGCATTGTTTCCTTTGTTATCCATTTTTACATCTGTGATCTCAAGTGTCTTTTCTGTCTGAGGAAGAATCATCTTTGAGATAAGAATACTTCCGATAGGAACAAGGGCACTTGCTATCAAAAGGTAGTCCATCGGAATTCCGAGTGCATGATAACCGCCAAGTATTGATACGGACATACTTCCCATGCCGGATACAAGAATAACCATAATCTCACTGTCCGTCATATTTTTAATATACTTGCTTACAAGAATAGGACTGTCAGTCTGTCCGAGGAACATATTGGCCACGGCTACGAAACTCTCAACCTCTGTAGTTCCCATAATCTTTCCTACGGCTTTACCAATCCACTTAACAACAAATCCGAGAACACCTATATAGTACAAAAGACTTACAAGTGCAGAAACGAAAATAATATTTCCCAATGTCTGTACTATGAAAATGCTTCCGGTTGAAGCTCCGCTGTCTGAAAGGCTGCCAAATACAAATGACAGACCATCCTGGCCGCAATTAATGACTGCCGTAATACCATCCGATATTACCGATACGATTTTCTTGCCGACAGGAACCTTAATTAACAGAACCGCAATAATAAACTGAACAATCACTGCCTTTATTACTGCTTTCCAATTAACGGCCTTTCTGTTCCAAGAAATCAAGAATGCTATTCCGAGAACAACAAGGATTCCCAGTATATTTAACGCATATATCATCCCCAAACCCTCCGTTTTTTTATCTTTTAGTAAATACTATTTTGCCTTATCAGCTTCAATAAGTTTTCTGATTGCTTCTACGCCAACCTTGATTGCCGACTCAGTATCGTGACACATTGGATTATCCATACCAAGTGCATTTCTTTCCTGATTTCCTACTACAAGGAATGTAGAACCGCAACGTACTCTTAAGTGTGATGCTGCAATAAACAGTGCTGCCGATTCCATCTCTGATGCCTTACATCCCATTCTCTTCCATGCTTCCCACTTATTTAAAAGTTCATAGCTGACCGGCATTCTTTCAGGTTCATGCTGACCATAGAATGCATCCTTGCACTGAACAACTCCGGCATGATAAGTATATCCCAAATCTTTCGCTGCGGATACAAGAGCATTTGTTACATCAAGATCGGCAACTGCAGGATACTCTATCGGTGCATATTCCCTGCTTGTACCTTCCATACGGATTGCTCCTGTGGCAACAACAATATCGCCACCTTTAACATCCAATTCAATACCTCCGCATGTTCCTACTCTTATAAATGTATCTGCTCCACATAAAACCAACTCTTCAAGTGCAATTGATGCAGAAGGACCGCCGATACCTGTTGATGTTACACTGACCTTTTCTCCATTAAGGTAACCTGTATAAGTAACATACTCTCTGCTGTCTGCAACAAGTTTTGCATCATCAAAATGCTTTGCAATCTTCTCACATCTCTTTGGATCTCCCGGCATAATAACATAACGTCCTACATCACCCGGTCTGATCTGTAAATGATACTGTAATCCTACTTCACCTGAATAATTCTGCATAAAAAATACCTCCTTTTTTGCCGCCTCCCATGCAGCTGTTTGTTTTTTTATCACATGAGCTGTTATATTGAACTCATGTTGTGTTTTCTGTTATGCCTGTATTATACTTTTAGACAAGTCTAATTTCAATATCAGTATTTACTAAACTATTCATTGGTATTTTGTATATATTGCACAAATCTACCTCTGTTGCAATTTGTTTCATATGCATATTTACTTGATTTTTGTTGTTTATTCAACTTTTGTACTTGTCTAATTGTATTTTAGTTATTGACAAATTCCTTATATAGTTTTAACATTATATGGAAAATTTATACAGGACGGAGCTTTAGACTTTTCCTGTATTAAAGAAACGACCGTATAAACGGCAGAACGGAGAAACAGCATGAGTATCAGCGCGGAAGAAAACGCAAAAAAGAAACTGAAGCATGTCAAGGTTTATGACAGAATATACGAACTGATTAAAAACGGTACCTATCCCGTTAATTCCCAATTACCTTCAGAACCCATACTTGCCGAACAGATGGGTGTAAGCAGAATGACCCTCAGAAAAGCCCTTGCTTTATTTATAGAAGACGGCGTAATCAAAAATGTACCCGGAGTAGGAAATTTTATCTGTTCACCTGAAGACTGTAAAAAAAATGAAACCTCTTCTGATAAAAACATACATCCCATTCATCTGTATAGTACAAAAACACCGGACTCTACCGAGTTTGAATTTCGTATTGAGCCGCCTACTCAATCCATAACGGATACACTCGGTCAATACACCCCTGCCGTAGTTATTGCTGACAGATGGTATAAAAAGGGTAAAACAACCTTTGCATATACCTTAAGTTTTATTCCGATTGAGATTGTTGCGGAAAAACACATTGATTTAAATGACCGCGATACACTTTTTAACTATCTTGAAACAGAATGCTATGAGCACATTATTTCCTGCAGAAGAATTTTTACTCATTCCATAACAGGAAACTTCACCGCAAAGAATTACACCTTATCCGACAAAGATTCATTTCTGCTCATTCAGGAAACCATCTACGATGAGAACAAAAGAGTATTGGTTTCCAACAAGCACTACATTCCATCTTCTCTTTACCGAATAGAAATCAACTTTTAAAAAGCAGTATGTGATGATTCCAATTCATCACATACTGCTTTTTTTCTCTAATTCAACCTGCAATTTCCATATAGAAAAAAATTATTTTCATACTTTAGTAGTGTTAGCATCTAAATAGCACAATTTAAAATGAGACATTCCTGGCAACCCTT
>CAZOZM010000005.1:121589-143258 GCA_964584255.1 uncultured Lachnoclostridium sp. | reverse complement strand
GAAGAATATTTACTGGCAATTAAAGATATTGAAAAGCAGATAAAAGGACATCAGTAATCCGGGATTAAAGCAATGAGAATATACGAACTATTCTGGTGATTCTCGACCCTGGCAATACGGAACTTTTGGCGTAGAAACATAAACTGCCTGCTGAAGCTGTCAGTAAAACCAAAGAGAAACCGGCAATACTGAAAAAAGCAATTATTCCGTCATTGCAGAATCCTACCGATTTGCATAATCAGTACAGCTGTTAGTCTATCGACTTGTAAACAACTAATCAGTGCATATTTACGTTGAAATGTCCGGTTTTTAATGTTAAAATATATCCAAAAGATTAGACCCTGTGAGCCGGATATATCAAAGAGCTACGGGTAATAAAACCAGCAAAACAGGAGGTAAGAACGAGATTTTTCGGTAAATATATAAAAAAGACGATGCAGATTATGGCAGGTACTGTGATTTTGGCAGTGTCAATGACGGGTATGGCTTTTGCAGACGGTGATACCGTGAAGACAGGCACAAACGGAGATAATGCATCTTATGTTTATGATTCCTCCACGGGTGAAATTGTTTTCAGCGGTACGGGTACGCTTGACTGCTGGGAATTCCCGGATTGGAGCGTCATAATGTATGACATAAAGAAAGTTGTAATAAATGAAGGTTTTGATGCAATAGGAGAAGAATCATTTATTGAATGTGAATCAATTGAGAGCATTGAACTCCCGGACAGTGTTGAAACAATGGGAGAACGTGCTTTTTCAGATTGCATCAGGCTTAATTCGATTGAATGGGGAAGCGGATTGAAGGAACTTCCTTACAGGGCGTTCAGCGGATGTGAGGGTCTTAAGTCATTGAAGCTTCCGGATACTCTTGAAAAGTTGGGTACCTGTGCCTTTTCCGAATGTTACGGATTGGAAGAAATTGATTTGGGAAAAGGAGTGACACATATCGGAGAAAATGCGTTTATGACTGCGGTTTCCTTAAAGAAACTTGAGATTCCCGATAATGTTGTAAGTGTAGGAAGTGCTTCATTTGCACTTTGTGATTCACTGGAGAGCGTTTATATCGGTGAGGGACTTAAGGAACTTAAAGGAAGCTCGTTTGAAAGTGAGAACATCAAGACCTTAACAATTTCAGAGAAAAACAAGAATCTTATAAAGAAAGACGGAATTATATACAATGGGGACTTGACATGTGTTTTTGCGGCTTTTCCGCCGGAGGTAGGAAAAATTGTTGAATTCCCTGATACGGTAAAGGAAATTGGTTTTACAGCAATGACAGGCTGTAACAACATGGAAATTCTCATACTGCTGAAAGGTTTTACTAAGTTTGATGAACTGGTGCTTGTTGCATGCAAAAATTTGAAACAGATATCAATATCTGAAGGAGTCAGTGAACTTCCATTTTCTTTCCTTGTAACATCTGAAAGTCTGGAAAAGATATACATCCCTGTCGGAGTTACCAAGATTGACGAGGGTGCTCTTTGTGAATGTGCAGCTTTAAAAGATGTTTATTATGGCGGTACGGAAGAAGAGTGGAATGCCATAGAAATAAATGGTGAAACAGACCGGTTAACGGCAGTGAAATTTCATTTCAATCACAAGCATACATATGTAACAGAAGAGGTAAAAGAGGCAACGAATCTTGAGGAAGGCCTCTTGAAACATTCATGTGAATGCGGAGATATCCGACTGAAAACAACTGACAGGTTGAAAGATTTGACTGATGAAGGTGAACAGAATACACAGGTGCCGGATTCCGGTGCAATGGACAAGGAACCTGCCACGGGAGACCGGGTGAGTCTGTACTATATTATTGCAATTGCCGCAGTACTGGCATTCACAGAAACATATACAAAAAAGAAACAGAGTAAATAGCAATATTTATTCGTAAAATAGGAACGACGGTTTAAGGAAAAGGATTGGAAGTGATTTCAATCCTTTTTTTGGGATTTATAAGCGGTATATTGATGTTTTTTGCCTTTTTGACTATAATGTCACTGCAAAAAAGTAAAGCGGAGAAAACAAAATGAAATATATCAGACAGTTTTTAATTATATTGGCAATCTCTCTGGCGGGTGAACTGCTAAAGTATTTTTTGCCGTTGCCGATACCGGCGAGTATTTATGGTATGGTAATACTTTTTTTACTGCTGATGAGCGGAATGTTGAAAATAGAAGATGTTAAGGAAGCGGGGAAATTTCTGATAGAGATTATGCCGGTAATGTTTATTCCGGCAGGAGTAGGGCTTATGGTGAGTTGGAATATACTGAAACCAATGTGGCTTCCGGTCAGCATAATTACCGTGGTTTCGACCGTAACCGTTATGGCGGCGGCAGGTGGGATTTCCCAGTTGATTATAAAAGCGGAGAGACGAAAGGAGCAGAAAAATGATAAATGAGCTCTTTAAAAACTCCATGTATGCCGGAGTAACATTAAGCCTTGCAGCCTATCTTATCGGTTCTGCACTAAAGAAAAAGTTCAAACTCGGAATTCTCAATCCGCTGCTGATATCAATTATTATCACAATTGCTGTTCTGCTTGCAGGAGACGTAGATTATGAGGTATATAACGAAAGTGCAAAATATATAAGCTGGTTTCTGACACCGGCAACAGTGTGTCTTGCAATTCCTCTGTATGAACAGTGGAACCGGTTGAAAAAGAATTGGAAGGCGGTTATGGCCGGAATTGTATCCGGAGTGCTTACAAGTCTTTTAACGGTTTTGATACTTTCAGCAATTATGGGGCTGTCACACGAAGAATATGTAACGCTTCTTCCTAAATCCATTACGACTGCAATAGGAATGGGAGTTTCGGAAGAACTTGGCGGTTATGTAACGATTACGGTAGCGGTGATTGTGGTTACCGGAGTGCTTGGAAACATAATAGGTGAGTTTGTGTGCAAGGTTTTTCACATAAAAGAACCCATATCAAAAGGGCTGGCGCTTGGATCGGCATCTCATGCAATAGGAACTGCCAAAGCAATGGAGATGGGTGAAACCGAAGGTGCAATGAGCAGTTTGGCAATAGCCGTTTCAGGTATACTTACGGTAGTGGCGGCATCTGTTTTTGCCGGATTTATTTAAAGATTTTATTTACTGCCGCTGTGTGGCTAAAATTAATTGTGGCTTCTAAATCGGCTTAGCCTGCGGATCATGAAAAAAATTAGCAAAGTGAGCAAAGAGAGAGATTGCTCTCTCTCTTTGCGAGTGCCGAAATTAAAGTGTGATGATGGGCAAAGTAAGCAGAAAGAAAACTCCTTTTCTCTCTGTGAGCGACGAATGGATCACGAAAGATTTCGAAGAAATCATCAGGCACGAAGTGCGGTTCGTGATATAATCAGCCGGCAGGAAATATTAAAGGAGAAAACGGAGATGTTTATGAGTAAAATGAAAATCATGGTGGCTTCTGATATTCACGGGTCACTATATTACTGTAACGAAATGATAGAAGCTTTTAAAAGGGAAAAGGCGGACAGGCTGTTGGTTCTTGGTGATATTTTGTATCATGGCCCGAGAAACAGTCTGCCCTGCCAATACGACCCTAAGGGCGTGATTAATCTGATGAATACATACAGGGAAAAGATATTTTGTGTACGGGGAAACTGTGATGCGGAGGTGGACCAGATGGTGCTTCAGTTCCCGATTATGGCTGATTATTGTATTATTCCTTTCGGAAGCCGGTTGATTTATGCCACTCATGGCCATAAGTACAACACGGATTCCCTGCCACCACTGTGCAGAGGTGACATTCTGCTTTATGGCCATACACATGTTCCGACATGGGAGAAATTCGGAAATGATAATTATTACCTGAATCCGGGCTCTGTTTCACTTCCTAAGGGCGACAGTGTAAATTCCTATATGATAATTGAAGATGGAAGTATCGCCTGGAAGAATATGAAGGGTGAAGTTTTTTACGGGATGCAGTTTTAGAAGGATGTTTGCATGACTTTTACGCGGGGATTTCAGACAGAAAAATCTTTTGTCGGATAAAGTGTAAATGACAGGATGTTTTCTTAAAATGTGAGAATGTAAGAAAGGGGAAAATCCGTTGTTCAGGTAATGAGTAATCGGATTATATTTATAAGATGGACGAACGTTTTTCAAGAACGGCAATGCTAATCGGAAGTGAAGCCGTGGATGAAATGAAGAAAAAGAGGGTGGCTGTATTTGGAGTCGGCGGTGTCGGTGGATATGTATGTGAGGCGCTTGTCAGAAGCGGTGTCGGAAAGTTTGATTTGACAGACAATGATACGGTATGTTTATCGAATCTTAATCGTCAGATTATAGCGACGGAAAATACTGTCGGAAGATATAAGACGGAAGTGATGAGGGAAAGAATGCTTTCGATAAATCCGGAAGCGGAGGTGAGAATTCATCAGTGTTTTTTTCTTCCGGAGAATGCTTCGGATTTCGATTTCGGGGAATATGATTATGTAGTGGACGCGGTTGATACGGTTGCGGCAAAAATAGAAATCATAGTGAGGGCAAAGGAAGCGGGAGTTCCGGTAATCAGTGCAATGGGAGCCGGAAATAAGCTTGATCCGTCGAGGTTCAGGGTCTCCGATATATATAAAACAACTATGGATCCTTTGGCAAAGGTAATGAGAAGAGAACTTAAAAAAAGAGGAATTAAGAATCTTAAAGTTGTTTTTTCGGATGAGCAGCCGATAGTACCGGCCGGAGATGAGAGGGTAAAGGCCGGAGGAAACCGTCCGGCACCCGGAAGTACGGCATTTGTTCCGGCTGTGGAAGGTCTTATAATGGCGGGAGAGATAGTGAAGGACTTAACGGAAGCGGTTCGTGAGAGGAAGCCGGCAGCGGTTTCGGAATGATTCCCGGCATGAAAAAATGATAATGTGTCTGTCGGGTGACATGCTGTGTTTTTTTGGGGATTGACAGAGGAAAAGAAAATGAATGTAAGAAAACTTTATATCAATATCTCAGAACCTCTCTATTTTGATGTATGCGGTCAGCTCAACAGCAAAAAGGATTTTATACATCAGAGAAGGTGTTTCGGAATAAATGTTTTAATATATCTTTCAGCCGGTACGTTGTACATAAATTCGGCCGGCAGGGATTTTGAACTTAAACCGGGACAGTATATTATATTGAGGGCAGGAGAGGAACATTTTGGAACGAAACCCTCTGAGGGAGAGCTTTCCTACTTCTGGGCTCATTTCATTCCGAACGGAGGAATAAAATCAGATGAAGATGAATGTGGCGATCATCGTAAGGATGAGTGCGGCAATGGGATTTCAGAGTATGGAGAGCTGATTTCATCCTCCCTGATAAGTGTCATGATTAAGAGGCTTCTGGCGATGTCTACGGAGGAAAATGGCGGAAAAGGCCGTATGGCAGATTACATGATGAGTCTGATGCTTATGGAAGTGTCACGGCAGAATCTCAAAAGGGCTGATGAGTTGAAAAGCGGCATTAATCCGGTGATATATTCGGTATGCGACTGGATAAAAAGTAATTACAGCAGTAATTTCCGTGTTTCGGATATTGCTGCGCGTGCCGGATACCAGACGGATTATTTCTCTTCGATGTTTAAGAAAAATGTCGGAGTTTCACTGACGGAATATACAAACAGAATAAGAATACAGGCTTCGGAACTTATGCTTTCGAACCCCGAAATAAGCATCAGGGAAGCGGCATATTCCTGTGGCTTCCCCGATGAAAAGTATTTTATGAAAGTTTTTAAAAAATATAAAAAAGTTACACCGACAGAGTACCGGCAAAATCCGTGATCTCAGGTCAGGGTGTGATAGATGGTATAAGATTCATCCGTTATGTCATAAAGAGGGACATAGCGGGTGTTTTTTTTCTGAAATCTTGTACGATAGCAGCTCTGAAGCCATGGAAAAACATCGTAAGTATGTTCAAGCTGAGGTATAAGTGTGTTTTCCAATGATTCGTGTATTTCAAGTCCGCAGTCTTCTTCGCTGAGTTCGGCCAAGACGATAGGACCTTCTTTTACGGCGGCCATTTCCGGCATGTCGGTGAGTCTGGAGAGTGTGAGTGACGCCGGGAGATAGATACTTATCATGTCGTTATCCCAATCTCTTTCCAAATCAAGATAGCCGTCAGAAATCGTATAATCGTTGATTTCTTCGCCGTTTATGCTGAGCACCGGATTGCCCGAAAGCCAGTCAGGCATACGGAGAGAGAAAGTGAAGTGTCGTCTTCCTTTTATTTCAAATTTGAGAAGCCATCTTGACATGGTGCTTTCATCTTTTTCATCAAAGAAGGCCTGCGAGTTATAATATTTCATATCTGTTGTCTGGCTGATTTCAATGGTGCCCTCACTGTCAGTCCATTTGACCGTGGACGGGATGTATTGTGCGGCTACCAGACGTTTGTTTTCGGTGTCTGTATAATAGCAGAGAGAGGTATAGAGAGTCTGCGACTGAACCATTGTGCCATGGCAGCACCAGAAATCTCTGGTCTTACTTCCCCATTTCTTCCTGGAACCTGCTGCAAGAGGAAGAAAATAGGTTGGAAGTCCGGTGTGCTTATTCTGCTGAGCAAGGAAACCGTTGTAGAGATTCTGCTCAATAAAGTCTGCATATTCCGTTTCTCCGGTGAAGCGGTAAAGATAGTCGGCAAGACGTACCATGTTGTAAACGGTGCAGAATTCCTGGTTTCGTTCGCCCATAAAATGACCGTTCATTCTTGGAGGAATCCAAAATTCACCGGCATTCTGACCGCCCGTGCAATACAGATCACGGTCTCTGACAGCACATTTCCAAAAGGCTTTTACAATGTCGAGCCACCTTCTTTCGCCGGTTGTTTCATAGAGTCGGGCAGCACCATGCGCCCAAGGAATACTTGCATTGGAATGGCAGTTCGTAAGCACATCCTGTCCGTTAAGAAGCTGGTCGAAAGTCCCCGGATGATCATATTCTTTTGCGAGGGAAAGATATTTTTCGTTATTGGTGAGGGTGTAGAGGTTGGCCCAGACTTCAAGCATACCGCCTTCTTCACCCTTATAAACGGCATAACTTCCCCTCTCATTCAACCCCCTAATCCAGTCAACATACCAGTCGGCGGCTTTGTCAAGAATCTTCAGTGCTTTTTCGGAACCGGTATATTCATATGTATGCATGAGCCCTAGAAGTGTTTTATGCATTACATACTGTGGAGACCATATATAATCACCTGTTTCAAGCTTTTTAAAATATTTTTCGGGAATGGAGCCAATCCATTTACCGCCATTGACCTCCTGGCATTTTTCGAGCTCATCAACTATGTAATCAAGTTTTGCTTTAAGTTCTGCATCCTTCCCGTCTGCACAAAGAACGGCAGCGGCAGACATCCAATGACCGAGAAAATGTCCCCGAAGCTGACAGGTAGGAGCTTCCCAACCCCAGTGCAGGAGTGCGGTTTCAGGATTTTCGACAACCTGAAGTCCCGGCATTATTATCCCGGCTTCCAGATAGAAATTCTGGAGAAGACACTGGCTGTTGAGTTCCATAAGGTAGGCTATGTTGATATCAGAGCGTTCTTTGAACAGGCCGGGAAGAAGACTGACACTTCCGGCAGTGAATCCGTTTAATTTTTTTGTATTCATGACATTTCGGCAGAAATGTTTTATAAAGCAGTTTCTGCCATCCCCCCTTTCATAATCCGCGAACAAAGTGTGAGTGGAAAATACACATACTTTATTGTTGGTTTGATTATAGTTCGGGCAGGATGTTATGTCAGTGGATAAAGCTGTTAAAGAGGTGGAAAATTCTTGGAATCATCATCCGAACGCCATGCATCGGATAATATTTGAACTGCATGTGGAATAGAATCAGTACTTATTCCTGCAAAACCGAGAATAATCATCGGGTATCCGCCGCAGTCACCGTGACAGAACTCAGAAATACCTTTAAGGTATATGCCGGCAGAAGCGGCCTTCTGAATGAGGACGGACTCGGACATGCCGTTCTTAACCGTGAGAAGAAGATGCAGCCCAGTGTCGCATTTGGCAGTTTCGGTGAAATTGTTCAACGGGGAGGCTGCGATACAGGTGGTCAGAAGTTCCATTTTCTGTTTATAGATGAGCCGCATTCGGTTTATGTATCTTTCAAAATGTCCTTCGGACATAAAATGAGCCAGTGTATACTGCTCAAATGCAGATACGGTGTTTGAATAGAAGGAAAAACAGCTGTTGAAGGTACCTGTAAGCGAGTCCGGAAGCACCATGTAACTGATTCGCAGTGAGGGTGCAAGATTCTTGGCAAAAGTGTTTATATAAATGACCCTTCCGTTTGTATCCAGGGACTCGAGGGCAGGAATCGGATGGCCGGTATATCTGAATTCGCTGTCATAGTCATCTTCTATTATGTAGGAAGAGGTGTCGGCAGCCCAATTAAGCAGTTCATAGCGTCTTCCCACGGGCATGACGATTCCGAGTGGAAAGTGATGAGATGGAGTTACATGAACGACATTTGCATGGCATTTTTTTAGAAGGTTAACATCAATTCCCTTTGAATCCATGGAGATGTACTCAGTTTTTATGCGGTTGGCGGAAAGTATTCTTGCAATTTTATGGTATCCGGGATTTTCCACGGCAAATATCTGTTCACTCCCTTTGTTATGAATGCAGAGCAGTTGAATAATGAGATTTATGAGGTATTCACTTCCGGCACCTACGATGATGTGGTCGGGAGAGACGGAAATGTTTCTGTATGATTTCAGGTAACGGGCAATTTCCCTGCGAAGTTCATACAGACCGGCATGCTCCCTCTGCTTCAATATGTGACTGCCTTCGCTTCGGAGTGTTTCTCTCATGAGACCTGACCAGACGGAAAAAGGAAAGTTTGAAGTGTCTGATGAATTGGTGCGAAAATCGTATTTGAAGTCCGTGATTTTTGGAGATGGAATGTAAGTTGTCAAATCAGCTGATTCAAGATGTACACGGCCGGGATCAATCGGACTGACGTAGTAACCGCTTTTAGGTCTGGAAGATATATAGCCTTCGGAAAGAAGCTGGTCGTAGGCGGTTTCTATGGTTCTTATGCTTATGTGTATATGTTCTGAAAGTTGTCTTTTGGAAGGAAGCTTTTCGCCGGATTTCAGTCTGCCGTCTAATATGAGAGTGACTATTTTTTCGTAAAGCTGGCGGTAGAGAGGTGTCTGCGCATTAAAGTTCATGGTAAACATAATTTTCCTCCTTTGTATCTGACCCTATAAAAATAATTTAAACTGGGTATTTAAGTAATGTCAGATTCAAATATAATGATATCAGCTTCGAAGTAAATTCTCTACAAAAACCGACATCTTCTGAATGAGAGAATTGTCAGGGAAAGAATGTTTTATAAGGAGGAAATCAGGTTATGTCAAGATACGAACTTAACTGTGAACTTGCCGGAATGCTTAAAGGAGGAGTGATAATGGATGTTACGACTCCCGAACAGGCAAAAATTGCGGAGGAGGCCGGTGCATGTGCGGTAATGGCATTGGAAAAAATTCCGGCAGACATACGGGCAGCAGGCGGTGTTGCGAGAATGAGTGACCCGGCAATGATTAAAGGGATTCAGGAGGCTGTAAGCATACCTGTAATGGCGAAAGTCAGGATAGGACATTTTGTTGAGGCTCAGATACTGGAGGCGCTTGAAATTGATTACATAGATGAAAGTGAAGTTCTTTCACCGGCGGATGATGTCTATCATATTGATAAAACAGCTTTTAAAGTACCTTTTGTATGCGGTGCCAGAGATTTAGGTGAGGCACTCAGAAGAATTTCCGAGGGAGCCTCCATGATAAGAACAAAGGGAGAACCTGGAACCGGTGATGTCGTTCAGGCTGTAAGGCACATGCGAAATATGAACAGTGAAATCAGAAGAGTTGTGTCTCTTGCAGACGATGAATTATATAATAATGCCAAGGAGATGGGTGTACCTTACGATTTACTGCGTTATGTTCATGAAAATCACAGGCTTCCGGTGGTTAATTTTGCTGCAGGAGGAGTAGCCACTCCGGCAGATGCGGCACTTATGATGCAGCTTGGAGCAGAAGGTGTTTTTGTCGGTTCAGGTATATTTAAATCCGGCAATCCTGCGAAGAGGGCAGCCGCGATAGTCAAGGCGGTAATTAACTATAAGGATGCTGCATTCATTGCCGAACTGTCGGCAAATTTGGGTGAAGCAATGGTTGGAATAAATGAAGATGAAATAAAAGTGCTGATGCAGAAAAGGTAGAAATTATGAGAATTGGTGTTATGGCAGTACAGGGTGCTTTCGTCGAACATGAAACGATGTTGGAAGCTCTTGGAGCATCGGTTTTTGAAATCCGAAAAGCGGCAGATATGGTCGGGGATTTTGACGGACTTGTAATTCCCGGAGGCGAAAGTACGGTCATGGGAAGACTGGTGCGTGAGCTTGGAATATATGAAATTTTGAAGGAAAAAATTGAGTCAGGACTTCCGGTATTCGGTACATGTGCCGGACTTATCATGCTGGCGGAGAAAATTGAGAATGACAGTCGCAGGCATTTCGCCACAATGGAAATATGTGCAGTGAGAAATGCGTACGGACGACAGCTTGGAAGCTTTGAAACAATTGGTAATTTCGGCGGATTGGGAGAGGTCCCGATGAAATTTATAAGAGCACCTTATATAAAGAAGGTCTCGGAAAATGTGGAGGTGCTTTCGGTATGTGATGACAGGATAGTTGCCGCAAGGCAGGGAAACCAGCTCGTGACGGCATTTCACCCGGAACTTTCAGATTCAAAGCTGATACATTCCTACTTTTTAAAGATGGTTGAAAAACACATGAAAGCAGTTTAATTAACATGGACATCATACCGGCACTGTGGTACAATTAGCACAATTTTTTGCGGAGGTTGTCAGAGTGAACAAGGGTTATGATAAGACAATAAGAGCATGTTTTTTCGGATATGTAATTCAGGCAATAATAAACAACTTTGTGCCGCTTCTTTTCCTTACTTTCAGAAGCAGCTATGGGATTCCGTTATCGGACATTACGCTTTTGGTAACGTTTAATTTCGGCATACAGTTGATTGTTGACCTCGTTTCCGCACTTTTTGTGGATAAAATAGGTTACAGGGCATCAATGATAATTGCACATGCGTTTTCGGCGGCAGGTCTTGTGCTGCTTATGTTTTTGCCGGATCTGATGTCAAATCATTTTATCGGAATTCTCATTCCGGTAATGGTATATGCGATAGGAGGAGGCTTGTTGGAAGTTCTTGTAAGTCCGGTGGTTGAATCATGTCCTACGGACAATAAAGAAAAAACCATGAGCATGCTTCATTCGTATTATTGTTGGGGTCATGTGGGAGTAGTGTTGTTTTCAACCTTATTTTTCGTGGCTTTTGGTATAGAAAACTGGAGAATCCTTGCAGGAATATGGGCACTGGTTCCTGTTTGCAACATGTTTGCTTTTGCGACGGTTCCGCTGGCTCCAATTGTGGAGGATGGCGAAAAAGGCTGCGGCTTCGCTGAACTGCTGAAGAACAGATACTTTCTCATACTGTTTGTTATGATGGTGTGCGCTGGAGCAAGCGAGCAGGCTGTAAGCCAGTGGGCCTCTCTCTTTGCCGAAAACGGACTTGGAGTAACCAAGACCATAGGAGATTTGGCAGGACCGATGTCTTTTGCGGTCATGATGGGAATTTCGAGGTCTTTTTATGGAAAATACGGTGACAGAATAGATTTGGATGCGTTTATGTCGGCAAGCTGCCTTATGTGTATGGCGACATATCTCTGCATTGCTTTGATTTCAAATCCGGTAATCGGTCTTGCGGGATGTGCGATGACCGGACTTGCGGTAGGAATAATGTGGCCGGGTACTTTCAGTAAGGCGGCGGCATCAATAAAAAGAGGCGGTACTGTAATGTTCGCACTTCTGGCACTGGGCGGAGACATAGGATGTTCGGCAGGACCTACTCTTGCAGGATTTGTTTCTGATAAAATGAACGGAAATCTCCGTATGGGAATACTTGCGGCAATTATATTCCCGGTCCTTTTACTGGTTGGTATCCTGTTATGCAGAAAGAAAAAGATTTAATGAAATTTCAATGATTTGGTGGTATTATATAAAAAATGGGTTTACCCCGAAAATAAAGGTCGGAGAAAGGACTAAGGTATTATGAAGTTAAAAAAACTTGTGACTGCGGCAGCGGCGGCAGTACTGTCGGTTGGAATGATTGTGGGGGTTACGGGCTGTTCGGGTGATTCCGGAAGTTCTTCAAACGGAAATGAAGTAACGCAGGCACCTGCAGATAATGATGAAGATGGCGAAGCAGATGACAAAGGTTTTACAGGCGGAGCGGTTGCTGATAATCCGGTGGATTTTGCAGCTTCATTAAAACTCGGCTGGAACCTTGGCAACACATTGGAGGCAACCGGTGGCAGCGGTCTTATGTCGGAGACCTCATGGGGTCAGCCTATGACTACAAAGGAGCTTATTGAATTTGTTGCATCTTCCGGTTTTACAACAATAAGAATTCCGGTATCGTGGAGCAATCATATCGATGATGAAGGAAAAATAGACGAAAAGTGGATGAACAGGGTAACTCAGGTTGTTGACTGGTCACTTGAATCGGGACTTTATGTAATTCTCAACTCTCACCATGATAATGATGCATATTATCCTACGGAAGCAAACTATGAGAATGCAGAAGCATATATTATAAACATATGGACACAGATTGCCGAGAACTTTAAAAACTATGATGAACATCTGATTTTTGAAGTAATGAATGAGCCAAGACTTTCCGGAACCGCAAAAGAGTGGTGGTTCAATGATAATGATAAAGAAGGTGTTGAGGCGATTAAGTGTGTTGATAAACTTAATCAGCAGTTTGTAAATCTTATCAGAGAATCTGAAGGATATAATAAAACAAGATATCTCATGGTTCCAAGTATATGTGCTTCGGCGCAGAATGCCTTAAATTCAGCTTTCTTTGCACCGGGGGATGATGCAAACAGAATAATTGTTTCCGTACATGCATATTCACCATATGATTTTGCAATGAATGCAAACGGATATACGGAGTGGGACGGAAGCAGGAATAACGAACTTAATTTCATGGAACAGCTTAAGAAAAAATTCATCGACCAGGGTGTCGGTGTAGTAATTGATGAGTTTGGTTCTACAAATAAGGATAATACGGAAGATCGTATCGCATGGTCAAAGGCTTATACGGAGAGGGCTGCTGAAAATGGCATAGCCTGTGTACTCTGGGATAATGGCGGAACAAAAGTCGGAGAAGAAAACTTTGGAATGATTGACAGAGACAAGTTTGAAATCTTTTATCCGGAGATTTTAAATGCGATGCTTGAATCCTACAAATAAGAGAAATTATGTCAAGAGAAATCAGAAATTTACTGTTACTTGTGCTTACGGCCCTGATATGGGGAGTCGCCTTTGTTGCTCAAAGCAAAGGCGGCGATCTTATCGGGCCGTACAGCTTTAACTGCATACGTTCCCTAATAGGTTCGTTGGTTTTGGTGCCGGCAATAATTGTTCTGGACAAGGTATTGCCCGGTCGGAAGATACCGAAGAGCAGCGAAGAAAAGAAAGTTCTTATAAAAGGCGGTGTGCTTTGCGGTCTGGCTCTATGTCTGGCGACAAATCTTCAGCAGCTTGGAATTTATATGGGTTCGGGCTCGGGAAAAGCGGGCTTTTTAACAGCATGTTACATACTGATTGTACCGATATTGGGATTGTTCTTTAACAAAAAGTGCGGCTGGAATATTATAATCGGCGTACTCCTTACGGTAGCCGGTTTATACAGTCTTTGCATGAAAGACGGTTTAAGTCTCCGGCTTTCGGATTCGCTGGTGATGATGTCGGCACTCATGTTTGCAATACAGATTATGCTTGTTGACCATTTTTCACCGCTTTGTGATGGAGTGAGGCTTTCGTGTATACAGTTTTTGGTGTCCGGAATCATAGGACTTATTCCTACATTTTTTGTTGACATGAATCATTCGATTGAGGGGATAAAACAGTGGTATCCGGCTTTCATGGATGCCGGTGCATGGGTGACGCTTCTGTATGCGGGAGTGCTTTCAAGCGGAGTTGCCTACACTTTACAGATAATCGGACAAAATGGAGTAAATCCGACTGTTGCATCAATGCTTATGAGTCTGGAGTCCGTGTTTGCCGTGATTGCGGGAGCGATACTTCTTCAGGAAAGAATGTCCTCCAGGGAGTTAATCGGATGTGTCCTGATTTTTGCGGCAATCATACTTGCACAGATACCGGGCAAAAAAAAGAAACAATGAAAAGCAGTAAAGTACAT
Organism: uncultured Lachnoclostridium sp.; assembly: GCA_964584255.1. GTDB lineage: Bacteria > Bacillota > Clostridia > Lachnospirales > Lachnospiraceae > UBA3775. Next base: position 128,992 of record CAZOZM010000005.1, on the reverse strand, counting down.
TCTTCGGTTTGAAAAAACCGTCGGATGTGCTTTTTTTATTGTGATGATAAAGAGTCGTAAGCTTTGTCTGATGAAGATGGGTTAAAAGGGAAGGCCGGAGGCAGCAGATATTTGGAGAGAATTTCAAAAAGGTCTTGCATTATTTCTTTTCTGTGATACAATGTAGCAGATTTAAGTGTAAAGTAAGGTTTACAGGTGTAAACCAATGACAAGAAAGTAGAGGTTTTTTGTATGAGTGAAGCTGAGACAAAAGTCAGTGAAAAACAGCCGGGTAAATTCAAGGCATTTCTTAAAAGAAAGGATATAGAGATATCCCTTAAGAGATATGGTATAGATGCTCTCGGCGCGATGGCACAGGGTCTTTTCTGTTCCCTTCTTATAGGTACAATCATTAACTCAGTAGGAACACAGTTTAATATAGGTTTTCTTACTGCAATAGTGGCAACAATCGGCGGTGTTGACTATACCGTCGGCGGTCTTGCATCTGCAATGTCAGGTCCTGCAATGGCAGTGGCAATAGGCTATGCTCTTCATTGTCCGCCATTGGTTTTGTTTTCGCTTATTACGGTAGGATTTGCAACAAATGCACTCGGTGGTGCGGGCGGCCCTCTTGCGGTTCTGGTTGTTGCGATTATTGCAGCTGAAATCGGTAAGGCGGTTTCTAAAGAAACAAAGGTTGACATTCTTGTAACGCCGCTTGTAACAATTGGAACAGGTGTGGCTCTTGCGGCATGGTGGGCGCCGGCACTTGGAAAAGCGGCTTCAAAGGTAGGAGACATTATCATGTGGGCTACGGATCTTCAGCCGTTCCTTATGGGAATTGTGGTTTCCGTAATTGTAGGTATTGCACTTACGCTTCCTATCTCTTCAGCGGCAATATGTGCGGCACTTGGTCTTACCGGTCTTGCAGGCGGTGCGGCTCTTGCAGGATGCTGTGCTCAGATGGTAGGTTTTGCTGTTATTTCATTCAGAGATAATAAATGGGGCGGCCTTGTGTCACAGGGTATAGGAACATCAATGCTCCAGATGGGTAACATAATCAGAAATCCAAGAATATGGCTAGCACCGACACTTGCATCTGCAATTACCGGTCCGATTGCCACCTGTCTGTTTGGACTTAAGATGAACGGTGCGGCAGTATCTTCCGGTATGGGTACATGTGGTCTTGTAGGTCAGATTGGAGTATACACGGGATGGGTAAATGATGTTTCAGCAGGTTTAAAGACAGCAATTACAGCGGCTGACTGGACGGGACTTATACTTATTTCTTTTGTTCTGCCTGCTGTCTTTTCAATTATCTTTGACCTTATCTTCAGAAAGCTCGGATGGGTAAAAGACGGTGACATGAAGCTTGATTAACCGGTACGCAGGTGTTTTGCGAAAGTGTATACCTGTGATTGAACGGTAAATGCGGAGCTGTCAGATGCAAAAGACAATCTGAAAGAGCGATAAATATATTGGTGGACTGCCGGAAATCGGCAGTCTGCTTTTTTTATCCTAAAAAAAGTCGAAAGTCCCTGCTCTATTAGGAAAACCTTGCAAATGGCGTGTTGTTAAGATATAATAAATCGAATCAGGCGGTTTTTTGCCGGGATTTGTATGATGGAGGAGAATCCGCGGCGAAAATTGCCGCAGCTGCGTGATTGGAGAGCGTGAATATGGAAAAAACGAATGTGATGCGTATTCTTGACGGCAAAAAGATCTCATATAATTCATATGATTATTCTTCAAATGCAACGACGGTCGGCACAGAGGTGGCAGAACTTTTGGGAGAGAATCCGGAAATGGTTTTTAAAACACTGGTTACTGTTGGTAAAACCGGAAAAAATTATGTGTTTGTGATTCCGGTCGGTGAAGAACTGGATTTGAAGAAAGCGGCAAAGTCAGTGGGAGAAAAATCAATAGAAATGCTTAAGCAGAAGGAACTGCTTCCGCTTACGGGTTATGTACATGGTGGATGTTCACCCATAGGAATGAAGAAGTTTTTTATGACCACGATTGATAAATCTGCGGAGAAGCATGACACGATTATCTTCTCGGCAGGAAAAATAGGTTATCAGGTAGAATTGAGTTTGGAAAACCTGTCCAAGGTAATAAGATTCAACCTGGAAGACGTTACGGTATAATGTCATAAGGAGGGCAAAATCATAATGTATGATGACGGAAAAAGACGCGGAAGTGCCAACGGTTCCGGGAATAACGGAAGACGCGATGCGGCAGGCCGGAACGGAAGTGTCAGAAGAAATGTAAATTCAGACGGCAGTACCGGAAGAAAAAATGTAAATACAAACGGAAGTCCGGTCAGAGGAAATGTGTCTTCAAGGAGCGGAATGACCGGAAAAGGCTCATCTCAGAAAAAAGACACGGTCAGAGGAAATGCGGCTCCAAAGAGCAGTATGAACGGAAGAAATACGGCATTCAAAAATGAAAGTGTAAAGCGCAGTGCGCCTAAGCAGAGTGTGAGAGGCGGCAGTGCGGCCTACGACGGAATGGCCAAGAGGAAAAATGACAGTGCGGCTTACGATGGAATGACTAACAGAAGAAATGACAGTGAGCGCATGGTCGGCTCAGAAAGCAACCGTTCAAAGAAAAATGAAAGAAAGCTTCGAGAGGCCGTTGCCAAGAAGGAAAAACAGCAGAGAATACATAGGATAGTGATGATATGCAGTGTCCTTGTCATATTGGTTCTTCTTACCATAGGTATCTGTTGGAGTGTAATAAGCCGCATTAATGGCAAAGGCAAGGATACCGTAAAAACGGGAAATAATAATGTTACGGTGACGGAAAGTGCTGACGGTAACATCTCAGACAATAATGAAGAGACACCTACACCTACTCCGACGATTGCACCGTCACAGGTGAAACTGATAGCTGTCGGGGACGATTTGGTTCATACCGGAGTATTTAAGGCAGGGCATCAGGAAGACGGTTCATTCGACTATTCATGCCTGTTTGCCAATGTCAAACCATATCTCGAAGGTGTGGATGTAAAGATAATAAACCAGGAAACAATTTTTGGCGGTGATGATAAGGGCGCAAGCTCCTATCCGAGTTTTAATACGCCTACCGCAATAGGTGATGCGGCGGTTTCTGCCGGATTTAATGTTTTTACACATGCGACAAATCATGCATTTGACATGGGAATAGACGGTCTGCTTAATTGTGTAAAGTATTGGAAGGAAAAGCATCCGGAGACTTTTGTAGTCGGTATTTATGATACAAAGGAAGAACAGTCGGAAATTCCGGTGATGGAAGTTGACGGCATAAAAATAGCAATACTTAATTACACATACAGTCACAACTGGGAGACTTTCTCGGCGTCCGCAGAAGGACATCTCAATATGCTTTGTGCCTATGATGAGACCACAAGGGCAATTGATTTCAATACAATTAATCCGCAGGTAATTGAAGATATAAAGAAAGCGGAAGAAATTGCTGATTTTACCATAGTCTGTCCTCATTGGGGAACGGAATATGTTCATGATGCAACAACACAGGAAGTGAATTTTGCAAAGCTGATGACGGAAGCCGGCGCAGACCTCATACTTGGAACTCATCCACATGTAATTCAGCCGGTTGAATGGGTTACTGCGGATAATGGCAATAAGAGTCTGTGCTATTATTCTTTGGGAAATTTCACATCAACACAGGACGAGTGGGAAAGGCTTCTCGGAGGTATGGCATCGCTTACCATAATAAAGGATGCAGAGGGCACTTATATTGATGAGTCTACCGTTAAGGCAATTCCTTTGGTTACTCATTATGTTTATCCGGGCTGGAACGGTGCGACGGTAGTTGACAGTACATATTCTCTTGCAAATTATACGGAGGAACAGGCTGCAGCTCACGGAATTCATACCAGATGCGGAATTAATCTTACAAGGGATAATCTTGTGGCTCTTGCAAATCAGGTATTTGGAGATTATTGCTCAATTGAATAAGACGATGAATTTTCTTGAAAAATTTAAAGTTATGGATGATGACCGCCTGCGTTTCAGCGAAGCATGTGACAGGGCGGTCAATCGTTTTAATGGGGAAAAAACAAACGAAATAGGCACACTGTCCGAGAAAACGGTACATGCGGCATTGAAGAATTATTTTGGAAATGAAGAGTACCAGGAAATTAAAGTCGGCAGTTTTTATGCGGATGTTAAAGTGCCGGAGGGAATTTTTGAAATACAGACCAGGCAGTTTTATACACAGAAAAGGAAGTTGGAGGCATTTCTGCCGGAAAACAGGGTCTGTATGGTATATCCGGTGAAATATGGCAGTGTACTCCATTGGATAGACCCGGAGACGGGAGAGATAAGCAAAGGAAGAAAATCGCCCAAGACCAATATGGGGTATGGTATATTTCATGAATTATATGGAATACGTGAATATGTGGGACATGAAAATCTGTCATTCTGTCTGCTTTATTATGAGTCGGATGAATATAAGTATTTGAACGGGTATGGCAGGGACAGGAAGATAAGGGCGCACAGGGCAGACGGGATTCCTAACCGTCTTGTTGCGGAAGTAAATCTCTGTTCGCCGGAGGATTATCTGATTTTTATACCGCCGGAGCTTTTTGAAAAGGAATTTGGATCAGCGGAGTTTGCCGGACTTTCCGGAACGGATAAGGGGACGGCAAGAATGACACTTTTGATGCTTAGGGAGCTGGGACTGGTGAAAATTGTGGGAAGAAGTCGGGAAGGCAATATACATGTCGTCTGTCCGACAATTTTTTCTTGAAACTTATATCTGTATCATCTATAATCAATGTAATGTGAAAAACTATGTCAAGTAGTTTTGTGCAGATGTTAAAGCTGCAAAACATGATACAAACTAAAAAAATGAAAAGAGGACATTGCAATGGTTACAATCAGAAAGGAACTTTCAGAGAACAGTTATCCGGGAAGAGGAATTATCATTGGACTTTCGGATGATGGAAAGAAGGCCGTAACAGCTTACTTTATTATGGGAAGAAGTGAAAACTCGAGGAACAGAGTGTTTGTAAGTGAGGGTGAGGGAATCAGAACACAGGCGTTTGATCCTGCAAAACTTTCAGATCCGAGTCTTATTATTTATGCACCGGTAAGAGTTCTTGGAAATTCTACAATTGTTACCAACGGTGACCAGACGGATACAGTCTATGACCTTATGAAAGAAGGTCTTACATTTGAACAGTCACTCAGAACAAGGGAGTTTGAGCCGGATGCCCCTAATTATACCCCAAGAATCAGCGGAATTATGAACATCGCAGATGGAAAGTATGATTTTGCAATGTCTATTCTTAAGAGTGATGACGGAGATCCTTCGGCATGTAACAGATTCACTTATTCATATTCAAATCCAAAGGCGGGTGTCGGACGTTTTATTCATACATATATGGAAGACGGAAATCCGCTTCCAAGTTACAGCGGAGAACCAACCGTTGTTTCGCTTGAAGGCAGTATAGATGAACTCACGGATGAAATTTGGAATTCTCTTAATGAAGAGAACAAGGTAAGTCTTTTTGTCAGATATATCGATATTGCAACAGGCAAATATGAGACAAGAATTGTAAACAAAAACGTTTAATTATTTGCGGATTGTGAAGAAAAGCATGACGTGAAAATATTACATAAAGAATGGAGATTGAAATGAAAGAACTTGAGTTAAAATACGGATGTAATCCAAATCAGAAACCTTCAAGAATTTATTCGGCAGACGGAGAACTTCCAATTGAAGTTTTGAACGGTAAACCGGGATACATTAATTTCCTGGATGCTTTTAACGGCTGGCAGCTTGTTAAGGAGCTTAAGCAGGCAACAGGACTTCCTGCAGCAACATCTTTTAAGCATGTTTCACCGGCAGGAGCGGCAGTAGGTCTTCCATTAAGCGACGTGCTTAAAAAGATTTACTGGGTAGATGACCTTGGAGAACTTTCACCTTTGGCTTGTGCATATGCAAGAGCAAGAGGTGCAGACAGAATGTCATCTTTCGGAGATTTTATCTCTCTTTCGGATGTATGTGACGTTTCCACTGCCAAGATGATTCACAGAGAGGTTTCGGATGGTGTGATTGCACCGGGATATGAGCCGGAGGCACTTGAGATTCTTAAAACAAAGAAAAAGGGAAACTATAACATAATTAAAATCGATCCTGAATATGTTCCTGCACCTGTTGAGCACAAGGAAGTTTTCGGAATTACTTTTGAGCAGGGAAGAAACGAGCTCAAGATTGATGACAGTCTTTTTGCCAATATCCCTACTGCAAATAAGGATATTCCGGAGCAGGCTAAGATTGATCTCATAATTTCACTTATAACCCTTAAATATACACAGAGTAATTCGGTATGTTTTGCAAAAGACGGTCAGGCAATCGGTATAGGAGCAGGTCAGCAGTCAAGAATTCACTGTACAAGACTTGCCGGAAGCAAGGCTGATAACTGGTGGCTCAGACAGTCTCCACAGGTTCTCGGACTTAAGTTCCTTGATACAATTAAGCGTGCTGACAGAGATAATGCGATTGATCTTTATATCGGTGAGGATTATATGGATGTTCTCGCTGATGGAAGATGGGAAAATATTTTTGCAGAAAAGCCGGAAGTATTTACTGCAGAGAAGAAGAGAGAATGGCTTGATAAGCTTACTGATGTGGCACTTGGCTCAGATGCTTTCTTCCCATTCAGCGACAATATTGAAAGAGGATACAGAAGCGGTGCAAGATATATTGCACAGCCGGGCGGTTCTATAAGAGATGACCTTGTTATTAAGGCATGTGATGATCTTGGAATTACAATGGCATTTACGGGAATCAGACTTTTCCACCATTAATATCCCGGAGGTCAGGGAGAATAAACAGATACTTTTTGTATCATATGAGGTGAGATATGGCATCAAAATGTAAAAAATGCGGAGAAAAGCTTTATCCATCAGACACATTCTGCGGGTTCTGTGGAGAACCCGTGGACAATGTGGATTTGGGACTTGGTGAGATTTCCAGAGTTCCAAGGCCTCTTGTCGGTGTTGATGCTCTTTCAAAAAAAGAAAGAGAAGTCATTGAAGAGGCTAAAATTAAATACAGAGAAACAAAACAGCTTGAATCTGAAGAGAAAAAGAAAGAGGATGACATGCCTCTTGGAAAAAGGGTAGAAGATTTAAAAAACAGAATCAATGCTCGTGAAATGGAGAAGAAGAAGGCTGTTATTTTAGCGGAAAGAAAAGCAGCGGAAGAAGCGGCAAGAGCGGAAGCGGAAAGAAAAGCGGCGGAAGAAGCGGCAAGAGCGGAAGCAGAAAGAAAAGCGGCAGAAGAAGCGGCAAGAGCGGAAGCGGAAAGAAAAGCGGCAGAAGAAGCGGCAAGAGCGGAAGCGGAAAGAAAAGCAGCGGAAGAAGCGGCAAGAGCGGAAGCAGAAAGAAAAGCGGCAGAAGAAGCGGCAA
>CAZOZM010000005.1:0-121489 GCA_964584255.1 uncultured Lachnoclostridium sp. | reverse complement strand
AAGCAGCGGAAGAAGCGGCAAGAGCGGAAGCAGAAAGAAAAGCGGCAGAAGAAGCAGCAAGAGCGGAAAATCTGGAAAGACTTAAGGCAGAACAGCAGGCAGCTGAAGAGCGTGCTGCCAAGCTTGAAGAAAAAGCCAGAGAACTGCAGGAACAGGCTGAAAAACTTAATAGTGCAAAAAGAGTAACGGAATCCGATAAGAAAACTGAAAATGACAGTTTTGAATATATAGAAGAATTCGAGCAGGAAGATTACCAGATGGATGTCCGGGAAGAATCCGGTGAAGATGAGCTGGTATACTGCGAGATGAAATATGAGCCTGATGAGGAAATCTGGGGTAAAAACGCAGGAAGAACCTTAAGACAAAAGGATGAAACGGAAAGTTCAAAGAAAAAAATTCTTATCTTTTCGGCCGGAATCATTGTTCTTATAATTATAATTGCGTTTCTTCTCAGAAATGAGCTTTCACGGGTTCCGGGCAACGATTCCGGAAGAACAGACGGCAGCGCAACGGAACAGTCAGCTTCGGAAAACAAGGGAGACACCTATGCCCCGTCTGATTCGGCTGATGCATGGGACGGAAGTATTGCCCTTAAGTTTACGGAGGGGCAGGGAACTGCGGAAAGTCCTTATATAATAAGTACAGGCAGTGAACTTGCTTATATGGCGGAAGAAGTTAACAGAGGCGTTAATTTTTCAGGTGTATATTTTAAACTTAAAAACGATATTTCACTTGGTGGTCTTGACTGGACTCCTGCAGGATACTATTCGATGCAGGAAGACGGTAAGGATACGGTGTATGCCTTCTCGGGCGTGTTTGACGGAGACGGACATACAATAAGCGATTTTAATATCGGAGAAGCATTTATTTCTTCGATGACAGAAAAGTATTCCAATAACATGGTGTGTGGTCTTTTCGGAGCAACATACAGTGCGGAAATATCAAATCTTACAGTGAAGAACGGAACAATCGGTATCAGTAATGAGTCCGGAGAAATCTATGCCGGTGTACTTGCCGGATGTACATATGAAACCGTAATAAAAAACTGTAATGCAGATGGTAAGATAAATGTAAACGGAAGTCATCGTGTCTGTGCGGGAATATTTGCCGGAGCAGTAAACGGTGGAAGTCTGGAAACAGTTACGACGGACGGAGAACTTGTGTCAGCAACTTCCGGAGATACAAATGACGGCGGTGCCGTGGCAGGATATGTAAAATCAGCGAAACTAAAGGATTTTAATTCTAAGGGTACGGTAAGCATAAGCGGTTCCGGAAATGTTTATGCCGGAGGTATATGCGGTTATGCTGCAGAAACGGATGTAGAGTCAGCCTCGTCCGAAAATGCTGTGTCGGCAAACGCAGATGCAGCAGACGGAGTTGCTATGGCTGGAGGTATTTTTGGCTGGCATCAGGGCGGTATGGCCTCAACTCTTGACAGCAGGGCACAGGTTAATGTTTCCGGTATTTACTATGTTTATGCCGGTGGCGTTTACGGATATGCGGGGTCGGTTACGGCAGAGAAACTTACCGGAGACTGTATCGTGGTTTCAAAAGCAGGTGGAGACGCATCCTTTGTTATTTCAGGCGGAGCAGCAGGTCTTCTGACAGATACGACGGTTTCTGACGTAACGGTAAAGGTCACACTTGAAACGGAAGGCGCAAACATAAACTATTCCGGCGGTATTGCAGGACAGGTTAAGGCGGGAAGCCTTACCGCAGGAGAGGTGACTACGGAAATTTCGGCAAAATCAACGGGAAGCGTTTCCGGAATGGTAATGTGCGGAGGTTTAGTCGGAAGTATTTCGGAAGCGGAAGTTTCAGAAACAAAGTGTGAAGGAAGCATAAAAACAGATTCGCAGATTGACGGTCATGCCGGCGGTGCCTTCGGATACATAAATGGCGGAACTTATAAAAACATTGAATCGACCGCTACAATTGAAAACACGGCAAAAATCGGAGTGAGTTCCGGTGGCTTTGCCGGATATGCGGTTACAAATCCGGCAACGGAAAACTGCACTGGAACGGGAACCAGAACAAACAATGGAGAAAACATCTATGATGATGATTTCATTGCAATAGTAAATCAGTAAATGGAAAGGATAAATTATGATAGCAAAAGTAAGAAACGGTAAAGAAACAGTTTATGGAAAGCATGGTGCTTTAAGTGTTAAGGGAAAGTACCTTGTAGACAAGAATGGAGAGCCTGTTCAGCTCAAGGGTGTAAGCACACACAATATGAACAGTTTTCCTGAGTTTGTTAATGATGATGCAATCGAATTCATGGCAGATAACTGGGGAATGGAAATATACAGACTTGCAATGTATACTGCAATGGCAGACGGAGACCTCGGTTATTCAGACGGTTCGGATGAACACAGGGCAGAACTTGAAGAAATGGTCTTAAGGAGTGTTAAAAAGTGCTCTGAACTCGGAATTTATTGTATGATAGACTGGCATATTCTTTTTGACTACAATCCAAACATGAATAAGGATATGGCAATAAAGTTTTTTGATAAGATGTCAGCTGAACTTAAAGATTATGACAATGTAATTTATGAAATCTGTAACGAGCCAAATCAGTATTGTGACTGGAATCAGATTTTGGAGCTTGCAACCCTTCCTGACGGTTCAAAGCGTGGAGATGATGTATGTACCTGGGATGACATCAAGGCTTATGCAAATGAAGTTATTCCTGTAATAAGAAAGAATGTTCCGGGCAGCGTAATTGTATGCGGAACTCCAATTTGGTCACAGAAAGTAAATGAGGCGGCAGATTCACCGCTTGAATTTGAAAATGTCATGTATGCGCTTCATTTTTACGCATCAACACATAAGCAGTGGCTCAGAGACACGGCAACCTATGCAATGGATAAGGGTGTTGCAATCTATGTTACGGAATATGGAATTACGGATGCATCCGGTGATGGAGACATTGATTATGAGGAAACAGACAGATGGATGGAATTCCTCAAGGAAAATTCAATAAGTTATTCTATTTGGAACCTTTCCAATAAGAATGAAGCATCTGCAATGATTTCGCCTGACTGCAGTAAAACAACAGGATGGACAAAGGATGAACTTTCCGAAAGCGGAAAGTGGTTCGCAAGTCTTGCGGAATAATCAGATTAACTAAAGAGTAAAAAAGAGAGGTCACTTTTTCATGAAGGATTCACTGGTATGGATACTTATAGCATTTGCAATTTATCTTGTTGCAATGATAATCGTCGGCATAGTCTGTGCAAAGAAGAATAATGATGCAGCAGACTACTTCCTTGGAGGCAGACAGCTTGGCGGCTTTGTGGCGGCACTTTCGGCACAGGCTTCGGATATGTCAGGATGGCTTTTAATGGGTCTTCCGGGTTCGATATATGCATTCGGAACCGGACAGATCTGGATTGCAGTAGGACTTTTTATCGGAACTGTATGTAACTGGCTCTTTATATCAAAGAGACTCAGAAGATATACAATCAGGGCAAATAATTCACTTACGCTTCCGGCATTCTTTGAGAACAGATTTCACGATAAGTCAAGAGTTCTTCTTCTGTCATCTTCAATAGTTATCGTTATTTTCTTCCTTGTTTACACAGCTTCGGCTCTCTCGGCAGGCGGAAAACTTTTCAGTACGGTTTTGGGAATTGACTACACGGTTGCACTTTCAATAGGTGCGGGAGTTATTCTTGTATATACATTCTTCGGTGGCTTCTTTGCCGTATGCGCAACTGACTTTATTCAGGGAATGCTTATGCTTGTCGGACTTATTTCAGTTCCTATAATTGCATACATATTAATTGGCGGAGATGTTGCGGCAAACATTGCGGTACAGGAAGGAACTGCCAATTTCCTTAATCCGGTTATTAATGCTTCGGGTGAGACGTCAGTAATAGACATTGTTTCCCAGCTTGCATGGGGACTCGGATACATGGGAATGCCTCATATTCTTGTAAGATTTATGGCCGTAAGAGATGAAAAGGAGCTCACAAAGTCAAAAGTTGTGGCAATTACATGGGTGGCAATTTCTCTTTTTGCGGCATGTATAATCGGTATTATCGGACGTGCTTATCTTCCTGCAATCGATGATACGGAAAAAGTGTTTATCGAAATGATAGAGAAAATTTTTGTTTCCGAATTCAATATTCCCATTATCGGAGGAATTTTCCTTTGCGGAATACTTGCAGCAATCATGTCAACAGCGGATTCACAGCTTCTTGTAAGTGCATCAAGTGTATCTTCAGATATTTATAAGAGTGTACTGAAAAAGGATGCCGATGACAAAAAAGTACTTATGGTAAGCAGAATAACCGTAATTGTTATTGCAATTCTTGCTTTCCTGATTGCACTTGATCCTTCAAATTCCATCATGGATCTTGTATCTGATGCATGGGCAGGTCTCGGTTCTGCATTCGGACCGCTTGTTATCTGTTCGCTTTTCTGGAAGCGTACAAACCTTCCGGGTGCTTTTTTAGGTATTATTACAGGAGCGTTAACCGTAATCATATGGGATTATGTTCCATTGGTAAACGGCGAGACAATTTATGTGGTAACAGGAGTTTATTCACTTCTTGTCGGATTCTTCTTAAGTCTTGCGGCAATTGTAATTGTTTCACTTTGCACAAAGGCACCAAGTGAGGAGATTCTTCAGGAATTTGAAGATGCCAAAAACGGTAATATTTAACTGAATTCCGGCGGTCGTCGTGATGACCGCCGGTCTGTTATGCATATGCACAGGAATACACGATGCATATGTATAACAGACCAGCGGACACTGATTCAGTGAATTGTGAAAAGTATTTCATTAATGCGGACTTGAATATGATTTCCGTATAAATGAAAAAATCTAATTAACGGGAGATTCGCAAATGAGAAAATATGTTTTTTCCGCAATGATAATTGCGGCAGGCCTTATGCTTACCGGTTGCGGAGGAAAGAGTGCTTCACAGTACAATCGTGAAGGTATGGAATTCTATGAAAACATGGATTATGAGCAGGCGGGAGAGTATCTTGAAAAAGCACTTGAAGGTGATGAGGATAACACGGAGTATATTCAAAACTATGCCATGATACTTATTCAGCTTGGCCGTCAGGAAGAAGCAATTGAAAAGTTTAACAGTACGATAACCGATAAAAAATCGGGTTCGGCACAGAAAATAAACAAATATGCCTACAGAGGAATCGGAATGGCATATCTCCAGAGCAAGGATTATGACAAATCCATAGAAAATTTTGACAAAGCGCTTGATATAGATGAGGCGGAAGAGTGGAATAATGATATCAGCTACTACAAGGCAAATGCCTTAAAGCTTAACGGAGATACTGAAGGAGCGGAAAAAATATATACAGAGCTTATAGAGCGTGATTCGGAAAATGCCGCAGTCTACAAGGCGAGAGCGGACTTGTACCGTGAAACGGGAAAGCTCAATGAAGCAGTAAACGATTATAATTCTGCCGAATTGTACAATCAGTCGGATTTTGAAATTTATATAGGGCTGGCATCCAGTTATATCGAACTCGGTAAGAAGGAACAGGCTGAAGAGGCACTTTTTCTTGCCTCACTTTTGGACATAAAAACAGATAAAGACAAATACTATCTCGGAGTCATTCATTATTATCAGCAGAAGTTTGACTCGGCAAGGGACGAAATGGAATATGCCATGGCGAATGGTATAGAAGAAGCCGGATTTTATCTCGCTGAAATATGTCTCATGGAAGGTGATTATGAACGTGCATCGCAGCTTTTTAACGAATATGCCGACAGCACGGTTGTTGAATCACCGACGGTATGCAATGACATTTCGGTATGTCTTATAAGAAGCGGACAGTATGATGAGGCTTTGGAATGGATAAACAAGGGACTTATGTTTAAAATGTCCGGCGTTGAAAAGCAGTTGAAGAGAAACAGAATAGCATGTTATGAAGGCAATGGAAAACTGCCGGAGGCATTGTATCTGTTGGAAAAATATGTTGTAGAGTATCCTGAGGATGAAGGAGCGGCACAGGAGTACAATTTCCTGAGTCAGAGATCAACCGCCGTGCCGGTTGATATGGTGGAGGAGAGTACACCGTCTGATTCAGAAGCGGAACCGGAGGAATGATGGCAAAAACAATAGAAATTAAGGAAGAACCGGAAAAGGTTATACTGGTTGCCGTGTCACTTGATACCAGACCGGAAGAAACCGATCTTACAACGGAAGCATCACTGGATGAGTTGGATGAACTGGTAAAGACTGCCGGTGCGGTTACGGTCGGAAGACTGATACAGAATCGTGAAAGAGTTCACAATGCGACATATATCGGAAAAGGAAAGATAGAAGAACTCAGACAGATGATAGAAGAACTTGAGGCTGATGCAATTGTGACGGATGACGAACTTTCGCCGGCACAGATGAGAAATCTCGAGGAAGTTCTTTCGGTTAAAATATGTGACAGAACTATGATAATACTTGATATATTCGCCAAACATGCAGTTACGGGCGAAGGAAAGATACAGGTAGAACTGGCACAGCTCAAGTATTCACTGCAGAGACTTACCGGAAAAGGAATTGCAATGTCCCGACTTGGCGGCGGTATAGGAACAAGGGGACCCGGCGAGAAAAAGCTTGAACAGGACAGAAGACTTATCAGAGACCGTATTTCGAGGCTTAATGCCGAATTGAAGGACATAGTGAAGAACAGGGAGCTTCTCAGAAAGCAGAGGGAAAAGAATCAGATGCCTGTTGTGGCAATAGTCGGATATACAAATGCCGGAAAATCAACCCTGCTTAACCGGCTTACCGATTCTGATATACTGGCGGCGGACATGCTTTTTGCAACATTGGATGCCACAACGAGAAATCTGAAACTGCCGGGAGGTCAGGAAATACTGTTTACGGATACGGTCGGTTTTATAAATAAGCTGCCTCATCATCTGGTTGAAGCCTTTAAATCAACTCTGGAAGAAGCTTCATACGCCGATATAATTCTTCATGTCGTGGATTCGTCAAATGAAGACGCATTTACACAGATGGCGGTGGTTTATGAAACTCTTGCAAAACTGTCTGCAGACGGAAAGCCGGTCGTGACGGCACTTAATAAACAGGATGTCTGCGAAGGCGCAACTATAAAGGATTTAAAGGCGGATCATGTCGTTAAGATTTCTGCAAAAACCGGAGAAGGTATACAGGAACTGCTTGAGGTAATCGAAAAGATACTCAGGGACATGAAAGTATATATCGAAGAAGTGATTCCGTATTCGGATGGTGCAAGGCTCAACAGCATAAGAAAATACGGTCAGCTTTTAAGTGAGGAGTATGGTCAGGGCGGCGTGGCCGTCAAGGCATATGTGCCGAAAAAACTTTTAAAATAGTCTGTCCGGTGCAAGGGCAAAACCTGTGGAACGCCCGGGCGGTTTTTGAAACATAAGGAGGAAAAAATGAGTGCGGCAGATGAAATCTTCAAAAAAATGTGCTCGGATATAATTGAAAACGGCACAAGTACAGAGGGTGAAAAGGTACGTCCTCATTGGGAAGACGGAACACCTGCATATACGATAAAAAAATTCGGCGTGGTGAACCGCTATGATCTCAGTAAGGAGTTTCCGGCTCTTACGCTGAGGAGAACGCCTCTTAAGTCAGCAGTGGATGAAGTACTCTGGATATGGCAGAAAAAATCAAATAATGTTAACGATTTTGGCGGACATATCTGGGATGCGTGGGCTGACGAAGACGGCTCAATAGGAAAGGCATACGGCTATCAGATGGGGATAAAACATAAATACCGTGAAGGCATGATGGACCAGGTTGACAGGGTGATTTATGATTTAAAGAATAATCCGTATTCAAGACGAATCCTTACAAATATATATGTGCATCAGGATTTGTCGGAGATGAATCTTTATCCGTGCGCATACAGCATGACTTTTAATGTCACAAAGCCTAAGGACGGAGACAGACTGGTGCTTAATACAATACTTAATCAGCGTTCTCAGGACATACTTGCGGCAAATGCCTGGAATGTGGCACAGTATGCGGCACTAACGCACATGATTGCACAGTGTTGTGACATGAATGTCGGCGAATTTGTACATGTTATCGCAGATGCACATATTTATGACAGACATATAGATGTTGTTAAGGAACTGATAGAAAGACCGTCTTATCCGGCACCGGATTTCTGGATGAATCCGGAGATAAAGGACTTCTACAAGTTCACAAAGGACGATTTCAGACTTGACAATTATCAGTATGGACCGGCAGTGGATAAAATCCCTGTTGCAATATAAAAAGGTTTAAAATGAAAGGAAAACAAATGGAAAACGTAATAGCAGTAATTAACGGAAAAGAAATCACATCAAAGGACTTTGCAGAATTTTTAAAGAGTGTTCCACAGGAGCAGAGAGCATATTTTTCACATCCTGAGGCACAGGAGTATTTTAAGGAGCAGATGCTTGCCGTATATCTGTTTGAAGCATATGGTCAGGAACTTGAAATTGAGAAGTCAGACGAATATGCAAAGCGTATGGCAGATGTTAAAAGAGGCATGGTAAGTCAGCTTGCAATGGAAAAGCTTCTTTCGGATGTGAGCGTAAGCGAAGAGGAAATGAATGAATACTTTGAGAAAAACAAATCCAAGTATGCAAAAGGACCATCAGCAAATGCAAAGCACATTCTCATGGATGATGAAGCAAAACTTCTTGAGGTTCTTGAAAAGATTAACTCCGGAGAGAAGAGCTTCGAGGATGCTGCAAGAGAAAACTCATCATGTCCGTCCGGTCAGAAGGGCGGTGACCTCGGAACATTCGGCAGAGGTCAGATGGTTAAAGAATTTGACGAGGTCTGCTTTACAGGTGAAATCGGTAAGGTTTTAGGTCCTGTTAAGACTCAGTTCGGTTACCATCTTATCAAAATTGAAAGCAGAACCGAAGGAGCGGAAAGCACATTTGAAGAGGCTATGCCAAGAATAAAGAACGAGCTTCTTTCACAGAAACAGCAGAAGGTTTACACAGATAAGCTTGTTGAACTTAAGGAAAAATACCAGACAAAATAAGAAATATCCGGCTGAAAGGCTTTGAAACACAATAAGCCTTCCTATGAAAACAGGAAGGCTGAGAGTGGAGGTAAGTTATGAATCTTATTGCTGCGGTTACCTCAGACTGGGGAATAGGTAACGGAAATAAACTGCTTGTAAGCATTCCCGAAGACATGAAATTTTTTAGGGAAACAACATCCGGCAAGGTTGTCATCATGGGAAGAAAGACACTGGAGAGTTTTCCGGGAAAAAAGCCGCTTAAAAACCGTGTAAACATAGTTATCACACGTGACCGCAAGTATAAGGCGGAAGGTGCGGTAGTGGTTAATAAAATAGAAGAAGCCATGGGTGCGGCTTTTAATTATAAAGACGAGGATGTTTTTGTGATCGGCGGTGCAAGTATTTATGAACAGCTTCTTCCTTATGTTGATGTGGCTTATGTTACAAAAATAGATGCTATTGTTCCGGCAGATGCATTTTTTCCTAATCTTGATGAAAATGAAGAGTGGGAAATGACAGATGCTTCCGAAAAGATGCAGAGTGGAGAGTATACATTCAGATTCTGTACCTATAAAAGAAAAAATTAAAAGAACAGTTTGTGCAGGTAAGCAAAATGAACGTCATATAACTGAAAAACCGTATTGATTTATAAAAACTATGGGGGTATAATGACCGTAATTAACGATTGTATACAATCAGAAAATGCAGTGGCATATGTACCGGACGGTACAGAAGGAGGAGCTATATGAGTAAGAAAGATATTGATTGGTCTAGTCTTGGTTTTGGATACATGCCTACCGATTACAGATTTGTATCTAACTATAAAAACGGTGCATGGGATGAGGGTGAACTCATTACGGATTCTAACATCGTACTTAATGAATGTGCAGGTGTTTTCCAGTATGCGCAGACTATATTTGAAGGTCTTAAGGCATATACAACACAAGACGGAAGAATCGTTACTTTCCGTCCTGATTTAAATGCAGCACGTCTTAAGAGCTCAGCAGAGAGACTTATGATTCCTGCATATGATGAGAAAAAGTTTGTTGAGGCAGTTAAAAAGGTTGTTAAGGCAAATGAGGATTTTGTACCTCCTTACGGCAGCGGAGCAACTCTTTACATAAGACCATATATAATGGGAACGAATCCTGTTATCGGAGTAAAGCCTGCTGATGAATATCAGTTCAGAATTCTCACAACTCCCGTAGGCCCATATTTCAAGGGCGGCGCAAAGCCAATTTCAATCAGAGTAAGTGATTATGACAGGGCAGCACCTCATGGAACAGGTAATATTAAAGCAGGTCTCAATTATGCAATGAGCCTTTATGCGATTGTTGATGCTCACAAGCAGGGATATGATGAAAATATGTATCTTGATCCGGGAACAAGAACAAAGATAGAAGAAACAGGTGGAGCCAACTTCATCTTCGTAACTAAGGATAACAAACTTGTTACTCCAAAGTCCGATTCAATTCTTCCATCAATTACACGCCGTTCACTTATGGTTGTGGCAGAGAAGTACCTCGGAATGGAAGTTGAGCACAGAGAAGTTTACTTTGATGAACTTGCTGATTTTGCAGAGTGCGGTCTTTGCGGAACGGCAGCAGTTATTTCACCGGTTGGTCGTATCAATGATCACGGAAAAGACATTTTCCTTCCAAGTGGAATGGATGAAATGGGACCTGTATGTACAAAACTTCGTGAAACTCTTACAGGAATTCAGATGGGAACAATTGAAGCACCTGAAGGTTGGATTGTTGAAATCTGACAGCTGAGCCATTAAAGGAAAGATTCCGGTGTTTCGACAGTATCTGAGTGCTGATGAATCAGAAAGATTAAACAAAAGCAGTATCTGTTTATAAAGGCAGGTACTGCTTTTTTTATGGGACTTTAGGTTGCGGGGGATGGAAAAACGGCAGTACCTGATGAGGAATAAGGAATAACACGATATATGAAGCATATTTATGGAAATAAAGACGGTTTTTAATGGAAACGATAGAATCCGTAAAGAGACTGATGCTTCTGGTTCTGATATGTCTGGTTATTTCACTGGCTGTTGTAAATACAAAAAGTGAAAGCGGGACGGAAACGGTGGTATCCGCAAATGAAACTGTAAAAAAAACAGTGTATCTTACATTTGATGACGGACCGAGTGTTAATACCGAAAGAGTCCTGGATGTTTTGGACGAATATGGTATTAAGGCAAGTTTCTTTCTGATAGGAAATCAGATAAACGAAGATAATTACGGAATAGTTGAAAGAATGAGAGATGAGGGACATGCGATAGGTCTTCATTGCAGTTGTCATAATTATAACAAGCTTTATTCGGGTGAATATGCCTGCATGGAGAGTATCCTGGAAGAAAAGAAAATGCTTGAGGAAAGTTTTGGCATATGCAGCACGATGTACAGACTTCCGGGAGGCAGTACAAACATATATATAACCGACAAGGACAAAATCATAAGCGGTCTCCGAGAGGAGGGACTTCGTGGTTTTGACTGGAACGTAAGTGCAGAGGACAGCGTCGGTACTCCGACGAAGGAAAGCATAATGAACAACATCTTTAAGGATGTTGACAGAGTGAGCGAACCGGTAATCCTTCTGCATGACGGCATAGGAAATTCACTTACTTCAGAAATACTACCTCAGATTTTGGAAAAACTTGTAAACAGCGGTTATGAGTTTGAAACGCTGGAATTTCATGATGAAATGCTTTTTGACGTATAATATTGCACGAAATGACAAAAAAATCGATCCAGCTTGTCTAAAAAAAACAAGAAATAAAAAAGGAGAAAAAAAGCGAAAAAATATCTTGACCTGTTTCTTACCATAAGTTATATAAAAGGTACAGTTGATTGATGAGCAGTCAATTAACGGCATTAAACTTCGTTTTGATAAGAAACGATTTATTAAACAGACATTTTCTATAACTTTTCTATTATTCTCTCTCGAACAGAAAGGGCGGTACGCAAGTGCCGCCCTTTCTGCATTTATAAGACATGTATAATTTTAAGGAAAAATTCCCCAAATCATTAAGACAGGTATATTTATAATGGCTTGAGGCCAAAGTATAGTGCAGATAATTAAGTGAAATGAAAATCTATGAGTATTCACTCAACCGTCTGACACCGACATATAACTGACTTATTTTGTACCAGGTTGCGGCTCCAACCACACCGTCAGGAGTTAATCCGAACAGAGACTGGAATGAACGGACGGCTTCGGCTGTTTTTGAACCGAAGATTCCGTCCACGTTCACCTTTGGCAGTGCGGGATACGCATCGGAAATCTCGTTCAACTGGTTTTGGATGGTTCTCACTGAAGTTCCGGAAGAACCGATTGTTAAAATCTCACCCGGATAGGAGGATGGAACACCGGAGACTTGAGAAGCAGTATTTACATAAATTGAATCGCCATAGTAATACTTTAGAATCTCAATATATGAATAACCGCGGTCGGCAAGCTCCTTAGAGCCCCACTGAGTCATTACATCGGGACATGAAACCTTGCGTCCGTCGCAATACTGCGTCAGAATCGGCTGCTTGATTCCCGGACGTGACAGGTAATTACGAAAGATTTCGTCCACACAGCGGTCGATTGTATCAAAGGTGTTTCGTTCGGGAATCCATTTGTGGTCATAGGCAGTAGAGGAGGTAATGGTGAAATTGTATCCCTTGTTTCTGTAGAACTCGGTGTAAACCCTGTTCAGTGTAAAGGATTGAATGGCAAGTATGTTTGCATATATTGCCGCCTCGGGCCAGTTGGCATATATTTCCGAACTGGCAACATTCTTAATGTAGTCGGTATATCTGACCCAATAATCGGTTGCAGCCGAGGATGGCGGTCCATCGTGGACAATGATAAATTCAGGAATGACAACGGAATCGAGAACAACCTCGCCGGTTTCGTTGAGAGGCTTTATTTCCGATTCCGGAATGGACGGCGGATAGTTGCCGTAAAGAACATTTGGGCCGATGTCAAATTGTTCCGTGCTTTCCTGACCGCCGGAAGTCAGAGGTGCAAGTACAAAGCTCTGATTGGCGGTTACATCGGGCAGAAGTTGGGCTCCGTTTATTGTAACCGATTCAAACTCCGGATGACTTATCCTTATATTAACAAGAGAGTAAGGTCTCACATCGGACGGATTCAATGAATATCTGAGAGCGGGGGTTGGTAGACCAAGGGTTCCGGTAAAACCGTTTTCGTCCGTGGTGAGGGTGTCGAAGGAATCAGCTCCGTTATCCGTATATTGTATCCTTACCTCGGCATTGTTTATCGGTCGGTTTGTTCTGAAGGAAGTGGCAGAAATCCTGAGACCACCGGTAGAGTCCGAGACCGGTTCACCGGATGGAGTGGTGTCGGCTGAACTGCCGTCAGGATTTGTTATGCCGGAATTGTTGTCCGGATTCGATGAATCGGATGAATCCGGGATGGTAATATTGTCTGGCATTTGACGGTCTCTTTTTTTGATTTATTTAAATGTGTATGCGGAGAATCATAAAAAAGACCGATCATCAGGGATTACTCCGGGGATAATGACAAAATCAATTACAACAGCCTGACATTCATATTTCGTGCAAAGCTTATCCGGTTTGACAATTAAAGACAGCTATACTATAATGTGTAAGATGCCGTTACTGTGTAAAGATGAAAAGAAATTGCCGGTGACGGAAAGTATATGCGAACGATAATTATTCGCAGAACCATGCTAAACGGAGAAAAAAATGATAACAAAAAGTGAATTTGACATATTAATGGCAGTACACGAAAAGCATTCTTTTGACGGCAATGCTGATGCACTTGTTGAGAAGGGACTCATTGTTAAGTCGGAAACCGGGCTTATGCTGACGGACAGGGCTTATGAGGAACTTGCTCCATATAAAGTAAAAAGGGCAGTGATACTGGCAGCGGGATTTGGTTCGAGAATGGTTCCGGTTACACTTAACACGCCTAAACCGCTTGTAAGGGTAAAAGGAAAAAGAATCATAGAAACATTGTTGGATGCAATAGTTGAAAAGGGTATTGAAGAGATAATAATCGTAAGAGGTTATCTTAAGGAACAGTTTGAAGAACTCAAATCAATTTATCCCGGAATCAGATTTATTGATAACGACGCCTATAATGAAGCAAATAATATTTCATCGGCATATCTTGTGAAGGATATGTTATGTAATGCTTATGTTCTTGAAGCGGATCTGCTTCTTGGCAATCCGGGTCTGATAAGGGAATATGAATACTATTCAAATTATCTCGGAATGTATAAGGAACATACTGATGACTGGTGCTTCGGCTTTTCGGGTGATGTGATAACAGATCTGATGATAGGCGGTGACAATTGTTACCATATGTTCGGTATTTCATACTGGGATGAAGCCGACGGCAGAAAAATGTCTGACTCCGTAAAGAAAATATACGAAATGGAAGGCGGAAAAAAACTTTATTGGGATGAAGTCGCACTCAGATATTGTAAGGAAGATTATGAGATTCATGTAAGACCGTGTTTTGAGGGTGACATTGTGGAAATTGATACTTTCAGGGAATTACAGGAAATCGATCCTGCTTATATGATAAAGTAATTGATTTATCGGGAGGCAATGCTATGAATATAAAAAGAAACATACTTTTAAATCCGGGACCGGCAACAACTACGGATACCGTAAAGATGGCACAGATTGTGCCTGATATCTGTCCGAGAGAAAAAGAATTCGGATCGATGATGAAGCAGATGAGAGAAGATTTGGTTAAAATTGTACATGGAGATCCAAAGAAGTATACTTCTGTTCTCTTTTGTGGCTCCGGTACAATAAATATTGATGTGTGTCTGAACTCTCTTTTGCCTGAAAATAAGAAAGTGCTTATCGTGGATAACGGTGCATACAGCACGCGTGCAGCTGAGGTGTGCAGTTTTTACGGACTTCCTTATATAGATATGAAGTATCCGGTTGACAGTCTTCCTAATCTTGATGAAGTGGACAGGATACTGTCCGAGAATGATGATATTGCCATTGTTTATACGACACATAATGAAACGGGAACCGGAATTCTGAATCCGATAAGGGAAATCGGAGAGTTGGCTCACAGACATGGAGCAATATTTATTGTAGATACGACATCGACATATGCAATGATTCCGATTGACATGGACAGAGACAATATTGATTTCTGTATGGCATCAGCCCAGAAGGGAATCATGGCAATGACAGGTCTTTCATATGTAATCGGTAACATAGAAGAAATAAAGAAATCAAAGGACTATCCAAAGAGATCTTACTATTGTAACCTTTATCTTCAGTACGATTTCTTTGAGAGAACCGGAGAAATGCATTTCACACCGCCGGTACAGACTATTTATGCGGCAAGACAGGGACTGGATGAGTATTTTGCCGAAGGTGAGGAAAACAAATGGGCAAGACACATGAGAGTTATGGATGCGATTCATGAGGGTCTTGAAGAACTCGGATTTAAAGAAGTAATAAAGAGAGAATGGCAGTCAGGCCTGGTTGCTTCGGTGGTTTATCCGGATGATGAAAACTGGAGTTTTGAAAAAATCCATGACTACTGCTATGAAAAGGGATTTACGATTTATCCGGGAAAAATCTCAACCACAAACACATTCAGACTCTGCTCACTCGGTGCAATAGATACGGATGACATAAAGGCATTTTTTGTTGTTCTGAAAGAAGCTCTGAATGAGTGCGGAGTGAAAGTTCCTGTCAGATATAACGACTGATTTGTACAGCAAATGATTGAAAGGAAGAAATAAAAATGTTAGCATCAACCTTTACCGGAAAAGTTAAGGCTCTCGGAGCAGAGACTTTAATCGGAGTTCCGGATTCAACTCTTAAGGAGTTTTGCGATTATATAAGAACAGAAGGAAAAGACGAATTTAATCACTATACCACACCGAATGAAGGTTCGGCAGTGGGAATGGCAATGGGAGTTTACCTTTCTACCGGCAAACCCGCATGTGTATATATGCAGAACAGCGGCCTCGGAAACATAGTAAATCCCGTAACATCTCTTGCAAACAAGGCTGTATATGATGTTCCGATGCTTTTTGTAATCGGATGGAGAGGAGAGCCGGGAAAGAAGGACGAACCTCAGCATGTTTTCATGGGAGAGATTACGACAAAGCAGTTGGATGTACTTGATATTGAGTACAGCATAATTGGCGGAGAAACAACGGATGAGGAGCTTGGAGAAGTTTTTGAGAAGGCTGCAGCTGCACTCAGTTCAAATCTTCAGTATGCGATCATTGTTAAAAAAGGTACTTTTGAAAAATCAAAAGGTGAGAAACCGGTAAACGGATATGAAATCATAAGAGAGGAAGCGATCGGTGAGATCTTAAAGTCGCTTGATCCGTCTGATTATGTGGTATCAACAACCGGAAAGATTTCCCGAGAGGTTTATGAACAGAGTGATATTGTTCTCGGTCAGCACAAACAGCATTTCCTTACCGTGGGCGGTATGGGACATGCATCAATGATAGCACTCGGAATTGCAAAGAATACGGACAAAAAGGTTTACTGCATAGATGGAGACGGTGCCGTACTTATGCATATGGGCGGACTTGCTTTTATAGGGGCACAGCAGCCTGAAAATTTCGTTCATGTGTGCATAAATAATGATTCACATGAGTCCGTAGGAGGAATGCCTACGGGTGCGGTAGGTCAGAATTACAGTGTTATTGCTGCTGACTGCGGATACAAAAAAGTTTACTGCGTAGAAAAAGCTGATGAGCTTGAAACGGTTCTTGCGGAAGTAAGAAATGTTGCCGGACCGGTATTCGTTGAAATAAAAACCGCACTTAAATGCAGGGATGATTTGGGAAGACCAAAGGAATCCGCAGTGGAAAACAAAAAGAACTATATGGAATATCACAGCCGTTTTTAGAAATTGGAGGGAAAAATGAAGACAGTTTATACATGTTTCTGTACAGACATAATACATGACGGACACATTAACATAATTAACAAAGCACGTGAATACGGCAGGGTTGTCGTAGGCGTTCTTTGTGATTCAGAGATGGTAAGATTTAACAGATTTCCAACTATTTCATTTGAAGAGAGAGTTGAAATGGTTAAAAAGCTGGAAGGCGTTGATGAAGTAATAATCCAGAATACGATTATGTACGATTCCGTAATCAGCGAGCTTAAGCCTGACTATGTAATTCACGGTGACAATTGGAAAGAGGAACCTGAAAATGTAATCAGGGAAAATGTAATTGAAGCACTTAAGAAATACGGCGGCGAGCTTATTGAAGTGCCTTATACCTATAATGAAAATGTAAAAAAACAGGACAGCATAGCCAGAGAAAAGCTTGCAATGCCTGAATACAGAAGAAAAAGACTGAAACAGCTTCTTGGAATGTGCCCTGTGGTTAAGACAATTGAAGTACACAGCGGTCTTACAGGTCTTATTGCTGAAAAAACCGTTGTCGCAAACAATGGAGCGCTTGACCAGTTTGATGCAATGTGGGTTTCAAGTCTCTGTGACTCAACAGCCAAGGGAAAGCCTGATATTGAGCTTGTTGACATGTCGTCAAGACTCCGTACCATTGATGACGTTATGGAGGTTACCACAAAGCCTATTATCCTTGACGGTGATACCGGCGGACTTATCGAGCACTTTGTATATAATGTAAGAACTCTTGAAAGAGTCGGAGTATCCGCCGTAATAATTGAGGATAAAACAGGCCTTAAGAAGAATTCGCTTTTCGGTACGGAAGTTGTTCAGACACAGGATACAATTGAGAATTTCTGTGCCAAAATCAGAGCCGGCAAAGCTGTTCAGCTTACGGAAGATTTCATGATTATTGCAAGAATTGAAAGTCTTATTCTTGAACAGGGAATGGATGATGCGCTCGAAAGAGCTTTCGCATATGTGGATGCCGGTGCGGATGGAATCATGATTCACAGCAGAAGAAAAGAGCCGGATGAAATATTTGAATTCTGCGATA
Organism: uncultured Lachnoclostridium sp.; assembly: GCA_964584255.1. Lineage (GTDB taxonomy): Bacteria > Bacillota > Clostridia > Lachnospirales > Lachnospiraceae > UBA3775. The sequence continues at coordinate 103,530 of CAZOZM010000005.1, read as the reverse complement.
AATTCAGGGAAAAAGACAGCAAGACACCTATCGTTGTCGTGCCTACATCATTTAATACGGTAACTGAAGCAGAACTTGCATCACATGGAATAAACATAGTAATCTATGCAAACCAGCTTACGAGAAGTGCGTTCCCGGCAATGCAGGAGACGGCAACTGAGATTCTTAAATACCACAGAGCATATGAAGTGGATTCAAAACTTATGCCATTTAAGAAGATAATTACACTTATTGACGAATTATAGGCCGGAGGAAAAGATGAAAAGAGTTATAACATATGGAACTTTTGACCTTCTTCACTATGGACACATAAATCTTCTCAGACGTGCGAAGGAGATGGGAGATTATCTCATAGTGGCACTTTCAACTGATGAATTTAACTGGAATGAAAAACAGAAGAAGTGCTATTTCTCATATGAAGAACGCAAGGCATTGCTTGAAGCAATCAGGTATGTTGACCTTGTTATTCCGGAAGAAAACTGGGAACAGAAAAAATCCGATGTTCAGCTTTACCATGCAGATGTGTTTGTAATGGGAAATGACTGGGAAGGAAAATTCGACGAGCTTAAGGAATATTGTGATGTTGTTTATCTTCCGAGAACTCCGGAAATTTCGACAACAAAGATTAAATCGGATTTACTTAACAAGTAATTCCGACTGTTAGTGACTACAGAGGTAAAAATGAAAGAATATGATGATATAACACTCCACAGGGTTCAGGCGTTGGAGCTCTCCATTTTTAAGGATTTTATTGATGTGTGTGAGGAATTTGGTCTTACATACTTCGCTCTGGCAGGAACCGGAATAGGCGCATTAAGGCATAAAGGTTTTATTCCGTGGGATGATGATATAGATGTGGGTCTTCCGAGGAAAGATTATGAGAAGCTTCTCAGTGTTTTCGAGGAAAGATTTGCAGACAAATATACCATAGGAAATGCGGAGCACATGAAAAACTATCCGCTGATGACAACCAGAATAATGATTAAGGGAACGAGATTTGTCGAAGATTCCCTTAAGAATATTGACTGTGAGCTGGGAATTTTTCTCGATGTATATGCGTTTGACAATGCGGCTGATGATGACAGGCTTATGAGAAAGCAGGCGTTAAAAACCTGGTTTTGGAGCAAGATACTTATATTGAGACATATAGCATTTCCAGTGCTTCCTTACAGGGGAATAAAGAAAAAACTTGTACATGGTATATGCGGTCTGGCTCATGTTGTTTTGGTCGTATTCAGAATTTCGCCGCGTTTTATATACGGAAGGTGTAAGAAATACAGTACCATGTATAATGACATGGAAACTGACAGAATGGCTTATTTCTGTGACACGAGTCCGTATATAAACATGATAAGCAGGAAGAAATCCTATCCTTTGATGAAGCTTGAGTTTGAGGGAATGGAGATTAACTTCCAAAAGGACCTTGATGAACAGCTTCGTTTTATATACGGAGATTATATGCAGCTTCCACCCGTGGAAAAGAGAAAGAATCACTATCCTTATATTCTTGATTTTGGAGATAAATAATGTTTCAGAAACTTATTTCATTCATAATTGGCGGCAAGGAAGCGGACGGAAAGAAAAAATATTTTTGGTATACTCTCGGCAGCGGTTTTTTTGCACTGTCAACACTGGTAATGACGATAGTTGTGAGCCGTTTTATGGGAGAGAGCATAGGCGGAATGTTTTCGCTGGGACTTTCTGTTGCTCAGTGGCTGACCACCATTGCATATTTTGAAATCAGAACCTATCAGGTTACGGACGTAAATAATGAACATGGATTTACCGAGTATCTCGGCGTGCGTATTATTTTGTGTTTGCTTACTTTTCTGATTTGTCTGGGATATGTTTTTCTGAACGGTTACGGAACAACAAAGGCAGGAGTCGTAATTCTTGTATGTATATATAAAATCCTTGAGGGTGCGGCAGATGTTTTTGAAGGAGAATTTCAGCGTAACAACCGTATAGACATATCCGGAAAATCAATGTTTATAAGGACTGCAGCCTCCATGCTCGCAATCACCCTGGCACTTGGTCTGACACGGAACATAATGATGTCACTCGTCATAATGATTCTGATAGAGACGGTTGTGATAATCATTACGGACATTTGCATATGCCGTGAATTTACGACAGTGAAAATCAGTCTGGAAAAAAAAGCTTTTGCTTCAATTTTTGTGAGCTGTTTTCCGTTAGCCGTGTGTACATTTCTTTCAACATACATTGTTAACTCATCCAAATTATCGGTTGACAGGGTATGCGGTGACAGATTTCAGCTCTATTACACGGCTGTGTTTATGCCGAACCTGGTAATAAACCTTTTCAGCGGAATAATCTTTAAACCGATGCAGACACAGATGGCCAGAAATTATGCTGACGGACGTTATAAGGAATTTGTCGGTGTAATAAGAAAGCTGATTCTTACAATAATGGGATTTACACTTGTATGTGAAATAGGGGCGTTCCTGCTCGGAATTCCTGTTTTATCTCTTTTATACGGGGTGAATCTTGCAGACTATAAATTAACACTTTTAATTCTTCTCCTGGCGGGAAGCATTAATGCAATAAACATAATACTTTATTATGTACTTACTATAATGAGGGTTCAGGGACTCATGATTCCGGTGTATTTACTGGCTTCGGGTATTTCACTGCTGCTTCTGGATCCGCTCACAAGAAAATCGGGTCTTAACGGTGCTGCAGCAGGATACCTTATTATTGTGGTGCTGCTTGCCGTAATGCTTACCGTATGCATATTTTGGAAAGGAAGAAAAAGAAATGTCGGGACAGTATGAAGAAAAAACCCTTAGAAAACTGCAGCTTGCGCAGTGCGTTATTCTAGAGGATTTCATGAAAATATGTGAAGAAAATGATCTTCCGTATTTTATATTTGCCGGATGTGCAATCGGTGTTGAGAGACATCAGGGATTTATTCCATGGGATGATGATATTGATATCGGTATGCTCCGTAAGGATTATGACAGATTTCTCGAAATAGCAAAGCGTGACTATACTGATAAGTACAGAGTGCTTGACATATCGGTTGACAGGGATTTTCCTTTTTATAATGCCGAATTTATAAGAAAAGGCACAAGAAATGTGCCGGAGATTTTTAAAGAAGCGAATGTTGACATGGGAATAGATGTTGCAATCTATCCGTTTGACAATGTTGCACCGGGAGGTTTTGCGAAGAAAAAGCAGCTCTGGTCAGTATTTTTCTGGCATAAAATGAGAATTCTCAGGGACTTTGGGAATCCGGTACTGTTTATGAAGGGATGGAAGAAAACAGTGGTAGCGGCAATATGCAGATTTGCCCACTTTGTGCTTAAGACCACACATTTTTCAAGAAGTTTCATAAACAGACACTATATGAAGAATGCCACAAAGTATAACAACATGGAAACTGAATGGGTTTCATGTTTCTTCGGAACGACGCCTCTGGAAAATTCAATGAGAAGAGATGAGATATTCCCTCTTGCAGAGAAAAAGTTTGAGTATCTTATGGTTAAAGTTCCGGGAAAGAACCACGAATGTCTTACAAGAAAGTTCGGAGACTATATGGTTATTCCGCCAAAGGATAAGCAGAAGAATCATGTTCCGTATATACTTGAGTTCGGTGAGTTTGAAAATCTCGAAATTGACAGATAACGGTCAGGAGGGTTTATATGTCAGCGAAAAAGCTTACATTCGCAGTTTGCGCCTACAAAGAAAGCAGGTTTCTTGAGGAATGCCTTGAATCCCTTGTATGCCAGAGAGCATATGCGGACATAATAATATGTACGGCAACACCCTGTGATTTTATAAAAAACATGGCGGAAAAGTATGATATTCCATACTATATAAACGAGGGTGAAAAGGGTATCACACAGGATTGGAATTTCGCATATTCGAAATGTGAGACAGAGTATGTAACAATTGCCCATCAGGATGATTTTTATGATCCACATTATGCCGAGACGGCAATAAAAATGATGGATGCGGAAAAACAGCCTATAATTTTTTTCACCGATTATTATGAGCTGAGAAACGGCAGGGACGTAAAAACGAACAAAATATTGAAAGTGAAGAGAGTGATGCTTGCTCCGCTTAAGATTAAGGCTTTAAGAACAAGCCGTTTTGTCAGAAGGAGAATTCTTTCACTCGGTTCACCGATATGCTGTCCATCCGTTACCTACAACAAGACCATGCTCAAAGAACCTTTCTTCAAGAATCATTTCAGAACAAATGAGGATTGGGAAGCATGGGAACTGCTTTCAAAGTATAAGGGCAGCTTTATATATTGCACTGAACCTTTGACAAAACACAGAATTCATGAGGAATCGGAGACTTCTGCCGTGATTACGGAAACGGGAAGAGGAGCAGAGGACTACGAAATGTACAGAAAGTTCTGGCCGGCATGGATTGCAAAGATTCTGGTTAAGGCTTACGGCAGCAGTGAAAAATCGAACTCGCTGTAAAAGAAAAAGTTCGAAGAGTTAGCATATTACAAAACGGAAGCGGATTTCATGTCCGCCTGACAGTCAGTACGGGGCTCAGGCTCTGACGGAGGAAAGATGAAGAAATTAGTAATTATACCGGCTTATAACGAGACGGCGAGTATATTATCAACAGTGAAAGACATTGAAGAAAATGCACCCGGCTTTGATTATGTCGTAATTAATGACAGATCAACGGATGATACCTACGAAAAATGTAAGGAGAACGGATTAAATGTTCTTAACCTTCCGCTCAATCTCGGAATCGGAGGAGCAGTTCAGACAGGATATTGGTACGCTTTGGAAAATGGCTATGATATTGCCGTACAGTTTGACGGCGACGGTCAGCATGATGCTAAGTATCTGAATGATATGGCTGATTATCTTGTGAAAAACGGCTGTAACATGGTAATAGGTTCCAGATTTATAACAAAGCAGGGATTTCAGTCATCTTCCGCCAGAAGGTTCGGAATTAAGTATTTCTCATGGCTGATTAAACTCCTTACAGGTGTTAAGATTACTGATCCTACATCGGGATTCAGAATGTGTGACAAAGAGATAATAAAGAATTTTGCAAACTCATATCCTAAGGATTATCCGGAACCTGAAACAACGGTAAGAGTGATATGTAATGGCAAAAAGGTGCAGGAAGTTCCGGTAATAATGAGACCGAGAGAAGAAGGAGTATCCTCAATTTCTCCACGCAAGTCAATTTACTACATGATTAAGGTTACACTTGCAATATTCATAGAAAAGATAAGGAAACATTAGAACTTTTCCGTGATGCAGGCGGAAATGTAATGGAGGATTAAAATAATGGATACCAGATTACAGATTATTATTGCTGTTTTGATTATAATGGGTGTTATTTACATCGTAAATCTGATAAGAAAAAACAGATTGGAACTTAAATATGCACTTTCATGGTTTGCAGTGGCTGCAATTGTTTTGGTACTGGACTGTTTTCCTACACTTATGGAAACTCTTTCAGAGCTTTTGGGAATTGCCAGCCCGGTTAACATGATTTTCTTTATGGGATTTCTGTTTTCTCTTTTAATAATTCTGACACTTACGGTTGCGGTATCGATTGCCGCCGGAAGCGTTAAAAGACTGAATCAGAAAATCGCGCTTCTTGAAAAAAGACTTGAAAAGCTTGAGGATTCGGAGGAAAACTAATGAAGAAGAGACTGGCTTTCTTTTCAGTGGTATTTGTATTTCTTTCACTGATGGGCTGCCTTTATATGAAAGGTATGCTCGGTAAGGAATATGATTACAATTATACATATGCGGATTATGTTTTTACGGGTAAAGAATCCGTTAATCAGTATGAGGTGGATGGAAACCTGTATAAATACAAAGGCGGGGATGCAAACATCTATCTCGATTTAAGCGGATATGACACTGTATACGGCATCAGTTTTGAGTTTGAAGGCGGTGGTGAACCGGCAGAGGTTCAAGTTTATTATTCCGATACGGAACCGGTAAACTATTCGGAACTCAAGATGGGAAAATGTTCGTCAGAAGATTCATATACGGAGAGGTTTTACAGCAAACTTAACGGAATAAGATTTGACATCAATGAGGATTTTGAACTTAAGGGAATCCGATTAATAACGGGAGACTCGATAACAAATTCAACGGGAATCAGAATTAACAGGATGCCGTATTATCTTACGGTTGTTGTAATCGCAGCGGTTATGAGTGGTCTGATTCTGCTGATTACGGTAAAAACCTCACTTAAAAACCGATTGAAAAAAGCTGCGGAACAGATAAGGAAAATACCGGCATATATACGAAGTAACTACAAAAGAATGATAATATATGCTGCAGGCACACTGCTTGTACTTGCGCTTTCATGCCTGTATGAGGCGATAATGCTTTACTTCGGTGCAGACGGATATACACGTTTAAATAAATACAGGATACTTTGTATGTTTTGTGTTCTGTGGATTCTGTATACCCTGATATGGTTCAGAAAATGCATTCATGAAAAACTGCATTTTGTATTTTTTTATGTGTGCATGACGGCAGGTGTTGTATGTATAATTGCCCTGCCAAGATGTATGGGTGTTTCCTGGGATGATCAGGTTCACTTCGGAAGAACCGCATATATGGGATATCTAGGAGAACCTGAGATTGAAAGACAGGATGCAATAGAAATTGATTCATGGATATTATATGATCAGAATCTTGTCAGAGAAGGCAGGGGCGATTATAATGCAATGGTTAATTCCATTGCAAAATACGGTATAAAAACGGAATGTACAAGTTATGCAATTGACCACAAGTACATCGCATATATTCCGTCGGCAATAACAATCATGATAGGAAAAGGACTGGAATTGCCTTATACGCATGTTATAATGCTTGGAAAACTCTGCATACTGTTTTGCTATTCATTCCTGATGAGTCTCGCACTGTATGTGATAAAGGGCAGCGGAAAGCTTCTCATTGCGGCAATAGGACTTATACCTACCAACATATTCATTGCAAGCAATTATTCCTATGATTGGTGGGTAACATCTCTTACGATTCTTGCCTACGCACTTATGATAAGAGAGATACAGAGCGAAAATCCGAAGATAAGCTTTAAGAAATTCTGCGGAATTATTGCAATAATGGTTCTGGCATGTCTTCCTAAGGCGGTATACTTCCCGCTCGTACTTCCTTTGATATTTATGGGATACAGATATCTTGACGGCGGCAAAAAGAAATATATTGCCGCAGCATTTGTCGGAATGTTTATACTGATGGGAACATTCGCACTTCCTATAGTATTTAAGGGAGCAGGCGAAGGCGACATAAGAGGCGGAAGCGGAGTAAATTCGGCAGAACAGATTAGCTTCATACTGAATAATCCGCTTGAATATACTGAGATACTTCTGAACTTCCTTAAGACATATCTTTCGCTGGATACAGCAAAGGAGTACATTACCAATTTTGCTTATCTGGGAATAGGAAGCATGTCAACAATTTATGTAGTAACGATTGCAGTAGTGGCATTTATCGACAATGACACAAATGACAGAAAGCCGGAAGTTCTTACGAGAGCGGTGACATTTTTCTCTGCATTTGCGACAATCGTACTTGTTGCAACAGCGCTTTATGTGTCATTTACGGCAGTCGGAAGAGATACAATAGCAGGATGTCAGCCAAGATATATCATTCAAATTTTATTTCCCGTATGGTATTATATCTCAAGATGTGGTATAAAATCATCAGCGGGAACAAGAAACAAAGCGGCGGCCATAATGATTATGATAGCAGTTTTTGTTTTTATGATGGATTTGTATCGCCAGCTGGTTGTTTTCTACTGATAAAAGGTTAATTTGTCCCCCTTAAAAAAGGGACTTATATAAACAGCAAAGAGAATATTCATTTAGAAAGGATGAAAAAATCATGAGAACTTATTTAGTAACCGGAGGAGCCGGATTTATCGGTTCAAATTATATTCATTACATGTTCAAAAAGTATGATAATGAAATCAGAATTATCAATGTTGACAAGCTTACTTACGCAGGAAATCTTGAAAATCTTGCAGATGTTGAGAAGAGAGACAACTACACATTTGTAAAAGCAGATATTTGTGATAAGGAAGCCATCAGAAAGATTTTTGCCGAAAATGACATTGACAGAGTAGTTCATTTTGCAGCTGAAAGTCATGTTGACAGAAGTATAAAGAATCCTGAAGTATTTGTTCAGACAAATGTACTCGGAACGGCAGTAATGCTTAACTGTGCAAAGGAGAGCTGGGAGCAGCCGGACGGAAGCTTTAAGGAAGGCAAGAAATTCCTTCATGTTTCAACAGATGAAGTTTATGGTTCACTTCCTGATGATGACAATGCTTTCTTCTATGAAACCACACCATATGATCCACACAGCCCATATTCTGCAAGCAAGGCATCATCAGACATGCTTGTAAAGGCTTATATGGATACTTATAAATTCCCTGCAAACATAACAAACTGCAGTAACAACTATGGACCTTATCAGTTCCCGGAGAAGCTCATTCCTCTCATCATTAACAATGCGCTTCATGGAAAGAAGCTTCCTGTTTATGGAGACGGAAAGAATGTAAGGGACTGGCTCTATGTTGAGGATCATGCAAAGGCAATTGATATGGTACAGGAACAGGGTGAACTCTTCCAGACATACAATATCGGCGGACACAATGAGAAGCAGAATATAGAAATAATCAACATAATTCTTGAAACTCTTCAGGAAATGCTTCCGGAAGGAGATCCAAGAAAAGAATTTATCAACAAAGATCTTATAACTTATGTTGAAGACAGAAAAGGACATGACAGAAGATATGCCATTGCTCCTGACAAGATTAAGGCAGCCATCGGCTGGTATCCGGAAACAATGTTCAAGGAAGGAATCAAAAAGACAATTGCATGGTTCTTTGAGCATGAAGACTGGATGAAGAATGTTACCAGCGGCGACTACCAGAAGTATTATGAAGACATGTATAAAAATAAATAAGAAATGACTGTATACCCGCGTCTAAACAACGCGGGTAAAGGCATATTTATCTTATTCTTTCAAAAACGAATAATGGAGGTTTTTATGAAGGGAATTATTTTAGCCGGAGGTTCCGGAACAAGACTTTATCCGCTTACAAAGGCAATATCAAAGCAGATTATGCCTGTTTATGATAAGCCTATGATTTATTATCCGTTATCAACACTTATGCTTGCCGGAATCAGGGAAGTGCTTATTATTTCAACAAAGAGGGATCTTCCCGTATTCGAGGATTTGCTTGGAGACGGTTCCCAGCTTGGTATGAGATTTGAGTATGCGGTTCAGGAGTATCCGAGAGGACTTGCGGATGCGTTTATTATCGGTGCGGACTTTATCGGTGATGACAGTGTTGCACTTGTGCTCGGTGACAATATTTTCTATGGTCAGAGCTTTTCAAGGGTGCTCAGAAATGCAGCTGAGAGAACCAAGGGTGCAACCATTTTCGGATACTATGTTAAAGATCCGAGAGAATATGGCGTGGTAGAGTTTGACGAAACCGGAAAGGCACTCTCAATTGAGGAAAAACCGGAAAATCCTAAGTCAAACTATGCAGTTCCGGGATTGTATTTTTATGACAATGACGTTGTTGAAATTGCAAAGAATGTTAAACCTTCTGCAAGAGGTGAAATTGAAATAACCTCGATAAACAATGAATATCTCCGTCGTGGTGATTTACATGTTGAAACACTCGGCCGAGGCTTTGCATGGCTCGACACCGGAAATCATGACATGCTCCTTGCGGCGGCAGACTTTGTATCCGCATTCCAGAAAAGACAGGGACTTTATATTTCCTGCATCGAGGAAATTGCCTATAAGAGAGGATTTATTGATGCAGAGCAGCTTAAGAAACTTGCACAGCCTCTCCTTAAGACGGAATACGGACAGTATCTTATTGACATAGCAAACGGATTGTAAAAAGGAGGAAAGACGGTATATTTGGCCGTCAGATAATAAAATGGGAAAAATTACGGTTGAAACTTGTGAAATAGAAGGACTTAAGGTTATAACACCTGCTGTTTTCGGCGATTCAAGAGGATATTTCATGGAAACCTATAACTATAATGATTATAAGGCAGCAGGAATTCCACAGGAGTTTGTACAGGATAACCAGTCCAGTTCAAAGAAGGGTGTATTAAGAGGACTTCATTTCCAGATTAACTACCCACAGGACAAACTTGTAAGAGTAGTCAGCGGAGAAGTATTTGACGTTGCAGTTGATTTGAGAGAGGGTTCTGAAACATACGGAAAATGGTATGGCGTTCTTCTTTCGGCAGAAAATAAGAAGCAGTTCTTCATTCCAAAGAATTTTGCCCACGGCTTTATTGTATTGTCCGATTCTGCTGAGTTTGCATATAAATGTACTGATTTTTATCATCCAAATGACGAAGGCGGTCTTAAATGGGATGATCCTGAAATCGGAGTTGAGTGGCCTATGCCGGAAGGAATGACAAAGGAAGACCTCATCATCTCTGACAAGGATCAGAAGTGGGACGGAATCAGCCAGTTTAGAAAGTAAGAAAGGTTTATTGAATGAGCAGATTATCAGGATTCCGGGATAACCGGGATAAGGTTGTCTACCTTGCAAAAAATGACTTTAAAACCAAATATGCGGGCTCATACATGGGAATTATCTGGGCATTTGTACAACCTCTTGTTACCATTGTATTATATTGGTTTGTTTTCCAGGTCGGACTCAGGAGCGGTGATGTAGGCGATACACCTTTCATTCTTTGGCTTATGGCAGGTCTTATTCCGTGGTTTTTCTTTCAGGAGGCGTTGGTTAATGCAACAAACTGCTTCGTGGAATACAGTTATCTTGTAAAAAAAGTCGTATTTAACATAGACATACTTCCGCTTGTAAAAGTACTGTCTTCCATGTTTGTCCATATTTTCTTTATGGCGCTTTTGGTGGGAGCATATGTGCTTATGGGTTATTTCCCGGGTTGGATTGCATTGCAGCTTTTATATTATTCATTCTGCATGGTATGTCTTGTTATATCAATCGGTTACTTTACATCGGCAATCGCAGTATTTTTCAAGGATACCACGCAGATTATAAATGTGTTCATGCAGATAGGAACATGGATGACACCGATACTTTGGAACTTTAATGATGTGCGTATGCAGGAAGTACTTTCAAAAATAGGATTCCTGTTTAAACTTAATCCCATGTTTTATGTGGTCGATGGATGCAGAAGAACCATGATAGAAAAAGAGTTTTTCTTTGAAAGACCACTTCTTACGGTTTATTTCTGGCTTTTTGTAATTGTGATGGGAGTTATTTCTTCCGTTGTTTACAAACGTCTTAAACCTCATTTTGCAGATTCATTGTAGAATATGGGACAAGGAGGAAGATTTTGAGCGATTTTGCAATAAGGGTTGAAAACCTGAATAAGGTCTATAAGCTGTATGAAAAACCTTCAGACAGGATAAAAGAAGCCTTAAGCATTACAAAAAAACAGTATCATAAAGATTTTCCGGCTTTGACAAATATCAGTTTCGAAGTCAAAAAGGGCGAAATGCTCGGAATAATCGGCAAAAACGGAGCAGGAAAATCAACGATTCTTAAAATAATAACCGGAGTACTTACTCCGACGGAAGGAACTGTTGAAATTGACGGAAAAATTTCGGCACTTCTTGAACTTGGAGCAGGATTCAATCCGGAATATACGGGTATTGAAAACATTTATCTTAACGGAACCATGATCGGTTTCACCAAAGAAGAAATGGACAGCAAAATAGATGACATTATCTCTTTTGCGGACATAGGCGATTTCATCCGCCAGCCTGTAAAGACATATTCCAGCGGTATGTTTGCAAGACTTGCCTTTGCCGTGGCGATAAATGTTGAGCCGGATATACTGATAGTTGATGAGGCTTTATCGGTAGGAGACGTATTTTTTCAGGCGAAATGTTACAAGAAGCTTGATGACTTAAAGAACATGGGTAAGACAATACTTTTTGTAACTCATGATCTTGGAAGTGTATTGAAGTATTGTGACAGGGCAATCGTATTCAACCACGGAGAAATAATTTCCGAGGGAGAACCGGCAGCAATGATTGACATTTATAAACAGATTCTCGTGGGTCAGTACAAAGGTGTCCGCACGGAAACCGATGTCGAAGATAACAGAGAGGTTGCGGACAATGTCGATGAGATGATAAAAAAATCCGCAGAAGAGGACATTATCAGTAACGTTGATGTGACCGGTGAAAAATCGGGTGTGGACGGATATGCATTATGGAAGGACTTTATGCTTCAAAATCCGAACAGCCAGATTTACGGTACAGGTCAGGCTGACATTATTGATTACGGTATCTTCGATGAAAACGGAGAAATAACCAATACGGTTTATAAGTTTTCGGATTTTACCATAAAACTTAAGGTGAGATTCAATGAAACAATAGAAAATCCGATTTTCGCAATAAGCATGGTTGATCTGAAAGGAATGGAGATTACCGGAACGAATTCTTTTATTGAGAGAGCCGAAACAGGTGTTGTAAATGCTGGAGAGACAGTAGTGGCTGAATTTAAGCAGAGAATGATTCTCCAGGGCGGCCAGTATCTCTTAAGATTCGGATGTACGGGATATTCCGGCGACAATCTGGTGGTATATAACAGACTTTATGATGTGTGCTGCGTAAATGTAGTAGCGGATAAGACATCAGTCGGATATTTTGATATGGATTCGAAGGTGAAGATTAATCGAATACAGACAAAGAATTAAGGAGCATTTCGAATGTCGAAAATAAAAAAAGCGGTAGTTGCAGCAAAGAGATGTATTCAGGATCCGAAGCTTGCCGTCCGCGGTTACTATTATGTAAAGGAAAACGGAGTCAGAGGGCTTAAGAGCAAAATTAATGCCAATATTGTGGGCAATGCACCGGTGCAGGATAAGGCGGCGGACTCAGAGCCAGACAGAAAATATAATTCTGACATTAAGTTTTCGGTTGTCATGCCGGTTTATAATGTTGAAATAAAGTGGCTTGAGAAAGCGATTAAGTCAGTAAAGAAACAGAATTATATTAACTGGGAAATCTGTATAGCGGATGACTGTTCTACCAGAGAGGAAGTGCGCAAATATCTCAGAAAGATAGAGTGTGACAGAATAAAGGTTGCATATCTTGAGAAAAACAGTGGTATTTCGGGAGCAAGCAATGCGGCAGCAGCGTTGGCTGACGGAGATTATATCATCCTCATGGACAATGATGATGAAATAACCTACGATGCAATGTATGAGTTCCTCAGGAAGATAAAAGAAACAAATGCGGATATAATCTACAGTGACCAGCAGATAATTGACGGCGAGGGCAACCCGAGAGAACCTCTTTATAAGCCGGACTGGTCACCGGACTTAATCCTTTCACAGATGTATATCGGACATTTACTGGGTTTCAGAAGAAGTCTCTTTGAGAGTGTCGGCGGTTTTGATGCAAAGTACAACGGTGCGCAGGACTATGACCTCTTCCTGAAGATGACCGAGAAGACAGATAAAATAGAACATATTTCAAAGGTGTTGTACGGATGGAGGGATTTACCGTCATCCACGGCAACCAATCCGGGTTCAAAGCCATATGCTCAGACGGCCGGTCTTAATGCAATTCAGGATCATCTTGACCGTGTATACGGCAAGGGCAGGGCAGAGGCTCATGAAACGGAGGATTTGTTTGTTTATGACGTAAGATATAAGCTTGAAACAAACCCGCGCGTATCGGTTATAATTCCGATAAAAGACAATGTCGGATTGCTTAAAGCACTGATAGATTCGATAAGGGAAAAAACAACATACGACAATTATGAGCTTGTCATAGTGGACAACAACTCGGAAAAAGATGAAACAGCACTATATCTTGAAGAGCTTTCAAAAGAAGAGGATGTCAGGATTGTACCGGCTGCATTTCCGTTTAACTGGTCAAGAGTAAACAATTATGGAAGAGAGTTTGCAACAGGTGATGTCTTTATATTCATGAACAATGATATGGAGATAATTACGGGGGACTGGATGGAACGTCTTGTTGAAAAGGCGGTACAGCCGGATACCGGTGTTGTCGGCGGACTTCTGCTCTATGAGGACGGAACAATACAGCATGCCGGAGTGGTTGTAGGTATACAGGGATATGCAGACCATATTTACAAGGGAATGAATCCTGTACATTATGGTTCGCCTTATATTTCTCCGATGGTAACGAGAAATGTTACGGCATGTACCGGAGCGCTTATTGCCATTGAAAAAACCAAGTTTGAGAACATTGGTGGTTTTGACGAGGATTTCATTATATGCGGAAGCGATATCGAACTTTGCATAAGAGCCTGCCTCAGAGGATACAGAAATATATATGATCCTCATGTGCGCCTCTATCATTATGAGTCGAAGAGCAGGGATTCATATATTCCTCCGGTTGATTTTGAGATGTCGGATTTTGCATACAGAATCTACAGGGAAGAGGGAGACCCTTACTACAATAATTCCCTTGATTATACAAATACAACGCCGACGGTTGCCGCAATAGGACAATTTGTCAGAAAAGAAAGTGATATAATGAGAAGTATTAATGATTCAGATACCGGGCGTATGATGTCTCCGGCAGATATAAACATACCGGAAATAATGAAATATGAGTTCAGAAAGACGGAATTTTCTGAAAAGCGTATTAATATCCTGGTTCCGTCAATTAATCCGGAACATGTTTTCGGCGGAATTTCAACGGCACTCAAATTCTTTGCGGAACTTGTAGAAAAATCAGGTTTTGCCGCAAGAATCATACTCACGGATGCAGAGCCTTCAAGGGAAGCATTGAAAAAGTATGAAGACAGATACAGATATGTTAAATCAAGCAAAGACACGAATGCGAGATTCCAGATAGTTGGATATTCTGACAGATACAGAAAATCCATTCCAGTATCGGAAAATGACTATTTCATGTGTACCGCATGGTGGACAACATATTGTCTCAGTGAGGCATATGCGGAATTTGAGAAGAATGAAGGAATTAAACCGGGAAAGATTATTTATTTCATTCAGGATTACGAACCGGGATTCTATCCATGGTCGAGCAGATATCTTCTTGCAGATGCAACATACAAGCTTAAATATGACCAGATAGCAGTATTTAACAGTGTGCTTCTTCATGATTTCTTTAAAAACGAAGGATATTCCTTTTACAGGGAATACGAATTTGAACCTGTATTGAATGCAGGACTTAAAGAAGTTTTGGAGAAGAATTTCGGTAAGGTTGCCAAGAAGAAGCAGATTCTTGTTTACGGAAGACCATCGGTTGACAGAAATGCATTTACGATTGTGGTAGATTCATTGAAAAAGTGGGTGGCATCGCAGAAGGATATTGATGAATGGACAATACTTTCGGCAGGAGAATATCATCTGCCTGTTGATTTGGGCAGGGGCAAACAGCTTGTTTCGGTAGGTAAGCTTACCATTGAACAGTATGCGCAGACCATGCTTGATACCTATGCGGGTATTTCACTTATGTCATCACCGCACCCAAGCTATCCGCCTTTGGAAATGTCGGTATTTGGTGTGAAGGTTGTGACAAATACTTACGCAAATAAGGATTTATCGAATTTTAATTCAAATATTATATCAGTAACGAGTGCAAGTCCTGCGAGCATAGCGGACAGCCTTGTAAAAGCGTGCGAAAAGTACGAAAATACGGTTGAAATTGTAAATGAGAATCCGGACTATATAAGCAATGAAAATGTATTCGGATTTATTGACGAGATAGTAAAAGAACTCTAATAATGCGATAATTCATACAAACGGAGGATATGAAAGTATCTTCCGTTTGCAGGTTTTATCTGATGGGAAGGGGCCTAATGGACAAAATAGGTAATGTGTCAATTAACTATGAATTCTACAGCGGTGAAGATTCTTACAGCGATGGCGATATAGAATTTGAAATGCTTGAATATATAAAAAATGAAAAAGATGTAATGAAGATACTTGAAAAGGATTCGCGCTGGCCGGTACTTTATCATTTTTCGCCGGTAAGAAGAAACATTCTTGACTGGTATCCTTTTAAGAAAGATGCAAAAGTGCTTGAAATCGGGTCGGGATGCGGAGCAATTACGGGTGCAATATGTAGAAAAGCTGCATCGGTAACCTGTGTTGATCTTTCAAAAACACGTTCCCTGATAAATGCTCACAGAAACAGTGAGTTTGACAATCTGGAAATCGTGGTCGGAAATTTCAATGATGTAAAGCTTGAAGAAAAGTATGACTACATCACTCTTATAGGTGTTTTGGAATATGCGGCATATTATACTCCTACGGAGAATCCTTTTGTGGACTTCCTCAGGAAGATAAAAGGATATATGAAAGAAGACGGAAAGCTTCTTATTGCGATAGAAAACAAATACGGAATGAAGTATTTTTCAGGCTCATATGAGGACCATACGGGTGTAATGTTTGACGGTATAGAAGGATACAAGAATACTTCTTCCGCCGTGAGAACATTTTCAAAAAAAGAGCTTTGCAAAATGCTTAGGGAAGCAGGATTAAACAGATCAGAATTCTATTATCCGTTCCCGGATTATAAATTCCCGGACAGAATTTATTCAGATGAATTCATGCCGGATTCAAAGGAACTTATCTGCAGTATGGATTGCTATGATAAGACGGGAGTCAGAATTTTTAATGAGACTGCGGCAACAAATGCAGCCATAGAGGCAGGAATGTTTGATGTTTTTTCAAACTCATTTTTTATTGAAGCGGGTGTCGGGGAGCAGTAGACATGAAGAAGATTTATTCAAAGATTACAAAGGAAAGAAAAGAACCTTTTCAGATAGAGACTTCTATAGTGCTTTCTGACAAAGGAGAAAAACAGGTTTATAAGACAGCCTTATCAGAAAAAAGCAGAGAGCACGTAAAAAAAATGAAGACGGTTTATGAGCTGTATTCAGGGAAAGGTCTTCATTTTCTTAACAAATGTATCTGTTCTGATGATATGAGCGTAGGCTTTGAATTCCTGGAAGGAAAAAGCATCAATGCGATGATACTTGATGCAGCAATGGAGGGAAAGAAAGAGAATATACTCCGTGCAGTCAGTGATTACCTGAAGCTCGTAAATAAAATAACGGGAACAATCGGGGTTGAGGAATTCCGGAGCTGCGAAGAGTTCGTAAAAGTGTTCGGAGATGAAGAACTGCCGGGCGTTAAGGCATGCAGAGGGCTTATATTTGACCTTATCTTCGACAATGTGATAAAGATGGATGACGGTTATGTCATAATTGATTATGAGTGGAATTTTGATTTTCCGGTTCCTGTTTCTTTTGTCATTTTCAGAGCGATAAATGCACTTTGGGTGATGCATTCGGAATCAATAAGTAAATATGTTTCGTTTGATGAACTTATGGAAATGGCATCAGTTGATAAGATGCTGACTGATACATTTCTGAAAATGGATTCCAACTTTGTAAATTATATCTATGGTGAGGGAAGTTATGCTTCCGTTTTGAAGCGTTACAGACTTGAAAATCTCAGAATTGTGCCGGATACTTTTATCCGTAAGGATGAGCAGGGCAGGATTGTGAGTCCTTATGAGAAGGATTATGAAATTCTTGATTCAATAAACGGTGTATTAAAGAATAATGCCGGTTTGTTTGATGACTGTGAAAAGTTTTTCAGGGTTACGGGAAAATATGCCGGTGAAATGAAAGCGGGCGGCAGTCATTTCCTTGATTCTGATATTTTTAAATCGGAGATTGTCAGCTGTCTTAATGACTTGACGGGAACAGTTTCATATTATAAAGATATGGCGGAAAAAAAGGACGGAATCTGTCTGGAACTTCTCGAAAAGGTCGGCAGGCTTGAAAAAGAGCTTGAATATATAAAGAGCAGCAGGGTCTATAAAATGGGACTTGAAAAAAAGGTTGACCGATATATGAACCGATGATACCGGGTCCCGGATTTGGAGTTTGGCGTGAGGGAAAAGATATTTAATTTTCTAAGAAACACATATAAAAAACTGCCGGTGAGTTACAGCACGAGAAACAGGCTCAAAGGCGGTTTTTACAGGACATTCGGTTTTGCATTTAAAAACATGTCATCGTACAAGGTCTGGAATGCAATGAACGTATTGCCGGAACTGTATGACAGGACTGAAATTGATGTAAATGAGGCCGTAAAATTTGAATTCAAAGGAAGTTTTGCAATTCAGCTCCATCTGTTCTATACGGATCTTACGGAGGAGTTTGCATCTTATTTTGAAAACATTCCTTTTGCGTTTGATATACTTGTCTCCATGACTGACAGGGAAAAAGAAGACTATGTCAGACAGAGGTTTGAAAAGATAAAGAACGCAGGGAAAGTTATAATAAAGTTTGTTCCGAACAGAGGAAGAGACGTGGCTCCGTTTGTTGCAGCATTTGGAAAAGAGCTTTCCGAATACGACTATGTCTGCCATATTCACAGCAAGAAATCACTTTTTACCGGCGGAGAACAGACGGAATGGAGAAAATATCTTCTTGACGGTCTCATGGGAAGTGAAGAAACCGTAAGATGCAATTTCTATGCGCTTGTACATGAAGAGAAAGTTGGACTTCTTTATCCGGATTCTTTTAAATGCATGCCTTACTGGGGACATACATGGCTTCAAAACAGAGCGGCGGGACGACAGCTTCTTGACATGATAAAGGTGGAAGCCTCATGTGAGGATAACTACATTGACTATCCGATGGGAACAATGTTCATTGCCCGCACGGAGGCGGTCAGACAGTTTTTGGAATCCGGCTTAAAGACGGAGGATTTTCCTAAGGAGGTCGGACAGACGGATGGAACAATTGCACATGCGTTTGAAAGATGCCTTGGGATTGTATGCAGACATAATGGATTCAATGTGCTTGTGAAGCAGGAAAAACAGGGAACCTATCTCTATAACTACGGAAACAAAAATCTGAATCAGTATCTTGCAAAATCATATGACCACCTGAGAGAGGAAATATCCGAATACGAAGCAGTATCATTTGATATATTTGATACACTTATTCTGAGAAGAATTTCGACACCGTCAGAAGCATATGGACTTGTGGAAATTGCTGCAGACAGAGAATTCGGCTTCAAAACGGATTTTAAAAACAGACGGCTTGTGGCAGAGGAAGAATGCCGCAGAATTAACCCGGATAACGATTGCGATTTGGATGACATCTACGGCAGAATGCTTTCAAACGGCTTTTTTGATGCAAATCAGACAGAACGTCTTAAGGAAATTGAAATTTCAGTCGAAGAGAACATCTGCGTTCCGGATTTAGAAATGGCAGAAGTCTTAAAGTATGCAAAATATAAGCTCGGCAAGAAAGTTTATGTGATTACCGATATGTATCTCAGACGACAGGACATACTAAGTCTTTTGGCAAAAGCAGGTATTACGGAGGCTGATTTTGACGGTCTGCTTCTTTCATCGGAAATGAATCTGAGAAAAGACAACGGTTCAATGTGGAAATACTATTCCGAAAGCATGACGGATGCTAAAGGGCATATGAAGAAATGCCTGCATATCGGGGACAACGAGGTTTCTGACGTGCAGCTGGCCGGAGATTATAAGATATCGAACTATCATATAATGTCCCAGAATTCGCTTTTTGAGTTGAGTAACGTCGGTCGCAGAATAAGGATTCTGAACGCGGAGAATCCGTCAGAAGCGGTGATGAAGGGACTGGTTTTAAACAAATGCTTCGGAAATCCTTTCCGTTTAAATGACTCGGAACTGAAGCTTAATAATGTCGGCGGCAGAGAGGTGGGATATGCCTTCTTCGGACCGGCAGTGTTGGATTATATTCTCTATCTGTGCAGTGAAGCTGTAAAAACCAAGGCTGAGAAGGTGCTTTTCTGTGCAAGAGAGGGTTATCTTCTCAGGGAAATATATGAGATGTTCAGAAACAGCAGCGTCGGAAAGAGTGAAAAACTTCCGGAATCGGAATATATATATGTATCAAGGAGAGCACTTTCGGTTGCATCCGTAAGGAATGAAGAGGATCTTTTCCTTCCGCTTGAGATGTACTATGTGGGAAGTATGAAGGAACTTTTCAAGACAAGATACGGATATGATATTTCGGAAGAGGCTGACAGGGAAATAATTCTGCCGGATCAGAAACAGCGGGCTGAGAAGATAATAAATGAGCATAAGGAAGAATTTCTCGAAATCTGCCGCAAGGAAAGAGAAAACTATCTCGGATACATTAACGGTGTCCTGGACGGAATAGAAAAAGATGCGCGGATCCTTCTCAGCGACATCGGATACAGCGGTTCAATTCAGTATTATCTTTCCCTGATAACGGAAAGAGGTTTTGACGGCAGATATTTTGCAACGGATGAAAAGAAAAAACCGGAAGCAGTAAGCGGGAATACGATAACCGGATTTTTCATCGACAACGATGCGGACCAGATTGTTTCCGAATCGGCAATCCACAGATATCACCTCCTTATGGAAAGTGTTCTGATTGCACCGGATGGTCAGCTGGAGAGAATTGATAAGGACGGAAAACCTGTTTTCACTGAAATGGTAAATGAACTTTACAGTGAGGAAATCGTGAGAATTCATGAAGGTATCAGGGAATATGTTTCCGACTACATTTCATCGATGGGTGAGGCACTTGTTCCTGAACCGGTCTCGACTCAATTTGCCGAAGATATGTATTCCCTTATCATCAAAGAAGAGCTGCTGAGTGACGAAACGGCAGCGGCACTTAAAATAGATGACAAATTCTGTACGGGTGAAATAAGGAATGCGGTTGATTTTTACAAGGAAAGGATGCTGTGATGACGGATATACTTCTGGCAACATATAACGGTGAAAAGTATATAAGGAAACAGCTTGAATCCCTGGTTGCGCAGACGGATTCTGAATGGAGACTTTTTATTCATGATGACGGTTCGGATGACGGTACAGTGAAAATCATTAAAGATTTCATGGAGCTTTATCCGCAGCACGAAATTCAGCTGGTGGAAGACGGCATACGGACCGGTGGTGCAAAGAACAACTTCAGTCATTTGTTTAAGTATACGGATTCGGAATATGTAATGTTCTGTGACCAGGATGATGTCTGGAAACCGGAAAAGATTGAAGTGACTCTCGGTAAAATGAAGAAAGCGGAAGCGGAAAAAGGGAAAAAATGTCCGATTCTGGTGCATGGAGATGCGATGGTCTTCGATGATGACAAAAAGAAGGAACTCGGACTGATGAGCCGGTATCAGTCACTTGAGCCGGAAAGAGGAAAATTTTCCGATGTTTTGGTTCAGGGAAATGTCACCGGATGTACAATGATGGTAAACAGGGCACTTCTGGAAATGTGCAGTGAGATTCCCGAAAAGGCGATTATGCATGACTGGTGGTTTTCACTGGCGGCAGCGGCTTTCGGAAAAATATGTTTTATCGAAGAACCGCTTATTTACTATTGCCAGCATGGGGACAATACCGTAGGCGCAAAGAAAGTAAACAACCCGGGATATGTATTTAAAAGAGTATTCTGCGGAGGCGACATTAAATCAAGTCTGAAAAAAACGTATGATCAGGCCAAAGCCTTTAAGAGCTGCTTCTACGAAAAACTCTCGTCGGAGAACGCGGGAGTGCTTGACGATTATATACGGCTTGAAACGGTATCAAAACCGCAAAAAATCAGAATTCTTTTCAAAAGAGGATTCACCAAAAGCGGATTGCTCAGAAAAATGGCATATTGGATTTATGTATAGTTTTTTAATGAATCCGAAGTCGGTTATACCACAGAAAAACAGTTGTTATTTACGCACGTTTGTGGTAACATTTTAAGATAAAATTAATGCGAAATGGAGATTTTGAGATGAAAACAGTTGCGGATTATGTTTTGACAATTCCGGATTTTCCGGAACCGGGAATTATGTTCAGGGATGTTACAAGTGTAATAGCAGACCCGGACGGACTGAAGCTTGCCATAGACAGCCTTGAAGGTCTTCTTGAGGGAGTTGACTTTGACGTGCTGGTAGGAGCAGAAAGCCGCGGATTCATCTTTGGAGCTCCGATAGCTTACAATAAGAATAAATCCTTCGTTTTAGCCAGAAAGAAAGGAAAGCTTCCAAGGGAAACGGTGACGGAAACCTATGAACTTGAATACGGCACAGCCGAAATCCAGCTTCATGCGGATTCCATAAAACCGGGTCAGAAGGTTGTAATTGTTGATGACCTTATTGCAACAGGGGGAACGGTTGAAGCAATTGCAAAACTGGTTGGAAGACTTGGAGGAGAAGTGGTAAGAATCATCTTCCTTATGGAACTTGAAGGTCTTAAGGGAAGAGATAAACTTAAAGGATATTCGGTTGAAAGTGTTGTAAAGTATCCCGGAGCCTGAGAAATGTAAATAACAAGGGAAGGAGGAATGAATATGGTAGATGCACCAATGCCTGAAGGAAGTATAGTACGAAACCCACACGGGATTATCGGTTACATGAAAGAATTTACTGCACCGGAAGTGCTTTTTGAGCATCTCGTGGCCGTAATTAAAAAGTATCATCCGTCAACGGATGTGGGACGAATAGAAACCGCATATGAATTTGCGAAAAAATCCCATGGAGATCAAAAGAGAAAATCGGGAGAACCATATATAATTCATCCTCTTTCCGTTGCAATCATATTGGCAGAGCTTGAAATGGACAAAGAAACCATTATGGCAGGGCTTCTGCATGATGTACTTGAAGATACTTCCGTTACCGACGGGCAGATGAAGGAAATGTTCGGAGAAGAAGTATTTCTTCTTGTTGACGGAGTAACGAAACTTACAAAACTTAAATACAGTCATGACAAGGTTGAGGTTCAGGCTGAGAATCTCAGAAAAATGTTTCTGTCGATGGCGAAGGATATAAGGGTTATCATTATAAAGCTTGCGGACAGGCTTCATAATATGAGAACACTTAAATACCAGAAGCCGGAAAAGCAGATAGAAATATCAAGAGAAACGCTGGAGATATATTCACCTCTTGCACAGAGACTCGGTATCAGCATGATAAAAACCGAGCTGGATGACCTTTCACTTAAATATCTTCATCCGGATGTATATAAGGACATAGCGGAGCAGATTAATGCCACAAGATTTGAAAGAGAGGCTTTCATCGCGCAGATCGTTTCTGAGGTAAACGGTCAGCTTGAAAAGTGCGGCATAAAGGCTCAGGTTGACGGACGTGCAAAGCATTTCTTTTCCATCTACAGAAAGATGGTAAACAAAAACAAGACTATTGATCAGATTTATGACCTGTTTGCAGTCAGAATCATAGTAGATTCCGTGAGGGACTGCTATGCGGTACTCGGTGTGATACACGAGATGTATAAGCCTATGCCGGGCAGGTTTAAAGATTATATAGCAATGCCAAAGCCGAATATGTACCAGTCACTTCATACAACGCTTATCAGCTCGACCGGAAGACCGGTGGAAATTCAGATAAGAACATATGAAATGCATAAAACTGCTGAATATGGTATTGCTGCCCATTGGAAATATAAGGAAAGCCAGGATGGAAAGAAGTCGGAAAACAGTGAGGGCGAAAAGCTCACATGGCTTCGTGAAATTCTTGAATGGCAGAGGGAATCAAAGGACAATAAGGAATTTCTTAATCTTGTTAAGAGTGACCTGGATCTGTTTTCGGAGGATGTTTATGCTTTCACGCCGACCGGTGATGTAATCAGACTGCCTTTCGGAAGCAACATAGTGGATTTTGCATATGCAATTCACAGTGCGGTCGGTAACCGCATGGTGGGCGGCAAGGTAAATGGAAAGCTTGTCCCTATTGAATATGTAATAAAAAACGGAGACCGTATAGAAATACTCACCTCCCAAAATGTGAAGGGACCAAGCCGTGACTGGCTTAAAATTGCAAAAAGTACAAAGGCAAGAAACAAGATAAACCAGTGGTTTAAGACCGAACTTAAAGAGGACAATATCATAAGAGGGCGTGAAATGCTTATTGCCTACTGCAGGACGAAGGCAATTGCGCTTAATGAACTTCTTAAACCCGAATATATGGAATCCTGTATGGCAAGATACGGTTTCAAGGATTGGGATTCTCTGCTTGCATCAATAGGACACGGTTCCTTAAAGGAAGGTCAGGTAGTAAGTAAGTTAAATGAAAGCCATGACCGACTGGAAAAGAAGCGTAAAAATGAATCTCCGGAAGCAATTCTTGCAACATATACGGATAAGGATCCGGCCAGAAAGGAATCCAAAAATCATGGAGCCATTGTCGTTAAAGGCGTTGATGATGTGGATGTACATTTCGGAAAATGCTGTGCACCGGTTCCGGGTGATGAAATTGTCGGATTTGTAACCAGGGGACGTGGTATTTCAATCCACAGAACCGATTGTATAAATATAATCAATCTTCCGGAAGCTGACAGACCGAGAGTAATTGAAGCAAGCTGGAACATTGAAAATCCGGAACAGGATGAATCGGTATACAATACGGAAATAAGAATATATACCGAGAACCAGCAGAAAGTTCTTCTTGATACAACAAGAATACTTTCCGAAAATCATGTAAACATTAATTCAATTTCGGCGAGAACGGCAAAGAACGGAATGTCCACACTTATTGTTTCATTCGAAATCAAGGGCATAAAACAGCTTGAGATGTGTATGAGAAAGCTGAGGCAGATTCCGGGAGTTGCAGACATCGAAAGAACGACAGGCTGATGAGAGGAAGACGTTAACATGGAATACTTTTTAAGAGTGCTGACTGTCGGTGACAATTATACAAACTGCTGTCTAATAGGTAATCCGGAAACCATGGAGTTGGTGATTATCGATCCGGGAGCAGATGCACCGCTTATAAAAAAAACAATCAACAGTTCCGGCTACAAACCGGTTGCAATACTGCTTACGCACGGTCATTATGACCACATCGGAGCGGCTCATGAACTCAGGTGCTTCTATGGTATAAAGATTTACTGCGGGGAAAAGGAAACGGAGCTTTTGACAAACCCGGACCGGAATCTGAGCAGTATGTTTTCAGGCAGTATGGAACTCGCAGCCGACATAACCGTGAAAAACGAGCAGATGCTTGAAATCGGCGGAATGTATATCACTGTATTGGAAACACCGGGACATACCATTGGCGGCGTAAGCTACTTTTTCCCACTCTGGAAAATGCTGTTTTCGGGAGATACGCTTTTCATGGAGTCGGTGGGACGAACGGACCTGCCAACCGGTAATCCAAAGGTTCTTATAGAATCAATTATTGACAGGCTGTTTATTCTGCCTGATGAAACGGTTGTATTTCCGGGACATGGACCCGGTACGAGCCTTGCATATGAAAGAAAGAATAATCCGTATTTCTGCTTTGAACTTCAGCAGAAGAACAAAAAGGAAAAATAAGGAAAGTGCCTTTGCAAGGCAGACTGCATGAGCAGGTATACGGAAAAGAAACAGAGGAATTAAGAATGGATTTATTGCTGCCTGACGGGATTGAAAAAGTATATATTGCAATTCATGGTACAGATATTTCTCAGGCGGTGAGACCCCTGATACAGTCGTTCTTTGGAAATATCGGATATACATATGAGTATTTTGAAGAAAGCAGCCTGATGAAACCGGAAGACGAAGGCGTGTCGGTAATTATGTCTTTCTCAGACAGGAAACTTTCGGCGGAAGTTTTTTTAAAGGGAGAGTCTGTCAGACGCGCAGAATCAGAAAATGCTCCGGAAGACATAAGGGAATACCGTTATGAAGCCGGAAGGCTGGTATATGACCTGCTGCATGAACTTACGGGGAAGGAACTTCCGTGGGGAATCATGGTCGGAATCAGGCCGACAAAGCACATTTATGAGTACCTGGAAAAGGGACTTTCAAAAGACGAAATAAGACACAGGTTCAGGGATGAACTTTATGTATCCGAAAAACGCACGGAGACGGCATATAACATTGCCGAGAGAGAAAGAAGAATACTTAAAAGTTTTGATTATCGCAACGGATACAGTCTTTACATAGGAATTCCATTCTGCCCTACAACCTGTTTGTACTGTTCGTTCACGTCATATCCGGTGGAGAAGTTTGGAAAATATATGGATGATTATCTGACCGCACTTCTCAAAGAAATGGAATATGTATCACATGCGCTTAAAGGCAGGGAACTTCATACAATATATGTCGGCGGAGGAACTCCGACCGCACTCGACGAAAGAAATCTTGAAAGACTGCTTGACGGAATTCACAGGTATTTTCCGGTGAACAGTGTTCTTGAGTTTTCGGTTGAAGCGGGTAGACCTGACAGTATAACGGAAGGAAAGCTGAAACTTCTTAAAAAGTATGGCGTTAACCGCATATCGATTAATCCTCAGACACTGGTTCAGAGAACGCTTGACATAATCGGCAGGAGACATACCGTTGCCGAGGTATATGATGCTTTTGAAATGGCGAGAGCATGCGGTCATGACAATATCAACATGGATCTGATTGCCGGGCTTACAGGGGAAAGCACGGAGGACATGAAGGTGACCCTTGAGGGAGTTGACAGGCTTAAACCGGAATCACTGACGGTGCATACGCTTGCAATTAAGAGAGCGGCAAGACTTAAGCTTGAAAATGACAAATATAAATCCCATGCGGCGAAAAATGTGTCCGGAATGCTGGATTTAACCATGCAGTATACGGCAGAAAACGGACTTAATCCATATTACTTATATCGTCAGAAGAATATGGCGGAAAATTTGGAAAACACGGGATATGCGCTTGAAGGCAGGGAATGTCTTTACAACATTCTCATAATGGAAGAAAAACAGACCATACTTGCCTTGGGAGCGGGTGCGACAACAAAATATGTCTATGACGAAGAGCATCTTGACAGGGTGGAAAATGTTAAGAGTCTCACTGATTATATTGAACGCACGGACGAAATGATAGAAAGGAAAAGGGTTTTTCTCGAGAAGGCGGAAAAAAGCGGAACTCCGTAAAAGGGATGGATTTTAGCAGAGAGATTACGCTGCTCCAGAAAATAGGCAGCGAGACTAAATATAAAGAAGACATTACGGCGATGTTTGACCACGGCATGACGGTGGCAATGCTTACGGAAATGATGGCAAGGAAACTTAATCTTCCTGAGGAAACGGTAAATGACATATCTAAGGCAGGTATGATTCATGACATAGGAAAATTAAGACTTTCGGCGTATCTCTATGGCCGAAGCAATGACCTGATGGATATTGAAGAAATCAGGTATGCTCGAATGCATCCGGTTTTGAGCCGGGACATACTCAGGCAGTCGGGGTTATACAATGATAACGTAATTGATTATGTTTATTACCACCATGAGAACAGTGATGGTACCGGATATCCGAAGCGGCTTTCGGGAGAAGACATTCCCCTGGGAGCGAGGGTGCTTCATGTATGCGATACGTTTGTTTCACTTGTAAGTGAAAGACCGTTCAGGTCGGCGTATGATAAAGAAACGGCACTTTCGATAATGGCATTGGAGTACAGAAACTATGACATGAAGCTTTTTCTTCTTCTCATGGAACTTGTACTGACGGATGACTTTGAAAAGCCGGAAATCTTTATAAAACAGGCAAACAGCAGATATCTTGAAAACACGGAAAAACAGAATAATTAAGAAAGAAGAGGATATAAAATGGACAAGGTACAGCCAAGAATACTTCCGGGCTTTATGGAACTGCTTCCGGCAGACCAGATAAGCTTTAACAGGATGTATGACACAATCAGGAGCGTATATGAGAAATTCGGTTTTCTTCCTCAGGATACGCCTGTAATCGAGCTTGCGGACGTGCTTCTTGCAAAAGCCGGCGGCGAGACGGAAAAGCAGATTTACAGATTTTCAAAGGGAGATAATGATCTTGCATTAAGATTTGATCTTACGGTTCCTCTTGCAAGATATGTTGCACAGCACTATCCGGAACTCACATTTCCGTTCAAACGTTATCAGATGAATAAGGTATATCGCGGAGAACGTCCTCAGAAAGGCAGATTCAGAGAGTTTTACCAGTGCGACATTGATGTAATCGGTGTTGATGAGCTGGATTTGATATATGATGCTGAAATGCCGGCGGTAATTTACAATGTATTTAAAGAACTCGATTTTGGTTCTTTTACAATCAGAATGAATAACAGAAAAGTTCTTAACGGATTCTTCAGTGCATTGGGTTATGCTGAAAACATTGGTGATATTTTAAGAACAATTGATAAGCTCGAAAAAATAGGTGACGAGAATGTAAGAAAGGAACTTGCGGAACTCGGAGTAACTGATGAGGCTGCAGATTCCATTCTCTCATTTATCGCAATCAGGGGCACAAATGATGAAGTGATAAATGCATTAAAGACTAACGGTGTTTCGGATGAACTTTACACCGAAGGAGTATCTGAACTCGAACAGGTAGTCGGATATCTCAGGGCATTCGGAGTTGAGGAAAACTGTTTTGCAATTGATCTTACGATTGCAAGAGGACTTGATTATTATACCGGAACCGTTTATGAAACGATGCTGAATGATTATCCAAGCATGGGTAGCGTATGTTCCGGCGGAAGATATGATAATCTTACGGAATACTATACGGACCGTAAACTTCCGGGCATAGGAATTTCAATCGGACTTACAAGACTGTTCTATCAGCTCAAATCGGTAGGCGTAATAAAGAGTGAAACCTCAGCCATTGCAAAATGCCTTATCGTGCCGATGAATCCGGACATGATGGATGCGGCACTTGCTGCAGCGGGCACTCTCAGAAGTGCGGATATTCCATGTGACGTTTACTATCAGAATAAGGGAATGAAGCCTAAGATGAAATATGCGAACAAGCTTGGAATTCCATATGTGGCAATAATAGGTGAAGATGAAAAGGCAAATGGAACGGTAACCGTAAAATGTATGGAAACCGGAGAGCAGCAGACTGTTGAACTCTCAAAACTTCCTGATGTCGTAAAATAAATGAAACCGTCACGGCGGCTTTTACAAGGAGGACATAATGGCAGAATCAATGAAAGGACTGCACAGAAGTTTCAGATGTGCAGAAGTAAGCAATAAGAATATCGGCGAGACGGTAACACTGATGGGATGGGTTGCAAAAAGCCGTAATAAGGGAGGAATTGTCTTTGTTGATTTAAGAGACCGTTCCGGAATAATGCAGGTGATTTTTGAAGAGAAGGATTGCGGTGCGGAAAACTTTACCAAGGCGGAAAAGCTTAGAAGCGAGTTTGTACTTGCGGTTACAGGTGTGGTTGAAGCACGTTCGGGTGCAGTGAATACAAATCTTGCAACCGGAGACATAGAGATTCGTGCAACATATTGCAGAATTTTAAGTGAAGCACAGACCCCTCCGTTCCCAATTGAGGAGAATTCGAAGACAAAAGAAGAACTTAGACTTAAATACAGATATTTGGATTTAAGACGTCCTGATTTACAGAAGATTCTTATGCTCAGAAGCAAAATTACGGCATCAGTAAGAAACTTCCTTACTCAGGAAGGTTTCCTTGAAATGGAGACACCTATACTTACAAAGTCAACTCCTGAAGGTGCGAGAGATTATCTTGTTCCAAGCAGGGTTCATCCGGGTACGTTTTATGCCCTTCCTCAGTCGCCACAGCTCTTCAAACAGCTTCTTATGTGTTCGGGCTATGACAGATATTTCCAGGTTGCGAAATGCTTTAGGGATGAAGATTTAAGAGCAGACCGTCAGCCGGAATTTACACAGATAGACATGGAGCTTTCATTTGTTGACATTGATGACGTACTTGATGTAAATGAAAGACTTTTGAGCAGGGTGTTTAAAGAATGCATCGGTTATGATGTTCCTCTTCCTATTGAGCGCATGAGCTGGCAGGAGGCGATGGACAGATTCGGTTCGGACAAGCCGGATGCACGTTTCGGAATGGAACTCGTGAACATTACGGACGTTGTAAAGAATTGCGGATTTTCCGTATTTACGGGTGCAATTGAAAATGGCGGAACCGTAAGAGGTATCAATGTTAAGGGACAGGGTGAAATGCCTAGAAAGAAGATTGATGCGCTCGTTGATATGGCAAAGGGTTCCGGAGCAAAGGGACTTGCATATATCTGCATTAATTCAGATGGAAATGTAAAATCATCCTTCGGAAAATTCATGACCGAAGATGAAATGAAGGCAATTATGGAAGCCATGTCGGCAGAGCCGGGAGACCTTCTTCTTTTTGCAGCCGACAGAAATAAAATCGTATGGAATGTTTTGGGACAGCTCCGTACTCACCTTGGAAAACAGCTTGAACTTTATGATAAGAACTCATACAAGTTCCTCTGGATAGTTGATTTCCCTCTTCTTGAGTGGTCTGATGAAGAAAACAGATTCATGGCAATGCATCATCCTTTTACGATGCCTATGGAAGAAGATTGGGCAAATATTGATTCGGATCCGGGTTCTGTAAGAGCGAAAGCTTATGACATCGTTCTGAACGGTTATGAGCTTGGCGGCGGTTCCGTAAGAATCCATATAGATGAAATCCAGGAAAAGATGTTTGAAGTTCTCGGTTTCAAAAAAGAGCAGGCTTATGACAGGTTCGGATTCCTCCTTGATGCATTTAAATACGGAGTGCCTCCTCACGCAGGACTTGCATTCGGCCTCGACAGACTTGTAATGCTTATGGCAGGAACTGATAACATTCGTGACGTAATTGCATTCCCTAAGATTAAGGATGCAAGCTGTCTTATGACAAATGCACCTGATTATGTCGATGACAAGCAGCTTGACGAACTTTTCCTTAAGTCTTTGGCAGAAAAGGAAGCAGAGCAGGAATAATTCAAAAAAATCTGCTGGTAAGCAGAAGAAGAGTGAAATAATTCCGTAAGTCTGCCGGTAATGGGAATCAGAACGGAATTGATTCCGTAGAAATTGAAAGGAAAACTGCCTGATGGAGTTTTTGAAGAATAATCCATGGGTGTTGCCGGTGGTGTATATCATAGTGATAAACATCATCGGTTATGCCATGATGGGAATTGATAAATCAAGAGCCGTAAGGGGCAAGTGGAGGATTCCCGAGAAAAGCCTCTTTCTTGTGGCAATTATCGGTGGGAGCGTAGGTACAAACCTTGGTATGAAGCATTTCAGACATAAGACAAAGCATAAGAGTTTTGTATATGGAATGCCTGCAATACTTATGTTTCAGGTTATGATGACCGTTATGATGTTTGTACAGATGATGGTCAGAAAATAAATCGGATTAGGAGAAGGAAACATGATCAGAAAAGAGAATTTCGGAAAAACCGTTGACGGAAAGAAAGCAACACTTTACACAATGGTAAACAAGAACGGTTACTCTGTATCAATAACTGATTTCGGAGCAACGGTTGTCAGCATCAAAACGCCTGACAGAGACGGAAAGTTTGAAGATATAGCACTCGGCTTTCCATCGGTAACGGGATATGAGACAACGGTTGATAACTTTGGCGGAACAATGGGACGTGTGTGCAACCGAGTGGAAGATGCAAAGACGGTAATAGACGGAAAAGTTGTAAATCTGGAGAATAACGATAACGGAAATACACTTCATTCCGGAAAAAAATCATACAATAAGATGTTCTTTGAAGCAGAAGCTTTTGGTGAAGAGGGCGCTGATACCATAGAATTTTCCAGACTCTCACCTGACGGTGAACAGGGATGGCCGGGAAATCTTGACATAGGAGTGGCTTTTACACTTACGGATGAGAATGAACTCGTAATTGAGTATTTTGCCGTATCCGATAAGAAAACATCAATAAACATGACAAATCATACATATTTTAATCTTGACGGCCATGGTTCAGGAACGGTTAAGGATCATATCGTATGGATAAATGCGAAGAAGTTTACACCGGCAGGACCTAAGAATGTACCTGACGGAACATTTACGGAACTTGATGGAACACCAATGGATTTTGGTACGGAAAAGAGAATCGGACAGGATGTTGATGACTTTAAGGATATAGCAAATCATCCTTACCAGCCAATTGCATCACAGCACGGTTATGATCATAATTATGTTCTTGAGATTGACGGAAACGAGGATGAAGTAGAACTTGCAGCTACCTGTTACTCAGAAAAGAGTGGAAGAAAGCTGGAAGTATTTACAGATCTTCCCGGAATGCATTTCTATACCGGCAACTGGGTGAAACCGGAGGTGCCTGTAAAAGAAAATGCAAAGTATGATTTTTGGCAGGGTGTATGCTTTGAAACACAGCATTTCCCCAATGCCAGCAACGTACCTGCATTTCCAAACTCGGTTTATGAAGCGGGAGAACCTTTTGATTCGGTAACGATTTATAAGTTTAGTGTTGAATAGATGAGATAAGAGCGAATTTCTGAGGTATTGGTTCGTTTTTGTCCTGCATTGATATTTTGTTGCAATTGGTTATGTTATAAGTTGCAAAAGCCATAAAAAACAGAATGGTACAATAATAAGGCAACATTGTAATACAATGTTGCCTTAAATAATGCCCTGTTGCTTTAAAACGTCAGGTTTGGATGGGGCAGGTGATACAGTTTAGCATATTAAAGACAGTGAAACGTGAATTTTTGCAGATTCACGTTTTTTTTGTGCTGAATCAAAGAGTATTCAGGCGGTGTTTCAGATATTTATATCAGATTGGATATATTCGTCAAATATCATTCTTGCTTCCGAAAAATTTTTATTCCTGAAGGTGAGATTTTCCTTGAAGGAGAGTGTGTAAACAGGTATTAACTCGGATTTACTTTTTTTCTATATGGCGCAGATTTGGCAGATTGATTATCTTGTTGAGAAAATTGAGAGCAGATTTTGGAAAAAAATCTGTTATGTCATTATCATAATTAGAATCGTGATAAATTTGGTTATGCTGGTCCTTATGCAGGAGAACTACAATGAGGCAGTAAGAAACGGGGGTTA
This sequence comes from uncultured Lachnoclostridium sp., assembly GCA_964584255.1. Taxonomy (GTDB): domain Bacteria; phylum Bacillota; class Clostridia; order Lachnospirales; family Lachnospiraceae; genus UBA3775. The sequence goes on along the minus strand of CAZOZM010000005.1, from coordinate 70,686 downwards.
AATGATGAAAGACATGATTACAATTGTTGTTCCATGTTATAACGAATACAGTAAATGAAATCGCGGTATTAAGATATACAAAAAAGAATAAACTGATAAATTGAGCTTTATAAAAAGATTGTTGGTAAATACTCCTGCAGGGGTGTGAAATTGACAAAAAACAAGAATTATACAATAAAATTAGAGAAATATACGATTTTTTAGAAAGCGAAATTTTTTTCCGCTATATTAGCAAAATTTGCCAAAAAGACAGATGAAAAAAGCTTAAATTTTGAATTATTTGTGTAAAACTGATTGACTTTCCGTGAAAACAGTGTTATATTGAGGACACTTATTTGAATTTATTTTTATAGGAGGATTTTCCAATGAGAAAGTTTTTTAAGGGTCTCGTTGTAGCTCTCGCAGCAACATTCGCTCTTGGATGTGCAAGCGCAGCAACAGTTGAGACATCAAGTGACAACATTTTTGATCTTACACTTGACACAACAGGTGCATTCACAGATGCAGAAGATGAGTACTGCAGAACATATCTTCAGAGCTATGGTAAGACTATCGAAATTCAGAAGGTATCTATGGTTGTTGACGGTAAGACTGTTGACGTTACAGACTTTGCTGTAATTGATGGTACAGACGGAAACAACACACTTTACATCAACTCTGAAAAGAACAAAGATGAGTCTATCAAGGTTCAGGGTTACTCAGATGATCCAGCAGTTTTCTCAAAAGTTACTTCTGTTACATACACAATCAAGTTCGTTGATGAGTGGACAGAAGAGAATTGGTTCGGTGGTGCTATCGGTACAAACAGCAAGGCTGGTTGGGGAACATTCGGTGGCCAGTGGACAACTTCTACTGAAGAAGAAGATCCTGAAAAGATGTTCTACATCGTAAAGGGAACAGCAGATGCTCCTGCAACTGATGACAACACAGGCGCAGCTGATGACAAGACAGACGCTCCTGCAGCTGATAACAAGACAGATAACAACAAGGAAACAGGTGATGCTACAAGCGTTGCAGTTCTCGCAGTTATCGCACTTGCAGCTATGAGTGGTGCAGTTGTAGTTTCTAAGAAGAGAGCTTAATTGTTCAAACAAAACAAATAACTTAAAAAGAGCCGGTTTCATGCCGGTTCTTTTTGTAAGAGACAGATTTTTAGGAGGTATAGCAATGAGAAAATTTGCTAAGGTATTAATGTGTACAGCAGCAATTACTGCAATGTTCGGACTTGCAAGCGCAAGCGAAGTAAGCATTAAAGGCTGGTATGATGCAGATTCTACAGTAACAGATACAGCAACAGTTGATGCCTGGAGCGGTGCATGGATCGAAGTTGTTCCTGAAGAAGGAGAGACAGTTTCATCACTTACATTTGAAGTTAATTCTGCAAATGCAGCAAGTAAGTGGGATAATTATGAATTATTTATCTTCAACAAAGCAGCATCAGGAGCAGCAGGTTATGAGAGTGGATTAACAACACAGACAGATTATACATTCACATATTCAGGTGACTTACTCAGTGCAGCATGGGATGAAGCAGAAGGTAAGTATGCTTTCAATATCCAGGCAGGTCATGATACACTTAATGTAAAGGTTGTTCCAAACGGATATACAACTTCTGTTAAGCCTTGGGGCGACGATACAGTAGCTGAAGCAGGAAACAAAGCAGACATCGATGCATGGCAGGGTGCATGGCTTGAAGTTGTTCCTTCAGATGGAAAAGAAGTTGTCGGACTTCAGTTCAAGGTTACTTCTCCAAATGCAGCAAGCAAGTGGGATAATTATGAATTATTCATCTTCAATGGTGCAGCATCAGGAGCAGCAGGATATGAACGTGGATTAACAACACAGACAGAATACACATTCACATACTCAGGTGATGTTCTTAAGGCAGCTTGGAGTGAAGCAGACGGCAAGTACGGATTCAGCGTACAGTCCGGTCAGGATGACATCTCTATCGAATTTTCAGTAGTATATGCATTAGATGATGATGCTGATACACCAGCAGCTGATGATGATAACAAGGATGATGCTGATACACCAGCAGCTGATGACAACACAGGCGCAGCTGATGACAACACAGGCGCAGCTGATGACAACACAGGCGCAGCTGATGATAACACAGGCGCAGCTGATGACAAGAAGGATGACAACAAGGAAACAGGTGATGCTACAAGCGTTGCAGTTCTCGCAGTTATCGCACTTGCAGCTATGGGCGGTGTAGTTGCAGCTTCTAAGAAGAGAGCTTAATTCTACTCAGAAAACAGATATTAAAATTTGTTGTAAATTACAGGAGAGGCAGGTTTTACCTGCCTCTTTTATTTTTTGCAGGATCTGTTAAAAAAACATATATAAAAAATGGAAGATGTGCGGTATTTCAACGGAAATACTCTTGCCGCATTGTGCATTCTACAGATTCTAAGAGTCTTTTTTTTCTCTCAGATAATTAACTATATCCAAAGATACTTTGTAGGACAGAATAAGCCGTGCATCCATATAGCAGTATCGGTTAAGTATGATTTCGGCGGCTTTAATAATGAGAAGGATGATGATTATTGCGGGAAATAAGGTGTTGAGCGGAGATTCGGGTTTCAAAAAGACAACAAGAAGTAAAGTTATAAGAGAAGAAAGCAGTAAGGGCATAAAGCCCCTGCTTTTTTTATAAGCAATTCGGAGAGTGTCATACAGTCTTTGCGTCATATTCTCAATTTCGTTGCTGCTTTTATTCAGAAGGATGTCAAGCATGTTTATGACAATGTTGCTGCATATGATTTCGCCATCATCGTTTTTTCTGATTTCAATAAGCATATTTTCATATTTGCTGCTTCCGAACTCCGAAAGAAGCAGTTTTTTAAATTCACCCTTCATATTTACCTCGAAAAGACTGTTTCCTTATAGTATACGCAGTTTTCTGAATTAATTGCATGGATAATGTCATGAAGCGGGCTGTTTAGAAATTGATTAAATTCTTGTAAGGGGTATTGAAAAAAAGAGGCGGACTAATGTATACTGTATGAAAAGCTGTATAACAGTATTAAGAAAAGAGGGGTATTAAGATATGGCATTTTTTGATGATTTAAAGTCAAAGGTTTCTGAGACGACTCAGTCGGCAGGTCAGAAAGCCAAGAATGTGGCAGAAACAGCCAAGATGAACAGTCAGATAAGCGATCTCACAAAGAGCATAACCGGATTATATAATGAGGTCGGAATGAAATATTACGAGAGTAATAAAGATTCGGCAGAACCGGAATATCGTGAGCTTTTCGATAAGATTTCAGAAGCGTTTGCAAAGCGTGAAGAACTTAAGGAACAGATTCGCAGCATTAAGGGAATAAATGTATGCAACAACTGTGGTGCTGAGGTTCCGGCAGGTCAGAAGTTCTGCAGCGGATGCGGTTCACAGGTTATTTTCGAAGAAGAAAAGCCGGTTGAGGCTGAAAAGTTTTGTCCTACATGTGGTTCAAAATGTCAGGCAGGACAGAAATTCTGCAGTAAGTGCGGAAGTGCTGTTTAGACAAACCGGACAGTTAAATAAGAGTTTAACGGCTGTGCATTATGCATGGCCGTTTTTTATGGGAGAATGACACCGTTGGCCCTGGATGTGTGCAAAAGGGTAAAAAGAGAGGTCATGAATATAAGAAAATCAGCATAATATCTTAAGAAATTTTTAACTGTATTTACCCGGAGGGAAAAGTCTGATAGAATTCAGAAAAAAAGGAGGTCATATATGATAAAGGTAACTAATGCATCAAAGCACTTTGGAAAATTCACGGCTTTAAAGAATATGAATACGGAAATTGCCGAAGGCAGCATTTATGGTCTTATTGGCAGTAATGGTGCGGGTAAATCAACCTTTCTGAGAATGATAACCGGTATTTATCAGGCAGAGGGCGGAACCGTAGAAATAGATGGCGAAAACGTATGGAATAATCCTGAGGCAAAGAAAAAGTTTGTTTATGTTCCGGATGAGCTGTTTTTCCTTTCCGGTGCCAATATGAACAGAATGGCTGACATGTACAGAAATTACTATCCGGATTTCGATAATGAAAGATATAAACTTCTTACGGAGAGATTTGGACTTGATCCTAAGGCAAATATCTCCACATTCAGTAAAGGTATGAAGAGGCAGGCGGCTACAATTCTGGCTCTGTCATGTAAGCCTCAGTATCTTTTCTTTGATGAAACGTTTGACGGACTTGATCCGGTAATGAGACGTCTTGTAAAGGATGAGATAATTGAGGATGTAAAAGAGAGGAATATTACAGTTGTAATTACAAGTCATTCTCTAAGGGAATTGGAGGATGTATGTAATCAGCTCACTCTTCTCCATAAGGGCGGCGTTATTTTTGAGAGTGATGTTGTCAATCTTAAAACTTCACTGTTTAAGCTTCAGGTTGCTTTTGAGGATGAGTTTGACGAGAGCAGATTTGACGGAATTGAGATGATTAATTTCAGCAAAAAGGGTCGTGTTGCAAACTTTATCGTAAGAGGAAAGAGGGAAGAGGTTATTCCAAGGGTTGAGGCAATGAAGCCATTGCTGTTGGATGTGCTGCCTCTTGCACTTGAAGAAGTATTTGTTTATGAAATGGAAGCGCTCGGCTATGCTTTCAAAGATGTATTAATGTAGGAGGTGCAGTATGAAGAAATTATTCAGTGGTCGATTATATAAAGAATCAATGCACCAGACAATGGGAATAGGAATTGTAATGCTTTTTCTGTCAATGGCATTCTCGGGATTTGTTCCTTTGATATCATTGGTAAACAGTAAAAACCTGCCAAACGGCTCGGTAAGTTTTATAAACATAAATGACTTCTCGGGAGCATATCTGTATGTTGCGATTCTTTTACCGTTTGCATTAATACTTAAGCTGTTTTCCTATCTTTTTAAGAGAAGCAGCTCCGATTTTTATCATGCATTGCCATATACACGTCAGTGTCTTTTTATTACAGGATTTGTTTCAGCGCTTACCTGGTATGTTGCAAGTACGCTGATAGCGGTTTTAACACCGGCAGTACTTTACGGAATCAACAATAAGACGAGATTTTCGGCTGAATTTATTCCTCTGAATTTTATTGTATATATGGTCATAATTCTCTACGTTTCGGGAGCAGTTCTGATTGCCTCATCGGTTGTCGGCAAGAAGTCAATTGCAGGTTATTTTGCCCTTTTTATCACCTTTATGCCAAGGGTAATAATGCTCATGGTTCTTTCGACAATACAGGAGATAACAAAGATCGTTGACATGTACAATGTTTTCTGGTTTTCGATAAAATACAACCTTTTATTTGAACTCATGGTAGGAAATTATCCGGATCATGAAAACTATTCGGTAGCATTTACCTATGTGCCCGGAATACTTATAACATTAATATGTGCAATTGCTTTAATTGCCCTGGGTTTTGTATTCTTCATGAAAAGAAAGTCGGAAACGGCAGAAAATGCAGTTCCGAACAATAAAGCACAGATGGTGCTTCAGAGCCTGCTGACATTTTCCATGTTTTTGGCAGCTGTAACCACATATATTACATACGAGGACGAATCTGGTACGTCAGTGGTATTTATAATTTTGGGTGTGATTGCCTATATTGTATATTCTGCAGTGACATACAGAAAATTCAAGCCTGTCATAAAAACAATGCCGGGAATACTTGTGATTTTTGTCATTTCCGTGCTTTTCGGAGCGGGCATAAATTCGATAAGTTACAAAATACTTGATAATCCTATTCCTGCAGAAAACATAAGCAGCATAACCGTAAAAACCAGTGACGGTTCAAACTATTACTACATCACGTCCTATAATGACCTTCTAATCAGGGAACTTGAGTTTGATGAAGAAGAAATCAAAAACATTATTGCGGTTGCATATGCGGACACCTGTGAAAAGGTTAAACAGGATGATTATTCGTTTAACAGATGGGATGGTGAATACATAAACGAGAGTCTGATTATTAAGACAAAAAGCGGAGGCACTTATCATAGAAATATTTATCTGTCTGCAGATGAGGATACCAAATTCAGAAATCTCCTTAAGAAACAGGATGAATACTATGAGGCATATATTGCAATTCCGGAAGAATGTGAAATGTTTGCTCTCGATAAAACCGAAAATAACGAGAAACTGCTGGAGTGCTTCCTTGAGGAATTTGAGGAGCTGACCGACAGGGAAAAAGAAAGAGTTATTTACGGCGAATATACGGAATCGGATACTTATTATGATGAGGATGAGAGTATTGGTTATGAAGGAAGAACTGTCAGCATAAGAGGTTACTACAACAGAAGAGAGTTCAATAACGAATATGAAATATCATCAATGCCGGAAACAAGAAAGCTCTATGATGAATTGTGCTACGAGGAAAGCCTTGAGGTTCTGCTGGACTGTTTCAGCTCGAATCGTTCGAAGGAAGAGTGGAGATATCTGTCGTTTAATGGCATACTTGAGTCTGATGGTGAATCAATTGGTGATTTGAGTTTGAATTTAAATGTCGGCGATGGAGAATTATATTCTGCATGGATTGACTGCTCGATATCATCTGAAGGTAAGTATTATAGCGGAAGTCTGGATGGGGAACAGTGTGAAAAAGTTCTGGAACTCATTCTGGACATGATTGAAACGGATCATTCGGTTGACACGTCTAAACCTAATATCAGCATAAATACAAATATAAGCAGCTATTACTATTCGGATTACAGATACGGAAGGTTAAGGCTGAATTATGATGAAGACAAGGTGGAAGAACTTGCTCAGTACATTTTGGAAATATCAGAGAATTTTGAAAATCAAAATGATATCTACTATTAAGCAGTGAATTTTTACGGAGCGGAAAAACCTTTCTTTTATGCATTGACGAAATGACTTGAGTTTTTTTGTGTATGAGTGTAAAAATATAGGGTGTATGAAAGATTGCGGAAATGCATCTGATAAAGAGCCGTTACGGTGCGGGGAATGGAGAAAGATATGAGATTATTGATTCAGAAGGTTTTATCTGCTGATGTAAAAATTGAAGGTAAGGTTAACGGCAGCATTAATAAAGGTTATGTTGTTTTTGCCGGTATTTCTGATGAGGACAATGAAGAAACTGCTGACAAAATGCTGAAGAAGCTTATAGGCCTGCGTATTTTTGAGGATGAAAACGGCAAGACAAATCTCAACCTTGAATCGGTTGGAGGAGAGATTCTGTTTGTATCACAGTTTACTCTTTATGCAGACTGCAGGAGAGGAAACAGACCATCCTTTACGGGTGCGGGAAATCCGGTACATGCGAAGAACTTATATGAATATATGCTGGATAAACTTAAAGAATCGGTTCCGGTTGTTGAACATGGTGAGTTTGGCGCAGATATGAAAGTGTCGCTTGTAAATGACGGCCCGTTTACCGTCTGGCTTGATTCAAAGGAACTTGGTTTGTAAAATCATATAAAATTAACGATATGTCGGAGTTTATTTTATTGAAAAGTTACGTTGAAAATTTAGATAAACTGTCATATTATATAAATACGTGTTCTTTAGCGCAAGAAAAAAACTAAAGGAGGATTTCTCAAATGAAGAAATTAGTATCTGTTATGCTTGTAATTGCCATGACATTCGCTCTTGTTGCATGTTCTTCAGACAGCAGTAACGGTGGCAATGGTGCAGGCAGCGGCAGCAGTCTCAAGATTGGTGTTATTCTTATCGGAGACGAAAACGAAGGTTATACCTATGCACACATTGATGGTATCAAGAAAGCGGCAAGTGAACTTGGAATCGCTGATGATCAGATTGTATGGAAGTATACGGTTGGTGAAAATTCAACATGTTATGATGCCTGTGTTGATTTAGTAGGACAGGGATGTACTCTTATTTTCTCAAACAGTTATGGACATCAGTCATATGTTCAGCAGGCAGCAGCAGAATTTGCTGATGTTACATTCGTTTCAATGACAGGTGATACAGCATCCCTTTCAGGACTTAAGAACTTTAAGAATGCTTTCACTTCAGTTTACGAATCACGTTATGTATCAGGCGTTGTTGCAGGAATGAAGATTAAGGAACTTGTTGACAACAACAAGCTTTCAGACAACAACTTTGATGCTGACGGCAAGGTTAAGGTTGGTTATGTAGGTGCATTCCCATATGCGGAAGTTGTATCCGGATATACAGCATTCTTCCTTGGAATTCAGTCAGTATATGCAGATGTTACAATGGACGTTACATATACAAACAGCTGGTTTGACATTACTGCAGAGGGAACTGCGGCAGAATCCTTAATGTCATCAGGCTGCGTAATTATCGGTCAGCATGCAGACTCAACAGGAGCACCTAGTGCTGTTCAGGCTGCACAGAAAAACGGAACGGTTGCTTACAGTATCGGTTATAACATCGACATGTTAAGTGTTGCTCCGGAAGCTGCTCTTACATCAGCAACAAACAACTGGTCAGTATACTACAAGTATGCAATCGGTGCTGCAATGAACGGAGAGGAAATCGCAACAAACTGGGCTGAAGGATATCAGTCAGGCGCAGTTGCAATCACAGCACTCGGTTCGTCATGTGCTGAGGGAACTGCAGAGAAGGTATCAGAAGTTGAAGCAGCTCTTAAGGACGGTTCACTTAAGGTATTTGATACAACTAAGTTTACTGTTGACGGAAGTCAGATTTCATCACATGTTGTAGACATGACAGGTGATTTTGATACAGATGATGCAGAAGATAAGGAAGCAATCTGGGATGGATATTTCCATGAGTCAGAACTTCGTGCAGCTCCATCATTTGACATCAGAATTGATGGTATCAACGAGCTTACTAATTAATTTTGGCTGTTGAACTAATTGCTAATAAATGATAGAATGGCAGGGTGGTCGAATTATGCTGACCACCCTGTTTTTTTGAAATTTTGGGAAGATATTTCCTGAATATAAAAATTCCGGTGTGTTGCAGACTGTGAATGTCTGTCTGACCGGGCACCAAAGACAAGAAACTAATTGCTTTGAAAGGAGAATTCCTTGGACAATACTTTTGCAGTTGAAATGAAGAACATTACGAAAACCTTCGGCTCTACCGTAGCCAACAAGGAGGTTTCCCTTAACATAAGAAAGGGAGAAATTTTATCTCTTCTGGGTGAAAACGGAAGTGGTAAGACAACAATAATGAACATGCTTGCGGGAATCTATTTCCCGGATTCGGGTCATATTTATATTGACGGAAAGGAAGCTGTGATACGCTCTCCTAAGGAAGCATTTGATTACGGAATAGGAATGATACATCAGCATTTCAAACTCGTTGATATTTTCTCGGCAACAGAGAATATAATGCTTGGACTTAAAACAAAGGAAAAAGTAAAAAAAGCTGATGTTGCAAAGAGCATAGAAGAAATATGTGAAAAATTCGGATTCGAGATTGATCCGGAGAAAAAAGTTTACAACATGTCGGTATCCGAAAAACAGACTCTGGAAATAGTCAAGGTACTTTACAGAGGTGCTGACATACTTATTCTTGACGAGCCGACAGCTGTTTTGACACCACAGGAAACGGAAAAGCTTTTCAGAGTAATAAGGAACATGAGGGAAGCCGGAAAAGCCGTTGTAATAATCACACATAAATTACATGAGGTTCTTTCAATAAGTGACAGGGTTACAATCCTCAGAAAAGGTGAGTACGTCGGAACGGTTAATACCTGTGATGCTACCGAACAGTCTCTTACGGAAATGATGGTAGGTAAAAAGGTAGAACTTAATATTGAGCGAAAAGAGCCTAAGGGAATTAAACCAAGACTTGATGTTAAAAACCTTACCTGCTATGGAAAAGACGGTGTAATGGCGCTTGATAACATTTCATTTACGGCATATGGCGGTGAGATTTTAGGTATTGCCGGTGTATCCGGATGTGGTGAAAAGGAGCTTCTTGAAGCAATAGCGGGACTTCAGAAGGTTTCGGAAGGCTCAATTGTTTTCACTCAGTCTGTGTCCGATAAAGTTTATGAGCTTGTCGGAAAGAGCCCTAAGGACATAAAAAATCTTGGAATCGCACTCTCTTTCGTACCGGAGGACAGACTAGGAATGGGTCTGGTCGGTTCAATGGGCATGATTGAAAACATGATGCTCAAAAATTACAACCAGGGTGGATTTATGTTTGTAAATAAATCAAAGCCTAAAAAACTTGCGGAAGAAATCAAGGATGAACTCGGAGTTGTTACGCCGAGCATAAATACGCCGGTAAGACGACTGAGCGGAGGTAATGTTCAGAAGGTATTGGTAGGAAGGGAAATCAGTGCCGCACCGGCTGTTCTGATGACAGCATATGCGGTAAGAGGACTTGATATAAACACATCATATTCGATTTATTCCCTCCTCAATGAACAGAAGGAAAAGGGAGTTGCGGTAATCTATGTAGGTGAAGATTTGGACGTTTTACTGTCTCTGTGTGACCGAATCCTTGTTCTTTGCGGCGGAAAGTTAAGCGGAATAGTTGACGGAAGAAAGACGACCAAAGAGGAAGTCGGTCTTCTCATGACCAGTCTCGGTAAAGGAGGTAATGTAAATGAGTAAACAGTCAGAAACAATAAAAGAGCCTCTGATAAGACTGGCAAAAAGGGATTTTATGCCTTTTTGGAAAAAACTGGCAGTGAGAGCGGTGGCAGTTATTCTTGCACTGCTTCTTTCGGCAGGTTTTATCTACTTTATTACAAAGTTAAATCCGATAGCTGTATATAAGACAATGTGGGACGGAGCATTCGGCGGACTGAATGATGTCGTAAAGCAGCTTCACAGAAGCGTTACATTAAGAGACGTATGTTCACTCCTGCTTCTCGGTATTGCACTTGCTCCTGCCTTTAAGATGAGATTTTGGAACTGTGGTGCTGAGGGACAGATGCTTATAGGCGGTGTTGCAACAGCATATGTAATGATAAATCATGCGGATAAATTTTCAAACAACTGGGTTCTTCTTTTGGTGATGCTCGCTGCAGCACTTATTGCAGGAGCCGTTTGGGGATTAATACCGGCGATTTTTAAGGCAGTGTGGAATACAAATGAAACACTTTTCACTCTCATGATGAACTATGTTGCAATACAGATTACGTCATATTGTGTTGCCCTTTGGGAGAATCCGTTCGGCTCAAACTCGGTCGGCATAATCAACCAGTCAACAAATGCGGGCTGGTTCCCAATGATGTTCGGTCAGAAGTACGGCCTGAATTTCCTTATTACGATAGTTGCCGTCATCTCAATGTATGTTTACCTCAAAAAGAGTAAACAGGGATACGAGATTGCGGTAGTCGGTGAATCTACCAATACTGCAAAATATGCGGGCATAAGTGTTAAGAAGGTTATCATAAGAACAATGCTTATATCCGGTGCAATTTGTGGTGTGGCAGGCTTCGTCGGTGTAGCCGGTGTTGATCATACAATCTCGACAAATACAGCCGGTGGCAGAGGATTTACGGCAATTATTGTTGCATGGCTTGCAAAATTCAATACTTTCATAATGGTTGCAATCACATTGCTCATCATCTTTCTTGACAGAGGCGCTGCAGAGATTGCATCAAAATTCCAGCTTAACGAATATGCGGCTGATATCATAACAGGTATAATACTTTTCTTCATTATCGGAAGTGAGTTCTTTATCAGCTATGAAATGCATATCAGAAAGAGCGGAAAGGAGAATGCATAATGGATTCATTTATTTCATTATTTCAGGCGGCGGTCATTTTTGGTACCGTAATCATGTTTGGCTGTGTCGGAGAGATACTCTCTGAAAAGGCCGGAAATCTGAATCTGGGTGTTCCGGGAATTATGTACATAGGTGGTATTTCATCACTGGCAGCGGTTTTTAAATACGAAAATTCGACGGACGAACCTAATAAGATTTTATGTATGCTCATTGCAGTTGCAGCATGTTTTATTGCGAGTGCGGCGGCAGGTCTCCTTTACAGTTTTATTACGATAACATTAAGGGCAAATCAGAACGTAACGGGTCTCACGCTTACCATTTTCGGATCCGGAATCGCAAACTTCTTTGGCGGTTCACTTAACAAGATGGCAGGTGGTGTCGGTCAGATTTCAGTTCAGACTACAAGTGAAGCTTTCAGAACAAAGATTCCATTCCTTTCATCCATGGGAACGGTCGGAAAACTTTTTTTCAGCTATGGCGTTCTTGCATATGTGGCGATTATAATAGCACTTTATGCTCATTATTTCCTTAAGTCCACAAGAATCGGACTTAATTTAAGAGCGGTTGGAGAAAATCCGTCAACAGCGGATGCCGCCGGAGTAAATGTAACAAAGTACAAGTACTTCGCAACGACAATCGGTGCCGGAATCAGTGGTCTCGGCGGACTCTATTATGTAATGGACTATATTAAGGGTACTTGGGCTAATGACGGTACGATAGAAAAACTCGGATGGCTTGCCGTTGCGCTTGTTATCTTTGCGGTATGGCGCCCGGCAAATGCAATCTGGGGTGCATACCTCTTCGGAGTTCTCTACTGGTCCTTCTTCTACATTCCAAACCTTACCAGAGCCTCACAGGAGCTCTTTAAAATGCTTCCTTACCTCGTAACGATAATTGTGCTTATCGTAGTGAGCCTGAGGCGTAAAAAAGAAAACCAGGCCCCTGAGAGCCTGGGATTGGCATACTTTAGGGAAGAACGATAATAAGAAGTTAAAAAAGGTGTAACCGTAAAATGCGGTTACACCTTTTTGTATTCTTTCGTGACGGCCGGGTTTGAGTTTTTCAGCCTTTGTAGGTATAGACGAGGGACGGTCTTCCGCCGGTGGAGTAGTTAACCTCCGTATGGATTAGTCCTTCATCGGTAAACAGGGAAAGATAGCGTCTTATTGTTACCTTTGAAAGAGGAAATTCATTCATCAGTTCTTCTATTGTAAACGGTTTTCCGATGTGTGCCGATATATGGTTGAACAACAGGTCATAGGTTTCTTTCTGTATTCCTTTTCGGGATACGGCCTGCGGTTTTTGTTCGGAGGATTTCGACTGGGTCATCATATCGATTTCGTCCTGTGAGATATATTCCGATGAAAACATGGCTCCCGCCTGTTGGAGAAATGCCGATATTGCCTGGTCAAAACGTTCTCTCGTATAAGGTTTTAAGAGATAATCGACAATTCCGCAGTTCATAAGAAGACGTGCGGCGGAAGTGTCATTATCCATCGTTATTACGATGATGTTAGATTTTTTATTGAATTTTCTCAAGGTAGATATGAATTCATAGCCATTCATTCCTGGAAGATGATAATCAAGAAGGACAAGATCCACAGGATTTGTCTTCAGATACTCAAGGGCTTCAAAACCGTTTCTGAAAAGATTTGTTAAAACGAGAGAAGGAGTATCATCAATATACGAGCTGTTAAGCTGTGCTATGACCGGATCATCTTCAATGATTATTACGCTGTACATTTGAGCCTCCGGTTGGTTGCAATAAATATGTTTTAATTATAAAATGAGGGAGAGAAAAATTCAATCAGATTTTGGCAAAGAGAGGATAAGAAATGGATAAACTGAGAAAGGCTGGTTTTGATGTGGAGAAAGGTATCAGCGCAATGAAATCAGAAGAACTGTATTTCAGGGTCGTCGAAACATTCATAAGAGAAACGGGCATTAATCTCGTCATGCTTGAGGATGCTTTTGAAGATGAAAATCATGGCGAATGCGAACGTCTGCTTCATACCATAAAGGGTGGTGCGGCTGCCGTATATCATGAAGGGATATGCGCACGTTCACTGGAAATGGAAGAGCTGGTAAAGAAAAAGGATATTGCAACTGCAATAAAAAAATCAGAGCAGTATATGGAATACTGCTCTGCGGTTTTAGTAAGTATCTGATTAACCGGGCGGCCCGTGCTTAAAGAAGTACGGGCGGTCCGGTTTTTATATTGTAAATTTAGACTGACTCACAGTCTTCAGGGACAATTGTTCTTGCACATGCGATGGCAAGTGAGCCGGGACCGATGTGACAGGAAACGGAAAGTGAAAGAGGACTTCTGTGGAAGTAAATAAAGTCGGATTCAGGAAAAGCCGCTCTGACTTCCTGCTCAAATTCAATTGCCTGTTCTTCGTTAAGTGTATATGCAACATGTACGGTCATAAGACCTTTTGATTCGAAATCGGCAAATCTTGTTTCCATATCTTTTTTCATTGCGGCAATCATTTCTTTTTTTGCTGATTTCATGCCTCTTACTTTTGTGAACTGGTCAAGTTTTTCGCCCTGAATCTGAAGCACGGGTTTGATATTAAGAATGGTTGCAATACCGGCGGCTGCTGCCGTAACACGTCCGCCCTTTTTGAGATATTCCATTGTATCAACCGTTATGTAGATGCTGGAATCAAATTTCGTTTTCATAAGGACGTCATGAATCGTGCGGGCATCATATCCTGCATCAGCAAGTCTCTTTGCTTCATAAACTGACTGCTGCTGTGTTACGGAAATTCTCTGATTGTCTACTACAAAAACCTTTCCGTCATATTCGTCATCTTTTGAAAGCATTGCGGCGGTAGCATATGAACTGCTCAATCCGCTCGACATTGGAATGTATATAATCTCATCATATTCTTTAAGAAGGTTGTCCCAAAGGTCTGTTACATCTGCAGGTGAAGGCTGGGAAGTGTGGACCTCTGCACCTTCGGCAAGATAGTTATAAAACTGTTCCTGAGACATTGTTACATTCTCAAAGAATAACTCGTCATTAATATAAAAAGGCATCGGAACAACATAAATACCGTTAGCTGAAGCTTCATCCGGCGTAATTCCGCTGTTGCTGTCTGTAACTATTGCTGTGCGCATCATTTCCTCCATAAAAACGTATTGTGGAAAGTATAACACATTTGAAAAAAAAAGTACACTTTTTTAACAAGGAGTTTATAAAAAGGTATTGTGAAGTTGAGAAAGTAATCGCGGGATGAGTAATGCCTGCCATAAAATGGGAGATATAACAGGCAGGAAACGAAAATACATGGGTGTCTTGTGTGAAAAAAGATATGATAAAACTGAAATAAATATGACTTTAATATCGTACGGATGAACATGAGATTGTAGTAGAATCATGTAATTAAGCCAAAAACCGGAGAAAAGGAAATCTTATAAAATGGTCTATGGGCCAAATTAGGGAAAACACAATATTTAGTGGTTGAATAAAAATTATTTGGCAAATCTTGTTTAGGGACTTGACGAATTACATTTCTGTACTATAATTGGAATCGTATCGTCATTAAGTCTTATACTCTTCTTTAAGAGTATAAGAAGTGGTGGCGATACGATTATGATACGCCTGTAAAAGGGCATGAGTTAACCATATACTATAGGGGTGAGAAGATGAAAATTATTAAGAGAAGCGGAGCAGAGGTAAATTTTGACCTGGATAAGATTATTGAAGCCATCCGCAAAGCAAATGACAGTGTAAAGGAGTCGGAGAAGCTTTCCGATAAGGAAATTGACGCAATTGCAGATAAGGTAGAGAGAACATGCAATGAGCTTAACAGATCGGCAAGTGTGGAAGAAATCCAGGATATGGTTGAGAACCAGATAATGAAATATCAGGCTTATACCATTGCCAGAAATTACATTACATACAGATACAAGAGAGAGCTTGTACGTAAGTCAAACTCCACCGATGAACAGATTCTCAGCCTCTTAGAGTGTAATAATGAGGAAGTTAAGCAGGAGAACTCCAATAAGAATCCTACGGTAAACAGCGTCCAGAGAGATTACATGGCAGGTGAGGTTTCCAAGGATATTACAAGAAGATTTCTTCTCCCTAATGACATCGTTGAAGCGCATGAAAAAGGTATAATTCACTTCCATGATGCGGATTATTTCGCACAGCATATGCATAACTGCTGTCTCGTAAATCTTGAGGATATGCTTCAGAACGGTACCGTAATAAGTGAGACCATGATTGAAAAACCTAAGAGCTTCTCTACGGCGTGCAACATAGCAACTCAGAGTATCGCACAGATTGCATCTTCTCAGTATGGCGGACAGAGTGTTTCACTTGCACATCTCGCACCATTCGTTCAGATAAGCAGGGAGAAGATAAGAAGACAGGTTCGTGCGGAAATGCAGGCAATCGGTAAGGATGTTACCGAAGAAGAAATAAATAAGGTTGCAGAAATAAGAGTAAGGGAAGAAATCAATCGTGGCGTACAGATGATTCAGTATCAGGTAATTACTCTTATGACAACAAACGGACAGGCACCGTTCGTTACGGTATTCATGTATCTTGATGAAGTTCCTGAAGGCCAGACGAGAGATGACCTCGCGCTTATAATCGAGGAAATGCTTAACCAGAGAATTCTCGGCGTTAAGAATGAAAAAGGTGTACTTATTACACCTGCATTCCCTAAGCTTATTTATGTTCTCGAGGAAGACAATATTCATAAGGACAGCAAATACTGGTATCTTACCGAACTTGCGGCAAAGTGTACGGCAAAGCGTATGGTTCCTGATTATATCTCCGAAAAGATAATGAAGCAGCTTAAGGATGGAAACTGCTATACATGTATGGGATGCCGCTCCTTCCTTACCGTATACAAAGATGAAAATGACAAGTACAAGTTCTATGGCAGATTTAACCAGGGCGTGGTAACACTTAATCTTGTTGATATAGCATGTTCTTCAGAAAGGGATATGGATCTTTTCTGGAAGATATTTGACGAAAGACTTGATCTCTGCAGAAGAGCACTTATGTGCAGACACAACCGTCTTAAGGGAACGCCTTCAGACGTTGCACCTATACTTTGGCAGCATGGAGCACTTGCAAGACTTAAGAAGGGTGAAACGATAGATAAGCTTCTTTATAACGGATATTCAACAATTTCACTCGGATATGCCGGACTTTGTGAATGTACACGTTACATGACCGGTAAATCACATACGGATCCTGAGGCAACACCGTTTGCAATTGCGGTAATGAAGAAGCTCAATGCCGCATGTGCACAGTGGAGAGCTGAGACAAATATTGATTTCAGTCTTTATGGTACACCTCTTGAATCCACAACATATAAATTCGCAAAGAATCTTCAAAAGAGATTCGGAATTATTCCGGGTGTAACAGACAAAAATTATATTACAAACAGCTATCATGTTCATGTAACCGAAAACATTGATGCGTTTGAGAAGTTGAAATTTGAGTCACAGTTCCAGGAACTTTCACCTGGCGGGGCAATAAGCTATGTTGAAGTGCCAAACATGGAAAACAATATAGATGCGGTTCTTTCGGTTATGCAGTACATATATGACAATATTATGTATGCGGAGCTTAATACAAAGAGTGATTTCTGTCAGGAATGCGGATACACAGGCGAGATTCAGATAATAACCGATAATCACGGAAAGCTTGTATGGGAATGTCCAAATTGCGGAAACCGTGATCAGGATAAAATGAATGTGGCAAGAAGAACCTGCGGTTATATTGGAACACAGTTCTGGAATCAGGGCAGAACGCAGGAGATAAAGGAAAGAGTTCTTCATCTGTAAAAAACGTTGACGGCGGGTAAAAGTACATGCCTGTCGCAGCAGTGCCGGCCGGTTTATGAGATAAGTGATGAACTTCAAAATCCATAATGATTTTTATTGCGTATGCATTGAATGATTAAAAAATCTATAGATAAAAAAATCCGTCATGGTTTTTGCCATGACGGATTTTTTATGTTTATTATGATTCACATCCGTATTTAAGTCCTCTGGTTCCGGTTGCTATAAAGTATCGTCCGAACACACGCTTGTCGGCATCGATACTCTTGATTTCTCCGAAACGCTGACTGTCGGTATTAATCTTTGACCAGGTTTTTCCATAGTCAAGAGAACGATAGAAACCATATATGCCGTCTATTATTCCACTGATGTAGAAAGCTTTGTCGTTATTGACATAATCAGTGGTATCAGGCATGATTCCGAGCCCTATGCAGAATACTGCATCGTTGCCGCTGCTTAGTTTACATGCGGTAAAACTGTCAGATTCGTCATTGTAAGTGAGTTCCCAAAGCCCGTTTGTATTCATTGCCATGATGAATTTGCCGGAAGTACCCGCAAAGCCGCGTATTTCCACGTCACATGCGGCATCTATGCCGGAAAGCATTACTTTTGGAAATGTTTCCGGTGACTGCTTTTCAAAGAAGGTTTTTCCGCCATCACGGCTTACATAGAGACGTGAGTTCTCACCGAAGCCGTAGCAATAGTCGGAATTACATCTGTCAAAGAAAGGCTTGAAGCTTCCTTTGGCAGCCTTACCGTTAAGGTCAGTCACGGAGCTTTTTTTAAATGAAAAACCCTTGTCTTCGGAGTATACAACACAGTCGCAGGTTATGCTTCCGCCGTCGGCAATTGCCCACACAAGCCGATTGCTGTCAGGAGACATGGCAATCCAGCCGGAGTTATTATTAGGTCTTGAAATGTGCTGTAAACGACGGTCAATTTCATCGCTCAGGCCGTAAGGCATGTCACAGTGTCTGAGTGTTTTGCCGGCATCCTCGGAATATACAACACCGCCGCAGGTCTTTCCGGTCCAATTGCCTCTCGGAGTTGCCGCGAAGACGTTCGGAATCGTATCAGGATAGTCTGCATTGATGGAGGTTATGTATCGGTCATTCTTTTCGTCGGCGAAAGTATTCTCGCACGGTTTGTCAATATCGCTGAATACAAATCCGCCTAAGTCACCGACAATGTCGAGAGCGGTAATGTCTCCGCAAACAGGAGCATAGACGTTAAGATGCACGGTTTCCTCAATTCCCCTGCAGTGGTCGCTCCAACAGAAGTCATCCTGAAGAAGATTCATTGAGGCAAAAACACCGGTTCCGCTGTTGAAAAATACCATGTCAGGGTTAAACGGATTGATTTTTATGTCACTCAGCCAGTGAATAAGTGAGTTTCCGCCGTTATATTCCGGTTTCATGTAGGAAGTATTGAAATGGAGATTTCCCACTTCAAGATTGTAAAGTTTTACTTCCCATGTGTTGCCGTAATCCATTGAAACGAAAACGCAGTCGCCGGCATGGTTGCATATGGTGGAAGCAACAATATATCCCGGCTTTTGAGGGGAGGAACATATGCCGCCAAAACCACAGTAGATATTTCCTTTTTTGAGTCCGAGCCTGTCATATTCGGGAGAAATGTTTTCCGGTTCGCCAAGTGTTCCGTCGGAATTGAAAGGATAACGTAAAATATATCCGTCAGTTACGTCACCACAGGAGCAGCTGTAGCCGGATTCGATAAGATAAGCATAAGGACCGGTCTGGTTCATGGTTACATAGAGGTATCTGCCGTCAAAATCATAGCGGTGACCGACAAGACCCTTGAGTGAGGATTTGTTTTCTTTATTGTATTCAGGCTGAGAGAGTTCGCTGAATGAAGCACCTCTGTCATAGGATACATAAAGACTGTGGCCTCTCACGTCATCGGCCGGTTTGTTTGAGAGACCGGCGGATGAAACAACGATGGTATTTCCGTCAGGGGAAATCCATACGAAAGCGAGGTTGAGTTCGTTTACGGGATTGTTTTCGGTACATACATTGAGGCTTTCCCAACTCTCACCTCTGTCATTTGAACGGAGAAGTCCGCCTTCCTGGGAAGCAAAATAGAGGACATCAGAGTCTGTCGGGTCAACAATAAGACGACATCCGGTACCCCGTCCTGCGTTGTTTCCGTGAACATGACAAGGGATTTCCTTTGTGGTCCAGGTTTTACCGTAGTCCTTTGAGCAGGCGAGAACGCCATTAGGATATTTGCCGTAGTATGCATGTCCTAGACCGCATGCAGAATATATGATTGACGGATCCCGTGGGTCCAGGGCAATTGCGAGAGGAAATGTTTCGCTGAGATCAAAATGGGACACATGCTCCACAAGTGAAATCCAGGAATCATTTTTGAAGTTGTAGCGATAGCAGCCGCCGATATCGGTTCTGCAGTATAAAATGTCAGGAACCGTCGGGTGAAATAAAAAGCCGGAAACGTATCCGCCGCCGGGGATAGGAAGATTTCCGTATGTGTATGGAATGTTCTTGATTATATTAGTCAAATCTGATACCTCCGAATAAGTGTAAATCCCTGAAGGATGTTTAAATTTTATCATATCAGGAAGATAAATACCATAGAACAGTTTCCGGAAATCAATAAAAAATAAAAATTATAATATAGGGTGGAAAAACGCGATTAAATATTTTATACTTGACATATAAGCTTTAAATGGAGGAGTTTGTGAAAAAGATTTTTGAAACACATGCTCATTATGAGGATGAGCAGTTTAGTGATGATCGTGACGAGGTTCTCGAAAATATATATGCGACAGGAGTAGAATGTATTGTAAACGTGGGTTCTGACATGGAAACCAGCAGAAAAAGCATGGCTCTTGCGTCGGAAAATGAAAAAATATATGCTGCGGTCGGCATACACCCTACATATGCAGCCTCATGCAACGAGGAAGCAATAAGTGAATTAAGGAACATGTGTGCCGATAAAAAGGTGGTTGCAATCGGGGAAATCGGTCTTGATTATTATTGGGATGATTGTCCGGAGGATGTTCAGAAAGAGGCATTTCTTAAACAGTTGGAGCTGGCAAAAGAGCTGGACATGCCGATAATAATACACAGCAGGGATGCCTGCGAAGATACTCTGAGAATTCTCAGGGACTTTGCCGGAGATTTAAGGCAGGCCGGAAAAAAGATTAAGGCTGTAATGCACTGCTTCAGTTACAGTCCGGAAATTGCAAAGGAATATATTGACCTGGGATTTTATCTGGGAGTGGGAGGCGTAGTAACCTTCAAAAACTCAAAAAAACTTGTGGAAACGGTCAGGGAAATTCCGCTTGAAAGAATTGTTCTTGAAACGGACAGTCCGTATCTGACACCGGTTCCGTTCAGGGGAAAAAGAAATGACTCATCCAAACTTTTGTATGTTCTGGAAAAAATTGCAGAAATAAAAGAGACGGATGTGGAAGAAGTAAGCAGAATAACGTGGGATAATTCATGCAGATTATATCAGATAAACAATCCGTATGAAGAGTCCGTTGATAATGAATAATGGCGGTGAATCCGACGAATGGAGGAAAAATTTGGCTACACTCGGTAACCCTAAGGAAACGATAGCAATACTTAATAAATACAACTTCAGTTTTCAAAAGAAATTCGGGCAGAACTTTCTTATAGACACCAGGGTATTGGAAAAAATCGTGGATGCGGCAGAGATCACAAAAGAGGATACGGTTCTTGAAATCGGTCCCGGAATAGGAACTCTTACGCAGTATCTTTGTGAAAATGCACGTCAGTGTATTGCCGTGGAAATAGATAAAAATCTTATTCCGATACTGGAGAATGACACTCTGGCGGCATATGACAATGTGAGAATAATAAATGAAGACATACTTAAACTCGATATAGCGGAGATTTGCAGAGAAGCCGGATGCGACAGTCTTAAGGTAGTGGCAAATCTGCCTTATTACATTACAACGCCGATTATTATGGGCATTCTCGAAAAGCATGCTCCGGTTACCAGCATAACGGTCATGGTACAGAAGGAAGTGGCGATGCGTATGCAGGCCGGTCCCGGAAGCAAGGATTATGGCGCGCTGAGTCTGGCGGTTTCATACTATGCAGTGCCTTATCTTGCGGCAAACGTTCCTTTGAACTGTTTTATGCCAAGACCTAATGTGGACAGTGCAGTCATCAGACTTAAACTTCACAAGGAAAAGCCGGTAAATCCTAAGGATGAGGCTTTTATGTTTGCCATTATAAGGGCTTCGTTCAATCAGAGAAGAAAAACGCTGGTGAACGGAATCAGAAATTCGGCAGAACTTTCAATAACGAAGGAAGAAGTTGAAGCGGCCCTGGAAAAGCTGGGAATGGATGTCGGTATAAGGGGAGAAAAGCTTACCCTTGCTGATTTTGCAGCCTTAAGTGACGTGCTTTATGAGATGACGGGACGGGGGAACTGATGAAAAAAGAGATAATTGAAAAACTTTGGGCGCTCTGGATACTGATAGGAGCACTCCCGGGAGCCATTATTTGGATATTCCTCGACAGCGTGGGAGTTGCCGGAGAATATGCGGGGCTTTTGATGGGATTTGGAGCGATTGCCGTAGTAAGATATGCAGATTGTAAAATGAAAAACGGAGTGTTGGCCGCAGGAAGTTTTATTCTTGTTATAATCGGAATAATTTCCAACCACATCGGTTATGCACTTGACGTATATAAGTCTTTTGGTGAAGGCTGGTATGGTGTACATCTTAGTTTTGCAGAATCATTTAAACTTGTTTATAAGAGCTTCATTGTTTCAGATTTTGAGGGGATGAGGGGGTTCTATTTTACAAGTCTGATTCACGGAATACTATGTATGCTGCTTATGTGGATTGCTTTGTTTATGTACTATAAAAAATCTGATGCAGTTAATGAGGAATAGTGTGAAAATCTTAAACGTGAAGTTTTTACATTTGGGATTTGTGTCTGTGCGCACTTGACAAAAATCCCTTGTTTACAAATAATGTGTGCGGAAATGGAGGAGTAAAATGGAAGAAGAAAAGAGAGAAGGTTTTGTACAGGAAAACAGAACGTGGAAGAATAATCTTGAAAAGTACTTAGACATTGCAATTACCAGTTTCCTTGTAATTGCAGCATGTATACTGTTCTACTACTGTCTCTTCAAGTTTGATAAGGTTAGGGCGGTAGCAGGTTCTTTTGTTTCAATAATATCGCCAATCGTAGTGGGTTTTGTCTTTGCATACATAATGAATCCGATGGTTGTTTTTATCGAGGACAAGTTGTGTAAAATCAGAGACAACCATGCAAAGAAGGTTGAACAGCTCAACAGAAAAAGCGGTGCCGATGAAAAGAAATCTAAGACCGGGGTTGCCGGACGTATGTCAAAAGCCGGCAGATGGATAGCGGCATTCTTTGTTAAAAACGGTAAGAGTGATGATGTTCCTGACTGTACAAATCAGAATACGACAATAGAAAACAAAAAAGGTATAAGACGAATATCAATTGCAATCACAGAGATTGCGGTTGTGGGACTTGTAACACTTTTAATCATATCAGTAGTTCCTGCATTTGCACGAAGCCTTACCTCTTTCGTGGAAAAGGTGCCGGGATACTATGACAGAATAAGCAGTGAGGTTATGAAATTCATTGAAAAACATGAATGGATTGAGGAAAATATACCTAACCTTAATGATGTAATTAAGAATTTTGATGTAGCCGGTATGGTATCCGGTTATGTGGATTCAATTCTCAGTACGGCTTATAACTGGGTGGTAGTTGTATTTAAACTTGTTTACAACGTAGTAATCGGAGTAATTGTATCGGTATATCTCCTTGGCGGAAAAGAGAGATACATCGGTCAGATGAAGAAGCTCAGTTTTGCAATTATGAAACCTGAAAGAGCAAAGAATTTTGTTCAGATAATGAACGGAACAAACAGAATATTCAAGAGCGCCATACTTGGAAAGATTCTTGATTCGATTATCATCGGATGCATGTGTTTTATCGGAATGGCTATTTTCGGAATGTTCGGTTTTGAGGCTATGGAGAACAACCGGGTTCTCATAAGCGTAATCGTAGGTGTAACAAATGTTATACCTTTCTTTGGACCTTATATCGGCGGAATTCCAAGTGTTGTTCTTCTGCTGTTTGAGAGACCGATTGACGGTGTTGTTTTTACCGTATTTATCGTGGCGCTTCAGCAGTTTGACTGCAACTACCTTGATCCGAAGATAGTAGGAAAGAGTGTCGGATTATCTCCGTTCTATGTACTTACTGCATGTCTTGTGTGCGGCGGTATGTTCGGAATTGTGGGTATGCTTATTGCCAGCCCGACATGTGCGGTAATTTACGGTCTTGTTAAATCCTGGGCGGAAACACGACTTGATGATAAAAATCTGCCGGTTGATACTGTTCAGTACTCGGAAAAACCGGGAGCCGTAATTTTAAAAGAATCGAAGGAATAAATTTCATTCCTCCGGCATATATATTAGATGAATGACAACCTGCACCCTTTTTAAGCGGTGAGGAGAGGGTTCGTATAAGAAGGCGGACAGGCTGTGGCCGCCCGGAAACTAATATATGCATAACAGTCCGTGACTGTGAATGGAGGAAGAATGAAAAAGAAAATATTATATTTTTATGAGTATGCAAGCGAAATAAGAGGCAAATGCGTCGGACATGCACGAATTGTGGCATGTCCGGGCAGGCTGAATCTTTCGCTTGCTTTTTCTTTGCAGGGATGGGAAAAGACGGAAAGCAGTGTTTACATAATCGGAGAAACCTGGGAAGGAGAATGTGAGGCGGTTTTTGTCGGCAGGATAATGCCGTCGGAAATACTTACGGTTTATAATCTGAATGTGAATTTCACCGGGTTTAGGAAAATCAATATTATGACTGCGGAAGCAATTGGTGTAATGGTGATGGGAAAAGGAAGGTATATTAAGGCGCTTTCGGGAGACATGACAATGACGGAACGCAGGCTTTACGAGATAATCGATGATGGAAAGACGGAGAATACGGAAGGGCTTGGTGAAGAAAGAGAGATTTTTGAGAAAAGCAGAGAAGCAGAGGGGTCAAAAACAGGAGAGCATGCGGAAATGCCGGTGAAAAAAACGGAAAATAAAATTGAGCCGGGAAAAAACGAAACGGGTGTGTTCTTGGAAAACCATAGTAGAAATCTTACTTTTAGGAAAGAAGATGGTAAATCGGAAGGAGAATGCCTGGATGAAGAAGTCTGTGCCACGATAGGAACAGATGTATATAAGGGCGAAAACTGCTGCCGTCAAAGGGCAGATTCGGCTGTTGAAGTAAAAAGAAAAGAGAATGAACGTAATTCGGATAATTCGATAGTGCTTAAGTCAGAGAGGCTGCTTGCCTTCAGGACGGAATATAATCCTTTTGAGAACGGAAGGGTAAGCCGGTGTGTCAGAATCGGTGTCGGTGATGTTAATTCCCTTGCAGAGGACGAGCCGGGACTTAAAGAAAACAGTTTCCTGATGCATGGATTTTACAGGTATAAGCATCTTCTTCTTGCCAAAAAGGACAATTCCGGAAGAATACTTTTTCTTGTGCTTGTGCCCGGTTTAAAGACCGACAAGGAGCAGAGGTTGGCAGATATGTACGGATTTCATGATTTTGTTACGCTTGACGGTTCACGTCCGCGTCAGGGTGTATTTGGTTATTTTGTCTGGAAACTGACTTTTTCTCTCTGAGTTCCCTGAAGAAGTTTGTAAGAAGACTGCTGCATTCCGGCTGGAGAATGTCATAGCACGTTTCAACCTGATGGTTGAATGAGGACATGTTAAGCAGGTTAATGACGGAACCTGCACAGCCGGCTTTTGCATTCATGGCACCGATGCATACCCTGTCAATTCGGGATTGAACAAGGGCACCTGCACACATTTGGCAGGGCTCAAGGGTCACATACATTGTACAGCCTTCCAAACGCCAGTCGCCAAGCCGTTTACAGGCTTTTTTTATGGCAATAAGTTCTGCATGTGCAAGCGTCTGGGCATCAATGGTACGTCTGTTGTATCCGGAAGCAATGATGGTTCCGTCTTTTACGATTACACATCCGATGGGAACTTCACCCAGCTTGTATGCTTTCTTCGCCTGGATGAGAGCTTTTTTCATAAATTTGTCATCATTGCTTAATACAGCCATTGTCAATACCTCTTTGCGATTTTTTTTACAACATTCGAATTATAGCATGCAGACGGATTTTTGCATAGTTTTATTACATTTTTTTGCGAAAATTTCGCACTTTTTCTTGAATAATTGTAAATATGATAGTAGAATTAAAAAAATGTGATTATATCATCGGCATGTGGGGTGTTGCCGTGCATAAGCCGGTGCGGGGGAGATAATGATTAATCTTACGGAAGAAAACAAGAAAACTTTATTAACGGTGTTCTCCAAGAACATGACTACTTACAGAAAGGCCATGAAGGCATCGCAGGAAGAATTCGGAAGTCTTATAGGAATCACAAGACAGACAGTGAGTTCAATCGAGCGAGGAGCCTATACACTTACATGGTCTATTTTTTTATCCTGTCTTCTTGTATGTTCGGGAAACCAGCAGGCGAGACAGCTTATAATTAATTCCTTTGCCGGCAATGAAAAACTGATGGCATATCTTGAAGGAATGATGGGTGTTGCGAAGTCAAGCAACTGTTATGATTTCTCGGGAATTGCAAGACAGGTGGATTTTATATCATGCGTAATTAAAGATGAAGAGGACTTTCCGATTGTTGAATATGACAGCAAGGCAGAGGAAATGTTCGGTTTTAAAGAGGGAGAACAGGTTTCGTTTCTTTCGCTTGTCTGGAAAGATGATGAGGAAGCAGTCAGAGAAATTCTGCGGGACAAAATCAGACGACAGATGTTTGTATGTGCGGAATTTCGTGTAACTAACGGTGATGGTAAATTTATATCTATTCACTGTGTCATAAGAAGACAGAAAAAGCTGATGAAAGACGGTCGTTTTGATATTGTAATGACCCAGCTTACGGGCGAAGCGCTGAGAAAGCATACCGTTTCCGGAATGATGGACATGATTCCGGTAGGTGTTGTCGTTTATGAAACACTTAAGGCGGAGCAGGATGTGAAGGAACTTTATTATGCCAATGAGGCGTTTTATGAGGTGATCGGTCATACAAAAGAGCAGTTCGCGGTAATACATAACAACAATTTCAATAATCTGGTGGCTTCTGACGATTTGAGAAGATCGTTAAAAATTTTCAACATTCCGGATGAGAAGCTGGTGTACCAGACGGATATACGAATAAATACCTTTGAAGGTAATGCACAGTGGGTTCACTGCAGTTCAAAAAGACTCATCCAGTCGGAAGACGGAACGGGTCTTACGGTGTTGGTTTTAACCAATATAACCAACAGAGTCAATTCGGAACTTAATATGAAGTATCAGTTGGACAGATACCGTCAGATAGATGAGGTTCTTGATGACGTTCAGTTCAATTATGAGCTGATGGAAGACAGGTTTACAATACCGGTAAAATTCGGCAAGTTCATGTCTACCGACAATGTGATAAAGCACTTTATTGCTGAAAACAAGGCGAGAAATTACGTTTTTCCGGAAGATTATGAGGTCTATAAAAAGCAGTCAAGTCAGGCTCTTGCCGTTGGTGGAAAAAGTACGGCCGAGTATCGTATAAAAATTGACGGTGAAAATTATAACTGGTGCAGGGTAATAATCAACTGTGTTGTTGATGAACAGGGTACAATCAGTTACATATACGGAAGAATTCTTATAATCGACGAGGAAAAAAGAATTCAGAAAGAACATAAGGATGACAGAATACTTATAAACAGACTGTCTTCGACAGACCGTCTGACCGGACTTTTTAACCGTACGGCATTCAGGGGACGTGTTCAGGAGATTCTTAAAACGGACGACATGAAAACCATTCATGCCATCGTTTATATGGACATAAACAACTTTTCTTTCATAAATGAGAAATACGGATATCCGGCAGGAGACAGACTTCTAAGGGATTTTGCTCAGATGTTTCTCAGAAAAGGCAGAAAATGCTTCGGATGCAGAACACATTCGGATTTCTTCCTTGTATATCTTAATGAAGATGATAAGAGGGCTGTTTTGGGAAAAATCAACAACTGGGCAAAGCTTTTTTCAGAACATCAGTCTAAGACTTATCCGGGAATAGATATCAGAATCAGTGCGGGTGTCTATTTTATTAAGGGCGGTCAGCAGGATATAACTCAGGCAATTGACAATGCCAATATGGCAAGAAAACAGATAAAGAAAAACAAGCTGAAAAATATCTGTGTATTTACTCAGGCTCTTAAGGAGCAGAGGGCCTATGAGCAGGCAGTAGTCGGAGAAATTGCGGATGCAATCAAGGATGGCAAGATAGAGGTGTTTCTTCAGCCTAAATTCTCAATTGACAGCAGGGAAGTTATAGGAGCAGAGGCTTTGGCACGTTGGAAGAGAGATGACGGTACTTACAGGAATGCCTCCGAATTCATCCCTATTCTGGAAGAAAGCGGAAAAATAATGGATTTGGACTTCTGCATTTACACGAAAGTGCTTCAGATACTGAAAAAATGGCAGAAGAACGGAAGAAGACTTCTTCCAATATCGGTAAATTTCTCTGACAGACATAATACATACCAGGATTTTGACGAAAAGATATACAGACTTGCGGAACAGTATTCCGTGGAGAGCAAATATCTTGCAATAGAAATCAAGGAAAATATCCTGTCAGCCAACACGGATAATATCTGTGACAGGGTAATGACTTTAAGGGAAAAGGGATTTATAATTTCGCTGGATGCCTTTGGAAGGGGCGGTTCGTCCCTGGGTTTCCTGTTAAATGCTCCGGTAGATTCCGTAAAGGTTGATAAGGATATCTGGAAAAACATCGGAAACAGCGAAAAAGAGAAGAATTTCGTAAAAGCCCTGTATGATATGATTTCAGCCATTCACAGGGACGTTATTTTTGAAGGTGTGGAAACTGAGGAACAGGCACAGCTCCTTTGTGAAAGCGGCTTTACAAAGGCACAGGGTTATCTCTTTGCCAAGCCGATGAACGTCGAGGATTTCGAATCAGGATATCTTAATTAAGGAACATAAACCGATGACTAAAATACTAATCATATCTGATGTACCGGATAAAGGGTACTGGGATTTTTATGAAGATGGCAAGCTTGAGGATTTTGATCTGATTATGTCCTGCGGGGATCTGCCGTCAGTATATCTTCAATTTATCGTGACATTTGCAAAGTGTCCGGTGATTTATGTCAGAGGCAATCATGATGATCACTACGATAATCAGCCGCCTGACGGATGTTTGTGTATTGAAGATACGATATATGTACATGACGGTATAAGAATACTTGGTCTTGGAGGTTCATACAGGTATAAGCCCGGGAAGAATCAGTATACGGAACGTGAGATGAGCAGAAGAATCAGAAAAATGAGATATAAGCTTTGGAGAAATCGAGGGTTTGACATTCTGCTGACGCATAATGCGATAGGTGGATTTGATGACGATGAGGATCTGCCGCATAGAGGATTTGAATGCTTTAAGGGTCTTCTTGAGAAGTATTCTCCAAAGTATATGATTCACGGACATGTTCATCTGAACTACGGGAGAAAGCATAAGCGAATCACTTCATACAAAAATACAACCGTTATTAACGGTTATAAAAGCTATATTCTGGAATACGATAATTGACATTCATCGTTTCGGTTTATGGTGAAACAAAGCAGAAAATACAGTTAAAAAGAGGCACGGCTTACGAGGCTGACAAATCTGCACGGACAGGTGAAATCCCGGTCCGGGCAGATTATTTCAGGCGTAAACCGTGCCTTTTAATATTTTATATTGTATGTTATCAGTGAACGTTGCCGGCTAAAACAAGATGGACTTATATATCAGCGTTTCTTTTCGTGTGCGTAAACGATTCCGTAGAGACCGCCGCAGGTTCCGCCGACAATGTGTGTGAGCTGTGAGACATTGTCTTTTACGGTTATGGCATCAACAAGTTCTCCGCCGACGTAGAGAATGAATACCAAAAGGAATGTGATTGGTATTGTACCGTTCTTCAGGCTTACCGCACTTGAAAGGATTACAAACATGAAAACTATTCCGCTGGCACCGAGAAGAGCCGAGTTTGGAAATAAAAGGTTGTTGACCACACCTGTGATAAATGCGGTAATGAGAACCATTTCAAGGAGGTTGAGACTGCCGTATTTTTCTTCAAGAATAGGACCGAGAAGAAGAATAAGCAGCATGTTGCTTATATAATGTGACCAGCTTACATGACCGAGAATGTGGGTGAAAAGTCTTATGTACATCATCGGATTTGAAAAGCTGTCCCTGTAGGTGGAAAAAACCACGCTGTTTGCACGTCCTTCGGTAATGGTATTCAGAAGGAGCGCAAGCAGTGATACCAGGGCGAAGGTTAGAGTAACCGGTGCGTTATAGTTTAGTTTTTTAAAGAATTTCATAATCTGACCTTCTCCTCTGAATTAGATCTGTTTGGAATTGACTGCATCGGCAAATCTTGTAAAGGCATTCATTCCTTCGGAAGTCTTCTTATATACGCCTGCCTGTGAAAGAATGTCACAGTAAACGTAGCCGATTTCGTCACGGAGGATGCCGGTTACTTCAGAATCTGTCTTTGATGTGAAGTCTCCGTATTTTCCGATGAGCATGTCTGTCCAATCCTTATGCTTGGAGAGCACTTCGTCGGAAGAGATGTCTTTTGAATTAATGAGAGCATCTTTAAGCAGGTTCATTTCATTTTTCAATCTTGCAGGAAGAACGGCAAGACCCATTACCTCTATGAGTCCGATGTTTTCCTTCTTGATGTGGTGATGCTCTGCATGAGGATGGTAAACACCCAGAGGATGTTCGTCAGTGGTAATGTTGTTGCGGAGAACAAGGTCAAGCTCATAATTGTCACCGCGTCTTCTGGCGATAGGAGTTATTGTGTTGTGAGGAGTGCCGTCGGTGTAGGCATATATAAAGGCTTCCTCGTCAGTATATTCCCTCCATACCCCGAGTATTTTATCGGCAAGGTCGATTATTCGTGCCTTGTCAGGACAGTTAAGTCGGATACATGACATCGGCCACTTAACAATGCCGGCTGAAACATCTTCGAATCCAGTAAAGGAAAGTTCTTTTTCAATACCGGCTTTTGCCATAGGAAATTCGTAATTACCGCCCTGGAAGTGGTCATGTGTAAGAATTGAACCGCCGACAATCGGAAGATCCGCATTTGAACCGAGGAAGTAGTGAGGCAGATATGTTACAAAATCAAGGAGTTTCGTAAAGGCTGCCCTGTCGATTTTCATTGGTGTGTGAGCTGCATTAAAGACAATACAATGCTCATTATAGTATACATAAGGTGAATACTGCATAAACCAGTCTTCGTTGTTTATTCTCATAGGAATTATACGATGGTTTGAACGGCAGGGATGATTGCCGCGGCCTGCATAACCTTCGTTTTCCTTGCAGAGAAGACACTTTGGATAGTTTGATGCCTTTGCTTTTAAAGCAGCGGCAATTGCTTTAGGGTCTTTTTCGGGTTTGCTGAGGTTGATTGTGATGTCGAGCGGACCATATTCAGTGTCGGTAACCCACTTCATATCCTTTTTGATTCTGTAAGTTCTTATATAGTCGCTTGCTTTACTGAAATTATAGTAATAGTCTGTTGCATCCTTAGGACTTTCGGAATATTTTTTACGGAAAGTTTTAATTACTTCGCTTGGTCGTGGAAGAAGAACGGACATCAGATCTGCATCAAATAAATCCCTGCTTGTAATGTCATCGGAGAGCATGCCTCTTTCGATTGCATTTTCCATGATGCCGCCCAGAATGTCTTCGAGTTCCATATCCTCTGCAGATGCCGTTTCATCGTATTCATCAAGCATGAGCTTGTGTAAAATCAGGTTTCTTGTAAAGATGGCATCTTCTTCAGAAAGAAGGTTGTTGTCAATGCCGTATTTAACAAGTGATGCGATAAGTGTATTTATATCCTTCATTTGAAAGCCTCCATTAGTAGTAAAATATTTACCATGAGAAAACCCCATGGTTGCAGATTTGTAGTGCTTAACGCCTTTTTTAAACGGTAATGATTTTACCAAAGCGGCTGAATAAGCTTACCTATATTTCATATCATATTTATATGCAAAAATCAAGAATCAGGGAGAAAAGGGAGATGTTAAAAAGTGCATATGTATGATATAATTCCATAAAAATGAAAAAAATAAACGATTGCGGGTTGAAAGCATCCGCGGAACGGAAGGATATAAAAATGACTAATCAGACGATTGAGGGGCTGTTTAAATTTATTGAAAGTACACCTACGGCTTATCATGCCGTAAAAAATGTCAGCTTGAGGCTTGAACAGAACGGATTTTTAAGGCTACGGGAAGAAAAAGAATGGAACATTGTGCCGGGAGGAAAATACTATGTTGTAAGAAACGGTTCTTCTCTGATGGCTTTTTCAGTACCGGAGAAAGAGACGGAAGGGTTTAATATTGTTGCAACTCATGGCGATTCGCCGGCACTGAGCATTAAGGAAAATCCGGAAACGGAATCCGAGGGGCATTATGTAAGACTGAATGTTGAAAAATATGGCGGAATGCTTTGCGGTCCATGGTTTGACAGACCGTTATCAGTTGCCGGAAGGGTCTTCGTGTCGGAACAGGACGGCATCACGGAAAAACTGATTGATCTGAAAAAAGAAATGCTCTGTATTCCGAGTCTTGCCATTCACATGAACAGGGAAGCTAATGACGGCGTGAAGATAAATGCTCAAAAAGACATGCTGCCTCTTTTCGGTGATATCAGCGAAAAAGGCAGATTTGCGGAAATGATTGCCGCAGAGTGCGGGGCAGAGAAGGATAGCATTCTTTCATATGATCTATATGCATATAATTGTCAGAAGTGCTGCGTGTGGGGAGCGGGTGAAGAATTTATGTCGGCACCGAGACTCGATGACATGGAATGTGTTTATACCTCTTTGGAGGGATTTCTTTCGGCAGAAACGGGCAGTAAAATGCCGGTATTCCTTCTTTATGACAATGAAGAAGTCGGAAGCTGTACAAGAAACGGTGCCGCATCTACTTTTTTGAAGGATTCACTGAAAAGAATATGCGCGGAACTTGGTAAGACGGAATCCGATTACTATAAGATGATTGCCGGAAGTTTTATGCTTTCGGCGGATAATGCACATGCGGTTCATCCGAATTATCCGGAAAAGAGTTGTCCGACGAATAAGGTTTTCATGAATGGAGGCGTGGTTGTAAAATTTTCAGCCAACAAAAGATATACTACTGACGGCGTGAGTGCGGCACTCTTCAAAAAACTCTGTGAAGATGCGAAAATTCCGTATCAGGTATTTTTTAACAGGTCGGATATGCCGGGAGGTTCCACATTGGGAAACATATCCGCGGCACAGGTTCCTGTAAAAACGGTTGATATAGGACTTGCCCAGCTTGCAATGCATTCACCTTATGAAACAGCGGGAGTAAAGGACGTTGAATATATGATTGGTATTTGCCGTAAATTTTTTGAAAGCAATGTGAGGGAAATGGAAACCGGGTATCAGATATAAAGATGCCCGGAAATAAGAAAATGAAAAAAAGTGTTGACAAAGATGAACACTTGTAGTAGATTGAACACATGAACAAACATTCATATGTTCAAATAAAAGAAAAAGGAGACATGAAATGGAAGAAATGAATAAAACAAATCATGATTGCCATCACGGACATGACTGTGCGGAAGTAATTGCGGAAGTTAAGCCATTGATGCCTTCCGAGGAAACTCTCTTTGATTTGGCAGAGGTGTTTAAGGTTTTTGGTGATACAACAAGAATAAGAATACTGTTTTGCCTCTTTGAACATGAGATGTGTGTGAATGATATTGCCGAGCTTCTTGATTATACACAGTCGGCAATTTCACATCAGCTTAGAATTTTAAAAAATGCGAAGCTGGTTACAAGCAGGCGTGAGGGAAAGAATATTCTTTATTCGCTCTCGGATATGCATGTAAGAACAATTATTGACCAGGGCATGGAGCATGTTATGGAATAAAGAATGCCCGGAACGGAGGAGTTTTATGAAGAAAAAATTCAGAGTAGAAGGAATTGACTGCCCAAACTGTGCGGCAAAGATTGAAAAGCTTGTTGGTGAAATCGAAGGAGTAACGGTTTCAAAGATTAATTTTATGGCTGAAAAGCTTACCGTTGAATTTGAAGAATCGGCAACGGCAACACTTATTGATGAAATTAAGAATGCAGTGGCTGTTGTAGAGCCTGATGCAGAGGTAACGGAAGCATAGTATAAACCGGAGGTTGTCATGAAATTATCACCAAAACAGAAAAAACTGCTTACGAGAATTGTTTTGTCCGGGCTGCTGTATGCGACGGCCGTTTTATTGCTGAAAACGGGTCTGATAAATCCTGATAAGGGGACGGCACAGCTTTTGCTCTGTTATGTCATTTTCCTGATTCCATACCTGGTGGCGGCGTCGGATGTGCTTATATCGGCTGCAAGAAACATTTCCAGAGGTCAGGTGTTTGATGAGAAATTTCTGATGATAGTTGCAACCTTTGGAGCATTTGCAATCAGAGAGTTCGAGGAAACGACGGCGGTAATGCTTCTTTTCCAGGTTGGAGAACTTTTTCAGAGCATAGCGGTCGGAAGGTCAAGAAAATCCATTTCAGACATGATGGACATTGCTTCGGAGTACGCAAATCTTCTTGATGAAAACGGTGATGTGGAAGAGGTTGATCCGGAAGATGTAAATCCGGGACAGATTATTCTTATAAGAAGCGGTGAGAAGATTCCTCTTGATGGCATTGTGGTGGAAGGTGCAACAATGATTGACACGTCGGCACTTACCGGTGAGAGTGTGCCGAGAAAAGCCAAACCGGGAGACGAGGTTCTTTCGGGATGCATTAACGGTCAGGGTGTAATAAAAGTAAGAGTAACAAAACCTTATGATGACTGTACGGTTGCAAAGGTACTCGAGCTCGTTGAAGAGGCGGGAAGCAACAAGGCAAAAACCGAGAATTTCATTACGGCTTTTGCAAGATATTATACACCGGCAGTTGTAATTTCCGCATTGGTTCTTGCGGTTGTTCCACCTGTTTTAGAAATGAGAACAATAAGTCAGAGTATAACGACGGCATGTGTTTTCCTTGTTACAAGTTGTCCTTGTGCACTCGTGATTTCCGTTCCGTTGAGTTTCTTCGGCGGTATCGGCGCGGCGGCAAAAAAAGGCGTACTTGTTAAGGGTGGAAATTATCTGGAGGCACTTGCACAGGCAGATGTTTTTGTTTTCGACAAAACCGGAACTCTTACAATGGGTAATTTCACTGTTACGGATGTAAAATGCAGGGACGGTGTGACCTATGAAAAATTAATTGAAACGGCGGCAATATGTGAAGCCGGTTCAACGCATCCGATTGCACTTTCGATTTTGGAAAAGTCGGAAGAATTAAAACTGAATCCTAAAAAAGCGGATTCCATAGAAGAAATACCGGGCCATGGAATTAAAGCATGTATCGGAGACTATGAGATTCTTACAGGAAATAAAAAGCTCATGGAGCTTTTTGAAATTGAAGCTGAGGAAATACAGACAACGGGAAGTCTGGTATATGTGGCATGTGAAGGAAAATACCTAGGCTCCATAGTAATCGCTGATTCAATAAAGCCGGACAGTGCGGAGACCCTCAAAGAGCTTAAAAAACTCGGTGTAAAAGAAAACGTAATGCTCTCGGGTGACAGGAAAAATGTTGCAGAAGATATCGGCGGAAAGGTCGGTATTGATAAGGTATACGCAGAATTGCTCCCTGACAAAAAGGTTGAGATGCTTGAGGAAATAATAAAGTCCAAAGCATCTGCAGACTCAAAAACGGCATATGTCGGTGATGGAATAAATGATGCACCGGCTCTTACGATAGCCGATGTGGGAATTGCGATGGGATCACTTGGCTCTGATGCTGCAATAGAAGCGGCGGATGTGGTTCTTATGGATGATAAACCGTCAAGACTTCCGGAGGCGGTTGTAATAGCAAGAAAAACGAGAAGGATAGTAAAGCAGAACATAGTTTTCGCACTTGCGGTTAAGTTTGTGGTATTGGTGCTCGGAGCACTCGGAAAGGCATCAATGTGGGCTGCAATAGTAGCAGACGTAGGTGTAATGGTTCTTGCAGTACTTAATGCAACAAGGACGCAGAGTGTCAGATAAAAAACGGCAGTGGTTTTACCGTAAAGGTAAGACCGCTGTTTTTTTATGCTTTCGATTGCAAAGATTCCTTTGTAGGATCTTTTCTTTAGGTTATTTTTAGCTTTTGCCATTATCATTTGAAAAGTAAAGCACTGTGTGGTAAGGTAAATAAAAAGAGATGCTGCGGAGGTGCTTCAGGAGGTCTTTATGTATATACTGTTGGCAGAGGATGAAAAAGAGCTGTCCAAGGCACTGGTAACCGTGCTGGAAAAAAATCACTACACCGTGGATGCGGTATATAATGGCCGCGATGCGCTTGATTATGCGAAAGCGGAAGAATATGACGGGATAATTCTCGATATTATGATGCCGTACATGGACGGGATTGAGGTGCTGAAGAAAATCCGCGGATGCGGAAAACACACACCGGTTATTCTGCTGACTGCAAAATCAGATGTGAGTGATCGTGTATACGGACTTGACATGGGAGCAGATGATTATCTTCCGAAGCCTTTTGCCGTTGCGGAACTTCTGGCCAGGCTGCGTTCCATAACAAGAAGGAAGGGTGAAATCATTTCAGACAGCCCGGAATTCGGTGATATCATTCTTGATATGGAAAAAGCAAGGCTTATATGCGGAGAAAACTCAGAAAGACTGACCAATAAGGAACTCAGGGTCATGGAGGTTTTTATAAAGAATTCGACTTCTCTCATTTCTGCCGAAAAGCTGCTTAATAAGGTCTGGGGCGGCATGAGTGACGTGGAAATAAATGTTGTGTGGGTTACGGTTTCATCCATCAGGAAAAAGCTGGAGAAACTTAAATCAAGTGTTGTAATAACTGCCGTGAGGGGTGTTGGCTATACTTTGGAATCGGCAGACAGGGGATGAAGTAATGATAAATCAGCTTAAGAGAAGATTTGTCCTGATTGCCAT
Organism: uncultured Lachnoclostridium sp.; assembly: GCA_964584255.1. Classification (GTDB taxonomy): domain Bacteria; phylum Bacillota; class Clostridia; order Lachnospirales; family Lachnospiraceae; genus UBA3775. The sequence goes on along the minus strand of CAZOZM010000005.1, from coordinate 34,077 downwards.
GTGCGGTATGGTTCTGATAACACTTGTTATTGTAGGTGCAATTAATCTGATAAACTATGCCGGAGTGAAGAGTACAATAAAGGAAACGCTTCACTTTATAAGCATCAATGAAGGTCATTTTCCGGAGGATGGCGAGGATAAAAAACCGGGCATGAGTGACGTGGGTGAACCGGAGAAATTTGAATTTGGAAAATCAGATAAGTTTAAACCGGGGCCGGAAAGCAGATTTACGACAAGATTCTTTGCGGTATGGTATGATGAAGACGGGAAAGTTACAGATGTAAATACAAAAAACACGGCGTCTTTTTCGGAGGATGAGGCAAAAGAATATACGGATAAAATTCTTTCGGAGAGTGCGGAAGAGGGACGCATAGAGAATTGCTGTTATGTCAGAACAAAGACCGGAAATAGAACACTTGTAGTCTGTCTTGACTGCAGCAGGGATTTTGAAAAATGCCGACAACTGGCGGTTATTTCGGGAATAGTGGCAGCTGCAAGTCTTCTGGTGGAATTTCTTATATTGTGTGCCCTGGCGGGAAGAGTGGTCAGGCCGATAGTAATAAGCAATGAGAAACAGAAAGAGTTCATTACGGATGCCGGTCATGAACTCAAAACTCCGATTACAATTATTTCTGCCAATACGGAAGTGATTGAGATGACAGACGGCAGTTCGGAATGGACCGAAAGTATAAAACGACAGACGGCAAGAATGACGGGACTTGTTAATGAACTTGTAAATCTTGCCAGACTGGATGAACATAAAAAAGTGCCGAAAAGTGCCGGAATCGTAATGAATGATGTTATTTGTGATGTGGTCGGAATGTTCAGAGGACCGGCGGCAGGCAGACAGCTTGAAATAGAAACGGATGTTTCGGAAGAGGTTGTTGTCAGGGGTGATGAGGAAGATATAAGACAGATTCTCGTCATATTTCTTGACAATGCCGTAAAATATGCGGAGGAGAAAAGCAGGATTTTGGTCAGGCTTTCATTAAAAGGGAAAAACGCATATGCGGATGTTTTCAATTCATGCCTGCTTCCGGAAGGGTTTGACACTTCAAAACTCTTTGAAAGATTCTATCGTGTGGATAAGTCGAGAAGCAGGGAGACGGGAGGCAGCGGCCTCGGTCTTTCGATAGCGGCTGCAATAGCGGAAAACAATAGGAATCTATCCGTAAATGCGAAAACCGGAAACGGAGGCATAAATTTCCGCTTAAAAATAAAATCAGAGTAATGCAGACGGAAAATATCGGATGTCCTAAACGGTATTTATACGTCAGAGGAGGTTTATTTGGGGGATATAAGGGTTTTTAAGAGATACGAGAAAAAATATATCCTTAGCATTGAGGAGCGGGACAGACTTGTAAATGCTTTGGGAGAAAAGCTTGCCGGTGATGAGTATATGAATTCACTGGTACAGAATGTTTATTATGACACGCCGGATTTCAGACTGATAAGGGAATCAATCGAAAAGCCGCTTTACAAAGAAAAACTGCGGTTGAGGGGTTATAATTCCATAGACGAATCGACAGAGGTCTATCTTGAAATAAAAAAGAAGTATGACGGAGTCGTATATAAACGGCGTGAGAAAATGCGTCTTGATTTAGCTGAGGACTTTATAAAAGAAAGGGATAAAGATGGAAAAAACCAGATAGGGCGTGAGCTGAAATGGTTTATTGATTACTATGACAGGCTTATGCCGGCGGTTTACCTCGGCTATGAAAGAACGGCATACCGGCTGCCGGAAAACGGTGTACGCGTAACTTTTGACGGCAATATACGTTTTCGAACCGAAAAGATAAGTCTTACCGAAGGTTTTTACGGTAAAGAACTTCTTGAACCGGATAAGGTAATTATGGAGGTGAAAGCTCCGGGAGCAATCCCGCTCTATTTTGTAAGACTGATGGAGGAGATGGGAATTCTTCCTACAAGTTATTCGAAGTACGGAACAGCCTATAAAAATGAAATAATAAGAAAACAGGGGAATTAAATTATGACAGAACTATTTAAATCGGTTATACCGGCAGGTGGTCTGACGGTCGGCAGCTTTTTTATATGCTTTATGGCAGCAGTAATACTCGGATTTGGCTTTTCATGTGTTCACAGATACAAGACAAGATCAAGTCAGAGTTTTCTCATAGCACTTACAATTCTTCCGGCAATCGTTACGGTGGTTATTCTTATGGTAAACGGAAATGTAGGAACCGGTATTGCGGTTGCAGGGGCATTTTCTCTTACAAGATTTCGTTCGCAGCCGGGCTCGGCAAAAGAAATCGGAAGTGTGTTTATGAGTATGATGATAGGATTGTGCTGCGGAACGGGATACATAGGAATAGCAGTGGCATCGACAATTATACTCTCCGTTGTTATGATTCTGCTGCTTTCATTCGGCTACGGGCTTTCTTCGGGAGGAATTAAGGAGCTTACGATAGTAATACCGGAAAACCTTGATTACAGCACAATATTTGATGATTTGTTTGAAAAATATACCTCAGAATCCACACTTATAAAGGCAAGAACGTGTAACATGGGAAGCATGTATAAGCTTAAGTATGAGGTAAAGCTTAAGGATGAAAAGGAAGAAAAGCAGTTTATTGACGAAATCAGAACCAGAAACGGAAATCTTGAGGTCATGATTGGAAGAATTGAAATAAACAGTGAATCTATTTAAACCTGCACTTGAAAAAAATCCTATATATTGTAAAATGTAAGGAACTGATAAAAGTATAAATGCCCGGAGCAGTTTGTATATATACGAAATGTTTCGGAATGGAGGAAAAATGGAAAAAATAATTCTTACGGGTGATCGTCCGACAGGAAGACTTCATCTTGGTCATTATGTTGGCTCTTTAAGAAGAAGGGTGGAATTACAGAACTCAGGTGAGTTTGACAAGATTTTCATAATGATTGCGGATGCACAGGCTCTGACTGACAATTTTGATAACCCTGAAAAGGTAAGACAGAACATAATTGAGGTTGCTCTCGATTATCTTTCATGCGGACTTGATCCTGCAAAATCAAATCTTTTTATACAGTCGCAGATTGCAGAACTTACTGAACTGACATTTTACTATATGAACATGGTTACGGTTTCAAGACTTCAGAGAAATCCTACCGTAAAGTCCGAGATTCAGATGAGAAATTTCGAGGCGAGCATACCGGTCGGATTCTTCTGTTATCCTATAAGCCAGGCCGCGGACATTACGGCTTTCAAAGCGAATGTTGTACCGGTAGGCGAGGATCAGCTCCCTATGATTGAACAGACAAGAGAGATAGTAAGAAGATTTAATCAGACTTATAAGACAGAATGTCTTGTGGAGCCGGACGTTCTTCTTCCGGACAATGCGGCATGCTTAAGACTTCCGGGTACGGATGGTAAGCAGAAGATGAGTAAGTCTCTCGGAAACTGCATCTATCTTGCGGATACCGCAGAAGATGTAAAGAAAAAGATTATGGGCATGTATACGGATCCGCTTCATCTCAAGGTTTCAGATCCGGGACATGTTGAAGGAAATACGGTATTTACTTATCTTGATGCGTTTTCCAAGCCTGAACATTTTGAAAGATATCTTAAGGATTACAGTTGCCTGGATGAACTTAAGGATCATTATAAGAGGGGCGGACTCGGTGACGTTAAGATAAAGAGATTCCTTAATGATGTAATTCAGGAAGAGCTTGAGCCTGTCAGAAAGAGAAGAGCTGAATATGAAAAAGACATTCCGGGAGTCTATGACATCTTAAAGAAGGGTACTGAAGCGGCAAGGGCGGAAGCGGAAAAGACACTTGCGGAAGTTAAGGCTGCAATGAAGATAGACTATTTTGCGGATGAGGCTTTGATTAAGGCACAGGCAGAAAAATACGGAAGTACCGATATTTAATAAAAAACAAAAGCATTAAAAGTCCTCTGTGACGGCTGCATATTATCATAATCCCGATTATCGGATGGTTTTCCGGTAGTTGAAGGATGGGTTAACAGTCAGCCGGCAGGGGATTTTTTTTGTAAAAAAGACAGTGGAAAAGGTCTTGACAAAACGAAGGGGTAAGACTATTATAATAGCATAAATAAATCCTAGTAACCATATAGGAAAACAGGAAAAGGGTAAATGGAGGACAATAATATGAGCAAAATAATCAATAGTACACTTGAACTTATCGGAAATACACCGTTGCTTAATGCGAAAGGTTATGCAAAGAAAGCGGGCATTGAGGGTGTTGAGCTGCTTGCCAAACTCGAATATCTTAATCCGGCAGGATCGGTAAAGGACAGAGTTGCTTTGTCAATGATTAAAGATGCGGAAGAAAAGGGAATTCTTAAACAGGGTGCAACAATCATTGAGCCTACAAGCGGAAATACCGGAATAGGAATTGCGGCAGTTGCAGCTGCAAGAGGATATAAGGCAATACTTACGCTCCCTGAGACAATGAGCGTTGAGCGAAGAAATCTTCTTAAGGCGTATGGTGCGGAAATCGTTCTTACGGATGGCAGTAAAGGAATGAAGGGTGCGATTGCAAAGGCAGAAGAACTCCGTGACAGTATTCCGGGTGCAGTTATTCTCGGACAGTTTGACAATGATGCCAATCCAAGGGCACATATTGAAACAACAGGTCCGGAAATCTGGGATCAGACAGATGGCAACGTGGATATATTTGTAGCCGGTGTAGGTACGGGCGGAACAATCACCGGTATAGGACAGTATTTGAAGAGCAAGAATACGGATGTGAAAATTATTGCTGTTGAGCCTGCAACAAGTCCGGTTCTTTCAAAAGGAACAGCAGGTCCTCATAAGATACAGGGAATAGGTGCAGGTTTCGTACCAAAGATTCTGGATACTAAAATCTATGATGAAATAATACCGATAGAAAATGAAGATGCATTTACCGAAGGAAAGGCCTTTGCGGTAAGTGAGGGTGTTCTTGTCGGAATTTCATCCGGAGCAGCATTAAAGGCTGCGGGAATTTTGGCGGCAAGACCTGAGAATAAAGGAAAGAGAATCGTTGTACTTCTTCCTGATTCAGGAGACAGATATCTTTCAACGCCGCTGTTTTCCTAAGCAAAAAACATAATCTGAAAATCCGCTTTTTCATGCCATATGGTATGAAAAAGCGGATTTTTTTAGTAAAAAATACTGCTTCGGAGTTTGATATGTTGTATGCACAGCGGATTTTTCAGAAGAATCAGTCGTATTATGTATCTATGACTGATTCATTACGGCATGACTTTGAGAAAAGGTCGGACTGTATTTGCAGGGGAGACTGACATGAAAGTGCAGAACCTGAGAATAATTTCAGAGGGACGGGAGTCTGTGACATCTTAAAGAAGGGTACTGAGGCGGCAGGGGCGGAAGCAGTAAAGACACATGCGGAAGTTAAGGCTGCAATGAAGACAGACTATTTTGCGGATTTGGTTATATGCAGCAATAACAGGTTGCTTAATTTGTCATAAAAAGATATACTTAAAGAAAAAATGCGAGGTATGAATTTGAAAAAAGCATTGATAGCGATGAGCGGCGGTGTTGATTCCAGCGTTGCGGCATTTTTGATGAAACAACAGGGATATGAGTGCATGGGCGTTACAATGAAACTGTTTTCCAATGAGGATGTAGGAGTATCCAAGGAACACTCATGCTGCAGTCTTGATGATATAGAAGATGCGAGGGCAGTGGCATACAGACTTGATATGCCGCACCACGTTTTTAATTTTGCGGATAATTTTAAGCAGACGGTAATTGAGCCGTTTATTCATGCTTATGAGAACGGTCTTACACCAAATCCGTGTATCGAATGCAACAGACATCTTAAATTTGAAAAGCTTTTCAATCGTGCAAAGGAGCTGGACTATGATTATGTGGTAACAGGCCATTATGCCATTGTTGAATATGATTCCGAGAGAGGAAGATATGTTTTGAAAAAAGCGGCTGATGATACAAAGGATCAGAGTTATGTTCTTTATTCCCTGACACAGGAACAGCTTGCACATGTTATTTTTCCGCTGGGAGGAATAACCAAGAAAGAAGCAAGGGAGATTGCAGAGGAAAACGGTTTTGTAAATGCCCGTAAACATGACAGTCAGGATATCTGTTTCGTACAAAACGGAAAATACTGTGACTTTATAAAAGAGTATACCGGAAAAGAATATCCGGAAGGTGATTTCAAAGACCTGTCAGGAAATGTATTGGGCAGACATAAGGGTATAATAAGATATACGGTCGGACAGAGAAAGGGACTTGGACTTTCACTGAAAGAACCTATGTATGTCTGTGGTGTCAATCCTGAAGAAAACGAAGTTTATCTCGGACGTAATGATGAACTTTTCGGAAAAGAACTTTGGGCGGAAAACATCAATCTCATTACGGTTGACCGAATAGAAGAGCCGATGAGGGTAAAAGCTAAGATAAGATATCGTTCGAAAGAAGACATGGCGACTGTGACACAGGTCTCCGATGACAGAATTCATGTCGTATTTGATAATCCGCAGAGGGCAATTACAAAGGGACAGGCGGTTGTATTATATGACGGTGATACCGTTGTAGGCGGAGGTACGATAGTATAGCTTCCTTTGGACGTGGTGCCTGATGAAATTTATTCCGGTAGTGATTGAAGCAGGAATTCCAATGCTTTAGCAGTGGGAGTGTCAAGAAAGGTATTTACTTTTGAGTGAATAATTACTATAATTCATAGTAAAACACTTGGATATAAAAAAGTGTTGCAGCAGCGCAAAAAAATGTGTTGTTAATACAGAATGCCGCATATGTGCGGTGAATTGGAGGAAAAATGAAAATTTCGACAAAAGGCCGTTATGCGCTTCAGCTTATGCTGGACCTTGCGGTATATAATACGGGAGAACCGATAAGTCTTAAAGATATCTCAAAAAGACAGGGGATTTCCGAAAAATACCTTGAACAGATAATATCAGTGCTTAACAAGGCAGGATATGTAAGAAGTCAGAGGGGCGCACAGGGCGGTTATATGCTTAAAATGGAGCCGAGAGAATATACGGTAGGCATGATTTTACGACTTACGGAAGGTGATCTGGCACCGGTTGACTGTGTCGGAAACAGCGATTATCCGTGTGAAAAGAAGGAAGCGTGTGTAAACGTAAGAATATATCAGAAGATATATGAGGCCGTAAATGGCGTAATTGACAACATAACACTTGAAGATATGGTAGGCTGGCATCAGGAAGCCGGAGATCAGTATTCAATCTGATACGGCGAAGGGAAGCGCAGGTCGGAACAGAGGTAAAATGGAAAAAATGAAATTTATATCCTGGAATGTAAACGGTCTCAGGGCAGTGTTGGGAAAGGGATTCATGGAATTTTTTGAAAAAGCGGATGCGGACATATTCTGCCTGCAGGAAACAAAACTTTCCGCAGGAATCCTGACCATGGAAACTCCGGGATATCATCAATATTGGAATTATGCCGAAAAAAAAGGATATTCCGGGACAGCGGTTTTTGCAAAAAGAGAACCGCTTAACGTGTTTTACGGAATGGGAATAGAAGAACATGACCACGAGGGAAGGCTTGTAACCTTGGAATATGAAGACTATTATTTTATATGCGGTTACATTCCGAATGCCCAGAATGAGCTCAAGCGAATAGACTACAGGATGAAGTGGGAAGATGATTTCCGTAACTATATTTCGGAACTTGATAAAAAGAAACCGGTTGTATTCTGTGGAGACTTGAATGTTGCACATAAAGAAATCGATCTCAAGAATCCGAAGACGAATCGGGGAAATGCCGGGTTCTCGGATGAAGAAAGAGGGAAGTTCGGTGAGCTTTTGGATGCGGGATTTACGGACTCGTTCAGATATCTTTATCCTGACAGTGAAGGGGAATACACCTGGTGGAGTTACCGTATGAACGCAAGAAGCAGGAATGCAGGCTGGCGTATTGACTATTTCCTTGTTTCGGATTCGATAAAAGACAGAATAGATGAATTTATAATCCATAAAGATGTTATGGGTTCGGATCACTGTCCGGTTGAACTTGATATTGAAATCTAGCCGGCTGTCGGCACGGAGGAGGTTTGTATGAACAGAAGAGATAAGATTAATTACTATCTGGATCTTGCGGATGTTGTTTCAAAAAGAGGAACGTGCATAAGAAGAAATTACGGGGCGGTCATAGTAAAAAATGACGAAGTGATTTCAACGGGATATGTCGGTGCACCGAGGGGCAGGAAGAACTGCAGTGACCTTAATTACTGCATGAGGACAAAACTGAACATTCCGAGGGGCGAGCGTTATGAGATGTGCAGAAGCGTTCATGCGGAGGCTAATGCAATAATCAGCGCATCCAGGGACAAGATGATCGGTTCAACAATATATCTTTCCGGCAGAGAGGTTCTCACGGGAGAATATATTAATAACTCAAACAGCTGTGCGATGTGTAAGCGGATGATAATAAATGCCGGAATTGAGAAAGTAATAGTCAGAGATAATGAGACTGAATACAGAGAGATAAATGTCAGCGACTGGATAATAAATGATGACTCTCTGGAGGGAGGCTTCGGCTATTAATAAATTTGTAAAAAAGAGTATTTTTACTCCCTTTTTGGTTGAAAGATTCTTGATTATGAGTTATTATATCTCTGTGTGATTAGTAAGGGGACGTGTGTTCTCTTTAAATTGCTTCCGCTTCAGTTAAACGGAAACAAAAAATATAAACTAATTAATTGTCCAATGAGTGGACTTATATAAGAAGGAGGTAGATGAAATGGAAAATCGTGAACAGTGGAATTCCTTCCAGGGTCGTCTTTGGAAAGAAGAAGTAAACGTGCGTGATTTCATTCAGAACAACTACACACCTTATGCTGGAAATGCAGATTTCCTTGAAGGTGCAACAGAAGCAACAGATAAGCTTTGGAAGAAGCTTCAGGAGCTTTTCAAAGAAGCCCGTGCAAAGAATGGTGTCCTTGATATGGATACTGATATCGTTTCAGGTATCACATCTCATGGCCCGGGATATCTTTGTGAAGAAGATAAGACTCTTGAGAAGATCGTAGGTCTTCAGACAGATAAGCCTCTTAAGAGAGCATTCATGCCTTTCGGTGGTATCAGAATGGCAGAGCAGTCATGTGAAATGTACGGATACAAGCCAAATCCTGAACTTCACAAGATTTTTACTGAGTATCATACAACACACAGTGATGCTGTATTCTCAGTTTACACACCGGAAATCAGAGCAGCACGTAAGGCTCATATCCTTACAGGTCTTCCTGATACATACGGTCGTGGACGTATCGTAGGCGACTACAGAAGAGTTGCCCTTTACGGTATTGATTTCCTTGTAGCTAAGAAGCAGGAAGATCTTGCTAACTGCGGATGCGGTGTAATGACAGAAGATATTATCCGTCTTCGTGAAGAAATCGCTATGCAGATTAAGTGCCTCAAGCAGATGAAGCAGATGGCGGCAAGCTACGGTTTCGATATTTCAGCACCTGCAAAGGATGCAAAGGAAGCAGTTCAGTGGTTATACTTCGGTTACCTTGCAGCAATCAAGACACAGAATGGTGCAGCAATGTCCGTAGGACGTGTTTCAACATTCCTTGATATTTATATTGAAAGAGATCTTAAGAACGGTACAATTACAGAGAAGGAAGCTCAGGAACTTATTGACCACTTCGTAATGAAGTTAAGAATGGTTAAGTTCGCAAGAATCCAGAGCTACAACGAACTCTTCTCAGGTGACCCTGTTTGGGCTACACTTGAAGTTGGCGGTCTTGGCGGAGACGGACGTTCAATGGTTACAAAGAACGACTATCGTTTCCTTCATACACTTGAGAATATGGGACCTGCTCCTGAACCAAACCTTACAGTTCTTTATTCTAAGAGACTTCCTGAGAACTTCAGAAAATATGCTTCTCATATTTCTATTCTTACATCTTCAGTTCAGTACGAAAATGATGATGTAATGCGTCCTGTATGGGGTGATGACTACAGCATCTGTTGTTGTGTATCTGCTACACAGACAGGTAAGGAAATGCAGTTCTTCGGTGCAAGAGCAAACCTTGCAAAGGCTCTTCTTTATGCTATCAACGGCGGTAAAGATGAGGGAGACGGACTTACACCTTATGCACAGGTTGGTCCTGCTTACGAGCCAATTACATCAGAATATCTTGATTATGATGAAGTAATGAAGAAGTATGATCTTTATCTTGACTGGCTTGCAGGTCTTTATGTAAACTGCCTCAACCTCATTCATTACATGCATGATAAGTACTACTATGAAGCAGCAGAAATGGCTCTTATCGATACAGATGTAAGACGTACATTTGCAACCGGTATTGCAGGTTTCTCACATGTAGTAGATTCACTTTCAGCAATTAAATATGCTAAGGTTAAGGTTGTACGTGACGAGAAGGGTCTTGCAAAAGACTTCATTCCTGAAGGAGATTTCCCTAAGTATGGTAATGATGATGACAGAGCTGATGACATCGCTGTATGGCTTCTCGATACATTCATGAAGAAGATTAAGAAGCATCACACATACAGAAATGCTGAGCCTACAACATCAATCCTTACAATTACATCAAACGTTGTTTATGGTAAGGCAACAGGTGCTCTTCCTAACGGACGTCCTGCAAAGGCTTCATTCTCACCTGGAGCAAACCCATCTTACGGTGCTGAGCAGAATGGTCTTATCGCATCACTTAACTCAGTAGCTAAGATTCCTTACACATGGGCTCTTGACGGTATTTCAAATACACAGACAATCAACCCAAGTGCACTTGGAAATACAGATGAGGAAAGAGTTGACAACCTTGTTTCTGTAATGGACGGATACTTTGAGCAGGGAGCTCATCACCTTAACGTTAACGTATTCGGTGTTGAGAAGCTTAAAGATGCAATGGAACATCCTGAGAAAGAAGAATATGCTAACTTCACTATCCGTGTATCCGGTTATGCTGTTAAGTTCATCGATCTTACAAGAGAACAGCAGTTAGACGTTATCGCAAGAACATGCCATTCTCAGATGTAATCATAAACTGAATTATATTTTGAATATAGTCTGGTGATTTTAAGCCGGCAGGATGTATGTTCTGCCGGCTTTTTTCACCCGAATCAACAGGTTTAAACGTGAAGGCAGCGAGTAATAATAAGTACTGATGCCGCATGATGAATATGTTGGAAAACAGACGGATGACTAAAAAGCTGTTATTCGATTTTGGGCAGACGTAAAGATACGGTTGCTCTGAATTTTGCATAATGGTAAAGGTAAGGGATTATAATTTATAAAGGAGCTTTTATGGAAGAATTAAAAGGATATGTTCATTCTACGGAGTCTTTTGGTTCCGCTGACGGACCGGGAATCCGATTTCTTATTTTCCTTCAGGGATGTAAGATGAGATGCCGTTATTGTCACAATGTTGATACATGGAAATGTGAGACGGGAACACTTATGACGGCAGATGAAATTCTTAACAAGGCAATGCGCTGTAAGTCATATTGGAAAGACAAGGGCGGAATTACCGTAAGCGGCGGTGAGGCGCTGCTTCAGATAGATTTTCTTTTGGAACTCTTTACCAAAGCAAAGGAAAGAGGCATTAATACCTGTCTTGATACAAGCGGTAATCCGTTTACGATGGAGCAGCCGTTCTTTGGAAAGTTTGAGAAACTCATGGAAGTGTGTGACCTAGTGCTTTTGGATATTAAGCATATAGATGATGAAAAGCACAAGGAGCTTACAGGATGCACTAACAAAAATATTTTGGAACTTGCAAAGTATCTGTCCGATATAAATAAGCCGGTCTGGATAAGACATGTTCTCGTACCGGGATGGACGGATGATGACGAGTATCTGAAAAGAACAAGGGCATTTATAGATACACTTTCTAATGTAGAGCGTGTGGATGTTCTTCCATATCATACACTCGGAGTGTTTAAGTGGAAGGAACTTGGTCTTAAGTTTTCTCTTGAAGGTGTTGAACCTCCGTCAAAAGAGAGGATTGAGAATGCCCGAAACATTCTTGGACAGGAACAGATTAAGGTGGAAAGTATCTGTGGAACAGATGATGTTAAAAAGTGTTGACGGTAAACCGTTGAAAAACGTAAATAAAGCTTAAATCGAGTAAAAAGCTCTTTATTTTTGATATGTTTCATGTTAAGATAATCCGTGGCGATATGGTGTCGCCGCGGATTTTTTTGAATGGAGAAAGATATGTTCAGTAATGACATTGGAATAGATTTAGGAACTGCAAATATACTTATTTACTTAAAGGGCAGGGGAGTTATTCTCGATGAGCCGAGTGTAGTTGCATATGACAAAGAAACCAGCAGGATTACTGCAATTGGTGAAGAGGCAAGGCAGATGCTCGGAAGAACGCCGGGGAATGTTGTTGCGCTTCGTCCGCTTCATCACGGAGTAATTTCGGATTATGCGGTGACGGAAAAAATGCTTAAGTATTTTATACAGAAGGCAATTGGCAAGCACAGATTTTTTAAGCCTGTAATCAGCGTGTGCGTACCGAGTGAATGTACTGAGGTTGAGAGAAAGGCAGTTGAAGATGCAACCTATGCGGCAGGTGCAAGATATGTAGAGATTATTGAGGAGCCGATAGCGGCTGCAATTGGTGCCGGTGTGGACATAAGTAAGCCATGCGGCAACATGATTGTAGACATCGGAGGCGGAACGACGGATATTGCCGTTATAAGTCTCGGAGGAACGGTTTACAGCAGTTCGCTTAAGATTGCGGGTGATGATTTTGACGATGCAATTGTAAGGCATATGAGAAAAACCTACAATATGCTTATCGGAGAAGGAACAGCGGAAGAAATAAAACTCAAAATCGGAAGTTGTTATAAGAGACCGGAATCCCTTTCGATGGATGTCAGAGGAAGAGATTTGGTTGAGGGTCTGCCCAAAACGATATCTCTTACAAGTGAAGAGATGGAGGAGGCGTTAAAGGAACCGGTAAATCAGATTATTGATGCAATTCATGCGGCGTTTGAAGCAACTCCGCCGGAACTTGCAGCAGACATAGCTGACCGGGGAATTGTTCTGACAGGTGGTGGAGCATTGCTTTACGGACTTGAGGAACTTATAGAAGAAAAGACGGGAATCGCAACGATGGTTGCTGATGATCCCAGAAGATGTGTGGCTGCAGGAACAGGAAAGTATGTTGAAGTTCTTAGTCACAAAGGTATAAAAGGTATAAAGAACAACTAAAGACTGATCCCCTCTGTGAGGGGATTTGTTTGTTTAAGAGAAGATGTGAAAAGTCAGACATGTGACATAAAGAGTGATGAGGTAAGTAAACAGACGGGAGAGTGAAAAAAAGTGAAGTACAAAGATATATTGTCCGTGAGGGATTAACCTGCGGACAGGAAAAGGGGTATGATTTATGGAAAAAGTAGAAGGATATATAGAGAGGATAGTATATAACAACCCGGAAAACGGATATACGGTATTTACAATAGAGGCTGAGGCTGAAGTAACATGTGTCGGATGCATACCTTCGGTAAATGAGGGTGAATATGTTGAGGTATCGGGAGAGTATACAAATCACAATCTTTATGGCATGCAGTTGAAGATTTCTTCGTTTTTAATTGCTACACCTAAAGATGCGGTTGCAATGGAGAAGTATCTTGGTTCGGGTGCGATAAAAGGTATAGGAGTACCGACTGCAAAGAAAATTGTTGAAAGATTCGGCAATAAGACATTTGAGATAATAGAAAAGGAGCCGGAAAGACTTGCTGAAATAAAAGGTATAAGTGACAGAAAAGCAAGGGATATTTACGTTCAGTTCAAGGAAAAAAGAGAAGGCCGTGAGTCCATGATGTATTTGCAGCAGTTTGGAATCTCACAGGCGGTATCGGTGAAAATCTATGCTCAATACGGCTCGGAGATGAAAAAGGTTCTTGAAAGTAATCCATACAGACTGGCAGAGGATATTAAAGGAATCGGATTTAAACAGGCGGATGAAATCGCTTTTAAGATGGGATTTGATGCGGATTCTGCATTCAGAACGAGAGCAGGCATAATGCATACGCTCAGCTTGTCATCTGCTTCTGGTAACAGTTACCTGCCAGAGGAAGTATTATACCGTCATGCATGCAATATACTTGGAGGTTTCGTTGAGGACTTCCATAATATCATTGACGAGCTGGTTATGATGGGAAAGCTGGTTATAAAGACTTATGGTGACGTAAGAAGGGCTTATCAGGCATCTTATTACTATACAGAGTTATCGATAGCAAAGATGCTCATTGATTTAAATATAGAGGATAAACAGGCGGGAACGCGTATAGAATCAAATGTTACTGCTGTAGAAAAAAGACTTGGCATAGAGTTGGATGAATTACAGAAGGAAGCACTTTATAAAGCTGCGGGACATGCTCTTTTTATATTGACGGGAGGTCCCGGAACAGGTAAGACGACAACCATTAATGCCATTATTGACATGTTTGAGCGAGAAGGCCTTAATGTATTATTGGCTGCTCCGACGGGAAGAGCGGCGAAAAGAATGAGTGAGGCTACGGGCAGAGAAGCAAGAACCATTCACCGTATGCTTGAATTTGCACCGTCAGGAAATGATTTGGAGAGTCAGGGACTGTCATTCCAAAAGAATGAAGACAACCCGCTTGATGCGGATGTGATAATAATTGATGAGGCATCCATGATTGATATGCATCTCATGAATGCACTGCTTAAGGCGGTAACAATAGGTACAAGAATTATTTTTGCGGGTGATGCGAGACAGCTTCCGAGTGTCGGTCCGGGAAATGTTCTCAGGGACATTATTGACAGCGGTCATTTTAATGTGGTAAGACTCACGAAAATATTCAGACAGGCAGCCGAGAGCGATATTATAGTAAATGCTCATAAGATAAATGAAGGAACGCATCCGACGTTTACAAATAAAAGCCGGGATTTCTTTATGATGCGACGCAGTGATGCTTCATCCGTTATGCAGACGGTACTTCAGCTGGTAACAGAAAAACTTCCGAAATATGTTAATGCAAGACCTTTTGACATTCAGGTGCTGACACCGATGAGAAAAGGGGAGTTGGGAGTTGAGTACATGAATAAAATTCTTCAGGCAGGAATTAATCCGCCGTCAGACGGGAAGAGGGAAAAACAGCATGGAGACAGAATTTTTCGTGAAGGCGATAAGGTAATGCAGGTAAAAAATGATTACCAGCTTGAGTGGAAGACGGTAAACAAATACGGAATCTGCATGGACGGAGGAACGGGTGTATTTAACGGCGATATCGGTATGATAAAGGAAATAAATCTATTTGCCGAATGTCTTACCGTTGTCTATGATGACAATCGAGAGGTGGAATACTCCTTTGGAATACTTGATGAGATTGATCACGCATATGCCGTGACGGTCCATAAGTCTCAGGGAAGCGAGTATCCGGCAGTGGTTATTCCTCTGCTTGGAGGACCGAGACCGCTTTTAAACAGAAACCTGCTGTATACCGCAGTGACAAGGGCTTCAAAGTGTGTTACAATTATCGGAGATGAACGGGTTGTATACACGATGATAGATAATGAAGATGACAGTAAACGCTTTACAGGGCTTAAAGACTGTATTCTTGAATTGATTTAGGGGTTGAATGTCTGCCGTTGAGCGGGGCGGATGTTCAGGAAAAGACCGCTCGGAAATGAGGTTTTATATGAAAACATCTTTAGTAATTATGGCAGCAGGAATCGGAAGCAGATTCGGCGGAGGAATAAAACAGCTTGAGCCGGTAGGTCCTGCCGGTGAAATAATAATGGATTATTCGATACATGATGCCATCGAAGCAGGATTTGATAAAGTGGTATTTATTATCAGAAGAGACATAGAAAAGGATTTCAGGGAAATAATCGGAAACAGAATTTCCAAATACGTCGAAACCCGGTATGTATACCAGGATACAGATGTAGAAAACTATGGAATCAAGACCCCGGAGGGAAGAAAAAAACCATGGGGAACGGGTCATGCCGTTTTATGCTGTGAAAAGGCTGTTAATGAACCGTTTATGGTTATAAATGCAGATGACTATTATGGTAAAGAGGCATACAGGGCGGTACATGACTATCTGGTTTCATCGGAAAACAGACCGGGTACGTACTGCATGGCCGGTTTTATTCTGGGAAATACCCTCAGTGATAATGGAACGGTTAAAAGGGGAATCTGTAAAACCGATGAGTCCGGTTATCTTGTAAGCGTTGAGGAGTCAACGGATCTTGAAGCTGACGGAAGCATGGTAAAGGGAAAAGGCTTAGACGGCAAAGATATACTTGTACCGGCTTCGACACCGGTTTCGATGAATATGTTTGGCTTTACAACTGATTTTATTTCCGAGCTTGGAAGAGGATTCAGAGAATTTCTCGCAAATGCAGATGAGGAAACTCTTCTGAAGGGTGAATTCTATCTGCCTTCAATGGTTAGTGAACTTATTAACAGAGGAAAGGCCGGTGTTAAGGTTCTGACTACACATGATAAATGGATAGGAGTCACATATCAGGAAGATAAGCCTTTGGTGGAGGCGTCAATAAGAGCTCTTGTGGATGCCGGAGAGTATAAAGAGGGCATACTTCGTTGAATTTGAAAAATGTAATGACTTTTATTAAAGGGATGCCGGCGGATATTCTGTTTCCGCCGGTATGTCCCATATGTGATGAGCCTGTGCTTATAGGTCAGAGAGGGAAAACCTGTGACGGATGCAGAGGCAGGATAAGGACGGTTTCCGAACCTGTATGTTTTAAATGCGGCCGTCCGATTGGTTCGGAAGAAGCTGAATATTGTGATTTATGCAGTGAATATGAGTATCATTTTAGGAAAAACAGGGCAGTTTTTGTATACAGAGATGAAGCAAAGAGACTTATACTTGATTTGAAATATAAAGGAAGACAGGATTTGGCGGCTTTTTTTACGGACTCGCTCATTTTAAAATATAACAAAGAAATAAAAAACATCCGTGCTGATGCAATTATACCGATACCCATACATAAAACCAGATTAAAACAAAGAGGTTACAATCAGTCTTTTTTATTGGCTGATGAACTTTCCATAAGAACCGGGATTCCTGTGGTAAGCAACCTTTTGCTGAGAACGAAGGAAACAAAAGCCCAAAAACAGCTTGGAAGCATGGGAAGACTGCTTAATCTGTGTGATGCATTTGAGATAAACCGGGATGTTCTGAGAAAAATAAAAACCAGGACAAATCTTGAAAGAATTATCCTGGTAGATGATATTTATACAACCGGAAGCACAATTGAAAGTTGTTCCATTGTACTCGGCAGATGCGGAATAAATGAAATTTATTCGTTTACAATGTGCATAACAGGTTATATTGATGAAAATTAGTCTTCTTTTTCGGTGAGTCTGATTCCGTTATCCTCTATGATTATGCTGCCGTTTTTGTAAAGAGCACCGATGGCACGTTTGAAAGCGGCTTTACTGAGACCGAAACGTTCCTTTATTTCCTCAGGGGAACTTTTATCGTGGAAAGGAAGAAAACCACCGGCTGATTTTAACGAATACATGACGAGCCTTGCATCGGCATCCATCTGAATAAAGGCTTTTTCACGGCAGCTGAGTGTGAGTTTACCGTCTTCAAGTACATTTATGACACGGGCTGAAACCCTTGCACCTATAGGGATAGGATGGAAGAGTTCCTTCTTTGGAATCAATGCTGAATACATGTCATCTACGGCAACGAAAGTACCGAAATTTCCACTCACTTCATAAACCATTCCGGTTACACGATCATTCTTTTTGTAAGGAGAATCCTTTTTTAAATAGTGATAGACTTTCATTGTAGCGCAAAGTCTCATACTTTTGTCTGTATAGAGGGCAACAAGTACTTCATCACCTTTTTCAACCTTTTTCGTCTGTTCGCGGAAAGGCAGAAAGAGATCCTTTGTAAGCCCCCAATCCAGAAAAGCACCGATTTTGGTTACTTCGTTACATTTTAAAACAGCGGTTTTTCCAAGTTCTATTAAAGGAGCAGTGGTTGTTGCGATCGGTCTGTCTTCGGAATCCTTGTAAATGAAAACGGAGACTTCATCATTTATTTTTATTCCGTCGGTCTGGTTCTTAGGCAGAAGGACGTCCGGAGCATCAATGTCACTGTCAGCCGTCAGGACAGGGTCCGTCAGATAAAAGCCGTAATCAGTGCTTCTTGTGACTCTGAGAGTCTGTGTTATTCCAAGTTTCATATATAAATCCTTTCGATTAAGTAATTAGGTCAATAATATCCGATGTTGAATTGATATTATGCGGTTGTTCAATGAAGTGCGGTTCGAAAATTTTATAAATAAATCACAGAACCGTCAAAATAGTATAGCATAAACCGATGCAAAAAAACAGCTTAAATGATATACTAAGTAAAAATGTCGGTAAAAAAGGAGTTTTTAGGATGTTTAAGAGAAAAAGAAGTCTCAGGAAAATGAGAACAGGCAGAATAGCGGATGCAAACAGGCTGTTTTCATATACTGTTTTGTTCATACTTTTGGTAAGTCTGCTTGGCATTGCATCATACACATCAAGTTATATAGTAAAGCTGCTTATTACCCAGGTGTCAATTCTGATACCGACGGCTATTTATATTGCGGGGTGTAAAGGAAAAAGAATCAGCATTACGGGCGTAGCCAATACCGGTTTTATGTCTTTGGCAGCGGTTGTGATGGGATTGGCCATATTGCCTTTTTTAAGTATGATAAGCAGTATTTCAATGCTTTTTGTCAAAAATGTAACGGACAACAGTGCGGCAGAGGCGGCAGAAGGGTATCCTATGGTGGTAATGCTCCTGTTTGTAGCACTGATTCCTGCGGTTGTTGAAGAATTAGTGTTCAGAGGAGTTATTTTCGGAGCATATGCCGGGGCGGGTGTTATAAAGGGTGCGCTCTTTTCAGCATTTCTGTTTGGACTTATGCATGGGAATCTCAATCAATTTGCTTATGCAATGGTTGCAGGTTTTTTGTTCGCGATGACGGATTATGCCGGAGGAAGCACTGTTTACTCCATGATAATGCATTTTACGATTAATGCGGTATCTGTGGTAGGACTTTACTCTAAAAGAATAAACAATGAATTTTTGGATATATTATTTAGGGATGAAGCATATGAATCTGTTTCGCAGATAATGAGTGAGCTTTTGATTCCGTCTGTTATAGGTTTGGCTGTTGCAGCAGTTATGTATATGTTAATCAGTCGATTTTCAGGATGCGGCAGAAAAACCGGAGAATTTTTTAAGGAAGACAACCGCGTGATTTTTGACAGTACTTTGGCAGTTGGTGTAATAATAATGGTTGTCAATATAATTGCGAATGAATTTATTTAGGCTTCATCTATAGATGGCTTTCTGACAGGAAAGCGGGAAAGGATCAATGACTTTTTAAAAGCTGTTGGTCCTTTTTTTGCTGATTTTGTGATTCTACAGCAGTCAGAAAAAATCGGATGGACACGGAAAAAACCGAAAAAGGTAAAAAAATCTCCCGATTTTAAACACCACGATTGTAGAATGAAACACTTTGAAGAGGACGGATTTAAGTTCTTGTTTTCGAATTGTAAATACAAATGGTTGAATTGTATAGTTGAATGGGCAAAATTTTTGAAATGTGACAACTTTCAAAAATCGACATTTGGGTATTGACTTTTTCTGGAAAAACTATCTATTTTTGGATTTTCCAACAGTTTAAGTGTGGATTACTCGCAAAATTGTGGATAAAAAAATACAAATCACAAGTTATCCACAGCCAAAACAGCCATTTTTCGGCTGAAAATTGGTTATACACAAGTTTATCCACTTTATCCACAAACCATAAATACGATTGTAGAATGAAAAAAGTCGATGACAGTCGAATGGGGCAAAAAACATCAGCTTAAAACTAACAAAATACAAAATGTGTATGAATGAATAAAAAATAGCATCAAAAGAGTACACAACTTGACTACTAAAAGCAAAAATATAGACAAAGAAAGAATAAAGTTGAAAAAAGAGAGAAAAATACTGCAATGTTTTTTTGAAATTCATCTTTTTTTGACACAATTAGCAGTATTTTGGTTTGAGGAGAAGAAAAAGTTATCATTGGAATATGAAATGAACGGGGAATCTTAAAGGATGGTAAAAAGGTGGCGGAATTCCTTTACACAGTTGGTTTTAAATGTTATAATTGTATCCAAATTGTGCTGAGACGGTTGTTGTTTCGGCATTTATGAAAAACAGAGAGCATGTTCGGTATGCGAGCATGAGTTGGAGGTAATAATGAGTTTTCTCAATAAGATTTTTGGAACTCACAGTGATCATGAGTTGAAGAGAATATATCCAATAGTTGATAAGATAGAAGAGATGGAACCGGCAATGCAGGCCATGTCCGATGACGAACTTCGCGCACAGACGGATAAACTTAAAGGTCGTCTTGCAGATGGTGAAACACTTGATGAAATTCTTGTTGAAGCCTATGCAACAGTAAGAGAAGCTGCCAAGAGAGTTTTGGGTCAGCGTGCATACAGGGTTCAGCTTATCGGTGGAGTCATACTTCATCAGGGAAGAATTGCTGAGATGAAAACAGGTGAAGGAAAAACACTCGTATCAACTTTCCCTGTATATCTTAATGCACTTGACGGAAAAGGCGTTCATGTCGTAACCGTAAATGACTATCTTGCACAGCGAGACAGTGAGTGGATGGGTCAGGTACACAGATTCCTCGGACTTACGGTAGGAACAATTCTCGGCGGTATGGAGCCGGAAGACCGTCAGAAAGCATATGCATGTGATATTACATACGGAACAAATAACGAACTTGGATTTGACTATCTTCGTGACAACATGGTTATCTACAAAGAGAAGCTTGTCCAGAGAGGACTTCACTATGCGGTTATCGATGAAGTGGACTCCGTACTTATCGATGAGGCCAGAACACCGCTTATCATTTCCGGCCAGAGCGGAAAATCCACGAAGCTCTATGAAGTATGTGACATTCTTGCACGCCAGCTTAAAAAAGGTACTTATACCGAAGTATCCCAGATGGATATGCTGATGGGTGAAGAAGAAAAGGAAACCGGCGACTTTGTAGTAAGAGAGAAGGAAAAGACCGTTAACCTTACGGAAGAAGGTGTGGCAAAGGTTGAGAACTTCTTTAAAATTGACAACCTTGCCGATGCGGAAAATCAGGATATCCAGCATCATATTGATCTTGCACTCAGAGCGCATAATCTCATGTTCAGAGACCAGGATTACGTTGTTGACAACGATGAAATACTTATCGTAGATGACTTTACCGGACGTATCATGCCGGGAAGAAGATTCAGTGACGGTCTTCATCAGGCAATTGAGGCAAAAGAAAAGGTTAAGGTGCGCAGGGAAAACAGAACTCTTGCAACAATCACTTTCCAGAACTTCTTTAACAAGTATGATAAGAAGTGCGGTATGACAGGTACGGCTCTTACGGAAGAGAATGAATTCCGAGAGATTTACGGAATGGACGTAGTTGTTGTTCCTACAAACAGACCGGTCCAGAGAATAGACCTTGAAGATGCCGTTTACAGTACAAAGAAGGAGAAACTTAATGCAATAGTTAAGCAGGTTATTGCCGCTCATGAAAAGGGTCAGCCGGTACTTGTCGGTACGGTTACGATTGAGTCCAGTGAGGAAATAAGCAATCTTCTCAGAAAACAGGGTGTACCACACAAGGTATTGAATGCGAAGTTCCACGCAATGGAAGCTGAAATCGTGGCAGATGCCGGACAAATCGGAGCAGTTACGATTGCTACAAACATGGCCGGAAGAGGTACGGATATCAAACTCGGAGAAGGCGTAAAGGAACTTGGCGGTCTTAAAATTATAGGTACGGAGAGACATGAGTCGAGACGTATTGATAACCAGCTCAGAGGACGTGCCGGACGTCAGGGTGACGTGGGTGAGTCAAGATTCTATATCTCACTTGAAGACAACCTTATGAGGCTCTTCGGTTCAGAGAAGATGATGGGTGTCTTTAAGTCACTCGGAATCGAGGAAGGACAGGAAATCCAGCACAAGATGCTTTCTTCGGTAATTGAAAAAGCACAGAAGAAGATAGAAGAAAACAACTTCGGTACAAGAAGAAATCTCATGGAATTCGATATCGTAAATAATGAACAGCGTGAGATTATATATGATGAGAGACGCAGAGTTCTTGACGGTGAAAACATGAGAGAACCTGTTCTCAACATGGTAAAACAGACGGTAGACAGAATTGTTGACACATGTATTAATGAAGATCAGCTTCCGGAGGAATGGGATCTTGGAGCTCTTATTGAAATGTATACGAACGTTTTCCCAATAGAGAATCTTACTTTCTCAAAAGAAGATCTGGAGGGTGCGAACAAGGAAGGCTTCAGAACCAGACTCAAGGATATGGCTGTTGCAATGTATGAAGAGAAGGAAAAACTCTTCCCGGATGTAGCACAGTTCAGAGAAGTGGAAAGAGTTCTTCTTCTTAAATGTATAGACAGAAGATGGATGAATCATATCGATGATATGGAGCAGCTTAAGCAGGGTATTCATCTTATGGCATATGGTCAGAAGAAACCGGCTGAAGAATATAAGATTCAGGGCTACGAGATGTTCCAGGAAATGATTGACGGAATAGCCGAGGATACTACAAAGGCACTGATGCATATAAGAGTTGAACAGAAGGTTGAGCGTGAAGAGGTAGCCAAAGTTACCGGAACCAATAAGGATGACACTTCAGCACCAAAGACTGTTAAGAGAAGTTCAAAGAAGATTATGCCGAACGATCCATGTCCATGTGGAAGCGGAAAGAAGTATAAGTTCTGTCACATGAAGACTGAGCAGCAGGCATAGAAATAATTCCGCAGGGGATGAGTGCCGGATCAAAAGCAGTTTATGACAGCGTGAGCGCGGCAGAGCGGTCACGCTGTTTGTTTCTTAAAGAAAAACATTATCAGATTAGTATATATGGCAGGTGCAGGTACGGACCGGAGGGTATGCGGTACAATTACATATGCCGGGAAAGGTTGTTATGGTAGAACTTGATCAGATTAAATTTACACTTGCAGGGTATGATAAGCTTCTTGACCAAATGGAAGCAAGCCTTGGTATTTCTGAAAAGCTCGAAAGAATAGAGGAAATCGAAAGACATATGGAGGAACCTGACTTTTGGGAGGATACGGCCAAAAGTGCGGCAATGGTTCAGGAAAGTAAGAATCTTAAGTCGGCAGTGGAGAGAATAGAAGGACTGAAGAACAGTCGTGAAGACATTCTCACACTCATTGAGATGGCAGATGAAGAAAATGATGAATCGCTGATTCCGGAAGTAAAGGAAGAATTCGAAGCGTTTGAAAACAAATATGAAGAACTGAAAATAGAGACACTGCTTTCTGATGAGTTTGATCACATGAATGCAATCATTTCTCTTCATGCGGGTGCGGGCGGAACCGAAAGCTGTGACTGGGCGGATATGCTTTTCAGAATGTATCAGAGATGGGTGAATAAAAAAGGTTACAGCATGGAAGTGCTCGATTTACTGGACGGGGATGAGGCAGGAATTAAATCCGTAACATTTCAGGTTAACGGAGAAAGTGCATACGGATATCTTAAAAGTGAACACGGCGTACACCGTCTTGTACGTATTTCACCATTTAATGCAGCAGGAAAAAGGCAGACTTCGTTTGTTTCATGCGACGTAATGCCGGTACTTTCACAGGATATTAAAATAGATATTAATCCGGAAGAACTTCGTATCGACACATATCGAAGCTCAGGTGCCGGCGGACAGCACATAAATAAGACAAGTTCGGCTGTACGAATAACTCACATTCCTACGGGAGTGGTTGTGGCATGCCAGAATGAAAGATCGCAGTTCCAGAATAAGGATAAGGCAATGGAAATGCTTAAGTCAAAGCTTTACATGATGAAGAAACAGGAACAGGCTGACTATGCGGCAGGAATCAGAGGGGAAGTTAAGGATATTAATTTCGGCTCTCAGATAAGATCATATGTTCTTCAGCCTTATACTATGGTAAAAGACCTTCGTACGGGTGTTGAAATAGGAAATGCCGGTGCAGTGCTTGACGGAAAACTGGATCCTTTCATTTATGGATATTTAGGATGGCTTGCAAACGGATGCAGACCGGTTGATGTATCGGACGAAGAATAGCAGAACGAAGATGCTGTTCCGCATTCCGTAAAGGGATTTGGCTCTATACATCTGCAATGGATGACTTTTATGAGCAGACTCAAACGGATTATCAAAAGCATCTGTGCATAGCTTTAGGGAGGCTAAATCATGGATAAATTCATTTTACACTCCGAATATGAACCGACCGGTGACCAGCCACAGGCGATAGAAACCCTTGTCAGGGGATTTGAAGACGGCAATCAGTTTCAGACTCTTCTTGGTGTTACGGGTTCCGGAAAAACATTTACAATGGCGAATGTAATAAAGGAGCTTAACCGTCCGACGCTGGTAATTGCCCATAACAAAACACTTGCGGCGCAGTTGTACGGAGAATTTAAAGAGTTTTTTCCTGAAAATGCGGTAGAATATTTTGTATCCTATTACGATTATTACCAGCCGGAAGCATATGTTCCGTCTACGGATACCTATATAGAAAAGGATTCAGCCATAAATGATGAAATTGACAGACTGAGACATTCTGCAACTGCGGCACTTACGGAGAGACGTGATGTTATTGTTGTTGCCAGTGTTTCATGTATATATGGTTTGGGCTCACCGATTGATTACCAGAATATGACATTGTCCGTAAGACCGGGAATGGAAAAGGACAGAGATGAAGTAATTGAGAAACTTGTTGATATACAATATGTAAGAAACGAATTTGACCTGAAAAGAGGCAGTTTCAGAGTAAGAGGAGACGTTGTAGAGATTTTTCCGGTGTCATCTTCCGATAACACCATATACAGAATCGAATTTTTTGGTGATGAAGTGGACAGAATAACGGAAGTGGATGCTTTGACGGGAGAGGTTAAGATCTCATTGGAGCATCTGGTTATTTTTCCGGCATCACATTATGTCGTTCCGCCTGAACAGATGGAAGCAGCAATAGAGGATATAGAAAAAGAACTTGAGGAAAGAGTGGATTACTTCAGATCCGAGGACAGGCTTTTAGAGGCACAGAGAATATCCGAGAGAACTCATTATGATATAGAGATGATGAGGGAGACGGGATTCTGCAGCGGCATAGAGAATTATTCAATGCATCTTGCAAGGCTTACACCTGAAGATTCTCCGAATACTCTCATAGATTATTTTCCGGATGATTTTCTGATTATAGTAGATGAAAGCCATATTACCATTCCGCAGATAAGAGGTATGTTTAACGGTGACCGTTCCAGAAAATCTACATTAGTAGAATACGGTTTCAGGCTGCCTTCGGCACTTTGTAACAGACCATTGTGCTTTGATGAATTCGAGGAAAGAATTAATCAGATGCTTTTTGTGTCGGCAACACCTAATGAATATGAAGATAATCACGAACTTCTTCGTGCAGAGCAGATTATAAGACCTACGGGGCTTTTGGATCCGGAAGTTATCTTAAGACCGGTAAAGGGACAGATAGATGATCTCATAGGTGAGATAAGGTCGGAAACCGGAAAAGGAAATAAAGTGCTGGTTACCACGCTTACGAAAAAAATGGCAGAACAGCTTACTGACTATATGCGTGAAATCGGCATAAGAGTCAAATACCTGCATTCGGATATTGATACGCTTGAGCGAAGTGAGATAATCAGGGACATGAGAATGGATGTGTTTGATGTTCTTGTCGGAATAAATCTTTTAAGAGAAGGTCTTGATATTCCTGAAATCGGACTTGTTGCGATTCTGGATGCAGACAAAGAAGGATTCCTGCGTTCCACTACGTCGCTTATACAGACGATAGGACGTGCGGCAAGAAATGAATCCGGAAGAGTAATTATGTATGCCGATAATATAACCGGTTCCATGAAAACAGCCATTGATGAGACGGCAAGAAGACGTAAGATACAGGATGAGTATAATAAGGAACATGGAATCACGCCGGCTACCATAAAGAAGGCTGTCAGAGAACTTATAAGCATATCGAAGAAAGTGGATAAAAAGGTTTCCAAGAATCTTGAAAAAGATTTGGAATCAATGGATGAAAAAGAACTTAAAGCCCTGGCCGCACAGGTTAAGAAGAAAATGCATGCGGCAGCGGCAGAGCTCAATTTCGAATTGGCGGCAGAATATCGTGACAGACTTCTTGAGATTAACCGACAGATGCTTTAGGAGAACAATGGAATTGACAAAACATTTGTTCGATAATATAATATAACATGTATTCAAAACAGGATGCAGCCGACACTAATGGTATCCGGACGGCTGTGGCAAAAATCCTTGAAAGAGGTTATATGGACAATAAAAAGTATATAAAAATCAGGGGAGCAAGAGAGAATAATCTTAAGGGTATCGACATAGATATTCCAAGAGATGAGTTTGTTGTTTTAACGGGTCTGTCGGGATCGGGAAAGTCCTCACTTGCTTTTGATACAATCTATGCCGAGGGACAAAGAAGATATATGGAGTCACTGTCTTCTTATGCAAGAATGTTTCTCGGTCAGATGGAAAAACCGGATGTTGACAGTATAGAGGGCCTGCCTCCTGCAATATCCATAGATCAGAAATCAACAAACAAGAATCCGCGTTCAACCGTAGGAACCGTTACGGAAATCTATGATTATTTTCGTCTTCTTTATGCAAGAACCGGCATACCGCACTGTCCTAAATGCGGTAAGGAAGTAAAGAGACAGAGCGTGGACGAAATGGTTGATGATATATTATCTTACCCGGAGAGAACAAAATTTGCCATCCTTGCGCCGGTGGTAAAAGGCCGAAAAGGTGAGCATGTTAAGGTCCTTGAACAGGCAAGAAAGAGCGGTTACGTTCGTGTATTTATTGACGGCAATATGTATGAGCTGTCTGAAGATATTAAGCTGGAGAAAAACATAAAGCATAATATCTCCATTGTGGTAGACAGACTTGTCGTAAAACCGGGGATAAATTCAAGACTTACGGATTCGGTGGAAAATGCACTCAAACTTACGGATGGTCAGTTGGTTGTGGATTTCATCGATTTGAATGAGGAAAAGACTTATTCGCAGAACTTTGCATGTACGGATTGCGGTATCTCCATCTCGGAACTTGAGCCGCGCCTTTTTTCCTTCAATAATCCGTTTGGAGCGTGCCCATGCTGTCACGGAATAGGAATTAAGATGGAATTTGATCCAAACCTGATGATTCCGGACAAAAAGAAGTCAATTAA
The DNA here is from genome assembly GCA_964584255.1 of uncultured Lachnoclostridium sp. GTDB lineage: Bacteria > Bacillota > Clostridia > Lachnospirales > Lachnospiraceae > UBA3775. The sequence continues at coordinate 6,831 of CAZOZM010000005.1, read as the reverse complement.
TGAGGGTGCAATCTGTGTGATGGGATGGCAGTCCTCGAAAGATGCGGGCAGTTTCAGTAACGCATTGCTCAGGGCTTTGTCTGAAGAATACGGATTCAGTCTGGACACGCCTTATTGTGATCTTTCGAATGAAATTCAAAACATGCTTTTGAACGGTACGGACGGAAGGGAAGTAAAAGTACATTATAAAGGTCAGAGAGGTGTCGGTGTTTATGATGTGGCCTTTGAGGGACTTTTGCAGAATACGGCAAGAAGGTATAGGGAATCAAGCCAGACAATGAAGGCTGAGTACGAGAATTATATGTCAATAACGCCATGTGCGGAATGTAATGGCAAAAGACTTAAGCCGGAAGCACTTGCGGTTACCGTGGCAGAAAAAAACATCTCAGAGTTAACGGAGATGAGCATTGAAGATCTTAAGGATTTTATGGAAAACCTGAAGCTTACGCCGGTTCAGGAACAGATTGGAAGGCTTATTCTCAAAGAAATACGGGGAAGACTGAAATTTCTGAATGATGTCGGACTTTCTTATCTTACACTGGCAAGATCAACATCTTCACTTTCAGGCGGCGAGGCACAGAGAATACGTCTTGCAACACAAATCGGTTCAGGACTTGTCGGAGTGGCCTATATTTTGGACGAGCCGAGTATCGGACTTCACCAGAGGGATAATGATAAACTTCTGGCTTCTCTCAAAGGACTGAAGGAATTGGGAAACACTCTCATAGTGGTTGAACATGATGAGGATACGATGTTTGCAGCAGACCACATTGTGGATATAGGTCCGGGTGCCGGAACGCATGGCGGATACCTTGTTGCACAGGGAACGGCAGAAGATATCATGAATTGCAGGGAATCGATAACAGGTGATTATCTGAGCAGACGTAAGTTTGTTCCATGCAGGGAAAGTTATCGTACACCGAGCGGCTTTATTGAAGTAAAGGGAGCAAGAGAACACAATCTCAAAAATATCGATGTTAAGATACCACTTGGAGTTATGACATGTGTAACCGGTGTTTCAGGATCGGGAAAGAGTTCCTTGGTAACGGAAATTGTCTATAAGACACTTGAGAAGGAACTGAACAGAGCAAGATTATGTGTTCCGGGAGACCATGACACGATTTTGGGTATTGAACAGCTTGATAAGGTTATCAATATTGACCAGTCACCTATCGGAAGAACACCGAGATCCAATCCGGCAACTTATACCGGTGTCTTTGACATGATAAGGGATTTGTTCGCAAATACGTCGGACGCAAAGATGAAAGGATATGGAAAGGGAAGGTTTTCTTTCAATATTAAAGGCGGACGCTGCGAAGCATGTTCCGGAGACGGAATTAATAAGATTGAGATGAATTTCCTGCCGGACGTTTATGTGACGTGCGAAGTGTGCGGAGGAAAGAGGTACAACAGGGAAACTCTTGAGGTTCTTTATAAGGGCAAGAGTATTTTTGATGTACTTGACATGACGGTTGAAGAGGCGCTTAACTTTTTTGAAAATGTGCCTAAAATAAGAAACAAGATTCAGACTCTTTATGATGTGGGCCTGTCCTATTTGAAACTGGGACATCCGTCAACGCTTTTATCAGGCGGAGAGGCACAGAGAATTAAGCTTGCCACGGAGCTTAGTCGAAAGAGTACGGGACGAACAATCTATATACTTGATGAACCGACCACAGGTCTTCATTTTGCAGATGTTCATAAACTCGTGGATATATTACAGAGATTTACGGATGGCGGAAATACCGTTCTGGTAATTGAACATAATCTCGATGTCATTAAAACTGCGGATTATATAATCGATATAGGTCCGGAGGGCGGAGACAGAGGAGGAAATGTAGTTGCTACGGGAACGCCGGACGAAGTTGCAAAGTGTGAATACTCATATACAGGAAAATATTTAAAGAAAGTTCTGGATGAGGGAAGAAATTTAAAGAAGAGATAGATACCGACAGGAGGCGTTTATGAGCGGGCATTTTTATGCGATGATGTCAAGAATGAAATATATTGAGAGATGGGCTCTTATGCGCAATTCCGACAGGGAGAACATAAGTGAACATTCTCTTGAAGTGGCGATGATCGCCCACGGACTTGCCATAATCGGAAATGTAAGGCTGGGAAAAACATATAATCCGGAGAGATGCGCCGTTATAGGGATGTTTCATGACTGTTCAGAAATAATTACCGGGGACATGCCTACACCGATAAAATACTATAATTCGGACATAAGCAGCATTTACCATGAAATAGAAGATAAGGCAAATGATATGCTGCTGGGCATGATACCTGAGGATATGAGATTGTATTACAGGGATTACTTCTTTAAAAAAGATGAAGATAAGGATTTATGGATTCTTTGTAAGGCTGCTGACAAAATTTCGGCACTTATTAAATGCGTAGAAGAAGAAAAGGCCGGAAATAAGGAATTCATAAAAGCGGCAGAATCTACCAGAAAAGCCATAGAAGGTATGAATGTGCCGGAGGCTGAAATTTTCATAAAGGAATATCTGGAATCTTATTCCCTTACCCTTGATGAATTGAGGGTATGATTTTTACACGCTGCACAGAATAGGAGACGACTTGAAAAGAGCAATATATGTTGACTACGAAAACGTGAGTTTAAACGGTCTTACTTGTGTAGAAAAACTTACAAAAGATGATGTTGTTAAGATTTTTATAGGAAAACAGAGTGCAAAACTTTCCATGAGCGATGCAGACAGAATTTTTAACTGCAATGCGGCTATTGAGCTGATTACAAACCAGTATATCGGAAAGAATGCATTGGATTTTATCATCATGGTACACTTGGGATACGATATCGCAAAGGAAATTGCAGATGAGTATTTCATAATTTCAAAGGATAAGGGATATGATCCGGCTATTCTTGAAATGAAGAAGAAAAACGGAAGTACAATTAAACGCTGTGATGATATAAACATGGTTGTTGAAAGTGAAAGGACACTTGGAAAGGCGATTCTAGGCCTGTTTAAAAAGAATAAAGAGAAGGAAAGCCCGGATACAACAGAACATACGATTTTAAGCAAAAGTGAGATGCCTTCCGTTAATAACGGAAAAAAATCTGACAGTGACAAAAGAAAGCAGAAGAATGATGCCAAGAATCGTATGAAGGCTGAAAACGGAAAAAATGAAGCTGTAAAGACTGACAGAAAGCATGAGAATCAAAATCCAAACAGCAATTCTGCTAAGTCAAACAGTAACAGGCAGGAAATAAATCAGGCGAATATTAAACCGGCTTTGGCAAATACTAAAAAAGTCGAAGAGGCTATGTCTGTAAAGGTAGCTGATTCTGCCGGGAAAGCTGGTAAAAATAAGAAAGCCAGGAAGAATAAAGCCGGAAAGAAGGATGGTGTAACAGTCACACAGATACCGGAAGGAGTAGCGGACAGTACGGTAAAAATCCCATCTGATCAGAGTAGTGGAGGACAGATTACAAAAAACGGCACGGATAGGGAGAAAAGTGGGGAGAATACAGCGAAAAATAACTTGCAGAAAGTTAGTAGTGGAGAGAAAAGCACTAAAAATACCAATAAAAACACGAAAAGTGGGGGAGACAGTACAAACAGTGGTTCTCAAAAAGTTTCCGGTGGAGGAAAAGCCACTAAAAACACCAACAAAAAGAAGAAAAATGGTGGAAGTGGAGTAAAAAACAATCCACAGAGTTTCGGTAGTGGTGAGAACGGTACTGAAAAAGCCGGTAAAAAGAGGAAAAGTGGGGAAAATGCAGCAGAAAATATTCCACAAAAAGTAGGTGGTGGAGAGAACGATACTAAAAATGCTAATAATAACACGAAAAGTGGAGGAAATGGTGCAAACAGTGGTTCTCAAAAAACTTCCGGTGGGGAAAATTGCACTGAAAATACCAACAAAAAGAAGAAAAATGAGGGAGGTGCAGCAGAAGAAAAACCACAGAAAGCCGGAAGCATTGAGAACAGTGCTGAGAACATCAAGGAAAAAAATGCAGGCAGGCATGTGGAATTTGACGGCATTTTGCTTAAAGATGATGGTAGTGAAATGAAATCGGAGAACTCTTACTTTAAAGTGAGAAGTGAGGCAAAAGAATCGGAGAACACTTCCTTTAAAGTGAGAAATGGGACGATGGAATCGGAGAACACTTCTTATAAAGTAAGAAGTGGGATGACAGAGACGAAAAAACCTGCTTTTAAAGTAGAAAGTGGGAATATAGAGTTTAAAAATACTTTGAATAAAGTAAAAAGTGGAGATGTGGGACTGGATAATGATCTTAATAGATCCGATGCCGGAGAAAGGACTTTAGTCCAGACTGATGATACTGCGGTTACAAGTAATGAGAGTGTTATCAAAGCTGAACAGATAAGACAGTCTCATGCAAGAGCAAAGCAAAGACGCCGTAACCGTCGCAGTGAACTGCCTTCTTATAGAAACTCTGAACTGTCAGGTAGGAAAAGCGAGGAAGAGCAGGCATCAAAGCTAGAGAGATATCAAAGTCATAAGCTTGCAATGGTTCAAACTGTCGGACGAGTGGAGACGACCGCTGAAAAGACTGAAGAGGTTGAAGTCAAAGACGTTGAGAATCAGGGCAGAACGGCAGGTGCTTCGGTCAAAAAGACGGAATTATCGCTGACAAATGAGCCGGAGGTTACCGGGAAAAAGCCTGCTAAAGAGACGAAATTCAATGATAACGGTGAGAACCGTCGTAAGGAAATGCGAAATAAAAAATCGGATGAGATTCGCAAAAAAAACAGAAAAAAATCCGATAAATATGTTGAAAATGTCGAAACAGTGAATTATGATAGCAACTGGAAAAACAGGGAGCCGGAAAAAAGACTGCCTGAGATGACAAATAAAGAGACTGCGGAAGAGGCTTTGAGGCGAAAAGAAAGAGAAGAAGCATTTGCTCTGCTGGAGGAACTTGAAGTACAGGAACAGTCCGAAAAAAAGGCCGCCTACATAAGAAGAAGGCAGGCCAACAGGAGGAAAAATGGATAACAAAGAAAAAATTCTTGTCCTTGATTTCGGCGGTCAGTATAACCAGCTCATTGCACGAAGAGTAAGGGAATGCAATGTGTATGCTGAAGTAAAACCATATACAATGTCGTTAGACGAAATCAGAACAATGGCTCCAAAGGGTATAATATTCACCGGAGGACCTAATAGTGTCTACGACATGGAATCCCCTCATTATTCAGATGAGATTTTTAAACTGGGCATACCTATTTTGGGAATATGTTATGGTTCTCAGTTGATGGCATATGAGCTTGGAGGAGAAGTTCTTACTGCACCGGTCAGTGAATATGGTCATACAGAGGTTGAAGTAGATACCGCATCAAAGCTTTTTGAGGGTGTTTCGGAGAAAACGATATGTTGGATGAGTCATACCGATTACATTTCAAAAGTTCCGGCAGGTTTCAGAATTACGGCAACAACATCGGTATGCCCGGTCGCAGCAATGGAAGACGAGGTAGCAGGTTTTTATGCTACTCAGTTCCATCCGGAGGTTCTTCATACCCGTGAGGGAATGAAAATGCTTCACAACTTTGTTTACAACGTTTGTAAATGCGCGGGCAATTGGAAAATGGATTCGTTCGTTGAAGCGGCAATAAAGGATCTCAGAAACAGGATTGGTGACGGAAAAGTATTACTCGGTCTGTCAGGAGGTGTTGACTCGTCTGTTGCGGCAGCGCTTCTCTCAAAGGCAATAGGAAAGCAGCTTACCTGTGTATTTGTGGATCACGGTCTTCTTCGTAAAAACGAAGGTGATGAGGTTGAGAGTGTTTTCGGTCCAAGTGGAGATTTTGATTTAAATTTTATCCGTGTTAATGCTGCTGACAGATACTATGAGAAGCTTGCCGGTGTAACGGAGCCGGAGGAGAAACGAAAAATAATAGGCGGTGAATTCGTCCGTATATTTGAAGAAGAAGCTTTGAAGCTTGGCAAAATAGATTTTCTTGGTCAGGGAACAATTTATCCTGATGTAATCGAGTCAGGACTTGGAAAGTCAGCCACAATAAAGTCACATCATAACGTGGGTGGACTTCCTGAAGATATTAAATTTAAAGGCTTGGTAGAGCCACTCAGAATGCTTTTTAAGGATGAGGTTCGAAAGGCCGGCATAGAACTCGGACTTCCGGAAAATCTTGTTTACAGACAGCCGTTTCCGGGACCGGGACTCGGAGTCCGTATAGTAGGAGAAGTTACAGCTGAAAAAGTAAAAATGGTACAGGACGCGGATTATATTTTCCGCGAGGAACTTGCAAAAGCCGGCGTGGAAAAGAATCTCAGCCAGTATTTTGCAGCCCTCACCAACATGCGTTCCGTTGGAGTAATGGGTGATTTCCGTACTTATGATTATGCAGTCGCATTGAGAGCTGTTAAGACGGATGATTTCATGACAGCGGACTGCTGTGACATACCTTTTGAAGTTCTTCAGAAAGTAATGACCAGAATTATAAATGAGGTTAAGGGAGTCAATCGTGTAATGTACGATTTGACGAGCAAACCACCGGGAACGATTGAGTTTGAATAAGGAGTAGGGTCAAAAAAGTCCAGTATTTATGCGGCTTCTAAACAAATTTGTTTAAGTAGTGGCAACGATTTGGCAACAGATTTTCCTTATTCAATGAATAAGATTACTTTATGAGCATAAGAAAACCTTACTGATTTTCAGAAATGACAACTGAAAATTGGTAAGGTTTTTTTGATGTCTATTTTTTCTTTTTGCGTTTCGCTTCTTTCTGTTCTTCTTTTTCAGCCTTCTTGGCACATTCGTCTATAAAATCAAAAAGCTCCTGTGGATAGACCTTGGCATGGATTTGGTGGGTATCCAGTTCCGGA
>CAZOZM010000004.1:142220-144918 GCA_964584255.1 uncultured Lachnoclostridium sp. | reverse complement strand
AAGAAGGTAAACACTTTGATCATTGGACAGCTGTAAAGGGCGATGTCACTTTTGCCGAGCCAAATAAATCATCTACAACCTTTGTAATGCCGGATGGCGAAGTGGAACTGAGAGCAAATTATGCTCCTAATACCTACAAAATTACTGTGACGAGCAGAGATAACGGTGCAATCTCCCCAGCAGGTGAGGTTAATGTAGAGTATGGTCAGAATCAAACCTTTACAATCACGCCGAATACAGGCTATCACATTGTGGATGTGGAAGTAGACGGAGTATGTAAGGGCGCGATTACTTCCTACACATTTGAAAATGTAAAGGAAACCCATACAATCAAGGCAACCTTTGCGATTGACACTTTTGCAATTACCGCAAGTGTAAACAATAGCAGTATGGGTACGATTACTGAAACTGCAAATGTAAATTACGGCGATAGCAAGACTTTTACGATTGCAGCGAATACAGGCTATCACATTGTGGATGTGGAAGTAGACGGAGTATGTAAGGGCGCGATTACTTCCTATACATTTGAAAATGTAAAGGAAACCCATACAATAAAAGCAACATTTGCTATTAACCCTTATACTATAACAGCAACAGCAGGAGCAAATGGTACTATAACAGAAAGTGCAAGATTAAATACTGGAGATAGTAAAACATTTACTATGACGGCAAATAGCGGATATGGTGTTAAAGATGTAAAGGTAGATGGAACAAGTGTTGGACCAGTAACCTCTTATACATTTGAAAATGTAAATGAAAATCACACAATAGAAGTAGAATTTGACACAGCAACTACTGTAACTACTGTTCAACAATTTAGAGATGCTGTTACAAAGGATGGAATTGTAATATTAGCAAACGATATTACGCTTGATGATAATGGTACGGTCGGAATAAGCAAAAATGTTATTATTCGCGGAGAAGGGCATACGATTACTCTTCCTCAATATAGTGGCGCTAATTGGAGTCGATTAGTAGAGTTTTATGTCAACCCGGGTGCGCTATTAAAAGTTGTTAACTCAAACTTTAACGGATTAGGCTGGAGCGTTGTCGAAGAGGGGGCTGTGATGGAAGTTTACGCGAGTAATTTTAGCAATATTGACATACAGGGTGATGTAACTTTCTCTGGAGGCGCCGTATCAGATATGTTTTCGTTTGGTCACTCGGCGAATTTATTGATTTGCGACTATACTTTCTGTCAAAAGGCCGAGGTTAATTTCGGGAAATTGTTGTATCCGACGTTCGGCGGTTCTTGTTCAATACAGGGTGGAACTTTCTACTTCGATATAGCACGTTTTCTGGACACAGACAAATATAAAGCAACTCAAACAAAAGATGCAGCCGGTGCAGATATTTGGGTAGTAACAGAAAAGTAATTATAAGATAAGCCACAAGGGCGGTGACGGTAATGATGAAGCCGCCAACCGTCCTTGTGTGCGTTATGGAAAGGGGTGAGTCCGATGGGGTTTGCAGCATTGGAAAACATATAACAACCATAACACAATAGATTATTGTTGATAGATTCAATTTGCAAAAGGAGATTGGCTTATGCATAATGTTCATGATAAGATAACAAGAAATTCATCTCAAACTAAAACTGAAGAAAAAAAGAAAATGTATTTTGGAGATATTGAATATTCTGTTGATATGCAGGATAATGTATTTCAGGCATACGATGAAAGTAAGATACCCAAAAGAACCATAAAATTCGACCATTTTATAAAACTCCCACTTTATCGTCAAGGTTATGATTTTACTTGCGGTGTTGCCTGTGTTATGTCCATACTTCGCTATGCCGGATATGAATTTGATACAAGAGAAGATAGGTTACTTTGGAAACTTGGTTCAACTCCGGAGGCAGGTACTAATTATGAAACTATCAGAGAATATTTAGAAAGTGTACAATACGAAAATTGTTCGGCTGATGTTATCGTAACAACGGTACACGAATGTGACTATGATTCTAATTGTTCTAATGAAGCTGATGTAGAAAAGTTACTTAATGAATTAAGAAATGCAATAGACCGCAATTCGCCTGTTATTTGTGCTATTCAGGCTTGGAGAGGAGATAAACCTTATATTGGAACAGTTGAAGAAGATGGTCACTATGTTGTGCTAATCGGATATGAAAAAGAGGGAGAAAAATATATCTATTATTTTATGGATCCGTCAACAGCCGGAAATTACACCTATTTAACTGAGGAAGAGTTTATTTTACGTTGGCACGATGTTGTAAATAAATATTCCAAACGTATTGGAATTGAAGTTAAATATAAGAATCTCAAAACCGAGGTATCAGGTGATGTTGCATATCATTTAGAATGATATATAGAGAGAAACTGTGAAACAGATAATATAGCGAAAGAAAAATAGCGATTTGACACATTTGCAATTAAATTCGCGGTGTTCCGGTGAATGTGAATATTTTGGTATGTCAGTTATGTTTGGTGGCGGAATCACACCTATGGCAGACACCGGTAAATCTGTTCCATTGGCCTTGGCAAGCGTTTCTTTAATATGGAATGTGATTTTAACTGTTCAGGCAATAATAAGAAGAAAATAGAATAAAGTATAACAGTAAAAAATTGCTGTAAGTGACTGTCAGAAAGAAGACAGATTTAAACAGGGCAAGGAACAGCTTACAAGAGCTGCGACATGCCCTGTTTTTTTATAAAAAATTCAGCTAGTTCTCCCGGTT
>CAZOZM010000004.1:0-142120 GCA_964584255.1 uncultured Lachnoclostridium sp. | reverse complement strand
CTCACCGTCAGGCATTTCCAGAGGATTCTCCCGGTTCTCACCGTCAGGCATTTCCAGAGGATTCTCCCGGTTCTCACCGTCAGGCATTTCCGGAGGATTTCCCTGATTTTCACCATTAGGTAAATCAGGGTGGGTTGAGTCATTACCTTTGTCCGGGAAATTGAAACCCTCATCAGATTTATTATGGAAGAAGTCGTTCTTACCGCCAAAATCATTTCCGTTACCGAAATTCATGCACCCTTCAAGGGAGTCCCCGGAAAATTCAAGTGTTTCATCTCCTGCGGAAAATGTGTAAGAGGAGCTTTCATCCATTTCAGGAAAACTGATCTGTATAACACTCTTTCCGTTTCTTGCTTTAAAAGCGGTTGACTCAAATATCGTATTATCGTCTGAAGATACAGAAACACAATCATTTTCGTTTATGTTTCCTGTGTATATAAAACTTGCAAAATGCTGAGAGGATGAGGAAGACGGATTTTCTGCCATTCCGTAAGAACCGATACACAGAAGTATTCCGCCGGATATATGCATGTGATTGCTATTGTCGCCGTAGTCAAGAGAACCGTCACCGCCGGAAACCGGACCATCGATAAATACCTTGCCTCCTGTCATGAGAATGTTTCCGTTGCTGTCAATTCCGTCACCATAGGCATTAATGTTCAGTTCGCCGTCATGGATTTCAATAAGGCAGGACGATTCGTCGGTATCGGATGACGCGTTCATTCCGTCATCTGAGGAGGTAATACCGGTTGAACCGCCGTTTATGCATATTATCTCGGCCTCAATACCTTCTTCAGATTTACTTATGTTGATTTCTCCTCCATCGATATATACATATTTATTCGACTTTATACCGTCGTTATTTGCGGATATGTTTATCGTTCCACCGTGAATTTCAGTAAAATCCTTACCTTTTATTCCGTTTCCGACGGATGAAATGTTAATTGTGGGATCTCCAAGGATTTTCAGTTCATCTTTTGATATTATCCCACCGGCATATTTAACTTTGGAGGCGGTTTTAAAAGAGCCGGAAGCAGTAAGGTTTAAAGTGCCGCTGCCGTTAATGGTCAGAGCCTTGTGTGAAAAAATGCAGCCGTTTGGTTCGTCGTTGTCATCATTATAAAAGGTGCTGTAAGAAATGCAATCATTAAGAGTGTTTACCGAATCTTCGCACAGGGTAATTACCGTTTTACGTTCGGAAAATGAACATATTGCTGCGCCGTCATCGGATGAGATTTCAGCATTATCCAAAAAAAGATGAACCTTGCCGGAAGCATTTATCAGAATTCTTCCGTTTGTCAGAGTGCCTGACAGAACGTAATCGCCGTCTTCGGTTATTTCATAAACTCCGCTGTAATCATCAAGTGATACATATACGGCAGAGTCGGAGGGAATTGTATTCTCTTCATATTCGCTTATTTCAGAGGGGGTTATGCTCATTTCAGTGGAAAAACCTGCAGAATCGGGCTGCGTTTCAGATACAGAAGGTGTAAGAATGGCCTTTTCCCCCGAATCGGATTTTTCGTTACATGCAGTGAGCAATGCAAATGACAGCAGAGTCAGTGATAAAAAGTATTTGCGTGGTTTTATTCCGGTCATGTTCTCATCTCCATTGTTTTAGTTTTTCTGAGTATATATCCGTCAGCTAAAATTTACTTAAAGAAAAAATAAAACCGGTATCCGTGCGGTCTGTTCAAATTATTCCGGTTGTGGTAAAATAGGGCATATAAATCAGAAAAAACTGAGATTACAGGAGGCAGAATATGAAATTTGAACAATTACAGAAAGATATGATTGCGGCTATGAAGGCTCATGATAAGGTAAGAAAGGATGCAATTTCGTCATTGATTTCCGCCATTAAAAAAGTGGCGATTGATGAGGGAACAAGAGATGATATTTCTGATGCATTATGTGACAGGGTAATTCTTAAAGAACAGAAATCGGTTCAGGAACAGATTGCATCATGTCCGGAATCAAGAGCGGATTTAAAGGAAGAATACGAAGCCAGAGCAGCAGTTTTCGCAGAGTATGTACCTCAGCTTATGTCAAGAGATGAAATTAAAGCAGTTCTTCAGGAAAAGTTTGCAGACGTAATTGCAACAAAGAACAAGGGTATGATAATGAAGAGTGTAATGGGTGAGCTTAAGGGTAAGGCAGACGGCAAACTCATTAATGAAGTTGTGGCAGAGCTTACGAAATAATTCGGGGTATATTTAAAGTATATTTGCCGACAGACCGGTCAATACTAGGCATTGAAATTGTTAATTAATGTAAAGGAGAAGCATTATGAAATATGAGGGAACGCAGACAGAGAAAAATTTAAGAATGGCATTTTCGGGTGAATCGGAAGCCAGAAACAAATATACTTTCTTTGCATCGGTTGCGAAAAAAGAGGGGTATGAACAGATAGCTGCACTTTTCTTAAAAACGGCAGAAAATGAGAAGGAACATGCAAAGCTCTGGTTCAAGGAACTTAACGGCATAGGAGATACTGCTTATAATCTTGCTGATGCGGCAGCGGGCGAAAACTATGAATGGACAGATATGTATGACGGTTTTGCGAAGACGGCAGAAGAAGAGGGATTTCCGGAACTGGCAGCAAAATTCAGAATGGTTGCGGAAGTTGAAAAGCACCACGAAGAAAGATATCGGGCACTTCTCAAAAATGTTGAAACGGCGGCTGTTTTCGAAAAGAGTGAAGTAAAGGTGTGGGAATGCAGAAATTGCGGACACATTGTTGTCGGATTAAAAGCACCTGAAATCTGTCCGGTATGTAATCACCCACAGAGTTATTTTGAGATACACGCAGAAAACTATTAAATTCTGATGGCGGATAAACCTCGGAGATGTATGTATAAATATGCATTTTCGAGGGTTTTTTTGTAAATTTATATTGACTTAATCGGAAAGCTATTTTATTCTTAATGGTAGCGCGGATTCTCCTGCAGATGTTGCATGAAACGGAGAAAACTAATAGGCCGTGGTCAGATGTTTTTTTAGGAGATAAAAGAAAATAGTGACCGTGATGTGCGCTTAAGGCTTATAATTTTGGAGGAAAATATGGATTATGCTAAAGAGTCTTTAAGACTTCACAATGAATGGAAGGGTAAGATTGAAGTAATTTCAAAAGTACCTGTTAAAACAAAGGAAGATTTGGCACTTGCTTATACACCGGGTGTAGCTCAGCCATGTCTTGAAATTCAGAAGAATGTTGATTTAAGCTATGATCTTACACGTCGTCACAATATGTGCCTCGTTGTAACAGACGGAACAGCAGTATTAGGACTTGGAGACATCGGACCTGAAGCAGGAATGCCTGTTATGGAAGGAAAGTGTGTATTATTTAAGTCTTTTGGTGATGTTGATGCATTTCCTCTTTGCATAAAGAGTAAGGATGTTGATGAAATCGTTAATACCATCTATATGATTTCAGGTTCCTTTGCAGGTGTTAACCTCGAAGATATTTCAGCACCAAGATGTTTCGAAATTGAACGTAAGCTTAAGGAAAAATGTGATATTCCAATTTTCCATGATGACCAGCATGGTACTGCAATCATTACACTTGCAGGTGTAACAAACGCACTTAAGGTTGTTGGAAAGAAGATGGAAGATGTTAAGGTTGTAATTAACGGAGCCGGAGCTGCCGCAATCTCAATCTGCAGACTTCTTCTTACAGCAGGATTTAAGGATATTACTCTTTGCGACAGAACAGGAGCAATCTATGAAGGTCGTGAAAAAGGCATGAATCCTATTAAGGAAGAGATGTCAAAACTTACAAACAGATCAATGAACAAAGGTCAGCTCGTTGATGTAATTGCAGGTGCTGATGTATTTATCGGTGTATCTGCGCCGGGTGCGGTTACCGTTGATATGGTTAAGACAATGGCTAAGGATGCAATTGTATTTGCATGTGCAAATCCTACTCCTGAGATCTTCCCTGATGATGCAAAGGTAGGCGGAGCAAAGGTTGTTGCAACAGGAAGAAGTGACTTCCCTAACCAGATTAATAACGTGCTTGTATTCCCTGGAATCTTCAGAGGTGCGTTTGACGTAAGAGCAAAAGATATCAATGATGAGATGAAGCTTGCTGCTGCAAAGGCTTTGGCAGATTTCATTCCTGAATCAGAACTTGGTCCTGATAACATCATTCCTCCTGCATTTGCAGAAGGTGTTGGTAAGGCAGTCGCAAAGGCTGTTGCTGAAGCTGCCGTTAAGACAGGAGTTGCAAGAATCTGATATCAGAAGCATGGTTTTGACAATTTAAGAATCAGATAAGGAAATCCCCCACAATATTGTGGGGGATTTTTTTAAAATAAAAAAGTGGGAGTAAAAAGTAATATTATCCTGAGGGGAAAAGCAAAAGTAGGATATTGTACATTGATTTACAGATAAAAACGGGATATACTAAAAATTGGCAAAAAGTTGCTACAACAGACGTAAGACGACCGGCAGATATGCGTCACCTCATAAAACCATAAAAGATATGTATAAGCCGGTATGCATATCAGATAAGGAGAAGGCATGAATATTAAAAAATGCTACAAATGGGCGGAAAGGGCATTGACAGCGGTCTTTGTGTTTGTACTTTGTATCTGTCTGTTTACGGGATGCGGAAAAGATGAAACAGAAACATCCGATCCGGCCGTAACAGTAACACAGGCACCGCAAAATGATGACAAGGCCACGTCAGGAGATTCCGAAAAAGAGAATAATGATGATAAAGATAAAGAAAATGAGGAAATTACTCCGGAGGTAAAACCAACGGAGGGCGCAGATGATGAACCTACAGAAACACCGGGAGATGAACCGGAAGTGACACCTGAGGTATCAGCTGCAGTGACTGAAGCACCGGGGGCGGATGTGCAGGTAAGTGTAAAACCTACAAGTGCACCAACAAAGGCACCGACAAAAGCGCCTACGGCAGCACCTACCAAGAAACCTACAAGTGCGCCGACAAAGGCACCGACAAAAGTACCTACAGCTACACCGACACCAACGAAAGCACCTACAAGTGCGCCTGCTTCAAAATATCAGACTAATGATAATAACGTAACCGTAAATAAGTACTCCTTCTCTAATCAGTCAGTTCCATCAAATGATGCAACAGCATTTGTTTCAAAAATGACTGTCGGATGGAATCTTGGAAATTCTTTTGATGCAGTGGACTGTTCATGGATTTCAAACGAACTCGATTATGAGTCGGCATGGTGTGGTGCAAAATGTACAAATAAGCTTATTGACACACTGTGTGCTCAGGGAATTAATACAATCAGAATACCTGTCAGTTTTAAAAACCATGTTGACGGCAATTACAACATAAGCAGTAAATGGCTCAACAGAGTGGCAGAGGTGGTTGATTATGCCTATGGTAAGGGCATGTATGTAATTATCAACATACATCACGATGTCGGTAAGGATTTCTATTATCCGTCGGATGAAAAGTATGAGCAGAGTTCTAAGTATGTTAAAACCATCTGGAAGCAGCTTGCAACAAAGTTCAGCGGATATGGAGAGAGACTTATTTTTGAATCCATAAACGAACCGCGTCTGAATGCGGAATCAGGTGATTCAAACGGTGCAATTGAATGGGGATGGAGCAATTCCTATAATTTCAGCCAGACAGTGAAAAACGTATGTAAACTTAATCAGGATTTTGTTGATACGGTAAGAGCTGCAGGAGGAAATAATGCGACAAGATACCTCATGATACCGTCATATGATACATCACCGGCATTCCTTACGCACAGTGCATTTACGATGCCTACGGATACCGCTAAGAACAGGCTTATAGCGGATGCACATATTTACTCAAGTTACTCTTTTGCACAGGATTCATCAGGTACATCTAAGTTCAATGATGCTGCAAAGAAGGAAAATGATAACAATCTTAAGAGTCTTTACAACAGTTTTGTAAAGAAGGGTATACCGGTTGTGATTACGGAATTCGGAGCGGTAGATAAGAATAATTCACAGGACAGAGCCGACTACCTGTCTTATTTCACGGGACGTGCCAAATCATATGGAATCAGGGTATGCTACTGGGACAACAATGCATTCAGAACAAAATCAGATAACAATCCGGAAAGCAAGTTCGGACTTATCGACAGGTCAGATTGTAAAGTTGTCTATCCAAATCTTATAAAAGCAATGACACAGTATTTCAGCTGATGGTTTAAAGAATTTGTGAATTGCAGATAAATAGTATATAGAGAAAAGAAAAACAGCCAACCGGAAGTGAAATCCGGCTGGCTGTTTTTCTTTAAAGGATAGTTTCTTGACAAAATGTTGGATTGATAGCTAGTTTGCAAACTTCTTTGACTTTATTTCGTCCTTAATTTTCGCAATAAATTCATCAACGCTGACGGTAACGGTACCCTGACTTCCATGGAGTCTGTATGTTACTGTTCTGTCGTTTCTTTCATTATTTCCGAGTACGAGAATGTAAGGTACTTTGCTTAACTGAGCTTCACGGAGACGGTAGCCGAGTTTTTCAGAACGGTCGTCAAGCTCAACGCGGATGTCATCATCGTCAAGAAGTGATCTGATTTCTTCAGCATAAGCAAGAAGTTCATCATCGTCATTCTTTACAGGAAGGATTGAAACCTGTGTAGGAGCAAGCCATACAGGAAGATTTCCTTTTGTTTCTTCAAGAATGTATGCCATGAAACGGTCAAGTGAACCCAGAATTGCACGGTGAAGTACAACAGGAGTTTTCTTGGAACCGTCACTGTCTGTATAAGTGAGTTCAAATTTTGCAGGGAGACAGAAGTCGAGCTGGCAGGTTGAAAGTGTATATTCATTTCCTACGGCAGGCTTAACATTTACATCAAGCTTTGGTCCGTAGAAGGCAGCCTCGCCGATTTCTTCAGTGTACTCGATTCCTAAGTCGTTAAGAACGTCTCTTAAAGCATTTTCAGCCTTATCCCACATTTCATCGTCCGGATGATACTTTTCCGTATCGGCAGGATCTCTGAGGGATAATACACAACGGTAGTCGGTAATGTGGAAATCCTTGTAGACATCAAAGATGAGATCGACTACCTTTGAAACTTCGTCTTTAATCTGTTCAGGAGTAACGAAAAGATGAGCGTCGTTCTGACAGAAATGACGGCCTCTTTCGATTCCTTTTAAGGTTCCGCTTGCCTCAAATCTGAAATCGTGTGCAATTTCTCCGATTCGGATAGGAAGATCCTTGTAGGAATGCATCTTATTTGCATAAATCATCATGTGGTGAGGGCAGTTCATAGGTCTTAATACAAAGCTTTCGCCCTCAACTTCCATTGCCGGGAACATGTTGTTCTTGTAGTGAGCCCAATGACCGGAAGTCTTATAAAGGTCAACAGTACCTACGCAAGGTGTCATAACATGAAGATAACCGAGCTTTCTTTCTTTTGCCTTGATATAATCTTCAAGTTCCTGCCAAATTGTATAACCCTTTGGAAGAAACATAGGAAGACCGCGTCCGATAAGATCGTCAACCATGAAGAGGTTCATGTCTTTTCCGATTTTTCTGTGGTCACGTTCCTTGGCTTCTTCAAGAAGTCGGATGTGTTCCTCAAGTTCTTCGGCAGCAGGGAAGCATACGCCGTAAATTCTCTGTAAAACTTTGTTCTTTGCATCGCCTTTCCAATATACACCGGAATGTTTGATGAGTTTGAAGTTTTTGCAGAGTTTGGTTGTCTCAACGTGAGGTCCGCGGCAAAGGTCAATATAGTCGCCCTGTTCATAACAGGTTATTGTTCCGTCCTCGAGACCGGAAATAAGATCGAGCTTGTACTCATCATTTTTAAAGAGCTCAAGAGCTTCTTCCTTGGTAATTTCCTTTCTGACAATGCGCTTGTTTTCCTTGCAGCATTTTTTCATTTCTTTTTCAATGGCGGCAAGATCTTCATCTCTGATTACATCATCACCGAGATCAATATCATAATAGAATCCTTCCGCAACGACAGGACCTACCCAGAACTTGGCCTGAGGGTAAAGTCGTTTTACTGCCTGTGCCATGACGTGGGCACATGAGTGGTTGAGAGTATTTAATCTCTCGTCTTCTTTAAAATTAACCATGGTATATCTCCTTATAGCTGTTTTGATATAGATAATTCAGTAAAGTCTTAATAAGACAGGCGGATTCATGAGGGAATCCGTTAAAACAGCATACTGTAAACTAACTGAAATGCTAACATAAATAAGCATTTTTTTCAATTACTAATTAAAGAAATAAGGCACAAAAATCATATTTGTGCCTTATTTTGTGTCAAATGAGCGCTTATAAATTGTAAATGTGCCGGCCGGCAATACTCAGTGGTTTAAATTGAACCCGTGTCAGGCGGTTCATAAAGAGCTTTCGGCCGTATTAAAACACATATGAAAGGATTATTTTACCAAAAATGCGGCGGCACCGTGTGGATTCAGTTTTATGCTGATTGGATAAGGAGCCGTTAATGATTTACCGCTCCATAATTCAACTGCGCCTGCTGCATCGTAAATTTCGGCATCTTCCGGATTGATTTCAATTTCGGAAGGTGAGTCACTTAAATTGAAGATGGCAAGATAGCTGCCGCCCGAAGCGGAAGCGGCTGTCCAGAGTACATGTTCCTGACCGTTAATCCCTTTTCGCCATACCTGGTGGGAATGACGAGAATCAGAATGCATCTTAAGTATGTTATCGTTAGTGAGAAGCTTTAAAGTGAAATCATCAAACCGCGTCATCTCACCGCCAATCATAAGAGGAGAGCGGAAGATTGACCAGAGAGTAAGCATCATATACTGCTCGTCCTCGGTGAAGCCGGTCCAATTGTTTTTGTCATAATCCTGAAGAATAGGTCCTACCGGGAGCATGTCGGCATCAGGCCATGAACCGGCACCTGTGTGAGTACACCATTTTTCAGCTCTTTCAAACATTGCATAGAGAAGCTCATAGCGGTCCCAGAAATCATCGGTAATACGCCACATGTCAGCTGTCTGTTTGTAGAGCTCGGCTTTTTCGAGAATGGCGGGACCCGGAGAAAGGGAAAGAATCATGTCACGTCCGCAGGAGTGAAGAGATTTGCTGAGCATGATAAGTTCGCTTTCTTCATGAGGGAGTTCGCGGCAGATATCGTCACATTTGATAAAGTCAACGCCCCATGATGCGTACAGGGAAAAGAGTGAGTCATAGTACTCCGCAGCCCCTTCTTTTTCCGGATTAACACCGTACATATCAGTATTCCAATGGCATATACTGTCTGTCTTGGCAATATCCCTTGCTTTCTTTTCACTTCCGAGAATCGGGGTGTTTTTATGTACTGCCTGACGCGGAATACCACGCATAATGTGAATACCGAACTTTAATCCCAGGGAATGAACATATTCTGCAAGAGGGGCAAATCCCTTGCCGTCTGCTGAAGATGGGAAACGTTCAGGTGAAGGAATAAGTCTGCCATATTCATCCATGCATAAATCGGTAAAAGGTATATATTCGTGTGTGGTTACACGGGGTTCGGACCACTGTATGTCAACTACGACATATTCCCATCCGTGAGCTTTAAGATTTTCGGCCATATAAAGGGCGTTGGCACGAACGGTTTCCTCATTTACGGATGCGCCGTAGCAGTCCCAGCTGTTCCAACCCATAGGGGCTTTTTTTGTTTTCATCTGATTCCTCTTTCCGGGCAATATAAAACCCAAGTTTTTGCCTTTTGGCTTTTAAAGCGATGATAAAACAAAAAAACATGGATTTCAATCCGTTTTTTTATATGTAACATGATGGTAATAAAATGCTAATTTTTTTTACAATTTTTCTGCAAAAAATTGTGATATTCTGTATCGGGAACATGTTTATATGACAAATTTGCTTGCAAAGAGGGGCTTTTTTTTGTATTCTATATTAGATATGATGCGGAATGCGGATGTCATTTGAATTACGGGGGTAAAATCATGATAAACAGAAGGTATGTAAAAAAATGTGGAGTTGTTCTTTCGGCAATGGTTCTTTCGGCTTCTTTCCTGACGGGATGCGCGGGAAAAAACGGAGAAACCATAATGAAGAATCCGGCCGTATCTGAGGACGAAAATGCACAGGTAGTGCAGTTCAGCAGAACAACAGGGTTTTATGATGATGATTTTGAGCTTGAAATTACGACGGAAGCCGGAAATGCGGTGATTTATTATACGACTGACGGAAGTGCCCCGGATGAGAATTCGAAAGTTTATGAGGCTCCGATAAAAATAACGGATCGGACTAAAACATCAAATGTGCTCAGTAACGTGGGTGGGATGAATCCGTCCGGTGATTATCTTCCTGACTACAAAGTAGATAAGGGAACGGTAATAAGGGCAGCGGTAAAGTATGAGGACGGCAGTTGGTCAGAAGTACAGAATGCAACCTATTTCGTAGGAGTAGACAGGGAAAGTAAGTATGGAACACTTCCGGTGGTTTCTCTCTATACCGATTCAGATAACCTCTTTGATTACGAAAAGGGAATTTTTGTTAAAGGAAAGGTATTTGATGATTGGATTAAGGAAGATCCGGGCAATAAATATCTTGACGGCTGGCAGATGGCTGCAAATTATACCCAGAAGGGCCGGGAATGGGAAAGAGAGGCAGTTTTTGAGTATATACCGACGGAGGGTGAAAGCTTCGTACAGAATGTCGGCATAAGAGTTTCCGGAGCGGCTTCAAGAGGGGCAAACCAGAAGAGCATACGAGTAATAGCCAGGAAGGACTATGGCGAAAAAAACATGCAGTATCAGCTCATCCCTGACAATATGCGTTCCGACGGAAACGGCGAAGTCGAAAAGTATAAATCTATTGTTCTGAGAAACGGCGGTAATGACAACGAATTCGCAAAGCTCAGAGAACCATATCTGCAAAGTCTGGCATCTAGCAGAAATTTTGATACATTGGAAGCAGCTCCATGTGTAGTTTTTATAGATGGAGAATACTGGGGACTTTATGCTCTGACCGAAGATTATTCCGATAATTATGTACAGCACAATTATGGAATAGATAATGAAAATGCCATCTATCTCAAAAGAGGTGAAATTGAGGACGGCAACGAAGAAGATATCGATTTATATAACGAGATGTTCGATTTTATAGTAAAAAACGACATGTCGGATGAAAAAATGTATGAAAAGGCAAAGGGAATGCTTGATATGCAGGGATTTATGGAATATCTGGCATTTAATATATACATATATAATGAGGACAGCTTCTTTAAAAACAATAACTGGGGTATGTGGAGAAGCCGTACAGTGAATCCGGATAATCCTTATGAGGATGGCGTATGGCGCATGATGTCCTATGATAATGACTATTCGAGCGGTATTTATGATGATGGCGCAAACTATAACAAAAACAACCTGAAAGAGGAACTTGGAAGCAAAATTACGTCGGGCGGAAGTTACAGATGTCCTAAGGATTTGATGCTTTCACTGATGGAAAACGAAGAATTCAGGAACGATTTTCTTCTGACTCTGTGTGATATGCGAAACATAGATTTCCAGAAAAACCATGCTGTTCAGGAGCTATATGCACTCAAGGAAATTTATGATATGAATGTTGCGGAATCCATAAAGAGATTCGGACCGGAATGGGTGGTTAAGTGGAATGAACCGCAGGACTATTTTGACAGTGAAATAAGTCAGCTGGCAACATTTATGAACGGAAGATATGACTGTTTCATGAAACATATCTCCGAGGCATTCGATGATGATTCACTTACGGGAGTTACAGTCTGCTTTGAGGATGTTGAAAATGTCTATATAAACAAATCGGTTCCTGATACATCAAAAGATTTTTTTGGAAACTATTTCATGAGTTGCCCGATAACGATAACAGCTGCGGAAGAATACAGTGTTACTGCTGTAGAAAATAGTGAGATTACATCTAAAACGGCAAATTCCGACGGTAGTGTGACATATACGATTTTACTGACGGGAAATGCAATAATAGAAGTAAGTTCAAAGTAAACCGGCAGCTGCAAGACTAATGAAAGGAAATCCTGATTAAGTTGAAAGAGATTGCTCATATATACACGGATTTTCCGACAAAATTCGGATTGCCGCGTCAAAGCTGTCAGAATACTTTGGCAAAAGGAAGAATCATCTTTGAAAAGGAATACAGAGATGTGAATGCATTCAGAGGAATCGAAGAATACTCAGATCTTTGGATTATATGGAAGTTTTCAGAGAATGAAGAAGCCGGATGGTCGCCGACGGTACGGCCGCCAAAACTCGGAGGAAACACACGTGTTGGTGTTTTTGCAACAAGGTCTCCGTTCAGACCCAATCCAATTGGATTGTCAAGGGTTACTCTTGATAAGCTGGAATTAGGAAAAGACGGTCCGGTACTCCATGTTTCCGGTATCGATATGGTTGACGGAACGCCGATATTGGATATAAAGCCGTATGTGGCATATACAGACTCCAATCCGCTGGCAAAATCGGGATTTACGGATGATTTGAAACCGGCAAGGAAAACCCCGGTACTTACTGAATATAAAGGACCTGATTTTATTGAAGGCGGATTGTTGGATGAACTGCTCGAGACCCTGGCTCAGGATCCGAGACCGGGATATCAGAATGACCCTTTAAGAATATACGGATTTAATTTCTCAAATTATGAGATAAAGTTCAGGTGTGATGAAGAGCATGTGTATCTGCTTGAAAGCAGTCGGCTTACCCGGACCGTGAAATGAGCCAAGGGCATTTCACCCGGCAGTGTGTAGTGGGAAGCCGAAAAATATAATGATATATTAAAAACGCTAATTTACCGCTTACGGGAATAGGGTAAAATCGTATGGTAAACCGGTAAAAGAAGAGGGCAAAATGGAGAAAAAACAAAAGAGCGGCGGAAGCTGTGACAGTTGCACTTACTATACCTATGATGAGGACTATGAATGCTATGGCTGTGACATGGACATGGATGAGGATGAGTACATCAGAATGGTTACGGACAGGCATTATGAATGTCCTTACTACAGGAATGGAGACGAATATCTGGTTGTAAGGAAGCAAATGTAAATAAAATTTGAACAAAAAATTAATTTTAGGTAACTTTGTATTTGTCTGCCTTGATTGGTATTTTAGGTTTTGTTATACTTTAAAAATCTTGTGTCAGGTAATAATTCATAAAGTGCGAGAGGGAAAAAGTATGTTGGAAGGAAGAAAAAGAATCGGTGTGTTTATGGCACAACCCGATTCCCAGATGCAGATTGATGTAATGAGGGGATTAAATGAAGTGGCGTATGTCAACAACTGTGACGTACTCTGCTTTTCAACGGCATTTAAGAATGGCGGTATGGAAGAATTTGTTTATGGGGAAAAGTTTTCTTTTGATATTGCCGATGTAAAAGGTTTTGACGGTGTTGTGGTGATTCCGGATCTTATTCAGATTGACGGAATGCTTGAACATCTCGAAAAAGACATACTGAAAAACTATGAGGGACCCGTTGTATATATCAATTCGGACAGACAGGGCGGAATTTCCGTAAATATTGACACAAAGCAGGCATATAAACCACTTGTAAATTATCTTTTTGATGATCTTGGATGCCGTAAAATTGCGGTTATGACAGGACCTGAGGAACATGAGCACAGTATTATGAGGCGGGAGGCCTTAAAAGAGCTGTCAGCCGAAAAGGGCATTGTTCTTGAGGAAGATGACATATATTACGGAGATTTCTGGTACAACAAAGGTGAAGAAGTAGCAGAAAAAATTTTAAGACGTGCTGAGACAACGGGAATGCCGGATGCAGTGGTATGTGCAAACGACCCCATGGCGGAAAGTCTTGCAGATGCATTTGAAAAGAGGGGCATAAGAGTGCCGGAAGATGTAATTCTGACCGGTTTTGACAGAAGCAGACCGTGCGCAAAGAAAAACATTACTTCGGTTAAGCTCTTCACCAGATTTCTCGGAAGGAAGGCCGCGTCGGTAATTCTTGGAACGGATGAGGAAGCCGGGGAAGAAGTTGTAAGCAAGGTTATCATGTCCGAGATAGGCAGCATGGAGAAATGCAATGAGGCTGTTGTGCCGGATGAAAGCATTGTAAGTTTCTATGATGGTGACGGTTTTGACAGCGGCTACAATTTTATGAATGAAAATCTCCTTTCCACGGGAAGCATTAAGCTGCTTTTATGGACGATATCAGCTCATGCAGAGTTTCTTGGAAAAATTGCGGGTTTTCATATATGTCTGGGTGATTTCTTTGGTAAGGCAGAGGACGGAAGCGGATATTTTGACCCGGCCACAGAAAAGTTTGACGGTTTGTCTGACGATATGTATCTGGCACTAAGTATGGATTGTGAAGAAAAAAGAGAGACTTATGTGGATTTTCAAAGAAAATTTCCTTTGACTCAAATGCTTCCTGAATTGTTGAGAAAAGACCGTAAGCCGTCAACATTTTATTTCAGCATACTGCATTTTAAGGACCGGATTTACGGTTATACGGTTTTGGAGGAAAATGATCCTGAAAGATTTTTCTCACCAAGGTATGCGAGATTCATCAGAAGTATTGCACTCGGATTTGAGGCTCTTAAACAGCAGTACAGTCTGAGGGCTCTCTATAAGAAAGTGGAAGAGAGTGCCGTTAAAGACCAGCCAACCGGTCTTTTCAGCCGAAACGGATTCAATCTTTATGCTGACCAGATGATGGAAAAGGCGAGAGCATACAACAACTCTTTAATCATGATCTATGGTGATTTGAACTGTCTCAAATATATAAATGATACCTTTGGACACAGTCAGGGTGATATAGCACTGAGAGTTGCCGCGGATGCCATGAAAACTGAAATTGACGGATATGCGGTAAACGGACAGAAAAATTTCAGAACCGGTGGTGATGAGTTTGTACAGCTCATAGTCGGTGACATTACCGAAAGTGAAATTAAAAGTCATGTTGCAAGAATAAAGAAGATGCTTGATGACTTTAACAGGAAATCCAAACTTCCGTATCCCGTTTATATGAGTATGGGATATTCATTTACAAAGGCAGGTCATGGAGTACAGTCTGAGGGCTCTCTATAAGAAAGTGGAAGAGAGTGCCGTTAAAGACCAGCCAACCGGTCTTTTCAGCCGAAACGGATTCAATCTTTATGCTGACCAGATGATGGAAAAGGCGAGAGCATACAACAACTCTTTAATCATGATCTATGGTGATTTGAACTGTCTCAAATATATAAATGATACCTTTGGACACAGTCAGGGTGATATAGCACTGAGAGTTGCCGCGGATGCCATGAAAACTGAAATTGACGGATATGCGGTAAACGGACAGAAAAATTTCAGAACCGGTGGTGATGAGTTTGTACAGCTCATAGTCGGTGACATTACCGAAAGTGAAATTAAAAGTCATGTTGCAAGAATAAAGAAGATGCTTGATGACTTTAACAGGAAATCCAAACTTCCGTATCCCGTTTATATGAGTATGGGATATTCATTTACAAAGGCAGGTCATGGAGCAAGTATTGACGATCTGCTTAAGGCTGCCGATGACATGATGTTCAGGGATAAGGTGGCAATGAAGAAAGAGACCGGATTCGATTTCAAGAGAAGTATTTAGTGATTGGAGATGTGTCTTTAATGATTATTTTTTTGATTGTTGCATTTTTATTCTCAGTCGGAAGCATGATAGGATGGACGCTGGAGCTGTTCTACAGAAGGTTCATTTCATCGGCGAATCCTGAGAGAAAGTGGATTAATCCCGGCTTTTTGGTAGGACCGTGCCTGCCGCTCTACGGTTGTAGTCTGGTGGCAATGTTCCTTCTTTCGTACATACCGGTTAATTTTGTGAGTGAACTGTGGATGAAGAAACTGATTCTGTTCATACTGATGGGAATCGTAATTACCGTTATCGAATATTTTGCCGGGCTTATATTCATAAAAGGCATGAATGTTAAGCTGTGGGATTATGATAATGAGTGGGGAAACATAAAAGGAATAATCTGCCCTAAATATACTTTCTTTTGGATGTTATTAAGTGCATTTTATTACTTTTGTATTCATCCGCGAATCTTGAAATCTCTGTACTGGCTTGCCGAAAACCTTGCTTTTTCATTTTTTATAGGTATGTTTTACGGTGTGTTTATAATTGACTTATGTTACTCATTCAGAATCCTTTCCAAGATTAGGGCCTACGCAGCAGAAAATGACATTAAGGTCAGAATTGAGGAACTTAAGAGACATGCAAGAATAATAAATGAGCGTGAAGTTCATAAAGGTCATTTCATTCTCGCACTTAAAACGGATAAACATACGCTTGCAGAACTTGTAAAAGAGTATTCAAAGCGTGAAGCGGCACGACTCGAAAACATAAAGGAAGCCATAGAGAATACCGCAGAGAAGCTTGACGACATGAAAGAAGAAATTTCCGATTATTTTGCAAATAAGAAAAACAGATAATCGTAAGAAAAAAATGTCTGAATTATAAAACCTGTCTGTTGCCGACGGCACCAGACAGGTTTTTTTGTCAGTTATTGCATCCGCAGTTCTTGTCAAAAGCCGGATTGCAAATATAGTAGTTGGATGAATCAAGGTTATCCTGAACTATTCTTAAACCTTCACCGAAGCGCTGGTAGTGAACGACTTCACGCTCACGAAGGAATTTGATGACATTGTATACGTCAGGAGAGTCCTTACACAATCTTAAAATATTATCATATGTTGTTCTTGCCTTCTGTTCTGCTGCCATGTCTTCTGATAAATCAGTAATCGGATCACCTTTACTTGCAAAGCAGGTTGCATTAAAAGGAGTTCCGTTTGCATCCACGGCATAAATTCCAAGGGTATGATCGACATAATATTTATCAAATCCGGAGGCGGCTATCTGTTCAGGAGTAAGATTTCTTGTAAGCTGCATTACTACGGCACCGACCATTTCAAGGTGTCCGAGTTCTTCAGTGGCGATGTCTGAAAGGAGACCGGAGACTTCCTTATATGGCATTGCATACCTTTGAGACAGGTATCGCATTGAAGCACCGAGTTCACCGTCGGGACCACCGAACTGTGAAATTATGAGCTGAGCAAGTTTTGGATTTGTTTCCTTAATGTTTACCGGAAACTGAAGCATTTTTTTATAAACCCACATTCTACATTTCTCCTTCCCAAGGCATTGGACAGCTGTTCCACAGCCATACTGCGGAATCATTATTTACACTGTACGAATTAAATCCGCCATAATTGTTTGTGTATTCCTTACATAAGGCTTCATACTTTTCCGCATTTTCATTAAACAGCGCAATGGCACGGCTTTCGCACGGATGAGTATCGAGAAAAAGTCTTAAATCATCCATGACAAATCCGGTCATGGTTATTTGATAAAGTAATTCATCGCGAGACTGCATAATGTATTCCTCTTCATTTTCTTTATATTTTATGAGAAAAAAAGATATGTGTTACCGTAAATATGGGGAATGGTGTCATAATATTTATTGTAAATGAAACTGATTTGGGTTATTATAGAAATGCAGTTTGACATGGGATAAATGTCAAAAACTGATTTAGAGATAAGATTTGGAGGTTTTTATGCAGACCAAACGTGAAGGAAAAAAACTCGTAATAATTAACGGCAAAGAAACCATATGGATAGAAGCGTGGGGAAAGGATTCCCTTCGTGTCAGAATGACAAAGGAAGCACATATGGATCCGAATGATTGGGCACTTACGGAAAAAGTGGAAGAAACCAATCCGGAGATTACTTTTGAGGAAAGAGATACCACTGATCCATGGTATAAAGGAGAAGAATGGAAACAGTATCATCAGACCGGAATTTATTCGAAAATAACGAATGGAAAAATATCGGCAGTTGTAAATCCTGAGGGCTGGATAAGTTTCTATAACGATAAAGGTGAAGTTCTTACTGAAGAATATTGGAGAACGAGGGATCGAATCAACAGATACTGCGTTCCTTTGAGGGTAAACGGAAGGGAATTAAAGCCGATTCCGGGAACAACCGATTATGTACTTACGGCGAGGTTTGAGGCCTATGATGATGAGAAAATCTTTGGTATGGGTCAGTATCAGGAGAAAAACCTCAATAAGAAGGGTGCATGTCTGGAACTTGCCCACAGAAACTCACAGGCAAGCGTTCCTTTTATGATTTCTTCAAGAGGTTACGGTTTCTTCTGGAATAATCCGGCAATCGGAACCGCAACTTTTGCAACGAACAAGACAGAGTGGTTCGCACAGAGCACAAAGAAACTTGACTATTTTATTACGGCGGGAGATACTCCGGCAGATCTTGAAGCAAATTACTCGGCGGCAACTGGTCGTACACCGATGATGCCTGAATTCGGACTCGGATACTGGCAGTGTAAACTCCGTTACAGAACTCAGGATGAACTTTTGGCTGTGGCAAGAGAACATAAAAGAAGAGGTCTTCCGATGGATGCAATTGTCGTTGACTTCTTCCATTGGACAAGACAGGGTGATTTTAAATTTGAGCCAAGAGACTGGCCGGATCCGGAAGCTATGGTCAGAGAACTTAAATCAATGGGCATAGAAACCGTTGTATCAGTTTGGCCAACGATTGATGAAAAGAGTGAAAACTTTGGTGAAATGGCGGCAAACGGTTATCTCGTAAGTGCAGACCGTGGAAACCAGAACCATATGACATGGATGGGAAATACTGTATTCTATGATGCAACTCATCCGGGAGCACAGGAATTTGTCTGGGAAAGATGTAAAGAGAATTACTATAAGTACGGAATAAAGTGCTTCTGGCTTGATGAGGCGGAACCTGAGTACGGCCCTTATGATTTTGATAATTATCGTTATTATGCCGGACCTGCTCTTCAGTGTTCAAACGTTTATCCGGTAGGATATGCAAAGGGCTTTTATGACGGTCTTAAAAAAGAAGGCGAAGAGGATGTACTGAGTCTTGTAAGGTGTGCATGGGCAGGAAGCCAGAAGTACGGTGTTCTTACATGGTCAGGTGACATTTATTCATCATTCCGTTCAATGAGAGAACAGCTTCAGGCAGGTCTTAATATGTGCCTTGCCGGAATACCTTGGTGGACATCCGATATCGGAGGATTCCTTGGAGGAAATATTGAAGATGAAAAATTCAGAGAGCTTCTTATAAGATGGTTTGAATGGAGTGCATTCTGCCCTGTGTTCAGAATGCATGGTGAAAGATCACCTTGGCATGAAAGAGAAGAAGAATTCATAAATGGCGTTCGTCAGCTGACAAGCGGTCAGGATAATGAAGTCTGGAGTTTTGGTGAGAAGAATTATGAAATAATGAAGAAATATCTCTTTATACGAGAGAATCTTCGTGATTACATAAGAGAATGCATGAAGGAAGCCAGCGAAAACGGATCACCTGTAATGAGACCGGTATTCTATGATTTCCATGAAGATAAAAAAGCATGGGAAGTTGAAGATGAGTATATGTTCGGACCGGATCTTCTGGTTGCACCTGTTATGGAAGAAGGAGTAAGTGAGAGAACACTTTACCTTCCTAAGGGAGTTGAGTGGACTGATGCATATACAGGAACCGTATATGAGGGCGGACAGAGCGTGACTGTACCGGCTCCGATTGATATCATTCCAGTAATGATAAGAAACGGTAAGAATTATAAAATATATAATTAACAGTGTGAAAAGCAGATGAAAAAAATCATCTGCTTTTTGCTTTTTTACCGAAAAATCCCCCGGAAAAAGTTATTTTTTGAGTGTATTGACTCTTGAATATATAAAAATCCCGTGTTATATTACAAAATAGGTGCAAATATATTAGGAGATAATGTACCTGTTCTTTGCGTTTTACGCAGATAGGAGGAAAAATGGTAAAATTTAAGCGTGGTCTTGCAATGTACCTTGCAGGCACAATGATGTTCTCTATTGTCGGATGTGGAAAGTCAGACAGTGATGACAAAAAGAAGAAGGACAGCGATGATAAAGGCGAGGCTGTCAGCACAATTGCAGATGCCTTGGCATCAGCCGGTAATTATACAAGCGGAGATTATGTTCTCAAGGCGTTGGTTTCAGCCGGTGATTATGGCAAAGTAGAATTAAAAACAGAAGGAACAGTTGCAGATAAGGATGCTTCAGTCGGCATGAGCGTATCTGTAGAAGGAGCAGGTCAGAAGGTAGATCTTTCCCTTGACGATGTATTTGTTGTAAGCGGTGATTACTTCTATATCAACCTTGATACCGTAATTGAAGCTTTATCCGATGTTGAAACAGAATTCGGATACTATAAACTTCCAATGCCTGAAACTGATGAAAAGGCAGGAGAAGAACTTCAGGAAATCTCAAAGGACTTCATTAATGCAGCACTTGACGGCATTGATGTAGAGGCTAATGATGACGGTACTGAATTTACTGCCGAAATTAAGGAAGCAGAAGATTATGAGAAGCTTGTAAGAAATGTAATTAAGTATATCGATGAAAATCAGGATGATATTTCTGCAGCATACGAAGAGTCTCTTAATTCAGTAGATTACAAGGCATATCTTAAGGATGTTCTTGAGGATATGTCCGATGATATCAAGAGTGCAGCTGAACTTATGGGCGGAACAGTTTCTGATGATGACTTCAGGACTTGATTGATTCTGTTGATGATATCGAAATTGAAGATGCAGAAATTAATCTCTTTGAGGGATTTGACGAGATTAAGAAGTCAGTAGACGAAATGGAATCATCTGATTTTGAAGAGGTTGATGTTACAAGCAGCTTTAAGGTAGTTGCTTCAGAAGAAGAATTCTCCTATGCACTCAATATTGATGCAGCAGATGATACAATGGAAATGAAGCTTTCAGTAGAATACAGCTTTAATGTAGATGAGGATGCAAAGGTTGATGCACCTGAGAAAGTTGCAACTATTACAAATATTGTTGAATATGCAATGGAAAATCAGGATGAGCTTGCAGAAATCGTTGAAGGCGTGAATACAAAGTGGGGAGACCTTTTGGGAGACGTTGATACTGATTTCGGAACAGATGATGATACTGACGATGACCAGGATGATGTTCCTGAATCGGCAGCAGATGCTGCATTCTCTTTAAGCGGTAACACATACTCCGTAAATCTTAATGGTAAAGATTTTGATTTCACATATGATGAAGCCGTATTTTATGATGCTGAATGTGATAATGATGCAATCTTCTTTGATGGAGATGATGTATCAGTGAGCCTTTTCCTTTGGGAAGACTTTGAATACCAGAGCACATTGGAATATTATGCAGACAGTTATACTGACGGAAGCTACAATACACATACCCTTTCAGGATATGATGTGGCTACGGTAGAGCCTGAACCTAATGATTACTATATCATATTAGGAAGTCAGGAAATGGGTAACAACTGCTTCGTAGCAATGGTATATACTTATGATGACTCGATTACTACTGAAGATGTAATTGATGCTCTTTTCTAATAAGTGAGTTCCGGTAAGCAGTCGGATAACAGGTTTTCACATACAGCCCGCAAAGGTTTTTACCTGCAGCTGTAAGCAGATAAAGATTCTGAAAACCTGACTGACATATACATAAGAAAACTAAAACCTCCCTGCCGGGTTTTCCGGCAGGGAGGTTTTTTTGAGTGCGCCCGGCGGTGCACATTTCCAACGAGTGAGTCAGTTATTCATTTCTACCGGATTCTTGTGACAGAATTATCCGCAGAAGACGAGATTGAGTTCCTTAAAAACAGTACCCTGACAGAGTGCGTCACAAGGTTCATATAAGTCTCTGTATATCTGCCATGGAACATAGGCCATGGCGATTGTAAAATTTTCATCATAACCGCCGGAAACCGGGCGAGGCACGGCAGAGACCGGCTTTTTGGATGGGGGCATATTATAGTTTTGGAAGTTTCCACCGTATCTGTAAGTGTTATTTCTTGAATAATACAATTTCTTACTCCGTAAAGCTTTATCATATTTTATGAGGCAGTTCTAAAATTGCTACTTCAATAATATATCAGATGTAAACGGCAGCGAGACAGTATATCAAGAGCAGAAGGGTGTTTCTGATGAAGGGAAATACTCTATGTGAGAAACTGCATACTGACAGACATTGCTGCACTCGGGTTTTAAGGTCAGAAAAATTTAAAAAAGGAGAAACGTCGGACCGACGCACCTGAAAAAGGGAAGTAGTTGTAAACCGGGGTTGACATACCCGGTTTATGGTTTTATACTTGAAAACGGTTGTGTAACAGTATATTTATGCAACTGTGGTGTACGGTATGCGATAGAGTCTACATTCCGTACAAATGCCACTTTTCAGTCAGGCCGGCAAATTCCGGCAGACATCGATATATTCCAGGAGGTAGAAAAATGGCAAGAGTTTATAACTTTTCAGCCGGTCCGGCCGTACTGCCGGAAGAAGTATTACAGGAGGCTGCCGCAGAGATGCTTGATTACAAGGGTACAGGCATGTCCGTTATGGAAATGAGCCATCGTTCAAAGGCTTTTCAGTCGATTATTGACGAGGCAGAGGCAGATCTCAGAGAACTTATAGGAATACCTGATAATTATAAGGTTTTATTCCTTCAGGGCGGAGCACACATGATGTTTGCTCAGGTACCTTTAAACCTGATGAAGAACAAAAAGGCTGCTTATATCGTTACCGGTCAGTGGGCTAAGAAAGCTTATCAGGAAGCTCAGAAGTATGGTAATGCAGTTAAGGTGGCAAGCTCAGAAGATAAGACTTTTTCATACATTCCGGATTGCTCAGATCTTCAGATAGATGACGATACGGACTATGTATATATATGCGAAAATAATACAATTTACGGAACAAAATTCAAAACTCTTCCTAATACGAAAGGAAAAGATTTGGTTTCGGATGTTTCTTCCTGTTTTCTCAGTGAGCCGGTAGACATCACCAAGTATGCGATTATGTACGGCGGAGCACAGAAAAATATCGGACCTGCAGGCGTGGTTATTGCAATTATCCGTGAGGATCTTATTACTGATGACGTTCTTCCGGGAACACCTACAATGCTTAAGTTCAAGACACAGGCAGATGCAGGAAGTATGTACAATACTCCTCCATGCTATGGTATTTACATGTGCGGAAAGGTCTTTAAGTGGATTAAAAAGCAGGGCGGTCTCGCAGCAATGAAAGAAAAGAATGAGAAGAAGGCCGGAATTTTGTATGATTTTCTTGATTCTTCAAAGCTCTTCAAGGGAACCGTGGAGCCTGACTCACGTTCTCTCATGAATGTTCCTTTTGTGACCGGAGATGCGGATCTTGATGCAAAATTCGTAAAAGAAGCGGCTGATGCAGGTTTTGTTAACCTTAAGGGACACAGAAGTGTCGGCGGTATGAGAGCAAGTATCTACAATGCAATGCCAATCGAGGGTGTTGAGAAGCTTGTTGAATTTATGAAGAAGTTTGAAGCAGAAAATACAAAATAATCTGCATATTCCATTTGAATTTATGAACTTCATGACAATATAAAAATGTACATGAAGGGCAGTGGAGGTAAGTATGGTAAAATATAATTGTCTTAATCCGATTGCGGCTGAAGGACTTGAAATACTCGGAAATGAATATACAAAAACAGATGATTTCAGTGAAGCGGATATTGCACTTGTAAGAAGTGCATCAATGCACGAACTTGAATTAAATAAGAATCTTATTGCGGTTGCAAGAGCAGGAGCAGGTGTAAACAACATTCCGCTTGATACATGTGCAGCAAAGGGTGTTGTCGTATTTAATACGCCGGGCGCAAACGCAAATGCAGTTAAGGAACTCGTGATTGCGGGAATACTTATGGGCTCAAGAGACATTGTCGGAGGTGTAAACTGGGGTCTTAATAACAAAGATGATGAGAATCTTGCAAAAACAGTGGAAAAAAGCAAAAAACAGTTTTCAGGATGTGAAGTTTCAGGAAAGAAGCTCGGCGTAATCGGACTTGGTGCAATCGGTGTTCTGGTTGCGAATGCAGCATCAGCACTCGGAATGCAGGTTTACGGATGTGATCCTTTTATCAGTGTAGAGAATGCATGGAAGCTCAGCCATAAAGTAAATCTTGTTAAGACAAGAGAGGAAATCTTTAAAAACTGTGATTACATAACAGTTCATGTTCCTTTACTTGAGGATACAAGAAAGATGATAAACAGGGATACAATTTCAATGATGAAGGATGGAGTTGTAATCCTTAATTATGCAAGAGATCTTCTTGTGGATGAAGAAGCAATGGCAGAAGCACTTAACAGCAGTAAGGTTAAGAAATATATGACGGATTTTGTAAATCCTAACACGGTAAGAATGAAAAATACCGTTGCAACGCCTCATCTCGGAGCATCAACAAAAGAATCCGAAGATAACTGTGCGATAATGGCTGCAAAGGAACTTAAGGAATATGTTGAAAACGGAAATATCATTAATTCCGTTAACTATCCGGCACTTGATGCGGGTGTAAGACGTACTCCTTGCAGAATCTGTATTCTTCACAAAAACATACCTAATATGTTAAGCCAGTTTACTTCAGCAATTGCAGGACTCGGACTTAACATTGAAAACATGTACAATAAGAGCCGCGGGGATTATGCTTATTCGGTTCTTGATGTTGCGGCAAAAGTTGAAGAAGATACAAAGAAGGCAATCGAAAATGTTGAGGGAGTGCTTAGAGTAAGAGTCCTTCAATAGAATTTAAATTTGCTTTATAGCCTTGAAAAAAGCAGAATAGTGTTGTATATTAAAATCGGATATTAAGATCCGTAGAGTATTTTGTTAAAAAAGCATGGAAAGGAGAGTCCATAGAATATTTCTATGGATGAAAAGAGAAAATGTTCTGTAAAAATTGCGGTTCAGAATTTGCAGATGGCGAATCATTTTGCCCTAACTGCGGAGCGGCAGCTGACAACGTACAGTCACAGCCGGCAAATGATGCACAGCCACAGGCTGCAGCACCAAAATCAAATAACACTACAGCTATAATTGCAATAGCAGCAGTAGCAGTAGTTGTTGTAATCGCCCTTATTGTTCTTATGAGCGGTGGTGCGAAGAAGAGTGTTAAGAAGTATTTTAAAGCATTCGGTAAGTTTGATTCAGAAAAGCTCATAGCAATGGAAATGCCTGAAAAGGTTCAGAAGGAATTCATAGAAGATAATGAATATTTTGACTTTGACTATGAGGATTATGTAGAAATCTTCGAAGAAGCAGGAAAAACTCTTTATGAAGGTCTTAAGGATGAAGGAAAAGTAAAGTTTGAATATGAAATCAAGAAGATGGAAGAACTTGATGATCTTGACAAGCTTGAAGATGATGTCAACTATGATGACCTTGATGAGTTCAAAGATGCAATCGATGATGTGTATGATGACTACGGATTTGATGCAGATAAGATTAAGGATGCATATGCTGTAGAAGTAAAGTGGACATTTACAGTTGGTAAGGATAAGGCAGCTAAGGATACATCAGTATGTATCGTATACAAATACAAGGGTGACTGGTATGTATATGATGGACCTACATTTATGAGTGTAGCTACAAACCTTGATGAAGATGATTATGAGGATGCACTTGAGGATACAATGGATGCATTCGGCAAATTGTACGATTAATCACTAATTAGATGTCAAAGAGGCAGGTCGTCAGGGTCTGCCTCTTTTTACATACGGAACTCATTCCGTTAAAAATTAGGAAAGGGATTAATATCATGACATTATATGAGGAACTTAAAGAAAGAGGACTTATTGCCCAGGTAACAGATGAGAAGCTTGTAAGTGAGCTGATTAATACGGGAAAAGCAACTTTTTATATTGGATTTGATCCTACGGCAGACAGTCTTCATGTAGGCCATTTTATGGCACTCTGTCTTATGAAAAGACTTCAGATGGCAGGAAATAAACCGATAGCACTTATCGGTGGCGGAACGGCAATGATTGGCGACCCATCCGGAAAAACGGATATGCGTCGTATGATGACAAGGGAAACAATTGACCATAATGTTGAATGCTTTAAAAAGCAGATGGCAAAGTTTATAGATTTTTCGGAAGACAGAGCATTGTTGGTTAATAATGCCGACTGGCTGCTTGACCTTAATTATATAGATGTTTTAAGGGAAGTTGGAGCTCATTTCTCAGTAAACAGAATGCTTTCGGCAGAATGTTATAAGCAGAGAATGGAGAGAGGACTTACTTTCCTTGAATTCAATTATATGATTATGCAGAGCTATGATTTCTTCAGACTCTATCAGGATTATGGCTGCAACCTTGAATTTGGCGGCGATGATCAGTGGAGCAACATGCTTGGAGGAACAGAACTTATCAGAAGAAAGCTCGGTAAAGATGCAAGTGCTATGACAATAACACTTCTTCTTAATTCTGAGGGAAAGAAAATGGGCAAAACGGAGAAGGGTGCAGTATGGCTCGATCCTGAGAAGACAAGTCCGTTTGAATTCTATCAGTACTGGAGAAATGTATCAGATGCGGATGTATTAAAGTGCATTAAGATGCTTACTTTTCTTCCAATGGAAGAAATCAGACAGATGGAAAGCTGGGAGGGAAGTCAGCTTAATAAAGCTAAGGAAATCCTTGGATATGAACTTACAAAGCTTGTTCATGGAGAGGAAGAGGCTGTGAAGGCACAGGAAGCTGCAAGAGCACTTTTCTCAGCAGGCAGTTCGGAAAATGCTCCGGAATATGCACTCGGTGCGGATGATTTTACCGATGGAGAAATTGACATTGTTTCAATATTGGTTAAGTCAGGACTTGCACCAACCCGTTCAGAAGCGAGAAGAAATGTTGAACAGGGCGGAGTAACCGTGGATAATGAAAAGGTTACGGATGTTAAAAAGACATATAAGGCAGAAGATTTTGGCGAAGGAATCCTTGTAAAGAGAGGAAAGAAGAACTTCAAGAAGATCGTTTGTAAATAAGAGTCCGGTAGTTGACGGACGAAGGAAAACGGTGTGACGGCTGAGGCTGCCACGCCGTTTTTTTTGCAAGTTTTTTCAGCAGTCGATATGCTTGTGGGTCCGACACATGCAGTAAATCAACAGCATCTTTTTGTGTTAAATATTCTTTGGTTTGAGCTAACTTTATAATCAGCTCGGAATAGCGGATTACATCAATATCTGTATGTATCACGAGGATAGAGCAAGCCCTTAGGAGATTGCAGGACAATCAAAAGATTTATTCGGGTTGAGAAAGGTCGAAAAATGTTGTATCATGGAAAAAGGACTGCTTTTGTTAAAGGAGGAATGCAATGAAGAGAGCTGATGAGAGAAGGATGACGGAGAACAGCCTTCAGAATGCCAATCATTTCAGTAATGACGAACAGTATCCGGAGGAAGACTTTGACGAGGATTTCTGTGATGCGGATGATGAAGTAGAAGATGTGAGTGGTTTGGACTTTTGTAAGGCGGATGGAAAATCCTCCATGCAGGGTGGAAGCAGTCGTAATGAATCGGATGAAATCCGGGAAGCGACTGATGAAGAACTTGTAAGATTTAAGCATTATTACAGAAAAATGGCTGCTACGATACGAAACCTGAAGATAGGAATCATGATTCTGACGACGGCTCTGATTCTGTCAATTGTATTTACCATTTACATTGCGGTCAGGGAAAAGAAAGATGGCACTGCGGTTTTTGCAGGCTCTGATTCAGGAGTAATCGTAACTTATAAGATGACTGATGATTTACAGAAAACCGTTAAGGCATTTAAGAACGAAGATTTTTCCGCATCAACGGAAATAATTGGAGGGTTTGAATATCTTACGTTAAGCGGAGTATTTAATGAGAAAAGCCTTAAATTATGTTATCAGAATGAGTTTCCAGATGATGAATTCAATGACAGCATAATGAAATCCTTCCTGGTATATGACGGGAACGTTTTGATGATGAATGAGTCGTATGATTTAGAGAAGCCTGAGGAACTTGTACCGGAAAAGGTGAATTTTACTGATGGTACAAAGGGAATAATGAATGTCAGATATTCGGATGGCATACCGGATTCGATGAGCCTTTACAATTTAGACGGTTGCAGAAAGGCCGGTTCGATGAGTATCCAGCCGACTTTGCTATATTATTTCAGTATGGATAAAGCTGATGAAAACAGCAATACTGCTGAAATCGGCCATGGCGGTGTGAACTATACCTACTCCTTTAATGATGAACAGTTTGAAGAAATTGCAGCTAAAGGAAAAGATGCAATAAGTCTCAGGGAAGGAATGAAAATTGAGATAACTGAGGACAGGATAAGTTTTGTTGCCTATCCTTCGGTAGATAAAACCGCATATCTGGGCGAGTATTCCGGTGAAATTACATATGCCGAAAACGGATTTTATATGGATTCGCAGTCTTTTGCGGCATATGTTCCTTTTGGGTATGAAGATTATGGTTATGACGGAATGGTGACGCCGGTTGATTCACCTCTTGAGGAAAGAATAGTAATAGTCGGTAAAAATGGCGGAAAATATGCTTTTCCTTATTATGAAAATGTTAAACTGACGGATGTTGATTATTCCAAAGTTGAATCCGATGAAAAAGGACGAAAGACATATGGGGAAGGATCAGCAGCGGGAATAGATGTATCTAAGTTTCAGGGTAAGATTGACTGGAAAAAAGTAAAGGAAGACGGAATAAGTTTTGCTTTCGTGAGAGCAGGATACAGAGGATATTCAAAAGGCAGGATAGTTGAAGATGAGTATGCGGCGGACAATTTAAAAAATGCTGCGGCAGAAGGACTGGACACGGGAATATATATGTTTACTCAGGCAATAACGGTCGAAGAAGGAATTGAAGAAGCCATGTTTGCCATCGAACTTGCGGAAAAGACGGGATGTAAGGGCCCGATTGTTTTCGATACGGAAGCATATGATGAACCGGCAGATGCGAGGGGCAATCTGATATCCAGGGAATTGAGGACTGAAATAACCGAAGCATTCTGTGATACTGTTGAGGAAGCGGGATACATGCCGATAATATATGCCAATACAAGATGGCTGCTTCTTGGAATTGATATGGACAGGCTGGCCGACAGAACGGTATGGTATGCTTACTATGGAGATGATCCGATACTGCCGTATGACTTTGCAATGTGGCAGTATTCAAGCAGTGGTACGGTTGCGGGAATTGATTCGGCCGTAGATGAGAATATAATGTTTAAAAACGTGTTTGACGGAGATAAATAAGAAACATCCAGAATGTGAAGAAAGAGGTATGACATGGATAAAAAACTTGATACGCTCTTTGAATTTCTTCTTGAGCTTGATAAAGAAAAAAACATATTCAGACAGACTTATCTGAGTGATGGCAAAAGAAAGGAAAACGATGCCGAACATGCTTGGCATATGGCAGTCATGGCTCTGCTTCTTAAAGATTATGCCGCTGAGGAAATTGACATTGAAAAGACGGTTAAGATGATTCTTCTGCATGATGTTGTGGAAATAGATGCGGGGGATACATATGCATATGATGAAGTCGGACAGAGTACACATGAAGAAAGAGAGGATGCGGCTGCAAGAAGGATTTATGGTATTCTTCAGGGGGAAACGGCGGATGAGCTTTATGGTCTTTGGAGGGAATTTGAAGACAGAAGCAGTCCGGAAGCAAGATTTGCAAGGACAATGGATTGCATTCAGCCTCTTCTTTTAAATGCTGCAACGTCAGGAAAAGCCTGGGTTGAACATGGAATAGATGTTTCTCAGGTTTTGAAGAGAAATGAAAGAACTGCTGAGGGTTCTGAAGTTTTGTGGGATTATGCAAAGGAAAAGTTTATAATTCCAAATGTTGAAAAAGGAAGACTTACTGACAGAGAGGGTAAAATCCGGGATACGCAGTAATGGAATAAGAAGTTTGACAAACAAATGTTCGTATGATAAACTTCGCTTTGAAATCATTTTGGTCGCAGCGGGCGGCAAAAGTAAGATGGAGGAAAATGATGGTAGAATATGATGGAAGCCAAATAGTGGTTCTTGAAGGTTTGGAGGCCGTAAGAAAACGTCCCGGAATGTATATCGGAAGTACGGGAACGAGAGGTCTTCACCATCTTATATGGGAAATACTTGATAATGGTATAGATGAGCATCTTGCAGGATACTGCAGTAAAATAGAGATTACTCTTTTGGAGGACGGAGGAATCAGGATAAGGGATCACGGACGTGGAGTTCCGGTTGACATGCATCCGACGAAGAAAATTCCTACGGAAAGAGTGGTCTATACAATTTTACATGCCGGCGGTAAGTTCGGAAATTCCGTCTATAAGGTTTCCGGAGGTCTTCACGGCGTTGGTGCGTCGGTTGTAAATGCCCTTTCATCAAAGATGTTTATAGAGATTCGAAAAGGCGGTCTTATTTACAAAGATTCCTATGAAAATGGCGGGAATCCGACCTTGAGCCTTACTGAAAAGGGCGAGTTGCCTGTGGCAGGAAAGTGTGCCAAGTCGGATACGGGAACCGAGGTAACTTTTTATCCGGACCCTTCGATTTTTGAAACGGTTGAGTTTAAGGCCGAAACAATATGTAAAAGACTTAAGGAAATAGCCTATCTCAATAAAGGACTGACAATAGAATTTGAAGATAAAAAAACGGGTACGAAAAAAACGTACTATGAGGAAGACGGTATCAAGAGCTATGTTTCTTATCTTAACAGAGATGCTGTATGTCTTCATCCGGAGCCGATTTATACTGAAGGAACAAGCGGAGACATAGAAGTTGAAGTGGCTTTTCAGTATACGAATTCGTACACTGAGCAGATAAATGCATACTGTAACAGAATCAATGTTGTGGACGGTGGAACTCTTGTAACCGGATTTAAGATGGCATTAACGAGGGTTATGAATCAGTATGCAAGGGAACTCGGTATATTAAAGGACAAGGATGAGAATTTTGACGGTAAGGATATCCGTAACGGAATTGTGGCAATTATTTCCATAAAACATCCGGATCCTCAGTTTGAGGGACAGACAAAGACAAAACTCGGAAATACTGATGCCAAGATGGCCGTGGATGAGGTTTTTGCAAGGGAAGTGGAAAGATATTTTGACCGTAATGTTGAGATACTGAAGAAGATTCTTGAAAACTCCCTTAAGTCGTTCCAGGCAAGAAAAGCAGGAGACAAGGCGAGAAATGCCGTGCTGAAGTCTTTAAATGATTTTGATACGAAATCTAAACTGGCAGCATGTTCCTCGAAGAAGGCAGCTGAGTGCGAAGTATATATCGTAGAGGGTGATTCTGCCGGAGGTACCGTAAAAAAAGCAAGAAACAGGCGTACACAGGCGGTTCTTCCTCTCAGGGGAAAGATTCTGAATGTTGAAAAGGCAACTTTGGAGAAGATACTGACAAACAATGAAATTAAAACGATGATAGCTTCATTCGGATGTGGAATAGGGGATGAGTTTGACATTAATAAACTAAGATATGACAAAATCATCATTTTAACGGATGCGGACGTCGATGGAGCGCATATAAGCACGCTGCTGCTTACTTTCTTCTATCGTTTTATGCCGGAACTTATTCTTGAAGGAAAAGTTTATCGCGGTCTTCCTCCATTGTATAAGGTCGACTATGAGCTTTCAAAGGGAAAGAAAAAAACCAGGGAAAGCAGGTATATCATGGATGATTTCAGTCTTGAAAAGTTCAGAAATGATATTGAAGGTAAGGGAAAAATTCTGTCAATGCAGAGATACAAAGGTCTCGGTGAAATGGATGCCGACCAGCTCTGGGAAACTACACTGGATCCGGAAACCAGAACACTTGCAAGGGTTTCAATCAGTGATGTTGTGGAAGCTGATGAAATCACAGGAGTTCTTATGGGAAGTGCCGTTCCGCCAAGAAGACAGTTTATAATGGAAGAAGCTAAATATGCCAAACTGGATGTTTAAAATGTCTGCCGTGCCTGCAGGAGTATTTTTGTACAGGCAGGACATCCGGTGACTGACCGGATGATAATTGTACCCGCAGAAATAAACAGGGTATTTCGGCTTATGTAAAGAAAGGAAGCTCCGTGATATTTAGGGGCAAAGGAGGAAATAGTGAGTAATCCAGAGGATACAATAATTCAACGTGACTTTGTCGAGGAGATGAGAACTTCGTACAGAGATTATGCGATGAGTGTTATTATAGCCAGAGCACTGCCGGATGTCAGAGACGGACTTAAACCGGTTCAGAGAAGAGTTTTATATGCAATGATTGAACTTGGTCTGTCACCTGATAAACCGCACAGAAAATGTGCCCGTATTGTCGGTGATACGATGGGTAAATATCATCCGCACGGAGATTCATCAATCTATGAAGCACTGGTGCATATGTCGGAAGATTACAGTCTGGCAATACCGCTTGTGGATGGACACGGAAATTTCGGTTCAATAGACGGAGACGGCGCAGCTGCAATGCGATATACGGAAGCGAGGTTGAGTGAGGGTGCAATGACTCTTCTTGATCATCTTGAAAAAGGTCTGGTAGAATTTGGACCAAACTTTGATGAGAGCGAAAAAGAACCGACGGTTCTGCCGGCGATGCTTCCAAACCTGTTGATTAACGGAACGACCGGTATTGCGGTAGGAATGGCAACCAATATACCACCGCATAATCCGGGTGAAGTCATAAACGGTGTAATTGCATACATGGAAAATCCGGAGATTACAACGGAGGAACTTATGGTTCACATACCGGGACCGGATTTCCCTACCGGAGGAATTATCACAAATGCCGATGAAATTCAGAGTCTGTATGAAACCGGTGAAGGAAAAATCAGGGTAAGGGCAAGAACTTCCGTTGAGAATGGTGATTCGGGCAGGAAAAACATAGTGATTTCCGAAATACCTTATACGGCCGCAGGAAATAAAACAAGACTTGTTGAAGAGCTTGTATCCCTTATGAAGGATAAAACCTTTGAGGAGATTTATGATGTAAGGGATGAGTCGAGTAAGGAAGGAATCAGAATTGTTGTTGAGGTAAAGAAAGACAGGGATGTGTCAAACCTTCTGAACGGTCTCCTGAAAAAATCTTCTTTGGAAAGTACTT
Source organism: uncultured Lachnoclostridium sp. (assembly GCA_964584255.1). Lineage (GTDB taxonomy): Bacteria > Bacillota > Clostridia > Lachnospirales > Lachnospiraceae > UBA3775. Next base: position 109,222 of record CAZOZM010000004.1, on the reverse strand, counting down.
ACGGAGCATGTTTCCTGGCCGTAAAAGACAAACAGCCTTATCAGTTCAGCCTGAGACAGCTTATAGTTGAATTTGTCAGTTTCCAGGAAGAGCTGTATACAAAAGAGTATAAATTTCTTTTAGACAAGGCAAATAAGAGGCTGGAGATAGTTGAAGGACTTATAAGGGCAGTAGATGTCATTGATGTGATAATCGAGGTTCTGAGGGGTTCATCTTCGGTTAAACAGGCTAAAGACTGCCTTATCACGGGTAATACGGAAGAAATAAAATTTAAGACTGAAACGGCAAGAGCGATTGCATGTACTTTTGATTTTACGGAAAAACAGGCAGATGCCATTCTTACAATGCAGCTTTCAAAGCTTATAGGTCTTGAGGTTTTAAAACTTCATGGTGAGCAGGAACAGCTTCTTAAAGATATACGCAGGTTTGAAAAGATACTTGGAAGCCGTAAGGAACTGCATAAGGTAATTAAGACTCAGCTTCTGGAATTCAGGGAAAAATTCAAGACTGAAAGAAAAACAACAATTATGAATTCAAAGGTTGAGAATTATAAGGCAGAGGAAAAAATCGAGGACCTGATTGTTGTTTCAGACAGATTCGGATATACAAAGACGGTTGACCCTGCCGCTTACCAGAGAGCGGGAGCAGAAGCCGTTGCAGAATTTACGAATGTGATTTCCGTCAAGAGTGATGACAGAATCTGTATTTTTACCGCAGAAGGAAATATGTATCAGGTAAAGGTATCCCAGCTTCCTAAATGCAGGGTAAAAGAGAAGGGAACGCTGATACAGGTGCTTACAAAGATGGACAGGGAAACGCCTGTTTTTATGGCGTCGCTTTCACAGCTTTTTGAAGCGCAACTGCTATTTGTTACTAAAGACGGTCTTGTAAAGAGAGTGTCCGGAGTTGAATATGATACGAAGCGTCAGGTTGTTGCGGCAACAAAGCTCAGCGAAGGAGACAGTGTTGTCGGCATAGTGATGCTGTCGGCAGCGGAGGTGCTTTCCGACAGGCAGAGGCTTACCATATTGACGAATAAGAACCTGCTTCTTATGTTCCAGCTCAGTGAAGTTCCGGAACAGAAAAAAACAGGTAAGGGTGTAAAAGGAATTACTCTCACAAAGTCAGAATCAGTTGTTTACGCGGTGGTTCATGACAGCAAAGAAGAAATGCTTTCATTTGAAGGAAAGAAGATTAACCTGAAAAAACTGAGGACCAGAAAAAGGGGGCTTCAGGGGTTGAAGATTCAATTTGAAAATTCTTGACAAACCTAAATATAGATGATAGCATGACAAAGCAGTTTATACGGTTAAACCGTGTATACGGTCGTGTCACGCAGTACGCGGGGAAACTGTTAAACTAAAAAAACATCAGGAAAATAAAGAGTCCGGAATGTGAATTAACATAGGGAGGAATGAATGAGAATGAAGAAGAGTTTTCTTACTAAGGAAATGGTTGAAGAAATTGTAAAGGATTATCCTACACCTTTTCATATATATGATGAGGCGGGAATCAGGAAGAATGCAAGAGCATTAAAACAGGCTTTCGCATGGAATCCGGGATTTAAGGAGTTCTTTGCAGTTAAGGCGACACCGAATCCTTATCTTCTTCAGATCTTAAAAGAGGAAGGCTGTGGAGCAGACTGCTCATCAATTACGGAACTTTATCTCTCAGAAGCGGTGGGATTGGGAGAAGGTGACATAATGTTTTCCTCAAATGAAACTCCGACAGGTGAATTTACAAAAGCAAAAGAACTCGGAGCTTATATTAATCTTGATGACATTACACATATCGATTTTCTGAATAAGGAATGTGGTGTCCCTGAGACTGTATGCATGCGATACAATCCGGGCGGAATCTATGAGCTTGAAAATGGCATAATGGATAATCCGGGTGATGCCAAGTACGGAAATACCAGGGAACAGATGATTGAAGGCTACAAAAAGCTTATGTCACTTGGTGTTAAGAATTTCGGTATTCATTCTTTCCTTGTAAGCAATACCACAGCCGGTGACTATTATCCGACACTGGCCAGAACTCTTTTTGAGCTTGCGGTAGAGTTGAAGGAAAAAACAGGTGCTCATATTAAATTTATTAACCTTTCCGGCGGTATAGGTATACCATACAGACCTGAACAGGAACCTGTGGATATATTGGCTGTTGGTGAGGGCGTGAGAAGAGTTTACGAAGAAATTCTCGTTCCGGCCGGAATGGGTGACGTTGCTATATTTACGGAACTCGGAAGATTTATGATGGGACCATATGGGGAACTTGTAGTCAAAGCAATTCACGAAAAGCATATTTACAAAGAATATATTGGTGTTGATGCCTGTGCCGTAAATCTTATGAGACCGGCAATGTATAAGGCATATCACCACATAACGGTATTAGGTAAGGAAAATGCGCCATGCGATCATATATATGACGTAGTCGGCTCATTGTGCGAAAATAATGATAAGTTTGCAATAGACCGTAGTCTGCCGGAGATAGAAATGGGTGATTATCTTGTCATTCATGATACCGGGGCACACGGATTTGCGATGGGATACAATTATAATGGAAAGCTTAAGTCAGCAGAGCTTCTTTTGAGAGAAGACGGAAGTGTGAAACTTATCAGAAGGGCAGAAACGCCTTCAGATTATTTCAGAACTTTTGATTTTGATGAACTTATGAAACCATATATAAACTAAGGGGGAATTTTGCCCTTTTCCAAAAGCTTATTATATAATCGGACTAACCACGAAAACGGTTTTGTACAAGTTGATGCGGAACCGGAATTTTATCAAAAGGCTGTTTCATCTTTATGATAAAATGCAGATGGGTTATCAGGTTAGAAGAAGTAGCAAATGCGGATGGCTGTAATCCGCTGAAAAACCTGCCTGAGGGCAGGTTTTTTGTCCTTTTATCAGTTTTGTCTGAAAAGCTGATAAATTTATTGCGAAATATATGATTTTTGATTTGCTTATTTACTACTGATTGATTGTTTGTTTGGGCAGAACTGATGCCCGGAAATGAGGGATATGATGAATAAAGGACCGATTGTATTCGGGAACAAAAAAATCCCGTCAGGTCTAAAGGACTCTCTAAAGAAAAAGAATATAAATGTTGAAGAAATGATATACATAATTCCGGTTGATCTGGATGAAGAGTGCAGATTTACCAAAGGGTTTGTTTTTTTCGGAAAAAACCATATTGTGTCGGCAGTATGCAGACTGAGGAATGACGAAATACGTTTTTACAGAGGAACTGACAGTCTCAAACAGAAATATTTTCCGGAAGAGGATACATATGATATCAGGATTTTCGATACTGATTCCACAAAAGAAATTAAAATTGAAAGAAATGTTGTAGGAGGAAACCTCGTTGCCATAGGAGAGGATGAAGGAAAAGACGGGATTATTGCCGTTTTTTCAAACCGGTGTACCGGAGGGGCAGGTAAACTCTGCAAAGCATACAGTGAGTTTAAAGAAAATGGAAAGGTATGTGATGAAACCTTTGCGGAGGAGGAAAAGGATGGATATTGTCCGCATTGTGGCCACATGTATCCGGATCCTGAAAGAAAAATATGTCCTCACTGTATGAACAAGGGCTCGATTTTTCTTAGAACTCTGGGATACCTTAAAAAGCATTGGAAGAAAATAGCAGTTGAATTCCTGTGTTTCATCCTTATTGCCATATTGGATCTTATCTGGCCATATTTAAACGGAACGATTCTTTACGATAAGGTACTGGCTTCCGATAACGGATTCATTGAAAAACTCGGTATTCCGGGAGGAAATGTTTTTACCGCACTTATTGTAATTGTACTCATGATGGTAGGAACAAAACTGTTAAGACAGCTTGCCGGAATAATTCAGGGAAGACTTACGGCTATAATATCACCGGAACTGGTAAAAGACATGAAGAATGATGTTTTCAATGCAATGGGAAAGCTGTCATTACGGTTTTACAACAGTAAACAGACGGGTTCACTGATGACAAGAGTCCTGGGTGATGCGGATTCCGTACTCGGTTTTTTTATAGACGGTCTGCCATATTTTGTAATCAACATACTTTCTATTGTGGCAACCGCCGTAATAATGTTCAGGCTTAATGTGCTTCTTGCCGTTGTATCGCTTATATTCATGCCTGTATGTTTCCTTATCAGTTGGTTTATGCTTCCTAAACTGTGGCACAGATACGGAAGGAGACATCGTGCAAACAGGACACTGAATTCAAAGATAAATGACAATCTTATGGGTGCGAGAGTTGTTAAGGCTTTCGGTCAGGAGGAGAGCGAAGTTAAGCGATTTGAAAAATCCAATAACAGAGTCCGTGAGTCAGAACTTGCCGTGGTTGAGTATGACAATAAGTTTTATCAGATTTATAACAGTGCTGAAATACTTGCCTCACTTATGGTATGGGCAGTGGGAGCTTATCTTGTACTCATAAAAGGAAATCTGACACTTGGTGTACTTATTACTTTTTCGGGATATGTAAATCAGCTTAACGGACCAATGGATTTCTTTTCGCATTTCATAAGATGGTATACTGACTGCATGAATGCTGCTGAAAGAATATATGAAATTATTGATGCGGTTCCGGATATATCGGAAAAGGAAAATGCAATTGAGCTAAAAGAACTTAAAGGGGACGTTGAGCTCAGAAACGTAACTTTCGGCTATGAAGAGAATAAACCGGTTCTGAAGAATGTCAGCTTTAAGGCAAAAAATGGAGAAATGCTTGGTATTGTAGGCCGAAGCGGTGCCGGAAAGACTACTATAGTTAATCTAATAAGCAGATTGTATGATCCGGACGAAGGACAGGTTCTGATTGACGGTATTGATGTCAGGGATCTTTCATTTTCCACGTTAAGAGGAAATATAGCGATGGTATCTCAGGAATCATATATGTTTATGGGAACAGTGGCAGATAATATACGATATGCCAGAAAAGATGCAGGCAATGACGAGGTGGTAAATGCTGCCAAGCTTGCCGGAGCACATGATTTTATATGTAAAATGCCATATGGATATGACACGATAATAGGCTCATCCGGAAGGACGCTGTCGGGAGGAGAGAAGCAGAGAATTTCCATTGCCAGGGCAATTTTGTGTAATCCGAAGATTCTCATTCTTGACGAGGCAACCTCGGCAGTTGATACGGAAACGGAACAGGCAATTGCAAAGTCGATAGACTATCTTATTAAGGACAGAACTACGATTTCAATAGCACACAGACTGTCAACATTGAAGGATGCGGCACATCTTGTCGTTATTGATGACGGAAAGGTGACCGAGGAAGGAACTCATGAGGAACTGACGGCATTGAAGGGAACCTACTATAAGCTTAGGGAACTTCAGACAAAGGCACTCTCTCTCAGAGACTGATTTCAGGCGGCGGATTAAGAGCGGCAGAGTGCCGGTTTAGTGGAAAAGAGGTTATTTTATGGATAAAGAATTTGATTTAAAGTCAATGGAAGAAGAAACAAATCAGATGCTCAGGATGCGTTATCTTGACAGAAATAATACGCTGTTCAGAAAAACACAGGGCGGATTTGTTTCCCTTGAAATGGAAAATGAAAAGTATGACAGAGTAAGTTTTTATGCCGGCTTTCCGTTTGCTGATCCTGACAGGTTTATTTCTGTAAGGGAAAGCAATGAAAAGGCAAAGGAAATCGGTATAATAAAGGATTTGTCTACAGATGTAGATGCCGATACTGCCTTGATTATAAAGGAACAGCTCGGTTTAAGGTATTTTATTCCGGAGATAACAAAAATCTATAATATAAAGGATGAATTCGGATTCTCATATTGGGATGTTGAGACAAACAGAGGCAGATGTAAATTTGCTGCCAAGATGAACTCGTCCAGCGTGGTTTACCTGACGGATACCAGAATACTCATAACGGATTTGGATGATAACAGGTTTGAAATACCGGATTTTACAAAACTGTCGGCAAAGGAACTGAAAAAACTGGATCTGTTCCTGTAATGTGACGGAAAAAGTAAAGCATCGGAAATTATCCGGGAAAATGTAACAGAAGGCGGATTGCCAAATGTCCGCCGGACTGGAGGAATATATGGAACTTAATATGAAGCTTCCGTCCTTTTTTGAGGATAAGATACCTTCTGGGGAGGGCAGCATAAAATACTGTTCACCTTTTGATATTGATGGAAGCGGAATGCTTTTTGATAAAGGATATTTGGCGGTAAATAATCATAAAGTACATATCTTTGAAGACCACAAGCATGAAGCAATAGATATCAGTGATATTGAAAAGATAAAATGCGAGGCAATGGTAGGACAGGGATGCCTGGTAATAAAAAGATATTCAAGAGATTATGAGGAACTTGTCGCCAGATTTTCAATGAAACATGTTTCAAGAATCGCCTATATAACGAGAGGTGTTATTAACATTCGTGATGGCGTGGATAAGATGGTTGTGAGCCGTGAAACCGAGGGAACATGCCCGATATGCGGAAGACCGATGAGGGGAAAAAGAACCTGTCCTTCATGCGACAGGGGCAATGGCACTTTTATGAAGTTTGTCTCACTTTGTGCCGCTTATAAGGTGGGTCTTATAATTATTGCATTTCTTATGTTCGGAATTTCGGCGGTTGCGCTCATAAAACCGAAGATTCAGCAGGTGTTTATTGATGATTACCTGATGACGGGCAGAGGTACCGTTAAAACAATAATTGTCTTTGTTGCGGTGATGATCGTATTGACGGTCGTAAACATTCTTTTTGAAACCGTTAAATACTGGTTGTGTAATAAAGTGGGAACCGGCGTGTCCAAGGACATAAGGGAAAAGCTTTACCTGAAAATACAGCAGGTTTCAATGTCATTTATAACCAACAGAAGACCCGGTGTAATAATGAATCGTATGACAAGTGATACGAAAGAAATAAGCGGCTTCATGGAAGAAGCTTTTTCAGGAATGCTGACATGTATAATCAATATGATATTTGCAATTATCGTAATGCTTGGCATAGACGTGAAACTTACAATAATTTCAGTAATATTCATGCCGGTGTCACTCGGGATTTCGATGGCCTTTTACAAAAATATACACAGGCGTTTTCATACACAGTGGGTTCATTCTGACAGAATAAATTCATCACTTCAGGATGTTATAAGCGGTATGAGAGTAGTAAAAAGCTTTGGAACCGAAGATGAGGAGTCGGCAAATTTTGAGAGGCTCACGGGAGAATTCTGCGTAATTCAGAAGAAAAACGAGAAATTCTGGGCAAGTTTTTACCCATGTCTCACGTTTCTCATGAGTATGGGAATTTATGCAATAACACTTTTCGGAGGCAAAATGGTTTTAGATGGCGAAATGACAGCCGGAAAACTTTTGCAGATGATAAGTTATGCATGGATTCTCTATGGACCGCTTGAATGGATGACATTCCTTCCAAGAAGAATTACCCAGCTTTTTACAAGTCTTGAAAGAATTTATGACATTCTTGACGAGGAACCGGAAATTGCGGATACCGATATTTCGGAAAACCATGAAATTAAGGGTGAAGTTGAGTTCAACAGGGTGAGATTCGGTTACCGCTCCTATGAGCCGGTATTAAATGATATCAGTCTTACCGTAAAAGAGGGAGAGATGATAGGTCTTGTCGGACTTTCGGGAACGGGAAAATCAACTATCATTAACCTTCTGATGAGGCTTTATGATACGGATGACGGAAGTATTCTCATTGACGGAAAAGATATCAGAAATATCAGACTGGCAGATTTTCATTCTCAGCTGGGAGTTGTTCTTCAGGAGAACTTCCTGTTTGCGGGAACAATATATAACAATCTGAAATTTGCAAAGCCTGATGCTACAGAAGAAGAAATTATTATGGCTGCAAAAATGGCCAATGCCCATGATTTTATAATTAAGACACCGGATGGATACAATACCTATGTCGGTGAGCATGGCTATAATCTTTCCGGAGGAGAAAGACAGCGACTGTCAATTGCGAGAGCCATACTTAACAAACCTAAGATTCTGATTCTGGATGAGGCCACATCTAACCTTGATACGGAAAGTGAATATCTTATACAGAAGGCGCTGGAGAGACTAAGGGAAGGCTGTACGACATTTGCCATTGCCCACAGACTTTCCACCTTGAAGGATGCGGACAGACTTGTTGTTCTGGATGAAGGAAACATTGCTGAGGTCGGAAGTCATGACGAGCTGATGGAGAAAAAAGGCATTTATTACAGATTAGTATCGGCTCAGTTGGAAATGAGCAGTATGGAATAAAAAGATTTATTGACTTTGTTTTTTTTCCACGTCATGCTAAAATAAATTAAAGCGGGCAGAAAGAACCTGCCTGTACATTTTTGAGGAGCTGAAAATATATGTATGAAATAAAGCATATAAAAGACGTGGAAAAAAATGAAGTCCGTAAGCTGTCGGAGGAACTTTATCAAAAACTTCAGATGTGCCCGATTTATAATGATTCTACTATGGTAGTGGTTAATGAAAAAGGCTGGCTGTGCGGAGCCGGAATCATGGCATGTGATTCAGAACCGTCAGTGGATTCGGAAATAATATTTGATGCGGATATATATACCGATGGCGGGGAGAAAACGGTAGAAATTACGGACATGATTATCAGCAGAATGATATCAGACCTGCAGGAAAACGGTGAAAATGCGTTTAAAAAGGTCCTGAGGGTGTTCTGTAAGGGGATTGTCGCACCGGATTTTTACCTGCGGGAAGGGTTCATATTGAAAAAAACTCTTTTTTCCATGGAAAGAGAAATAACGGAAGAAGATTTGATTGATGAAGAGTTTTCTGAATATATGACGATTGAAGCAGGTGACGATGACTTGGTTGAAGAGTATCTTGCGGTCAACAGCCGGGCGTTCGGAACGGGCGTAAAAAAAGAGAGACTTCTCTACGAAATGAAAACCGGAAGTGATATAATCATAAACAGAGAAGAAGAAATCATATCTTCGGCAGAAGTAAAAGTTACCGGTGAAAGTGCTTTTATTGACCGTGTGTTTACCGATTTGGAATACAGAGAGCAGGGATATGCAGCGGAAATGCTTGATTATCTGCATGACAGGCTGTATGGGATGGCTGTCAAAAATGCAAGACTTACAGTGTATGGAGATAATTATAAGGCAATTAATCTTTATCTTGAAGCAGGATATGAAGTCTCGGAAGTCTTTTATGAAATGCGGACACCATAGCTTTATTGACTGTATGAAGAAAATACGGAAGGAAGATGAAATAAGGAATGAGATTTAAGCTTAACATGATTCACTGGCTGCTGGCATTTTGTTCAGTGGTAAATATTGTAGTACACAGAATATGGCTCGGACATATCCGCAAGGGGTATTCCGTGGATTTACTTACAAGCTGCCTTCAGATAACCATATACGGAGTGATAATTCTGTTTATGGCAATGGCAGCAGGTGCAACCGTTTTTATCTGGAAGAAGATAACAAGAGGAGAAAATATCACGGAAGAGGAAGAAAAGTATCCGGCCGTAAGTGCTGGCGTCGCAGCAGTATGTTTTGCGATATTCAGTATATACTGGTTTCTGCTTGTGTAGAAAAAATTGTTGCCGGTGTATTGACCCTGATTAAATAAATGACTGCCAGGGTTGATTTGAATGGATGGTAATGGTATACTTATTTAGAAAAAAAGTAAAGGAATTATTAACGAATGGGTTCACTTTTTGATCAGGACAGAGCGTTCTGGAAATACTTAAATAAATTTGCGGATATGGTTATCTTAAACGTTGTTTTTCTTATATGCTGTCTGCCTATAGTAACAATAGGACCTGCATGTACCGCAATGTATTATGCAACCGTTAAAACAATAAGAAAAGAAAGAGGCTATCTGATGAGAAACTTCTTTCATTCTTTTAAGCAGAATCTGCTTCAGGGCATTGCCGGTTGGATGATTTTTCTTGTTTTTATTTCCGGAAGCGCTTTATCAATGTATATGCTTTGGGATAAAGCGGCACAGGGCGGAAGCAATCAGCTTATGTTTTGGCTTGTAGCCATAATTGCACTGTTTCTTGTCAGTATGATGCTGTATTTTTTTCCGGTTTTATCAAGATTCAGTTTTACATTCCCTAATTATTTCGTTTTTTCTTATCTTATGGCAGTAAGATTCTTTATCTATACTGTTTTATTGCTTGCAATGTTTGCAGGATGCATCTTTTTGAGTTACATATGTATACCGTTTCTGATTATTATAGGTCCTGCATTATATACAATGCTTTCCTCATTTTTGATTGAAAAGGTATTTGCAGTTTACATGCCTAAGTTTGAAGCTCCGATAGAAAATACTGCGGATGACGGTGATGATGGTGAACTCAAGTATCTCGGACCTGCAGCAAACAGGGAATCAGAGACAAAAGAGGAAACGGAAGAAACGGAAACAAAGAATAAAGATCAATGGTATTACGACTAAAATCGTAAATCAAATATGATAATTGATGAGGAGAATTACTTATGGAAGACAAAGTGTATGAGATGATGAACTGGCCTGAAATCGAGGCAGTGTGTTATGCAGAGCATGACAATCCGCATCAGGTATTGGGTCCGCATGTAACGGAAGATGGAATAATGATAGGGGCATTTTTTCCGGATGCACTCAAAGTGTATGTAAATTGCGGAGACGGCCGTCGTTTTGAAATGACGGAAGAAGATGAAATGGGTTATTTTGCAGTGCTTATTCCGGAAAGCAGTACTTTTAAGTACACTCTTACCGCTGAATATGAAAACGGAAGCGAAACAGTAGAAGATCCGTATGCATTCGCTCCGGTTATATCGGAAGAAGAACGCAGACTTTTTGCTGCGGGCATCAACTATACAATATATGAAAAACTCGGCGCACACAGAATGACGATTGACGGTACCGAAGGAACATTGTTTGCAGTCTGGTCGCCAAATTCATTAAGAGTCAGTGTTGTCGGAGATTTCAATAATTGGGACGGAAGAAAACATCAGATGAGAAGACTTGGTGATTCGGGTATCTTTGAACTGTTTATTCCGGGAGTTGACGACGGCAGCCTTTACAAGTACGAACTTAAGGCAAAAGGCGGGCTGACATATCTTAAAGCAGATCCGTATGCAACGGCCTCTGAGCTCAGACCGGGAACGGCATCAAAGGTTGCTGACACATCAGGTTTCAAGTGGACTGATGAAAAATGGATAAATAAAAGAAAAGAAGAAGATAAAATAAATAGTCCGATGGCAGTTTATGAGGTACATTTAGGCTCATGGAAGAAACCAAAGGAAGAAAACGGAAGTTTTTACAATTACAGAGAACTGGCAGTTATGCTTGCAGACTATGTAATTGAGCAGGGATATACGCATATAGAAATCATGCCGGTTATGGAACACCCTCTGGATGCATCCTGGGGATATCAGGTAACGGGATATTATTCGGTAACAGCACGTTATGGTTCTCCGGAAGATTTTATGTATTTTATTGACTACATGCACAACAAGGGCATAGGCGTCATACTTGACTGGGTTCCGGCTCATTTTCCAAGAGATACGTTCGGCCTTTCGAATTTCGACGGAACATGTCTGTATGAACATTGGGATCCAAGAAAAGGTTCACATCCGCATTGGGGAACATTAATCTTTAATTATGGAAGGCCTCAGGTATCCAATTTTCTGATTGCAAATGCCCTCTACTGGGTTGAAAAGTATCATGCCGACGGTATCAGAATGGATGCGGTGGCATCAATGCTCTATCTTGATTATGGTAAAAATGATGGTGAGTGGATTCCAAACATATACGGCGGCAGAGAAAATCTTGAAGCAATCGAGCTTATGAAGCACCTTAATTCAATAATGAAGAAAAGAAATAAGGGCGTAATGATGATTGCCGAGGAATCAACCGCATGGCCAAAGATTACCGGAGATGTTGAAGAAGACGGACTCGGATTTGATTTTAAATGGAATATGGGATGGATGAATGATTTCACCACATATATGAGGCAGGATCCTCTTTTCAGAAAAGGATGTCACGGACTTCTTACATTCAGTATGATGTATGCATACAGTGAGAATTTCGTTCTTGTGCTTTCGCATGATGAAGTGGTTCATGGAAAGGGGTCGATGCTCAATAAAATGCCGGGCAAAATCGAAGACAAATTTGCAAATCTTCGTGCAGCATATGGCTTTATGACATGTCATCCGGGAAAGAAACTTCTTTTTATGGGACAGGAATTCGGACAGCTTCGTGAATGGAGTGAGGAGAGAAGTCTTGACTGGAATCTCACAGAAGATGATGAAAAGCATGCACAGATGCAGTTATATACCAAGGATTTACTGAAACTGTACAAGGATTATCCGGCACTTTATGAGCTTGATCAGAGTCCGGACGGATTTGAGTGGATGAGCTGTCTTGATGCTGACAGAAGCATGGTTACGTTTGTAAGAAAGACGGAAAATCTTGACGATACGCTTTATATCGTTTGTAATTTTACTCCAAACAGCTATGAGAAGCTTGCACTTGGAGTACCGTTTGCAGGAAAGTACAAGGAAATCTTTAATTCTGATGACATAAAGTATGGTGGAAACGGTGTTACAAATGCCAGACTTAAGCAGAGCAGGGAAGTAAAGGTTGACGGAAGGGAAAACTCAATAGAAATAAATGTACCTTCACTTGGTATGGCAGTATTTACGGCGAAACCTCTTGTAGGAAAGAAGACGGTGGTAAAGGCTGCAAAGAAGAATATAAATGACATCGAAGATTCTGTTGAAAAGAAACCTATTAAGAAGGCTCCGGCAAAGAAAAAGGAAACCGCCCCTAAGAAGACTTCCGGAACAAAGAAATCTTCAGGAACGAAAAAGTAATCTTTATGATGGAGTTTTTTGATGGATATTGAGATGATTTTAGAAAGCCTGGGCAGTGCGCTTGTGTCACTGCTCTGGCATGTCTTTGAAGTAATTATTGTTTTCATTATCGGTCGTAAGTTAATCGGATTTCTGATTGACTGTCTGCGAAAAATCACCAAAAGAGCAGGACTGGACTCCGGAGTGATATCATTTCTTATATCATTTTCGAGGATACTTCTTTATGTAATTCTTGTTGTGATCATAGCAGGCATATTCGGAATACCTACAGCTTCTTTTGTTGCTCTCATAGGCTCCTGCGGTCTGACTGTCGGACTTGCTTTGCAGGGCAGTCTTCAGAATCTGGCAGGAGGAGTTCTGATTCTGATAATGAAACCCTTTGTAGTGGGTGATTATATTATCGTCGGAAGCAATGAGGGGACCGTGTCGTCCATCGATATCTGTTATACAAAGCTGAAAACAGGAGATAACAGAGTGATTGTTCTTCCAAACGGAACACTTTCAAATTCAGATTTGATAAATGTTTCAAAAGAAGAGTACCGAAGGGTAGACATAATTGTTCCGATAGGATACAAGGATGACATTGTTTCGGTAAAGGAGATGCTGAAAAAGATAATAGAGACCGAAGAAACGGTTTTGGCGGACAGACCGCAAAAAATCTTTGTAAATACATTTGGAGATGACAGTGTGGAAATCGGAGTAAGAGTATGGTGTAAGTCTTCGGATTATTGGGAACTTAAGTGGAGTCTGCTTGAGAAGATAAAATATGCCATGGATGAAAACGGATATAATATACCTTATAAACAGATGGATATTCATATTCAGCAATAATCCATAAGGTATGCCGCAAAAAAGCTTTGCAGGTGTAACAGGCGGGTATCTGCAATCAGTATTTAACCGATACCTGTACAAAAAAAGAAAATTGCAAATTTTTTACTTCACAAAACCGAAAATAAGTGGTAATGTATATAGGAAGCAAAGATGGCTTCCGGAGAAGGGCGTTCACAATTTTTGTGAGCGCTTTTTTACTCATGTCGGTTTGTCGCAAATCGAAATGAATCGGCTTAAATATTTGCCGGTTAACATAAAAAACAAGGCAGAAAGGGAAAACCTGTTATGGCAGAAAAATTAACAGATATCTTTGGTATTGACGTATTTAATGAAACCATGATGAAGGAACGCTTGCCTAAGGACACATTTAAGGCATTAAAAAAGGTAATGGACAACGGAGAAAATCTTACTCTTGAGGTTGCAAACGTTGTTGCAAATGCCATGAAGGACTGGGCAATTGAAAGAGGAGCAACACATTATACGCACTGGTTTCAACCGCTCACCGGAATAACAGCCGAAAAGCACGATTCGTTTATTGAACCGGCACCGGGTGGAAAGATCATTATGGAGTTCTCGGGAAAGGAACTTATAAAAGGTGAACCCGATGCATCATCCTTCCCAAGCGGAGGCCTTAGGGCAACTTTTGAAGCAAGAGGATATACTGCGTGGGATTGCACATCACCGGCATTTTTAAGAGAAGATGCAGCAGGTGTGACACTCTGCATTCCGACTGCATTCTGTTCATATACGGGTGAGGCTCTGGATAAAAAGACTCCGTTGCTCCGTTCGATGGAAAACCTCTCTACTCAGGCGGTGAGAATCGTAAAATTATTCGGTTATACAGATGTTGTAAGTGTTGACTGTTCCGTTGGAGCAGAACAGGAATACTTCCTTGTAGACCACAACAATTACATGAAGAGGGATGACCTTATATACACGGGAAGAACACTTTTCGGCTCTCCGGCACCAAAGGGACAGGAACTAGAGGACCATTACTTTGGGTCACTTAAGGAGAGAGTGGCTGCTTATATGAAGGATTTGAATATTGAACTCTGGAAGCTCGGTATTCTTTCAAAAACACAGCATAATGAGGTAGCACCTGCTCAGCATGAGCTTGCACCTATTTATTCATCTGCAAATATTGCTACGGACCATAACCAGCTTGTTATGGATACAATGAAGAAGGTTGCAAAAAGGCATGGGCTTGAATGTCTCCTTCATGAAAAGCCATATGAAGGAGTAAATGGTTCAGGTAAGCATGATAATTGGTCTATTGTAACCAATACCGGTAAGAACCTTCTTGATCCCGGTAAAACGCCGAATGAGAATATTCAGTTCTTACTTTTCCTTACAGCCATTATCAGAGCGGTTGACATACATGCTGACCTGTTAAGACTTTCCGCATCTAATCCGGGAAATGACTGCAGATTGGGAGCAAATGAAGCACCACCTGCAATAATTTCCGTTTTCCTCGGTGAGCAGCTTGAGGATGTTGTTGAGCAGCTTATTGCAACAGGAGAGGCAAAAACGGCAAAACAGGGCGGTAAACTTGATACAGGTGTTAAGAGACTTCCGACACTTGCAAAAGATGCAACCGACAGAAACAGGACATCACCATTTGCTTTTACGGGAAACAAGTTTGAGTTCCGTATGGTCGGTTCGAGCATGTCAATAGCTGAGCCAAATACATTTATGAATGCGATGGTTGCGGAAACCCTTAAGGATTTTGCTGATGAACTTGAAGCGGCAGATGATTTTGATAAGGCAGTACATGATCTTATTAAGAGAGAACTTACCGAACATTCCAGAGTAATCTTTAATGGAAACGGATATTCGGATGAATGGGTTCAGGAAGCGGAGAGAAGGGGACTTCCAAATATCAAGTCCTTTGCAGAGGCGATAGGTGCCCTTACAACCGAAAAATCAATACGTCTTTTTGAAAGTCAGGGAATATATACAAAAGCAGAGCTTGAGAGCCGTGCCGAGATTAATTACGAAAGCTATATCAAGATAATTACCATTGAGGCAAAAACCATGATTGACATGGTATCCAAGAAATATATACCTGCGGTGATGAAATATACAAAACGAGTTGCAGATTCAATAAACAGCATCAGAACTGCATCGCCGGCAGCCGACACAAGTGTACAGGAAGAGCTTCTTGCCAAACTGTCTTCACTGCTTTCAGAGACCGGAAAGGCATTTAAGGCACTGACGGAAGAATTGGAAGTTGTAACAAAGATGGATGATGTGAAAGAAGCATCAATGAAGTTCAGATATGATATCGTACCTAAGATGGAAGCTCTCAGAGCTCCGGTTGATAAACTTGAAACCATGGTTGATTCGGATTTATGGCCGGTACCGGGTTACGGCGAGCTTATGTTTGAAGTATAATCGATTACATAAATAAGGCGGAAATCAATACGCAACAAATAAAGAGTCTGTCATGATGTGAGACCGGCAGCCGGAAAAGAAAATCCGGTGTCGGTACACATTGGACAGACACTTTTTTTATCATTTTTTGTTTTCTGCAGCCCGGCAGGACATGTCTATCATAAAGGTTACCTGCGGAGATGAGTAGGATATGTCTATTTTGAATGAATAGATATCGGCAATGGAGGCGGCAATCGGAAGTCCGAGACCATACCCGGGTTTTTCGCTTGAGTGAGAAGGATCACCGCGGTAGAAACGGTCAAAGTACAATTCCTTTTTGCTAATGTCAAAATTCCTGCATTCGTTTGATATTGAAATCCTGCAGTCGGAATTCAGTACTACATCCACATGGCCGTTGTCATCAGAATATTTTATTGCATTATCCGTCAGTATGGATATGAGCTGATTAATCTTCCCCGAGTCTGCACATATAAAAACATCAGGTGAAATATTGGAGTTAAGAGTGATGCCGCTTTCAAATGCTGCGGCGTCAAATGAGAGAACACAGTTGTTTACAAGCTGGCTCAGATTGATTTCCTCGGCAGGCAGGGGAGTTCCTGATTCTTCATTATGTGCAAGGTCGAGAAGGTTCTGAATAAGTGACATCATGCGCTTGGTCTGAAATTTTATGGAGGAGGTCCAGCGGTTTTGACCGGCTTCATCCTCCAAAACCTCGGCAACGGCGGAAATAACCGTTACAGGGGTTTTCAGCTCATGGCTCGCATCGGAAATAAACTGCTGCTGTTTTTTGTAAGCATCTTCAAGCGGTTTTGAAACCATTCTTGAATAGAAAAATACGATTACAAAAAGTACCGCAATTACCAGCATGTCGACAACGATTGAGATTTTTGTAAGACGGTTAAAGGCAGAGTTTGTGGTTTCCTTTTCGACGAAAATAAGTATGTCTCCGTTATCCGTTTTTGCTTTGTGGCAGGTGTATGTGCGATTATCGTCAATTATGCAGTTTCTGCTTTCGTCGGGTGATAAATCGCGGTATTCCTCCAGAAGAAAACCGGCCTCTGCGGTATCTGAAAACACGCCTGCATTGCCGTTGTTGACTTCAAGTATTGAAGTGTCATTATAAACTATATAGAAGTAGTTGCAGTTCCTGAGAACTTCCGGTGTATCGGAAGCAAAAGTATCTTTGGAATTTCGGAAAAGAGGGTTCATGTATGAGCCTGCATAGGCAAGATCGTTAAAGTATATTTCCATGCTGCTGATACCGAGGTGGGTATCCTTGCCTGAAGTATCGACGGACGAGGCAGTCCACCATTCATAGGAAATGGTGAGACCCTGATTAAATTTTACACATTCGGCATAAAGTCCGTCTGGAGCGGTTATGTCATAGAAATCTATGGTGATACTGGTGTTATTTTTGTTAAAGGCGAAATCCTTCTGACCGCGTATAAGCTTCCCGTCCCCGGTTACGCCTTTAAACTTAAAGTTTGAACCTCCGCAATACCAGTCGGCATCATTGGTATTGACTATGGTGCCGTTTAGAACTATTTTCTGAATTTTGTCAGGCTGCACCGGAATATAGTAATTGTTAAGATTTTCTCCGGCAAGGTTTATTTTTTGACAGTCGGTAGCATAGACTTCCTGGCTGACTCTTGTTGTAATGATGTTGTTTATGTTTTCCATGTTGTTTCCGGATATGAAATCCGTTATCGTATACAGAAATACAAGTTGTAGGAAAAGCATGACAACGGCTGTCAGAAGAGCCATTGCAATAAATTTTATGCGGATTTTTCTAATTGTTTTATTCATAAATTAATCCTTTTGGGTGAGAGTATGATTAACGGTTTGCAATCGGTTGTACGTGCTAATTTACCGTTTCATCCGTAAGCATGTAACCGGTACCGCGAATGGCTTTTATGGAAACAGATGCACCGACGGCATGGAGTTTCTTTCTCAGAAATGAAACATAGACCTCAACAAGGTTGTATTCAGCCTCTGTATCATAGCCCCATATTTTTTCAATAAAGTAATCCTTTGATATGACATGTTTTTTGTTTACCATGAAGATTTCAAGCATTTGGAATTCCTTTTTGCACAGACTGATTTTGGACTCACCACAGGAAAGTTCGTGGGATGCCGTGAGCAGTGTCAGGTTGGAAAAATGATAGTCTTCCGATGTCAGTGGATTTTTTACACGGCGCAGAAGTGCCTTAACCCTTGCGAGAAGCTCGGACATGAGGAATGGTTTTGTCAGATAATCATCAGCTCCGCTGTTGAAACCGGTAAGTTTATCCTCCTCGGAGCTTCTTGCAGTAAGCATGATTACAGCTGAATTTATGCCGGCTGAACGGATTTCGGATAAAACCGTAAAGCCGTTTTTCTTAGGAAGCATGACATCAAGTATTATGAGGTCATACGGGTTATTAAATATTTTATCAAGTGCCGTATCGCCGTCAAAGGCAGTATCCGCAAAGTAACCCTCACGTTTGAGCTTGTTTTTAACAGCTTCGGCAAGGTCATGTTCGTCTTCAACGATTAATATGTTCATAAAAACCTCCGTGGATTTTTGAAATTACAGTATAAAATGATTATACTATGAAATGCAGGATATTTCACCGAAAAACTTTACTGTTTCTTTTACTTGCAGAAACTGACTTAATATAATAGAATAAACAAAGTGGGTTAAAATCCCTTGCAAAAAAGATAAAGGCTAAGTTATGACACAGAGGAGGAAACATTGAAAAAGAGGCATGTGATATTTGCAGCTGTTATAATGATGTCATTAATGCTTATCGGATGCGGTGATGAATATGAAGGAGGCATTCGCGTAGGGGCTACCATAACACCGGCACCGACGGCAACACCGGAGGCTGAATATAATCTTGATATGACAGATGATGAGATTAAAGAGGTTCTGAAAGGTGTGGCTGAGAGGGCGGCAAAGATAAGTAAAACATATGACTTTTATGTAACTGATGAAATGACCGTTGAAAAAAGCGAGCATGATGATGACAGTTCGGAGATTTTTGTCTATGACTCAAATGACAATCTGATAGCTGTTCTCATCTATGAGGAATATAACCTGATTCAGGCTAATCTTGACAACTATCTGGAAAATGCGCCGGTAAGCGGTTGCGTATACAAAAACAGTGTGTTGACAAGTTACTACGAAACGGCTGAATTAAACGGACATTTCAGGGTTGAGGTTGTTTTCGGAACGGACAGTGAACCTGAATACATTGTAACGACCGGAAAAAACAGTACGAAGACGTTTGTTCTTACGGCAGATGAATAAATACCTGCGAAATTATACGGAAATAAATGCTTTGAAGTATAAAAGATGCGGGAAAGAAAGAGAAAAATAAATTGTACTCGACTGATAAGAGTACGTCAGGAGGAAAAATGATACAGGCATGTAATATAACATTAAGACTTGGAAAAAAAGCTTTGTTTGAGGACGTAAACATAAAATTTACGGAAGGAAACTGTTATGGAATCATCGGTGCCAACGGTGCCGGCAAATCTACTTTTTTGAAGATTTTAAGCGGAAAGCTTGAACCTTCAAAGGGAGAGGTTATTATAACACCGGGTCAGAGACTTTCATTCCTTGAACAGGATCACTTTAAGTATGATTCAATGAATGTACTTGATACGGTTGTAATGGGTAACAAAAGACTTTACGAAATAAGAGAAGAAAAAGATGCCATTTATATGAAAGAGGATTTCACGGAAGAAGACGGAATCCGTGCGGGAGAACTTGAAACTGAATTTGGAGAACTCGGCGGATGGGAAGCAGAGGCTGATGCAGCAACTCTCCTTAACGGTCTCGGAATTGAAACGGATCTTCATTATTGTATGATGTCTGAACTTAACGGCGGACAGAAGGTGAAGGTTCTGCTTGCTCAGGCACTCTTTGGTAATCCGGATATTCTTCTTCTGGATGAGCCTACAAACCACCTTGACATTGATGCCATAAGATGGCTTGAGGAATTCCTTATTAACTTTGAAAATACGGTTATCGTCGTATCCCATGACAGATATTTCCTGAACAAAGTCTGTACTCATATCGCCGATATTGACTATCAGAAGATTCAGCTTTACGCAGGAAACTATGATTTCTGGTATGAATCAAGTCAGCTTATGGTTAAGCAGATGAAAGAGGCAAACCGTAAGAAAGAAGAGAAAATCAAGGAACTTCAGGAATTTATTCAGAGATTCTCGGCAAACGCATCAAAGTCAAAGCAGGCTACAGCCAGAAAGAGAGCTCTTGAAAAGATTGAACTTGATGATATCAGACCATCAAGCCGTAAATATCCTTATATCGACTTCAGACCAAACCGTGAAATCGGAAATGAAGTCCTTACTGTTGAAGGAATATCAAAGACAATTGACGGAGTTAAAGTACTTGACAATATAAGCTTTATTCTCGGCAGAGAAGATAAGGTGGCTTTCGTGGGAAGCAACACTCTTGCAACAACAACACTCTTTAAAATTCTTGCAGGAGAGATGGAGCCGGACGAAGGAAGCTATAAATTTGGTGTAACCACAACTCAGGCTTATTTCCCTAAGGACAATACAGCTCTTTTTAAGGGAGATGAACAGATAGTGGATTTCCTTATGCCATTCTCATCTGAGAAGGATGTGACTTATGTAAGACAGTTCCTCGGAAGAATGCTCTTTAAGGGTGAAGACGGTGTTAAACCCGTAAATGTTCTTTCCGGAGGAGAAAGAGTAAGGGTAATGCTTTCCAAGATGATGCTTCTCGGAGCAAACATACTTATTCTTGACGAGCCAACAAACCACTTGGACATGGAATCAATTACGGCACTTAATAACGGACTTATTAAATATTCGGGTGTTGCACTCTTTACATCGCAGGATCATCAGTTTGTCCAGACAATTGCCAATCGTATAATGGAGATTACTCCGGACGGAAAACTTATTGATAAAATTACTACTTACGATGAGTACCTTGAGGATGAGGCTGCAAGAAAGCGTCAGAAGGTATTCGATGTTGAGGCTGAAATTGAAGACGGCGGAGATGATGAAGAGTAAATAAACATAAGGAAAAAATCTGATGACAGAATTAAAATACATTCCCGGTGACTGTATGACACTGGGAGTTACACGTACGGGGAAAAACGTAAATTTTGCCGTTGCAGTCGGAGATACGGATGAAGTGATTCTTAAACTGTACAAGGGAAAAGATGATATTTCTCCGGAACACATAATAAAGCTTGACGCATCCTATAAATACGGAAATATTTTTGCCGTGACGCTGAAAAATTTTTCAGGAAAAGGTTATACCTACAGTTATGAGGCAAAAGGTGTAAGTTTTATCGATCCGTATGCAAAGCTGATAAGCGGAAGAGAAGTTTACGGCAAGGTTCTCTCCCGTAAGGAAAAGAGTATTGTCAGGGCATATGTAAATGAAAATGCTTTCGATTGGAAGGATGACAGAAAGCCGGGGATGGATTTTCAGGATCTTATAATATATAAGCTTCATGCCCGGGGATTTACCATGCTTGGCGGCGGAGCTCATAAAGGAACATACAGAGGGATTGCGGACAAGGTTTCGTACCTGAAAGAGCTTGGCATAAACGCGATTCTGTTAATGCCGGCGATGGAATACAATGAAATATATGATTCTGAGCCGGAAGCAGGAGTGCCGGAATTTGTTTCGTCAAAGTTCTACAAAGGCATTTCGGATGACAGCATTAATTCAGGAATAAGACCTGATGATGATGAAAATCAATATGTGAAGGAATCCATGAGTAAGGTTAACTACTGGGGATATACGGGCTTCTATTATTTCTTTGCTCCAAAGGCTTCATACGCCTTCAATCCGGCAAAAGCGGATTATGAGTTTAAATACATGGTTTCCAAGCTTCATGAGGCGGGCATAGAGATTCTTATGGAAGTGAGCATTCCAAAGGCAACGAACAGGACGATGATGCTTGATGCACTGAGATACTGGGTTAGGGAGTACAGGATTGATGGTTTTAAACTTAACCTGGACTGTATTGATTCAAATCTTATTGCCTGCGATCCTTACCTGAGTACGGTGAAGCTGATAGGCAGCGGATGGAATACTGACGAAATCTATCCTAGGGAATACATTCCCGAGGAGAAGAGACTCGGTGTATATAATGATTCATATAAAACCGACATGAGACGTTTTCTCAAGAGTGATGAAGGGGTAACCGGTGCGGCAATTCATCAGTTCGCCGACAATGACGGTAAGGTTTCAAAGATAAATTACATAACCGATCATAACGGCTTTACACTTGCCGACCTTTACATGTATGACATGAAGCATAATGAGGAAAACGGAGAGAAAAACAAGGATGGCACGGATGTAAATTTCAGCTGGAACTGTGGTACTGAGGGACCTGATAATCATAAAAAAATAAGGGAACTTCGTACCAAAATGAAGAAAAATGCAATGGCCGCACTGATTCTCGGACAGGGGGTTCCGCTTATTCTGGCGGGTGATGAACACGGGAACACGCAATACGGCAATAATAATGCATATTGTCAGGATAATGAAACGGGATGGGTCAGATGGAAGAAAACCAAATCTGACGCGGAATTTTTGGAATATGTGAAGAAACTTATACGGATAAGAAAGGAACATCCTGTACTTCACAACAGGATAAACCTCAGGGGCATGGATTATCTCTCATGCGGAATACCAGATGTCTCAAAACATTCAAATCAGGCATGGATACCGGATTATTCGTATTTTAACAGATGTGGAGCAGTCATGTATTCCGGAAATTATGCAATGTCTGACAAGGACAAAAGAGACTCTCATTTTTACATAGCATTTAACATGTATTGGGATGAACAGGAGTTTGAACTCCCTCACATTCCGGATGGAAAAAAATGGGAAATCTGCCTTTCAACGGACAATCTTTCAGAGACTTTTGAAAATGGGGAAGTGGATTCTCCGGTAATAAAAATCCCGGGAAGATGTATTTTGGTTTTAAAGGAAAGCAGTAAAAAGGCAAAGAAGGTTAAGGAGTCCTGCAAATGACAAATCTGATTTTAAAAACAGCAATTATAATTTCAATGATCTGTGACTGTCTGGCCATAGGTCTGGTTGACGGTGAGAAATACTACCTGCTTTATACAGTACTCAGAAGTATAGGTCACATGTGTATACCTCTTGTATGTTTCCTTTTGGTTGAGGGGTATATCCACACTTCGAGTAAAAAAAGGTATTTTCTAAGACTTTTGGGCTTCGGTATTTTGGCTGAAATACCTTATCTGTTACTTATGACTGCGGGACTTCGTAGAGTTGAAGCAGCAATCCGCTTATATATGGGAGCGGATGCAGGAATAAGTATTGATAACGTGAATGCTCTCGGAAAGTATGTAAGTGAAAATGCATTTGTATATTACCAGGATCTGTATTCAATAACGGGACTTTCGTCGATAAATGGTCTGCTGACGCTTACAATGACATTTATCATGATACTTTTGCTTGACAGGATTAACGTTAAATACAACGGCAGAAAGGTTGTTCCTTTTGTTTTTCTGACAACACTTGTAATTATGGTTGCCCTTGTATTCGTGGTTATTATTCCGTTTGAAAATCCTATAATAATACCGCTGTTTGCATGCCTCTTCTTCTTCCTGAGAGGAAACAAACCGGGAATTGCCGTTATGTCGGTAATGGCAACTCTGTTCTTCTATACTAAGGTAAGCATGTTATATTCGAGCGGTGTTGTTCTCGCCGTTCTCATAATATTCAATTATACGGGTAAAAAAGGAAATTACGGAAGCAGAATGAAATGGGTGTTTTATGCGGCATATCCGGTAATAATGCTTGCAACGGCAGGAGTGGCGGCACTCATAAAGTAATTTGACTATTGGAAAAAGAATTCCACATAACTCAGACATGCGGATAAAGAAAACACGGCAGGGATTAGTTCTCTGCCGTGTTTTTTGATGTATGAAATGACGAAAATGTTAAGATATCATGTGAGCAAAATATGACTTGATGCCGTGGATATTCGGGTGGGGGAATCCTCACATATCAGAGTCTGATATCTTTTTTTTGATAAAACGGTAAAATGTGTGAAAAAAGGGAAAACTCTGAATGGAACCGGTATGGGAAGCATAGAGAGAAAGTGGAAGCAGGAAGGAATAAAAAATGTGAGGTTAAAAAAAGTAAAGTGATAAAAAACTGCTGGTATATGACACTGAAATATGGTATTATGAAATGAATATCAGTATGGGGAATTATACCCATCGGAGTATCTGATGACCCTTTTTTTATTACGGGGTCAGGAATGGAGCTTTATGATAAATGTAGAAAAGACAAAACTCATGGCCAAGTGTTCGATTTATGAGAAGCACGAGGGCAGTGAGGATATAGAAATATCCAAGTATTTCAGACCTGATTATGTCAGGTTTAATGTTGTTAAGACAATAGTTTTTACAACATTGGGTTATCTGATTTTTTGCGGCATGTATCTGATCTATAACCTCAACATGTTTATAGAAAAAGCCTTTATAATTGATTACAAAACACTTTTGACCAAGATTATAGGCTTTTACATCATTTTCATGATTATATATGTTGCCGTTTCGTTCTTTATTTACAATCTGAAATACAAGAACTCAAGAGGACGTGTTTCGGATTACTACCGCAATCTCGGCAGGATAAACAGAATGAATGAAAAAGATGAAAAAATAAAGGAATTGGAGGAAGACTAATCCTTGGAAACATTAATGACGCAGCTTTTAGCAGTTAGAAATAAAATAACAGAAATATATCACAAGGCAGGTATGCCCATAAATTACATTGCAAAATTTCTTTTTTGCTTCCTTTCGTTTTACGGATGCCACAGACTGGTAGATTATAACGGTAAATTCTCAGGAATGATTATAATGGTGGCATTTTCATTTATCTGTACATTTCTGCCATTCTCTATGGGAATCATCATGATGGTTCTGTATGTGGTTTTACAGCTTTATTCGGTATCCCTGCTGATGGCGGCTACGGTCTTGTTCATTGCCGCAATAATGTACTGCTTCTTTATCAGATATATCACAAAGTATGGTGCAGTGATCGCAGGAGTACCGCTTGCAATGGGAATAAGGATGCATTATGCATTTCCTGTTACATTCGGTCTGGTGTCAACACCGGTTTCCATAATACCGGTTTGTGTAGGAATTTTTGCATACTATTTTCTTAAGGGCATTAACCGCAATGCGGGAACACTTGAGCAGGTTAAGGAAGCCGACAGTCCGTTTGATCTTTACATTCAGGTAATTGACAGTGTCCTGAAAAACCAATCCATGATAGTTACGATGATTGTTTTTGCACTTGTCATAATTGTTGTCTATATAATAAGAAACATGAAAATGGATTATGCATTTGAGATAGCAGCTGCAACGGGTGTACTTACATGCATTATCGGATATATAATTCTCGGTTTCAAGTTTGATCTGGATGTTTCAATATTATCGGTTGTTATTTTCTCCGTAATATCGGGAGCAGTATCCTATGCAATTCTCTTTATTTACAGACCCTTAAGTTATGCAACGGTGGAAAACGTTCAGTTTGAGGACGACGATTACTATTACTATGTAAGGGCAGTTCCAAAGATTAAGCCTGCAAGTAAAAAAATAACTTATAAGCATGTAATAAGTCCGGCCAAAAAAGATGGCGTGGATGATGATGTCTATAATGAAGACGGACTTATGAATGACTACGCGAAAAGTCCGTCACCGAGATTTAAAACAGCCGGTGGAGATTCAAATACAGCTTCTTTATCAAAGGAAGAGGCTCTGAAAATAAAGAAGACTTCTGATGCTGAGATGGAGCGCAGCACAATGATGGGACAGAATGTGAGAAGAACAGTCAGAACACAGGAAAATTCCAATATCGGAAGAAGCATGGAAAGTCGAAATTCTGAGAGTATAAACCGGAGGCAGGCAGAAGCACAGAGAACCGGTGGGGCAGGCACACAGGCACGCCCACAGTCAGGAACGCAGAGAACCGGTGGGGCAGGCACACAGGCACGCCCACAGGCGGGAACGCAGAGAACCGGTGGGGCAGGCACACAGGCACGCCCACAGTCAGGAACGCAGAGAACCGGTATGGCAGGTACACAGGCGCGACCACAGACAGGAACACAGCGAAGTAATGATACTAACTAACGGAGGAAAATATGAGTAAGCTCATAAATTCATTATCATCTTTCTTCAGTTATCTTTCACCGGATAACCTGATGATTACGGACATAGTTGAAATAATCATCTTTGCATTGCTGATTTATTACGTTATCGGATGGATAAGGGATACAAAAGCATGGTCTCTGCTTAAGGGACTCATAGTTTTGATCATTATCTGGGTAATTGCCGGAATATTCCAGTTTCAGGCAATCATATGGATATTCGTAAATACCATCAATGTAGGAATTATTGCTTTGATGATTATCTTTCAGCCCGAGCTCAGAAGGGGTCTTGAACAGCTTGGCCGAAAGAATATTTCGCTTTTTACTTTTGATTTTAAGAATACGAATAAAAAGTTCTCCGATAAAACCATACAGGAAATTGTAAGTGCCACGTTTGAAATGGCAAAGTGCAAAACCGGAGCCCTTATGGTAATTGAAGGGGAGTCGCCTCTCGGAGAGTATGAGAGTACGGGTATAATGCTCAATGCGGATGTTACGGCAGCTTTGCTTATCAACATATTTGAACATAACACACCTCTTCATGACGGAGCGGTCATAATAAAGAATGACAAGATAGCTTGGCCGAAAGAATATTTCGCTTTTTACTTTTGATTTTAAGAATACGAATAAAAAGTTCTCCGATAAAACCATACAGGAAATTGTAAGTGCCACGTTTGAAATGGCAAAGTGCAAAACCGGAGCCCTTATGGTAATTGAAGGGGAGTCGCCTCTCGGAGAGTATGAGAGTACGGGTATAATGCTCAATGCGGATGTTACGGCAGCTTTGCTTATCAACATATTTGAACATAACACACCTCTTCATGACGGAGCGGTCATAATAAAGAATGACAAGATAACGGCTGCAACATGTATTCTTCCGGTTTCTGACAACATGCAGCTCAGTAAGGAACTCGGTACAAGACACAGAGCAGGCGTCGGATTAAGTGAGGTTGTAGACGGACTTATAATTATTGTTTCCGAGGAAACGGGAAAGGTTTCACTGGCAAGGAACGGACAGCTTATAAGAGGAATTGATGAAATGTATCTTAAGAGTAAACTGTCCGATATGCAGATAGACAGGGCAGCACTTAATGCGGCAAAGAAGAGAGATGCGGTTAAGAAAAACGGCTTTGTAAAGAAAATATCCGGAAATAGGGATTCAAAGAAAAAGAAAAAGTAAGTACGGAACGTCCGGAGGCTTAAATGAAGGAAGTATTAAAAAAACTTGTATTGGAAAATTTCTGGCTGAAACTTCTGTCGCTGGTTCTGGCGGTTTTAGGATGGTGTGCAATTATGAATTCGGCAGACCCGAATGTTTCGGTTACGATAAAAAACATAACGGTAAATAAGGAAAATGAAGATGCCATAGTCGGTGAGGACATGATATATGAAGTAACCGGCGGTGATGTAATCAGCATTGTGGTATCAGGACCGAGATCTATTATCCAGGGAATAAGCGCATCAGATGTTTATGCTTATGTTGATTTGCATGAAATAAGTATAACGGAAGCGTGTCCTATCCATGTCGGATTCACAAATTCCAACTACACAAAAAATGTTGAAATTGTTTCAAAATCTGATGAGGTTATGACACTCAGTCTTGAAGCAATGGTAACGGATAACAAGCAGGTGCAGGTAGAACTTACGGGAACACCGGCAGAAGGATATTATGCACAGGCAAACGTAATACCTAATATTGCGTCGGTTTACGGATCGGAAACACAGATAGGTTTAATTGAGAAGTTCGTTGCCAAGGTTGACATAAGTGACCGTTCCACGTCTTTTGAAACGGAGGCAAGCATTGAAGCATATGACAAACTTGGAAATGTTGTTGATCCGTCAAAGTTTTCGGTGACAAACAAGATTGTTGACGTAGAGGTAAACCTTTACAGAACAAAGAATATAAACGTAAATATTGATGCAAATGTAACGGCGGAATACGGTTTTGCATATGAATCAATTGTTCATGCACCTACAACAATTACCATCGCGGGACCTAATGAGGTTATCAACAGCATAACAGATATCAATATACCATACAGTAAAGAGGGACTTAAGGAAACGATTACCGACAGTATAAGTCTGAGTGAGTATCTTCCGGAAGGATGTTATCTGGTATCGGATGTTGAGTTTGTATCGATAACCATTTCAGTTGTGAGACTTGATGAGTCAAGAAAAATCACGACAGCGGTAAAGAGTCTGGATATACGTAATTTAAATTCAAATCTTAAAATTGCAAATCTGGAATCAACATTTGACTTCAGCATATGGGGTGCTGAGGGCAAGACTGAAGAAATTGCCATAAAAGATTTGGGACTTTACATCGATATGAAGAATATAGCCGAACCGGGTACATATACTGTAGAAGTGGGGCTTAATACCGAGAAACAGGTTATTTTTGGTGATAAGGTCCTGATAAGGGTTACGGTAGCAAAACTGGACGGTTGAAAAAAGGAGGAGAGTATTTTTGTTAAGCAGAAGGGTTATAATCAGAAATGTAAACGGGTTACATATTAAGCCGGCAGGAATGATGAGCAGTATTGCTCTGGGTTTTCCATGCAGTGTGTATCTTAAAGTAAGGGATTACGAGGTAAATGCAAAGAGCGTGCTCGGAATCTTAAGCGCACAGGTAAAGGAAAATGAAGAAATAGAGCTTGTCTGCAGCGGAGATCAGGAAGAAGCCTGTCTTGCAAAGCTGGTGGAAAGCGTAAATAACAGGTTTGGGATGGAGTAGGTAATGTACGATTACTTGATTGTCGGGGCAGGACTGTACGGTTCGGTTTTTGCTCACGAAATGTACAAAGCGGGAAAGAAATGTCTTGTCATCGACAGACGGAATCACATAGGCGGTAATGTATATACGAAAGAAATTTCGGGTATAAATGTTCATGTATACGGAGCTCATATTTTTCATACGCATGATAAATCCGTATGGGAGTATGTCAATCAATTTGCAGAATTTAATCATTACATTAATTCACCGGTTGCCGTCTATAAGGATGAGATATATAATCTTCCTTTCAATATGAATACTTTTTCAAAAATGTGGAACATAAAAACTCCGCAGGAGGCGAAGAAGATAATTGAAACACAGGTTGAACGGGCGGGCATAAGTGAACCACGAAATCTGGAAGAAAAGGCCATATCAATGGTCGGAACCGATGTTTATGAAAAACTGGTTAAAGGTTATACGGAAAAACAATGGGGAAGAAAGTGCAGTGAACTTCCGACGGATGTAATTAAAAGACTTCCGTTACGTTTCGTATATGACAATAACTATTTTAATGACAGATATCAGGGGATTCCAATCGGCGGATATACGGCAATAATTGAGAAGCTTCTTGAAGGAACGGAAGTTAAGCCCGGCTGTGATTATCTGAATAACAGGGATGAGCTGGATTCAATCTGCGATAAAGTGGTATATACAGGGGCAATTGATGAATTTTACGGATACAGTCTGGGAGAGCTCAGTTACAGAAGAGTCAGCTTTGAGACGGAAGTTCTTGATTGTGACAATTACCAGGGAAATGCAGTAGTGAATTACACGGATGCGGATGTTCCTTATACAAGAATAATAGAACATAAGCATTTTGAATTCGGACAGGGAAAAGGTACGGTTATTTCAAGAGAGTATCCGAAGGAATGGAAGAGAGGAGAAGAACCTTATTACCCGATAAGGAAAGAAACTGATCTTCTTATATACGAAAAGTACAGGGCAATGGCTGAAAAACAGAATAAAGTTATTTTTGGCGGACGCCTCGGTGAGTATAGGTACTATGACATGGATGATGTTATTATTTCCGCATTGGATATGGTAAAAAGGGAATTGAAATAAAAGAAAAACTCACAGAGAATACAATGTTTCTGTGAGCTTTTCTTATCTTCTAAGAGATGCATTTCCTGATGATGCAAGACTATATGTCATTATGTTTTTAGGTTCATCTGAAAAGTAGGAGTTGTATATCTCGTATGAACAGATGAAGAAGCCTACAAAGAATAATGCAAGACATACAGCCGTAACGAGTACTTTTAAAAAATGTTTCATGGTTAACCTCTCTTTTTTTGTTGCAGACAAGCCATAGTTGATACTATAGCATGTTCTTAAAGAAAAAGCAAAAGAAATTTTATCTTTCTTTTATTTACTTATACCATGTTTATATGGTAAAATTGTGAAAATATTGGGTAAATAACGTTTTAAAGAAAAAAGCCGGATTTTTTCTGGCTTTTTTTGGAGGTAAGGTAATTACAATGAAGAACAATAGAAACAGATTTAATTTCGGATTGATTTTTGATGCCGTTGTAATGCTGATAGCCTACATGGTAGCTTACAGTTTGAGATTTGGTGCACTTTCCAATGTGGGAATGCTTGAACTCGGCGGTAATGAGAACTATTATCCGTTATCTGAATATATTAAATATCTCGTTATTTTCATACCGGGATATCTTTACATCTATAACAACTGCAATCTCTACGAAATGGCCAGAAGAAGACGAATTGAAGTTTGGAACCTTATAAAGGCAAACATCTATGGTGTCCTTTTCATCGCCTTCGTTCTCTTCTTCCTGAAGGATATGGACATTTCACGAGGCTTTATCGGAATTTTTTTCTTTACAAACCTCACACTCAGTTTCTGTTTCAGACATCTTTTACAGTCTGTTCTTCAGGCACTGCGTTCAAGAGGTGTAAATCTCAGACATGTACTGATTGTCGGATACAGTTCTGTCGGAAGGGGATTCATAGACAGAGCATTGGGAAATCCTCAATGGGGATACAAAATTCACGGTATAGTCGATGATGAAAAGGAAAAAGGAACGGAATACAGGGGAGTTGCCGTTATCGCGGGAATAGATGAACTCGAGGAACTTTTGAGATCAAATCAGTATGATGAGGTTGTTGTATCCCTGAATATTAATGACTATTACAAGCTCAGGAGAGTTGTGGGTATATGCGAAAAATCAGGATGCCATACGATATTTGTTCCGGACTATAACCACATCATTCCTACAGTACCCGTTATGGAGGACATGGAAGGTCTTCCAATCATAAATATAAGAAATGTTCCGTTGGCCTCATTTTCCAATTTTGTTATAAAGAGGGTCTTTGATATTGTTGTGGGAATTATATGCCTGGCTGTTTTCTCCATACCTATGGCAATAATAGCCCTTCTTGTAAAGTTTACCTCACCGGGACCGGTGATTTACAAGCAGGAGAGAGTGGGACTTCATAATAAGCCTTTTATGATGTATAAATTCCGCTCTATGGCGGTTGTGACGAACGGCGAGGATTCGTATCAATGGACAGGTGATGGAAATGCCGATGCAAGAATAACGAAGATCGGACACATAATAAGAAGTATGAGTCTGGACGAGCTGCCACAGATATTTAATGTTATAAAAGGAGACATGAGTCTTGTCGGCCCAAGACCGGAAAGACCATACTTTGTTGAGAAATTCAAAGAAGAAATACCGAGATATATGATAAAGCATCAGGTGAGACCGGGAATGACCGGATGGGCTCAGATAAAGGGTCTGCGTGGGGATACTTCCATAGCAAAGAGAATTGATGCCGATCTTTATTATATTGAAAATTGGACAATCGGACTTGATATTAAAATACTGTTTCTGACTATTTTTAAAGGATTCAGAAATGAAAATGCATACTAGGAGGACGAATTTTTGATAGATGATAAAATAAAAGAAAATTCTGATGACAGAAATGACGGATATGAGAATATATGCAGCATGTGTCACAGACCGGAAAGCAAGGCGGGCAGCATGGTTCATATTCAGGATGGCCTTTGCCTGTGTAATGACTGCATGCAGCGTTCATTTGACATGATGAACAGAATGGGATTAAATAATCTGAATGGTTTGGAGAATATTGTTTCGGTTGAACCCATAAACTCAGATGAAGGTGATGAAGGCGAAAAGAAAGAGGAAAAGAAGCAGGCAGAACCAAAGAATCCGTTTCCTTTCGGTAATGTAAGGATAGTTATCCCAAGGGAAATGAACAGACAGAAAGTCAGAACGAAAAAAGAAAAGAGCGGCAATGATAAGGAGTCACGTCCGGAAATCAAAAACATGACGCTTAAGGATTTGCCGGCACCTCATAAAATAAAGGAATTGCTTGATAAACACGTAGTCGGCCAGGAATATGCAAAGAAATGCATAAG
Source organism: uncultured Lachnoclostridium sp. (assembly GCA_964584255.1). GTDB lineage: Bacteria > Bacillota > Clostridia > Lachnospirales > Lachnospiraceae > UBA3775. Next base: position 76,815 of record CAZOZM010000004.1, on the reverse strand, counting down.
CGTTGCGGTCTACAATCATTACAAGAGAGTGCTGCATGAAGAAAAAGAAGTTAAGGACGACAATATTACCATAGAGAAGTCAAATATGCTTATGCTCGGACCGACAGGTTCAGGAAAAACATACCTTCTCAAGACTCTTGCGGAGATTCTTAATGTGCCACTTGCAATTACGGATGCAACATCCCTGACTGAAGCGGGATATATCGGTGACGATGTCGAAAGCGTATTAAGTAAGCTTCTTGCAAATGCCGATAATGATGTAGAACGTGCGGAACATGGAATTGTATTTATTGATGAGATAGACAAAATTGCAAAGAAGAAAAATGCCCACCAGAGAGATGTAAGCGGAGAAAGTGTTCAGCAGGGACTTTTGAAGCTGCTTGAAGGAGCTGATGTAGAGGTTCCGGTCGGTTCAACCAGCAAAAATGCTATGGTTCCGATGACAACAATCAACACAAAAAACATTTTGTTTGTGTGTGGTGGAGCGTTCCCGGATCTTGAAAACATCATAAAGAGCAGACTGACAAAAACTTCAATGATTGGATTCGGTTCTGAACTTAAGGATAAATATGATGATGACCCGGACATCCTTTCCAAAGTAACAGTGGAAGACCTGAGAGAATATGGTATGATCCCTGAATTTCTTGGAAGACTTCCGGTAATATTTACTTTAAGCGGTCTGGATACGAATATGCTCAAGAGAATTCTCGTTGAGCCAAGCAATGCAATAATCAAGCAATATCAGAAGTTGTTTGCAATGGATGAGGTCCTTCTTGAGTTTACGGATGATGCACTTGAGGAAATTGCGAGACTTGCAATAAGTAAAAATACAGGAGCAAGAGCCTTAAGGGCGATAATTGAGGAATTCATGCTTGATATCATGTATGAAATACCAAAAGATCCGATGATTGGCAAGGTTACGATTACGGGAGATTATATCCGTAAGACAGGGAGTCCGATAATAGGCGTAAGAGAATAGGTGCAGCATATGTTAAAGTATATTATTTTGATACTGTGTGTGTTCGCGATAATTTTCTTTGCGTCAGCATATTACAGCCTGATTTTAAAAAGGGGCGTAACATTTTTCGGACCGGTTATTATCACAGGATTTCGCAGAATGTATAAGAAGTTTTTGAATGCGGATGAAAAGATATCGGGTACAACCAGAAAAATCATGACGGAAAAAGAGAAGCAGAAGCTTGATGAGGAATACAGATATAAATCAGCGGATCTCTCTAATCCGGACACATATAAAACCGTTTCAACAAGAATGGCAGGTATGATTATTGCTGTTTTTGCAATTAATTTCAAAAGTGTATATGGCAAAATTTTAATTGCCTTTTTTGTTGTGGAAATGGTTTTTGATATAATTGAGGAATACAGATATAAATCAGCGGATCTCTCTAATCCGGACACATATAAAACCGTTTCAACAAGAATGGCAGGTATGATTATTGCTGTTTTTGCAATTAATTTCAAAAGTGTATATGGCAAAATTTTAATTGCCTTTTTTGTTGTGGAAATGGTTTTTGATATAATTGATTTCTTTATTTCCAAACATAGTGGAGAGAAGAAGCAGAAACTGAAAAGCTATGAAGAACTGAAGATATGGGATAGGATTTTTTATGGATTTATTCCGCAGGCCATTATTTCAATATTATTGGTTCTTGTAGTTTTCTAATGGGATAAAAAAGCAGGGCTTAATCTAAGCCCTGCTTTTTTAGATTATTCTGTCATAAATTCGTCAAATGCCCTGCTGATTTCCTGTCTTGAATCTTCATCAATGATTCCGACATATAAGGACGGACCCGGAAGTGAATAGCAGGTTGATGATGATGAACCGGTATTGGTTAGAGCCATGGATTCAAATTCCCATGAGGCTCCGTCATTAAGCTGCATTTTTACAAGTGACGTCAGTTCATCTGCCGAAAGACTGGTTTGAACACAGGAGGAAACAGCTTCCATGAGCTCATCAAAGTTGCCAAGGATGGCAGGAGAACAGGCTTTGTTGATTACAGCCTTAATCATTTCGATATGATTCTGACCGCGCTGATAGTCTCCATTGCCGAAGGAATATCTTTCACGACAGAATGAGAGTGCAGCAGCACCGTTTACATGATTATATCCTTTGGTAAAGGAATATCCGGATGTGTTTTGCGAGGTGAATGAATAAGCGGAGTAAACATCAACGCCACCGAGGGCATCAACTATGTCAATTACGGAAGAGAAGTTTACTCTTATATAGTAGTCTATGCTTATGTCATAGAGGGTCTCCAGTGTGCCCATTGAACATTCAGGACCATAAAGACCTGCATGTGTAAGCTTGTCTTTTACACTGCCGGAAACACCATATAAAGGCGTGTAGGTATCTCTCGGAGTTGAAACAAGAAGAATCTTTTTGGTTCTCGGATTTACCGCCATTAATATATTTGTATCACTTCTGCTTTTAAGAGCAATGGAACCCGATGTATCGATGCCGCTGACATAAACAATGAAAGGAGAATCCGTTACGGACCCGCCATCAGCTATGTTGCCGTCAGGTCTCGGAGGAAGAGTGGCAACAGGTTCTGAAGCGGTGGAATTATTGTATTCACTGTAGTCAACTGCAATTCTCGCAATAATTTTTGTATCATCAGTGAAGGTTTCACTTAAATTTTCCATGAGAGTGTATCTTGAAGATTCAAGAATAATGGCATCAAGACTGCCATTATACAGATTGTCAACAAAATCCCGGAGATTTGTATAGTTCTCGGAATTACAGTTTATGTCATACTTCTTTTCAAGCCATTTGACAGAGTAGTTCATTTTGTCAGCATCAAACGAATTATCTATTCCAAGATTCAGCCCGTCGAGTTCTGTTACAAGTGAGAGTGATGAATCCTTGAGTGTAATAATCGACACAAAGTTTTCATCGGAAATGTCGGCACTGCTTCCTGCAGGGGAAGTTATATTGCTTATCATTTTGTCGGCAGACAAGATGTAATAGGAGGCCGGTACTGAAAGGATTATCAGTATGACTGAAATAAAGGGTGAAAGTAATCCGACTCTTCTGCGGCCATGGGAAACCATGGAAGTAAAGGATTTTTTTATAGTGAAGATTCCGCACAGAATGAGTACGGCGACGACCGCCAGAAAGTATTTTGCCGGTAATATGTTAATTTCATGAAGTGAATAGATGAGAAATGCTGAAATCAGTATTTGGAGAAGTGAGAGCAGAAAACATAATCTGCCTCTGTTTTTTTTAGGATTTCGTTTGTTCTTCTTCATTGTCTCCTCGTTTCCCGGAAACCGGAAAATGCGGGAATGATAGAAATCCGTACCTCCGGTCCGACCGTAAAATAAACATCCGGATTATTGTATCATAGTAAAAAAAAGATGTAAATGAGCTTGATATCTTCTTAATAAAAGTTTCAAAATACAGCGGAATATTGCCGGATTTGAAACAATAGAATAGGCAAAAAGGCCTCTATGAAATATATAGTACCTTATAATGATAATCCTACGATAACGGAATATGTTTATAAACCGGACTCGTATATAGTGGCAGCAGGAAGATATGCCATATTGAATTATGGAGAAAATCTTGCTTTTGAGGATGTGATTGAAGCTAATTATCCGAAGTGTTACGGATTGAGTGAGAGTAATGTTCTGGAAGAAACCGGAATTAACCGTGTGAGAAGAATGTCCGGTCTGAATCTTTATGGCGGAGGAGTATGTGTAGCCATTATTGATGATGGAGTTGACATAGGGACGCGGATATTGAGAAAAAATGACGGAACATCTAAGATTTCATACTATTATGATCAGACAGAAGGAAGGGAACTTTCGGGCAATGAGCTTAATGATGAAGCGGTTTACGGCCGGTTTGTGAGGGATAAAGAAAAACTTGTTCACGGAACCATGATGGCAAGTATAATATGCGGTGAAAAATCAGGGAATGAGTTTGAGGGAATTGCACCGGATGCGGAGATAATTGCGGTGTCGCTGAAACTTGCGGATGAATCGGAGTATGAACACTATAACATTAACAGAAAAGCAAAAGCATATTCGGAAACGGATATCATTGAGGCTGTAGACTATGCTGTCAGGAGGGCCGGGGAGAAGCCTCTCGTACTGGTAATTCCTTTTGAAACGAATCTTGGAACGCATGATGGAAGCGGATATCTTGAAGAATATCTGGATTTTATAAACCGTCAGCTTCATACGGCTGTGATAACTGCTGCAGGAAATATGGCGATTGCAAGGGCACATTCCGAAAACAGAATATTTAATACGGAAAATGAAATTCAGACAGCGGAATTTCCATTGTATGTTAACAAAAGAGAAACTGACACTTTCATAAATATGATTCTCTCACAGGGGGCAAGACCGTCCGTTATTGTGGAGAGTCCTACAGGAGAAAGAAAGCAGGTGGGAGGAGACGGCGGAAGGTTCAGTTTTTTATTTGAGGGTACGGATTTTTCGATTAAGACGGAAAGATATGATTACCGCTCAGAAAAGTGCATTATATATATGAGAATTTCGGGGATGGCTGAGGGAATCTGGAAAATATCGGTAACGGAAGAAAGCAGAAATCGGGAAGTAAGAATTTCAGCATATCTGCCGGTCACCGGATTCGGTACGGGAGGAATCGAGTTTCTTACACCGACAGTTGAAAATACGATTACATCTCCCGGAGATGCGGTTTTTACATGCACGGTTGGGGCATATGACGGTGAAAACGGAAGAATTTATCCGGAGAGCGGCAGGGGAAGAATAAACGGGAAACCGGAACTGTGTGCTCCGGGAGTAGATGTCAATGCCTATAATTGTGTCAGGGAAAGGATTACCGGATTCACGGGGACCAGCGTGGCAGCGGCGGTAACTGCGGGAACAGCGGTTCTTATAATGCAGTGGGCAGCTGTTCTAAGTGACAGAAAGTATATTACGGGAACCGGCTTGAAAAGGCTTCTTATAACCGGAAGCAGACCGGTAAGTGAAGGAACGGATTCTCAGTGGGGGTTTGGTATACTTGATGCGGAAGGGGTTTTTAATGCCATCAGGGACTCGGGAACCGACTGATATACTTTACAAATAAAGAAGGCTGGTGTAAAATCATAAAGATGAAGTGAAAGGAAGGTAACGATGATGATATCTGAAAAAGTACAGTCACTCGTGAAGAACGGATCAGCCATTCGTGCAATGTTTGAAGAAGGCATGAAGATGGCAAAAGAATTCGGTAAGGAAAATGTTTATGACTACAGTTTGGGAAATCCGAGCGTTCCTGCTCCGGATGAAGTAAAAAACAGTATAATTGATATAATAAATGAAGAAGATCCTGTATTTATCCATGGATATATGAGCAATGCGGGTTATCCTTCAGTGCGTGATGCAGTTGCCAAGAGTCTTAATAAGAGATTCGGAACATCTTTTAGCGCAGAGAATATTCTTATGACGGTAGGAGCGGCAGGAGGTCTCAATGTTATCTTAAAGACCCTGTTGAATCCGGGAGATGAAGTTATTGCATTTGCGCCATATTTCGTAGAGTACAATAATTATGTGGCAAATTATGATGGTGTTGTTGTGCCGGTAAAAACTGATGAACACACATTTTTACCGGTAGCGGAGACTCTGGCATCCGCAATAACGGAAAAGACAAAAGCGGTAATTGTAAATACACCTAACAATCCGACAGGCGTAATTTATCCTGAAAAGACAATAAAAGAGATTGCGGAAGTTCTCCTTTCAAAGGAGAAGGAATTCGGTACGGAAATATATCTTATATCAGACGAACCATACAGAGAATTGGTCTATGGAGATGTTGAAGTACCATATCTGACAAAATATTACCATAATACCATTGTAGGATACTCATACAGCAAGTCGCTTTCGCTTCCGGGTGAAAGAATAGGATATCTTGTATTGCCTGATGAACTTGACAATGCAGAGGATATTATTGCGGGAGCTGCAGTGGCTAACAGGGTGCTTGGATTTGTAAATGCACCTTCACTTCAGCAGAAGGTGATTGAGAGATGTCTCGACTGCAGCACGGATATAGCTGCATATGACAGAAACAGAAAACTTCTCTATGATGCGCTTGTTTCATATGGATTTACAGTTGTAAAACCGGAGGGAGCATTCTATATTTGGATGAAAGCTCCGGGTGGGGATGATACTGCTTTTGTGGAGGCGGCAAAAAAATATCATCTTCTGTTGGTTGCTGGAAAGGGATTTGCCGGTCCGGGATATGTAAGACTTGCATATTGCGTAGATTATGAAATGATTAAACGTTCGCTTTCGGCTTTTGAAGCATTGGCAAAGGAGTACGGACTTATCTGAAAAATGTGACATGTTCTGCTTTTACCACATTAAACAGGTACAATAGCGAACTCATGCAATAATATTTGTCACACTAAAAGGAGTAAAAAATGTTTGAATGGAAAAAAAATGTTAGAAAAACCACTCCATATGTTCCGGGCGAGCAGCCACAGGAACTTGATGTGGTAAAGTTGAATACGAATGAGAATCCCTATCCGCCGGCACCGGGGGTAAAAAGGGCACTTCACAATTTTCAATATGAAAGATTGAAAAAGTATCCGGACCCTAATGCAGGTTTTCTTGTAAAAGAGATCGCAAGTGTATATGAAGTTTCCAAGGATGAGGTATTTGTGGGCGTAGGATCGGATGATGTAATTGCAATGTCCTTCCTCACATTCTTTAATTCCAATAAGCCGATACTTTTTCCGGATGTTACATATTCTTTCTACAGCGTATGGGCACGTCTTTTCGGAATTGAATACAAAATGCAGCCTGTCGACAAGGATTTTAAAATAAAAAAAGAAGATTATATGGTTCCTAACGGTGGTATAATTTTTGCAAATCCGAATGCACCAACCTCAATTGAACTTCCGCATGAGGAGGTAGAGGAAATAATCGCCGCAAATCCGGAGTCCGTTGTCATAGTTGACGAGGCATATATTGATTTCGGAGAGAAGTCTGCAATTTCTCTTGTAAACAAATATGATAATCTTCTTGTGGTAAGAACGTTCAGCAAGTCTTATTCAATGGCAGGAATGAGAATCGGTTTTGCAATCGGAAATCCGGAACTCATAAAGGCTTTAAATGGAGTAAAACATTCATATAATTCATATACAATGAATATGCCGTCATTGAAATGTGGCGTGGAGGCAATAAGAGATCAGAAGTATTTCAAAAAAACAAGGAAAAAGATTATTGCAACAAGGGAATTGTATTATGAAAAGCTTAAGGAATTAGGTTTTTCGGGACCTGAGAGCAAAACGAATTTCCTTTTCCTGACTCATGAGAGCATAGCGGCAGAAAAAATATATACGGAGCTTAAGAATAGAAAAATCTATGTAAGATACTTTGTTATGCCCCGTGTATATAATCACCTCAGGATTACGATAGGTACAGAGGAAGAGATGCAAAAGCTGTATGATGCACTTGTAGAGATAATAGGTGAAGCAGACTGATGCAGGCAAAAAGAAATTACCAGAGAGAACTTGATGAAGTAATCAGACGTATTTCTGCAGAATCCGTCAAACCAAGACTTCTGTTACATGCCTGTTGTGCTCCGTGCAGCAGTTACTGTCTTGAATACCTGAACAGATTTTTTGACATTACGCTTTATTTCTATAATCCGAACATTTTTCCGGAAGAGGAATATGTTTACAGGGCCGGAGAACTTGAAGGACTTCTGAAGAAGATGGGGCTTGATAATGTAAATCTTGTCAGGGAAGAGTATGACGACAGAGAGTTTTTTGACAGGGTAAAGGGACTGGAAAATGAACCTGAGAGGGGCGCAAGGTGTACGGTATGCTATCGTCTCAGACTGGAGCGTGCAGTTGAATATGCGAAAAAAAACGGTTTTGACTATATTACGACAACGCTGTCAATAAGCCCATATAAAGATGCAGACAGATTGGTATCGATAGGTGAAAAACTGGCAGAAGGCAGAAACGTAAAATATCTTACAAGTGATTTCAAAAAGAAAAACGGATATAAGAGGTCAATAGAGCTTTCATCCGAATATGGACTGTACAGACAGGATTATTGCGGATGTGTTTATTCAAAGAATGAAAAACGAAAGTCAGATGAAAACAAAAAAGATTCCGTCCCGGGCATTTAGCCTGAGACGGAATCTTTTTTACTTACAAAGTGCATTTAAAACCTGTGCGGCAATTCCACCGGCTGTATTAACGCCATATCCGCCGTTTTCAACGAAGCAGACAAAGGCATAAGGATAACGTTCATCATTTACAAATCCACTGAGCCAGCCATCCATTCCTCCATCGGCACGGTCAATGGTTCCGGTTTTTGCGCCGATTGAGACATTGAACCGGTAAGTTCCATAATGACTGGAGTGGTTGACAGTGTTGTTTACCATGTATTCCTTCATGATTGCTGCAGTGTCGGGGTTTATAAGCCGATCGGTATTATCAGTGCTTATTCTCTTCAAAACCTTTCCGTCAGGTGAGTTAACCTGAAGCAGAGTCGTGGGGATTGCGGCACGCCCGTCGTTTGCAACGGCTCCTAAATAGGTCATCAGTTCACATGGATTTACAAGGTCATGATGAAGACCTATTGCCGACCAGGCAAATTCAAAGTCTGTGTTACCGACAAGGTCATAAGAACCTTTTCCGGTTTTGAAATTTCCGTCGATGGTCATTGGCTTTGTGAGACCGGCATTATCAACGGTAGCTTTGAGATCCTCCTGTTTAAGCAGAAGAGCTATCTGAGCAAAGGCACAGTTACAGGAATTTCCGTATGCAGCCGAAAGAGACTGATTTCCGTGAATGCCTGTACAGTTTACAACCTGATTGCCGATTTTATATGAGCCCGTACAGTTGAAGGTCATGTTCTGAATCCCGGAAACCGTATCAAGGGCACACTGGAGGGTGATTGTTTTCATCGTGGAACCGGGTGTAAAAGCCGACGAGAAAAATCTGTTTATATATGCACCGCTGTATGCAGAGTTGGTTTCTATGTCGGCTGGAACGTTCTCGGGGTCATAGGTCGGTGTTGACACCATGCACAGGATTTCACCGGTCTTGTAATTGTAGACTCCGATACATCCTTTGTATTGGCCGAATGCGTTGTAAGCAATCTGATTTACGGAAGAGTCGATTGTCATTACAACGGTATTGCCACTGTCCTCAGCGGTGTATTCGCCATCTTTTGTTTCATATCTTGAAAAATCGGATGAAAGATTTCGAAGAGCCCCGGTAGCAATATTTGAAAATCTGTCGCCGACGGCATGCAGACTTGCAGTTCGCAGTGAAACAGATGAATTGTAACTGATACCGTTTTCGTTTACAACTGCGAGAACCGTATTGTTGCGGTCGGTTATCGAGCCTCTGACATAATAGCTTTCGGATTGAGTGTCGTTTGTATAGTATTTTTTGCCGTCGGAAATTAAAATGTCATAATTGCTTGTAGGCGTGTAACCTATGGCGGCATAGTAATTGTCAAGTGTCCAGTTTTCGAGGTTTCTGGTATATCTGAAAAGGAAAAAAATGATACCGAGTGCAAAGATGAAACAAATAAGAATGCAGAGCATTGTACGGTTTTGAACTTTTTTCATGCTAATCCTCATTTCTGCGCACATGGTTTGAAAAGAAAGGATTTATGTCAGTGCGCATGACATAACCCGGAGTATGGCGCAACAAAGCCGTATTATCTGCTTTTTTTCTTTTTTCTGAGAGCTTCCGCAGTCGGTGCCTGTTCGTTTTTTTTCAGACGGGAGGCAAAGCTTGCATTAGGCCTTGTATCAGCCGCCTTCAGGTAGGCAAGAACACCCCAGGCCATGACCATTGAAGAGCCGCCGTTTGAAACGAAAGGAAAAGTAACACCGGTCATTGGAAGTATGTCAACAGCACCGAATACATTAAGAGCTGTCTGGAAAAGCAGAAGAGAGGTGGTTGCACAAGCGGCCATCGTATAGAATGTTGAACGTGAATACATGCAGGAACGTATTGCAAATACGGCAAGTGTCAGAATACATGCGATAGCGAAAAGAGCGATAATGATTCCCCATTCTTCACATAACATGCCGAAAACAAGGTCGGTATCTGCGGCGGCAACATGTTTGTTCGCAAGCATTCCTTTTCCGGGTCCGACACCGGCATAACCGCCATTGTTTATTGCAACCATGGTATTGACCTGCTGGTATCCGGTTGAAGCAGCAAAGTCCCATGCTTTTCCCCAACTTGAGAATCTTCTGAATATGTAAGGCTTTGCCGTAATGATAAGTAATGCGCCGAAAACGGCTCCGGAACAGATGAAACTTATTGTTGCAATGCTTCCGGAACGGAGATAGGCAATTACAATAAAGGTTATAAAGAAAATGGAAGCTGTTCCAAAGTCGCTGCAATATGCCAAAATTGCGATGTTTGCGAGAGTAAGTGCGATGAAAAGTGTAATGTTTCTTTTCTTAAACATTCGGTTAAGAGTTACCGAACCGGCAAATATATAAGTGATTTTCGCAATTTCGGATGGCTGTATGCTGATGCCTGCAATGTTTACCCAGTTGATTGCACCATATTTTCTGGCGCCGAGTATAACGGTTATAAGAAGCAGTACTATCGTTGCGGCAGCCATAACCCAACGGAAAGTCTGTACACGTTTGAGATTTCTTAAAAATATACCGAAACATATAAGAAAAACGATACCGATTATTATTGAGAAAACCTGCTTCATAAGAGAAGAAGGAGCATAAGAAGCAACGATTGCAAGACTGAGAGTGGAGAGGTAAAATGCGATGATTTCCATCTCGAAGCCACGGATTCCCAGAATTCTCATGTCTATAAAATAGAGCCACATTACGACGGTGAGAATTGAAAAGGCGGGAATTATGTATATGGAAGCCGTTTCACCGCCGTTAATAATCAGCGAAAGTGCCGTAAAAAACTGGAACAGCGTGAGAAGAATCAGCATACACCAGGGCGGGATGGGCCTGAACTGTTTTCTGCGTCTTTCGCTTTTTTTCTTTTCGGCGGCAGTAAGAGGTTCAAGTCTGACGCTGTATGAAGCAAATGAAATAACGTCACCGTAGTTGAGCTCTTTGTCTTCAACAACTTCTTCGTTGTTCACAAAAATGCCGTGCATGGATTCCAAATCATGGATTTTCCAGTTTCCCTGTTCGTCGCGAATGAGAGCGGCATGCTGTTTTGAAACCGTCGGGTCTGTAAATCTGATGTCACTGCTGCCAGCCCTGCCGATTATATTTTCCCAGTGATTGATGAAATATGTTTTTCCATCCTCCAGCCCTACCAATTTCCCCCATATTTCCGATGAATGAGGAAGTGTCAGAAGGGAAATGATTGTGCTGACAAGAATAAAAAAAGTAAGGGCAGGGAACATTATTTTCATCAGCGTTCCATAGTCCTCAGCAAAGAAACTGTTTGCTTCCGTAAATTCACGGACCGAGTTAAGAAGCTGAGTAAGGATTTCTTTATACATATATGCCTCCGTTTAAAACATATTTGGTTAATAATTATAGCAATTTTCAACTTCTCAGGCAATAAAATAGGCAAAGCTTAATAAAGACTTAATAAAGGAGTAACATGTGTGAGGACGTTTTGTGCCGTAATGTAAGAGAAAGATTTTTTTAGGAGGAAAATTTGTCAAAAGTTGCGTTTACAGTGGGGTTTCAGGGGTAATAATGTCTTTACTTTTATGTAAAAAAAGAGTATTATGAAATTGGGTTTTTGGGCATATCCGACGGACGTAAAAAAAGCCGTAATGCCCGATAATTCACAGAACAATGTGATGAAAGAATAATGGCATAAGCGGAGAGGTTTATGGAATCAGATTACAGAATCAGACAGATGCTTGAACAGAGGGAACATTTACTGTTTAGCGAATATGCGTCATTTTCTGACTGCTCGAAGGGAAGAGGAAGGGAAGAGAAACCTTGCGACATCCGTCCGGCATATCAGAGAGACCGTGACAGAATCATCCACTCAAAAGCATTCAGGAGACTGAAAGATAAAACTCAGGTTTTTCTTACACCGGAGGGAGATCATTACAGAACAAGATTGACTCATACTCTTGAGGTGGCGCAGATATCAAGATCGATTGCAAGAGCTTTAAAATTGAATGAAGATTTGGTTGAAGCAACAGCCCTTGCACATGACCTCGGACATACACCTTTCGGCCACGCAGGGGAGCGCGCTTTAAACAGAGTGTGTTCAAAAGGTTTTAAACATCATTTACAAAGCATAAGGGTTGTCGAATTCCTTGAAAAGCACGGGAAGGGATTAAATCTTTCCTGGGAGGTTATTGACGGAATAAAAAATCATCAGACATCGGGACACCCGGCGACTCTTGAGGGAAAGATAGTCCAGATGTCAGATAAGATTGCTTATGTAAATCATGATATTGATGATGCGGTAAGAGCAGGAATAATTAAGGAAAGTGACATTCCGTCGAAGTATACCGATTTGATGGGTTCATGTCTGAGAGACAGACTTAATTCCGCAATACACAATATCATAATGAATTCATTTGACAAACCGGATGTTTCAATGACTGATGAATACAGGGAAGCAATGTTGGGACTCCGCAATTGGATGTTTGAAAATGTTTACACAAATCCGGTGGCGAAGGGTGAGGAACATAAGGCGGAATCGATGATTTGTCAGATGTTTGATTATTATATGCAAAATCCGGAAATGATTCCGGAGGAATTTCATAACAATATACATTTAAGAAATGAAGAGCTTGAAATGGCAGTCTGTGACTATATTGCAGGAATGACCGACAAGTATTTCGTTTCAACATATACGGATATAATGATACCGAAGGCGTGGAAATACTAATAATGGAATTTAAATGCGGACGGTACTAAAAACGACGGAGGACGGCATGTTTTATTCTGAAGAGATAATAGAAGAGGTAAGAAGAAAAAATGATATTGCTGACGTAATCGGTTCTTATATAAAACTGAACAGAAGAGGCAGCAATTATCAGGGACTTTGTCCTTTCCATAACGAAAAGACTCCTTCGTTCAGTGTTAATCCGGCCAGACAGATATATAAATGTTTCGGATGCGGAAAAGCCGGTAATGTCATTACATTTATAATGGAATATGAAAGCATGTCGTTTCCGGAGGCATTGAAGCTTTTGGCGGACAGAAGCGGAGTCGAGTTGCCGGAGGCGGAGTATTCCGAGGAAAAACAGAATTATGCCAAGAGAAAAAAGAATCTGATGGACATATACAAAAAAACGGCGGTTTTCTACCATAAAACACTGAGAACAGCCGAAGGACGGGTAGGTTATGAATACCTGAGAAACAGAAATCTTTCGGATGAAATAATTCTCCGGTTCGGTTTGGGATACTCGAAAAAATCAGGTTCGGAATTATATGAGATGTTAAGGCGGGAAGGCTATGACAGTGAAATACTTAAGGCTTCCGGGATATTCGGTTACAGTGAGCGAAACGGAGTTTATGATAAGTTCTGGAACCGTGTCATGTTTCCTATAATGGACATAAACAACAGAGTAATTGCATTTGGCGGAAGAGTTATGGGGGACGGAGAGCCGAAGTATCTTAATTCGGCAGAAACGGAAATTTTCGATAAAAGCCGTAATTTATATGCAATGAATATAGCCCGTAAATCGAGGGCCGGATACTTGCTTTTATGTGAAGGATATATGGATGTCATAGCATTGCATCAGGCAGGGTTTGACAATGCGGTTGCAAGTCTTGGTACGGCACTTACCGGATTACAGGCAAGACTGATGGCCAGATATTCACAAAGAGCGGTTATTTCATATGACAGTGACGGAGCGGGCACCAAGGCAGCCTTGAGGGCAATTCCGATATTGAGGGCAGTCGGAATAAGTGCAAAGGTGTTGAGGCTTGCACCGTATAAGGATCCGGATGAGTTTATCAAGGCTTTGGGAAAAGAAGAATTTGAAAAAAGAATCGAAGAGGCAACACCGGGATTTGAATTTGAGCTTGAGTGTACGGAGAAAAATTACGATCTTTCATCAGCGGATGAAAAGAACATGCTCTTGAAAACACTTGCAGCAAAAATGCTTGATTATCCCGATGAATTGGAAAGAAACACATATATGTCAGCAATCGCCAAGCGATATGATGTTCCGCCTGACAATTTCAGACAGAGAGTGAACAGGCTGGCTTTGGGAATAGACAACAAAAACAACGACAGCAGTACTTATGTAAATCGAGAGATTAAACAGGAAAACAAAAGCTCGGTTTATGACAAAGACAGGCTGGAGTGCGAAAGTCTTGTACTGACATGGGCTGTTGAAAATGATAAATACCTGGGAATTCTCGAAGAATATCTCTGTACGGATGATTTTCAGACCGGAGTTCCGGAGGATGTTGCCAAGGAGGTATATAAAAGAAGGAGAGAAAAAAGAGAAATTAATCCGGCAGCGGTTATAAACAGATTTGTAACGCCTGAGGAACAGACCGTAGCTTCAGATTTGTTTCAAACGGATTTATGGCTTCAGATGAGTGATGACAAAATGCTGGACAAAGCCTTTGCGGATGCAGTGACGAGATTAAAGGAAATCTCTGTAAGGAGAAACATGCAAAAGGCATCAGAAGAAGGTGACGGAAAGCTTCTTGTCAAAACAATGGAAGAAAAAAAGAAACTGGGGCGGCTGTCTGATACAATTCAGAGGAGATTAAAAGAACAATAGAGATTCTGCGGAGAAATGGAGATTGACATGGATATTAACACGGTAGCATTTCAGAATAAACTTGGGGAAATTCTTGATTTCGCAAAGACAAAGAAAAACGTTCTTGATTACCAGGAGGTAAAGAAGTTTTTTACAGGATTTGAGTTGAACAAAGAACAAATGGATATGATTTACGGATATCTCGAAGACAATGATGTGGATGTCCTGAAGGAAAATGCAGTATCCGAAATTAATGAAAAGGAATTGGAAGAGCTTTCCAATATATCTGACGAGGAACTTTTTGCCGGTATTGACAAGATTGAGTCAATGGACAAGCTTGAAATGGATGGACTCGGTGAAATCGAGGAGGAAAATCTTGCCCAGATTGACCTTTCCGTTCCGGAAGGAATTGGTGTGGATGACCCGGTCAGAATGTATCTCAAGGAAATCGGAAAGGTACCTCTGCTTACGGCTGAAGAAGAAGTTGAGCTAGCTAAGAGGATACAGAATGGTGATGTTGAGGCAAAAAGAAGGCTTGAAGAAGCTAACTTAAGACTTGTTGTAAGTATTGCCAAGAGATATGTCGGACGTGGAATGCAGTTCCTTGATCTGATACAGGAAGGTAACCTGGGACTCATTAAGGCGGCAGAAAAGTTTGACTATGAAAAGGGATTCAAGTTTTCTACTTATGCAACATGGTGGATAAGGCAGGCGATAACAAGAGCCATAGCTGACCAGGCCCGTACCATTCGTGTGCCGGTTCATATGGTGGAAAACATAAATAAACTTATCAAGGCGAAAAGGGAACTTATACAGCAGCTTGGACGTGAACCGACTACTGACGAACTTGCTGAATTTATGAATATTTCGGTAGAAAGAGTGGCGGAGATTACAAAAATAAGTCAGGAACCTGTTTCTCTGGAGACTCCGGTCGGCGAAGAGGATGATTCGCATCTTGGAGATTTCGTACAGGACTACAACATGCCGGTTCCGGAGGATGTAGCAACGCAGACGGCGCTAAGGCAGCAGATAAAAGAGGCTTTGGAGACGCTCTCTGACAGGGAACAGAAAGTACTTGAACTCAGATTTGGTTTAAATGATGGAAAGCAGAGGACTCTTGAAGAAGTAGGAGCAGAGTTCCATGTTACAAGAGAGCGTATCCGTCAGATCGAGGCGAAAGCATTAAGAAAGCTTCGTCAGCCAAGCAGAAGCCGGAAGTTGAGGGACTATTTAGAGGAATAGATATTAGGACATAATGAAAACATCTTTTATTTTATCAAAAAGACTCAGTATGAATTTATCACTCTGCCAGCCATGTAATGTGCTGGCAGATGTTGGTTGTGACCATGCTTACCTTTCAATAAATGCAATTGAGGGAAATGTGGCACGGCATGCCGTTGCAATGGACCTGAGAGAGGGACCGTTAAAAAAGGCGGTTGCAAATATAGCGGCAAGTGGTCTGGAGGACAGAATAGAAACAAGACTGTCAGATGGTCTTGACGGACTTGAACAGGGAGAGGCGGACTGTATCGTTATTTCAGGTATGGGAGGAATAACCACATGCAGTATACTTGAAAATGGAAGAAACAAGCTTGAAGGCGTGAAATGTCTAGTGCTTCAGCCACAGTCAGACCTTGCAATGGTAAGACATTATCTTGAGGATATGGGGTACTATATTAATAAAGAAGAAATGTGCTTTGAAGACGGAAAGTATTATACCTGTATGAGAGCTGTTCCATCGGACGTATCAATGGATAAACGGGACATTTTTTATGAGTATGGAAAAAATCTTCTTGAAACCCGCAATCCGGTTCTTGAAAGTTTTTTGGAAGAAAGAAAGAGAAAACTTGAAATGATAAAAACTCGTGTAATTGAGGAGTGCAAGGGGAATATAGAGGAGACGCTGAAGCATATTTATAAGGAAGAAAGTAATATTATGGAAGCAACAGAATATATGAAAGGTTTATGATTTCGGGGGAGGTATTTATGAACAGATTTAAGGTTACCTGTGGAGATAAGACAATAGAATATGAAAATCCGGTCAGGGCAGAGGAAGTTCTCAAGGATTTCGGTGGGGAGAAAGGCATTCCGGTAATGTTATGCAGACTCAATGGAAGACTTAGGGAATTAAGCGTTATGGTAGACAGAGACTGCCGTATGGAATGGGTGAGCATAAAGGAAAAGGCTGGGATGAGTACATATGAGCGAGGAATACTTATGATTTTTCTCAAGGCAGTATATAAGGCAGGCGGAAACAGATTAAGCAGATGCTGTGTGGAGTATGGCCTTGGAAGAACAACATATTGTGAGCTGTATGGAATGAAGCCGGATGAAGACTTTATATCGGAAGTTAAGATGCTTATGCAAAAATATGTGGATGAGAATCTTCCTATTATAAGGAGTACAGTGTCAACGGTTGCAGCCCGTGAATTTTTCAGAGGCATAGGAATGAATGACAAGGATATGCTTTTTAAATTCAGGAGGTCATCAGCCACTAACCTGTACAGCATAGGAAATTTTACTGATTACTTCTTCGGATACATGCCGGTAAGAACCGGAAGCCTTAAGGTTTTTGATGTACGTTTATATAAGGAAGGAATTCTTCTTTATTATCCTGATGACAGGAATCCGCAAGTTCTGGGAGGGATGCAGGACAGACCAATGCTTTACAATACCCTGGATAGCTCGAACTACTGGAGTAGAATGATAGGCACGGCCAACATAGGCTCGATGAATGAGATAGTAAGTCAGAACAAAATTGGAGAGCTTGTGCTTATGGCTGAGGCTCTGCAGGAGAAAAAGATGGCAGAAATAGCCGAAAAGGTGAAGGCCGGAAAAAACAAGAAGTTTGTAATGATTGCCGGACCTTCGTCATCAGGTAAGACGACCTTTTCACAGAGACTTTCGATTCAGCTTAAACTTGTGGGATTAAAACCGCATGCCATAGGGTTGGATAATTACTACAAGAATCGTGAGGATTCGCCGAAGGATGAAAATGGAGAATATGACTTTGAATGTCTTGAAGCAATTGACCTGGAACTTTTTAACCGTCATATGACAGCACTTCTGAATGGAGAAACCGTTGAGATACCGGAGTTTAATTTCGTATCCGGCAAAAAAGAATATCATGGCAATTATCTGACATTGGGTAAGGATGATATTCTTGTTATAGAAGGAATACACGGCTTGAATGATAAACTGAGTCCGAGTATACCGGCGGAATCAAAATTTAAAGTTTATATAAGTGCGCTTACGCAGCTTAATGTTGACGAACATAACAGAATTGCGACGACAGACGGAAGACTCATAAGAAGAATTGTCAGAGATGCAAGAACCAGAGGAACGAAGGCTGCAGAAACAATAGCTATGTGGCCGTCAGTGAGACGAGGTGAGGAAAAATACATATTTCCATTCCAGGAGGAAGCGGATGTGATGTTTGATTCCAACCTTATTTATGAACTGGGCGTACTTAAGCAGTATGCAGAACCACTCCTTTTTGAAATCGGACCGGATGAAAAGGAATATGAAGAAGCCAAGAGACTCCTCAAGTTCCTGGATTATTTTCTGGCGGTTCCGTCAGACCGGATCCCACTCAATTCCATTGTAAGGGAGTTTATCGGAGGCGGATGTTTCAAATTATAATATCGTGAGATAAAAAAATAATTGCAAAAACATTTACAATTTGATACAGTAATATTTGCGAGCAGTACGGATGATCGCGCCGAAAGGTGTGGAAAGTCCGGGCTTCATAGGGCAGGGTGCCGGATAACGTCCGGTGGAGGTGACTCCCAGGCTAGTGCAACAGAAAAGAAACCGCCTGTTTTTACAGGTAAGGATGGAATGGCGGTGTAAGAGACCACCGCTTCTCTGGTAACAGGGAAGGCTGTGTAAACCCCACTCGAAGCAAGACCAACAGAAAACGATGTGGCGGCCCGTCACGTTTTCGGGTAGGTCGCGTTTTACAGATGTAATGTCTGTAAAGGAGCCGCATAGTAATATGCGGTCAAGATAGATGATCATCCAAGACAGAACCCGGCTTACAGTACTGCTCGAAATTGTTAAAATTCCACTTTTTGGAGTGTGGGAGAAAAGGTCGAAAAATGGCAAAAAAAACCGCTGAATAAGCTGAAAAAAACGCTTGGATTTAGTTAAAAGTGGGTAATACAAGTGTAGAATGGATGAAATTTTTAAAAACGGTTAATAAATCCGTAAAAAATATAACCAAAACGTAACAATTTGGTAACAATTTTAAATGTGAAACATGCATAAAAACCACAAGAAATCCTCTGTTTTTATTGTTAAAATTTAACAATGGTCAGAAAATTCGACTTTTTCGAAATGTAAATATCAACGAAAATCGGGTTTCGGTGTTGACTTATTTTGGATTTTTGTTTAAGGTTTAGACCGTTCGGCGAAATAAGGTCGTCGGAAAAAACTTTAAGGAGAAATCGTATGTTTAAGAGAATCCAGAATCTTATGCATAAACGTCCATTCTATGGAAGACTGGTCGTAATGCACAAGAAGGCAAATCCTCTCACACAAAAGATTGCTTATCTGATTTTAATGATGGCTCTCATAAGCGGAGCAGATGAAGTAACAGGAAATGGAAGTTACAAAGTGTATGCAGCTGAAAGACAGGTTCAGACAACTGCAGATGAAAACAGCGTGATTGTTTTCCCATGTGCATCATCAAAGTCAATGGTAGTTTTTACTTCAGGAATGAATCCTGAACTTGATTGTATTCCGGAAAAAGAAGCGGAAATCAATTCGGACGAAGAATTCAGAATCTTAACTGAAATTGAGTACGGCGAAGAAAACGGAATCGTGTATATAACAGAGGACATCAATAATGAGGAGGAAGAAGCTGTTGCTGATGAGGCAGTTCAGGAAGTAGCGGAGCAGGAAACGGTATCGGAACCGGAACCTGTACCGGAAGAAACACATGCACCTGCACCGGAACCGGAAAAACTTGAGCCGGTATACATCAACAATCCGTCACT
This sequence comes from uncultured Lachnoclostridium sp., assembly GCA_964584255.1. Classification (GTDB taxonomy): domain Bacteria; phylum Bacillota; class Clostridia; order Lachnospirales; family Lachnospiraceae; genus UBA3775. The sequence continues at coordinate 57,160 of CAZOZM010000004.1, read as the reverse complement.
TGTAATCAATCTTACAAATGATGAGCTTGTACTCTTCCAGAAGCTCGTTGAGTGTGAGGCGGGCGGTGAAGATATGGTAGGAAAAATCCTTGTTGCAAATGTTGTAATCAACAGAGTAAACTCAGGCAGATTTCCCAATACCGTATCAGGAGTTATTAACTCACCAAGACAGTTTTCACCTGTAAGTACAGGAATTATTTACGGCAAGACTCCAAGCAGTGATACAATTGAAGCCGTAAACAGAGCACTTTCCGGAGAAGATTACTCCAACGGTGCAACATATTTCATTTATAGAAAAGGCTGTTCAGCAGGAACGGCATCATGGTTTGACACACTTAACAAAGTTGTAGAACATGGAAACCATGAATTTTTCAAGGACTGGTAAATAAAAGCACGCTTGTTGTTTTATATGCAAAATTCTGATGAGGAATTTTGGCATGCAGGAACAATAAGCGTGCTTTTACTAGCTTTTTACTTGTGCTAACAAATAAGCTGTGTTATAATTACGCCAGTTTTTATTGACATAAGCTGCTTTTGTCTCTTGAAAATGAGGCAGGGAAAGGACGATAAATTATGGAAATTATGTACAACAGCACGAGAAATGCTTCTAACAGAGTGACTGCATCACAGGCAGTACTTAAAGGTTTGGCAGAAGATGGCGGACTTTATGTTCCGGAAAAAATGCCAAAGCTTGATAAAAGTTTTGATGAACTCGGAAAGATGAATTATAAGGAAATTGCTTATGAAGTTATGAAACTTTTTCTTACTGACTATACTGAAACCGAACTTAAGGATTGTATCGGGAAGGCTTATGATTCAAAGTTTGATACTGAAGAAATAGTGCCTATGGTATATGCTGACGGAGCTTACTATCTTGAGCTTTTCCATGGTTCTACCATAGCTTTTAAAGATATGGCACTTTCAATTCTTCCTCACTTAATGACTACGGCAGCAAAAAAGAATAATCTCAACGAAGAGATAGTAATTCTTACAGCTACTTCAGGAGACACCGGTAAGGCAGCACTTGCAGGTTTTGCGGACGTTCCGGGAACAAGAATTGTCGTATTTTATCCTAAGCACGGAGTCAGTCCGGTTCAGGAAAAACAGATGGTGACTCAGAAGGGTGCCAATACAAGAGTAATCGGTATTGAAGGAAATTTTGATGCTGCACAGAGCGGTGTTAAAGCAATGTTTAACAATGCAGAACTTAATGCGGAAATGAAAAAGAAGGGCTTTGTATTCAGCTCGGCAAATTCTATCAATATCGGACGACTTGTGCCACAGATCTGTTACTATGTTTATGCATATGCAAAACTTTATGCAGAGGGTAGAATTTCGGACGGCAAAATGATGAATTGCGTTGTTCCTACGGGAAATTTTGGAAACATTCTTGCGGCATACTATGCAAAGCTCATAGGAACACCTATTAACAGGCTTATTTGCGCAAGCAACAAAAACAAAGTTCTTTATGATTTCTTTACATCAAAGACCTATGACAGAAACAGGGAATTTGTTGTAACTTCATCACCTTCAATGGATATTCTTATCTCATCAAATCTTGAAAGACTTATTTATAGAATCTCAGGAAATGACAGTGAAAAGACAAATGAACTGATGAATGAACTTAAGGAAAACGGCAAATATACAATTTCTGAGGAAATGGCAGAGGGGCTTTCGTCATTTGTGAGCGGATATGCTGATGAGGCGGAAACTGCTGAAACAATAAAGAAACTTTATGATGATACCGGATATGTGATTGATACTCATACAGCGGTAGCGGCAAAAGTATATGGAGATTACCGTCGTAACAGCGGTGATGATACCGTAACCGTAATTGCATCTACGGCAAGTCCATATAAGTTCTCAAGAAGTGTTCTGACTTCAATTGATGAAAAACTTGACAGTCTTTCTGATTTTGAACTCATTGACAGATTAAAGGAAATCAGCATGACTGAAATTCCGGCAGCCATTGAGGAAATAAGAATGGCACCTGTACTGCATGATATTGTTTGTGAGACAGAAGCGATGCAGTCGGAAGTTGAAAAGTATCTTGGAATCTAAAAAAAGAGCAGCTTGTGGGAGAGACTACAGTCTTTTCCATAAACTGCTTTTTTAGAGAAATAAACAGGTAAAGAGTGAAGATTTCTGAAAAAAAGAAAGGAAGAGTAATGAAAGGTTTTTTAATCTATTTAAAGGGCAGTGTGTTTAATATCTTTAAGGGTATGCTCATGGGAATAGCAAACGTAATTCCCGGCGTAAGCGGAGGTACAATGGCAGTATCTCTTGGAATTTATGACAAACTTATTGAGTCCATTACATGTATATTTAAAAAGTTCAGGCAGAGTATTTCTTTTCTGTTTCCGATTTTTCTCGGAATGGCGTTGGGAATTGTAGGTTTCTCATATCTTATTGAGTATCTGCTTCGTGAACAGACTCTTGCGACGGATTTATCCTTTGTGGGTCTTATTTTTGGCGGTCTCCCTATAATTTTCAGGGGATTGCGCAGCAAACAGAAGGAAGAAGGAAGCGAAAAATTTACGATAAGGGCAAGGGATGCGATTGCATTTATACTTCTTTTCCTTGTAGTTATCGTACTTCCGTTCTTCAAAGAAAGCACGGATACACTTCAGACACTGGACATTAATTTTTCGAATGCGGTAATGCTTTTCTTTGGAGGAATTATTGCGGCGGCAACAATGGTTATTCCGGGTGTTAGCGGTTCTATGGTTATGATGATTTTGGGATTCTATTACGGAGTTCTTAATCTTGTCACAGGATTTTTTAATGCTTTTTTCTCGGGAGATATTATCGGTGCGTTAAGATTATGTATTCTTATCATTCCTTTCGGAGTCGGAGTGCTTCTTGGAATTTTCCTGATTGCTAAGATAATTGACTATTTATTTAAAAAGCATGGTGTAATTACATATTTTGCCATAACGGGACTTATTACGGCTTCACCTTTTGCAATCATTTACAATACCGGTGTGATTGGAAAGGCTGTGAATCCGATTGAACTTGCAGTAGGTATTGTGCTGATGGTTGTTTTTGCCATTGGAACATACTATATCGGAAAAAAAGAGTAAAATCTTTGATTACGGAGGAAGAAGATGAAAGAGCTTAAAACAGAAATTGACAGGATTATGCAGGAAGAAATTGATTCAGGAGCTGCCATAGGCACCGTTTGCATGATATACAAGGACAATGAGGAAATTTATTCCGGCTCTTTCGGAAGGGACAATCTGAAAAACGATAAAAGGCTTGACAGGAATTCGGTTTTCAGAATGTTCTCCATGACAAAACCCATAACGTCAGCAGCCACAATGATGATGATTGAAAGAGGGCTGATATCTCCGGATGACGGAGTTGATAAGTATCTGCCGGGATTTAAGAATCTGAAGGTTATGAATCCTGATGGAACAACAAGACCGGCAGAAAACAGAATGACAATAAAGAATCTTCTTGATATGACAAGCGGATTGGAATATCCGAACGACCAGACTGCGGCAGGAAAGTACCTGGGTGAAAATCTTTTCTGGCCGATGGAACAGGGGTATCCGGAAAAAATGATACCGACGGCAGAACTGATGAATATGGTTGGAACGATGCCTCTTATCTGCGAACCGGGCGAACATTGGAATTACGGACTGTCTGCGGACGTGCTTGGTGCGGTAATTGAGACGGTAAGCGGCGTGAGTTATGGCGAATGGCTTGAAGAAAATATATTTAAACCATTGGGAATGAAAGATACCGGCTTTTGTGTTCCGAAAGAAAAGTGGAACAGAATAGTAACAATGCACGATTATGACCATAATCTGAAAGAGTGGAAAGAATGGGAAGCACCATTTTTAGGAACTTTTGACAGAAGGTATAAGCCTGCTTTCGAATCTGGTGGTGCCGGACTTGTTTCGACACCGGATGATTACAGACTCTTTGCCCTGATGCTGGCAAACGAAGGCACACTTCCGGCAGAGTTTTCACCTTCTTCGGAAGCTGTTACTCTTATGAAACCGGAGACGGTAAGATACATGAGAACCGGAAATCTTACGGATAGGCAGAAAGAGACGGCAGACTGGTATTCCTTACAGGGGTATAATTATGGAAATCTCTGCAGGGTACTCGAAGATTGCGACAGAGCAGGACTTTGCGGTGCAGGACTCGGAGAATTCGGATGGGACGGCTGGGCCGGAACGTATGTGAGCATAGACCCGGAAAACAGTCTGATATTTCTTTACTTCATAAATGTCACAAACGGTAACAGGGAGTGGCAGATGAAAAAACTGAAGAATAAATTGTATGAATGTCTTGAAATTGGCAAAATGCATCAGAATCAGGGAAATTTGAAATAAATCTCGTTGATTTCGCATATACAAATTATTTTCTCTATATGATAAAATCATACAGGTTGTTTGTTGATAAAAATTGCATTTATGCAGAAAATATTCACTGAACGATAATAACAAACGGAAGTGAGCACACAATGAAAAGAGAAGATGTAAGAAATATAGCAATAATTGCCCATGTTGATCATGGCAAGACAACACTGGTTGATGAGCTGCTTAAACAGAGCGGTGTATTCAGAACAAATCAGGTAGTGGAAGAAAGAGTAATGGATTCCAATGATATTGAAAAAGAGAGAGGAATCACAATACTCAGTAAAAACACGGCAGTAGTTTACAAGGGTGTAAAGATAAATATTATCGACACACCCGGACATGCTGATTTCGGTGGAGAAGTAGAGCGTGTTCTTAAGATGGTAAACGGTGTAATACTTGTGGTAGATGCCTTTGAAGGAGCTATGCCTCAGACAAAGTTCGTACTTAAGAAGGCTCTTGAACTTCACTTGCCTGTAATTGTCTGCATAAACAAAATTGACAGACCTGAAGCAAGACCTGAGGAGGTTATTGACGAGGTTCTCGAACTGTTTATGGATCTTGAGGCTGATGATGATGTTCTTGATTCCCCATTTGTTTTTGCATCCGCAAAGCAGGGCGTTGCAATTCTTGAACTCACTGATACTCCAAAGTCAATGGAGCCTCTTTTTGAAACCATACTTGAGCATATTCCTGCACCGGAAGGTGATGAGTCAAAGGGAACACAGGTTCTTATCTCAACAATAGATTACAATGAATATGTCGGCAGAATCGGTGTCGGAAAAGTTGACAATGGTACAATAAAAGTAAATCAGGAAGTCATGATACTTAACCACCATGATCCTGATAAAAAGAAAAAAGTAAAGATAAGCAAGCTTTATGAATTTGACGGCTTAAAGAAAGTGGAAGTGAACGAAGCGGGCGTTGGCGCGATTGTTGCTGTTTCGGGTATTCCTGATATTCATATCGGAGATACAATATGCGGACTTGATAATCAGGAAGCAATTCCTTTCCAGAAAATTTCTGAGCCAACAATAAGTATGAATTTCTGCGTAAACGATTCACCACTCTGCGGAAAAGAAGGTAAATTCGTAACGTCAAGACACCTTCGTGAAAGACTTTTCAGAGAGCTTAATACGGACGTAAGTCTCAGGGTGGAAGAAACAGAAACGACGGAGGCATACAAGGTAAGCGGACGTGGAGAACTTCATCTTTCGGTACTTATTGAGAACATGCGCCGTGAAGGTTTTGAATTTGCAGTCAGTAAAGCAGAAGTAATTTATAAAAGAGATGAAGATGGAAAGCTTCTTGAACCTATGGAAGAAGCAGTGGTTGATGTGCCGGAAGAATTTGCGGGAACGGTAATAGATAAACTCTCACAGAGAAAAGGTGAGCTTATATCAATGTCCCAGTTCGGTACGGCATCTTCAAGACTTACATTCAAAATTCCTTCAAGAGGTCTTATCGGATACAGAGGCGAGTTTATGACGGATACCAAGGGTGAGGGCATAATTAATACCGTATTTGACGGATATGCTCCATACAAGGGTGACATCCAGTATCGTAAACAGGGAAGCCTTATTGCATTTGAATCCGGAGAGGCAATAACATACGGACTTTTCAATGCACAGGAGAGAGGTTCATTATTTATAGGACCGGGTGCAAAGGTATATGCCGGAATGGTAATCGGACAGAATGGAAAGTCGGAGGATGTTGAAGTAAACGTATGTAAGAAGAAACAGCTTACGAATACACGTTCATCCGCAGCAGATGACGCATTAAGACTGGTTCCTCCAAGGATACTGAGTCTTGAGCAGTGCCTTGAATTTATAGACAATGATGAATTGCTCGAAGTTACACCTCAGTCATTGAGAATCAGAAAGAAAATACTTGATTCTCTTGAAAGAAAGAGAGCAAACAGAAAATAGAACAATAACCTCGATATGAGAAGAAAATCTTTTCGTATTGAGGTTATTTTTTTGCTCTTTTCTGAATATTTATATAGCACGAAGGATGGAATCAAAATGTCTAAAAGGCGAATATAGAGTCGTTATTTTTGGATGAGATTAACTTGAGTTTGAAGTGGTTGGAAATTATAATTCTAACTGTGACATATATATGACATTAAAGAAATCCCGGCTGAAGGTATAAAGAACCGAATTGAACCGACAGGCCGTACAACTCTATAGAAGAATAATGATACGCGATTTAGGAGGCAGAAATGACAGAAAAGGTATTTGACAATAACCAGGTTACACTGGCGGGAGAAGTGGTGAGCGATTTTGCGTTCAGCCATGATGTTTTTGGAGAAGGATTTTACATGATAGACGTGAAGACAAGAAGACTGTCCGATTCGTTTGACATAATTCCGGTAATGGTATCTGAAAGGCTCATATCCCCGGATGAAAACATTGTTGGAAAACAGGTTGCGGTTACAGGTCAGTTCAGATCATATAACAGGCATGATGAGAGCCGAAACAGATTGATTCTATCCGTGTTTGCGAGGGAAATTGAGGTGTTTGACGATGAGCCGGAAGACGTAAGACCTAATTACATCTTTCTGGATGGATATATATGTAAACAGCCGGTATACAGAAAAACTCCTTTGGGAAGGGAAATAGCAGACATCCTTCTGGCAGTAAACAGACCATATGGGAAAAGCGATTATATACCATGCATATGCTGGGGCAGAAACGCAAGGTATGCCGAAAACTTTGACATAGGAGGCAGAGTTCTTCTGTGGGGAAGGATTCAGTCCAGAGAGTATCAGAAAAAACTGAATGAAACGGATGTTGAAAAAAGAACGGCATATGAGGTATCTGTAAGCAAACTTGAATATACGCCGGCAATAAAAAGTGATTTAATGGCAGCGGCTGTTCATTAAGATTGACATTCCAATGGTAAAATGCTAATATAAAACAAATTAGTAATTTTTCGGAGGTATTATTATGTCTATATTTTCTGGTTCAGGTACAGCTATTATCACACCAATGAAAGAAGACGGAAGTGTTAACTATGACAGCTTCGGCAAGATGATTGAATTTCAGATTGCAAACGGAACTGATTGCATTGTTGTGTGTGGTACTACCGGAGAAGCTTCAACTCTTTCACATGAAGAGCATATTGAAACTATCCGTTATTGTATAGAAAAAGTTGCAAAGAGAATTCCGGTAATTGCCGGAACCGGTTCCAATTGTACGGAAACTGCAATCTATCTTTCAAAAGAAGCAGAGAAGTGCGGAGCGGACGGAATTCTTGTAGTAACACCATATTATAACAAGGCAACTCAGAAGGGTCTCATTGCACATTTTATGGCCATCGCAGAATCCGTAAGCATTCCTGTGGTACTTTACAATATACCGGGTCGTACCGGCTGCAAGATGACACCTGAGACTATTGCATATCTTTACAAAAACGTTGAAAATATTGTTGCGGTAAAGGAAGCCAGCGGTGATTTGTCGGCAGTGGCAAAGATTGCACAGCTTACTGACTGCAAGATGGATATCTACTCGGGAAATGATGATCAGGTACTGCCAATTCTTTCACTTGGCGGAAAGGGCGTTATTTCCGTACTCAGCAATATTGCACCAAGGGAAACACATGACATGGTTGACCTGTTCCTTAAGGGAGAAGTTGAGAAGGCAAGAGATATTCAGCTTAAATATCTTCCTCTTATCAATGCATTATTCTGTGAAGTAAATCCTATACCTGTAAAGAAGGCATGTAATCTTATGGGAATGAATGTAGGTTCACTCAGAATGCCTCTTTCCGAAATGGAAGATGCAAATGCTGAGAAACTTGCGGCTGAAATGAAGGCGGTAGGACTTATTTAGACGAAACCGGCATAAGAATCCCTGTGATTTCTGTACGTGCCTGACAGGTACATACTCTGACAAAATGCGGGATGCCGAAACTTTCGTACGGGATGAAGGGGAAGTCCCCTTAATGGAGGAAAAGATGACAAAGATTATACTTAGAGGATGCAATGGTCACATGGGCAGGGTCATTTCCGAAATAGTTTTAAAGGATGACAATGCTGAAATCGTTGCAGGAATAGATATAACAGAGAATCCGAATGCAGGTTATCCGATATATTCATCTCTCGGTGATATTAAAGAGGATGCGGATGTTGTAATTGATTTCTCAACACCAAAAGGAATAAAGGAACTTTTGGCTGACGGAAAGAAAAAGGATATACCAATGGTTCTCTGCTCTACCGGATATACTGAGGATGAGGTTGAATATATCATCAAAGAATCGGAAGAAATGACAATACTTCGTTCGGCAAATATGTCACTCGGAGTTAATACGATAATGAAGCTTCTCAGAATTGCAACCAATGTTCTTGCAGAAGATTTTGATATCGAAATCGTAGAAAAACATCACAATCTCAAAAAAGATGCACCAAGCGGAACAGCTCTCGTTCTTGCAGATGTAATCAATGAAGAACTTGATGAAAAGTGTGAGTATGTATATGACAGATCCGCAAGGAGTGAGAAGAGACCTAAAAAGGAAATTGGTATTTCAGCTGTCAGAGGCGGTACAATTGTGGGTGAACACAGTGTGATTTATGCCGGACTTGACGAAGTAATCGAAATAAAGCACACGGCATTTTCTAAAGATGTATTCGGAAAGGGTGCCGTTAATGCAGCCAAATTCCTGGCCGGCAAGCCACACGGACTGTATAATATGCAGGATGTTATAGGCTGATATTTACAAAAGATAAATTGAATGGAAACAACGGATAAACGGAGGATTTATAATCCCCCGTTTATTTTTTTTGAATCACTGTTTTTGGGGGATGACGGATGCACGGGTTAAAAAAGATGATGATGGTGATATCCATTGTTTCGATTTTTTTTATTATGTTGGGCTTTGTAATGAAGCAGGCGGTGAAGCATCATTACGACCATGTTAAGGCGGGAGAGGCTGAACATATGGTTGGAACGGACGGAGTGGAAGAATATAAAAATGTTTACATTCTGGCATTTGACGGTCGGCACATGGATTTTTTGTGCGGGGATGGAGAGGTTTCTTTAGAGACAAGCTCTACGGTGGAAGAAAATATGGAAGGATGCATTGCAGATCTGGTAATTGAGAAGAACTGCATAAAGAAGATTACGGTAAAAACAACAGAGATATACGGAAAGGTTCTGACAGCAGGTGACGGAAGCTTAGAAGTGGACGGATATGGAGAATTTGAATGCTCGGAGGATATGCGGATATACAGAACTTCACCGGGTCCATATGAAATCAGAAACACGGAAGAGTATCTTTTGGGATATGAAAATGTAAGATTTGTTCTCCATGAGGAGAAGATTCAGGCTGCCGTAGTTGATGGAAATCCCGAGAATAAAGTAAGAGTGTTGCTGAAAACCTCGGGATATGCATCGAATTTTCATGAGAGCGTGAGTGTAGTTTCAAAATCAGGCATGAAGATGTCAAAAAAAACTGCGGATGGCACAGAGGAAATGGAATATGAGGCGTTGGAAGAAGTTGTGATTACACGGAAAGACTTTGAAAATGCTCCGGGAAACACAAACTACATAACATTCTCGGCTGAAGAAGGTGAAATAGGAGTGAGCAGCATAAGCAGAAATGCACGAGTTCCATATTACAGGGGAGACATTATTATTTCATGCAGGGATGAGGGGCTGGTTGTAATTAATGAACTTCCCGTGGAAGAATATCTGTATGGAGTTGTACCAAGCGAAATGCCGGCAGATTATCCGGAGGAGGCACTGATGAGCCAGAGCATATGTGCAAGAAGTTTTGTTTATAAACAGATGGAAGGGAGTGCATATGCAATTTATGGAGCGCATGTGGACGACAGCATAAACTGTCAGGTTTATAAGAGCAGTGATGAGGATTTCAGAGTAAATCAGGCAGTGGATAAGACAAACGGAATGGTACTTTTTAATGGAGACGGAATACTGAAAACGTATTATTATGCTGCCTCATGCGGACTGAGTGCGGGTATTGATGAAGTGTGGGGAAGTGCCGAAAACGGATGTTACAGGAGCGGCTTTGTCGGAGACGGAAGGTATGATATCAGTTTCGCTGATGAGGAAGTATTCAGAACATTTATTGACAGAGGCGAAGTTTTATATACGGCAGAAGGAGCGGAAATATGCGAAAAAGCTGATGTGTATGACAGCAATAATGAATGGTACAGATATAGTGTCTGCTACAGTCTTTCAGATTATGGAGATGAGATAATTTCACGCGCAATAAGCAGAAAATCCAATGAGCGTGTAAATTTTTTTGATTCTGCAGGGGGAGAAACGAGCGGAACGGAAGTGGGAAAGATGAAGGAGATTAATGTTGCCTCCAGGGGAAAATCAGGTATAGTCCTTACACTTGATATAATATGTGAGTCGGGAAGCATAACAATATCCGGACAAAATCTTATAAGAGAGATTCTTAAACCGGGGGATTATGAAGTTGTGCTGAATGACGGAAGTACAAGGGAAGGAATGAATATGCTTCCGAGCGCATTTTTTTATGTGGATATTACCGGAAGTGAAATAGTAATAAGAGGAGGCGGCTATGGTCATGGTGCCGGCATGAGTCAGACAGGTGCGGGAGCGATGGCTGAAGAAGGAAAAAACTGTAAAGAAATTCTTGGTGAGTATTTCCCGGGTGGTGAAATACGTTCGGTGTATGAGTGATGTTTTATTGAGTAACACGTTTACACTATATCGCAAGACGCAATCAAAGTTCGATGTATGAGCAGCATTTTATTTAAGTAACACCTCAAAGGAATATATCAAAAAGTACAGGCATATATTTCAAAAGAAAAGAGGTGAAGCTGCAAAGATGAAGGAACTTGAAAGCATTTTGAGGGTAATGCCCAAGGAATTAAGAAATGCGGTGGGGATGGCGGTAAAAGAGCCGTCCCTGCTTAATGAAATAAGGTTACGGACAGGCTTTCCGGTATATGTAAAATACAAGGGAAAGGAACAGGTACTTGGAACAAAGGGGTTATGCGAAGCAAAAGAGGTCTCGGGGATTGTTTTTACCGAACAGCATATGAAGGAAACGATTGAGTATATCAGTAATTATTCACTGTATGCGGTAGAGGAAGAGGTGAGCAGGGGATTTATAACACTTCCGGGCGGACATCGGGCAGGAATCTGTGGCCGTACGGTTGTCGGAGACGGAAGGGTTAGAACAATAAGAAATATATCATCGTTGAATATCAGAGTTGCTCATGAAGTTTTCGGTTGTTCGGGTAAAATTCTGCCCTATGTTTTTGCCTCGGATGAGTTTGTGAATACTCTTCTTGTAAGTCCGCCGGGGTGCGGAAAGACAACGATGCTGAGGGATGTTGTGAGGGTGCTTTCGGAAAAGGGAATTACCGTAGGAATTTCTGATGAGAGATCTGAAATAGCAGCAATGTATCAGGGAAATATGCAGGTTAATCTGGGAAGCAGAGTGGATGTGCTGGATGGTTGTCCTAAGAATATGGGGATAAAAATGCTTATCCGGTCAATGTCTCCGGATGTCATAGCGGTTGACGAAATAGGTACGGTTGATGATGCAATGAGTTTGAGACTGGCAGCGGTTTCGGGATGCAGGGTTCTGGCAACGGCACATGGCACAGGTATTGATGATGTAAAGAAAAATCATGTTATCAGAGATCTTATAGAAGAGGGATATTTTAGAAGAGTGGTGTGTCTTGGACGAAATCCGACACCCGGGACGGTAGAGGGGATATACGGAGACAGATGATTTTTTTAAAACTTACCGGGGCAGTAATGATTATATGTGCGACGGTACTGATCGGCATACATGCTGTCGCCTGTATGAAGAGAAGAATTTACTTATTGGTTACATTAAGGGATTCCATGAGAAAGCTGGAGAGCTTTATAAATTATGAAAGACTGCCGCTTACGGAGGCAATGAGAATGGTATCTGCCGATACGGATAAGCAGACAGAAGAATTCTTTAAACGTATCATAGGAATACTTGAAGATTATGATGGAATATGTGTTTCCGAATCGGTCAGGAAGGCCACCGAGGAAAGTCTGTCGGAGCTTACGGAATACGATAGAAAAAGTATTGAAAGGCTTGGCGACAGTCTTGGAATGCTTGATGTGGATATGCAGAAAAATGTGTTTGAAAGATATATTCAGGATTCGGACCATAGGATAAAAATACTTACCGATGAGCTTAGGCAGAAAGAAAATCTGTATGTTAAAGCCGGTGTTTTAACAGGTTTGTTTTTGGTGCTGGTTATTATTTAGGAGGTTTTCTTAAATGACGATTTCAATAATTTATAAGATTGCCGCGGTCGGGATTCTTGTTTCTGTGCTGGGACAGGTTTTAAAGCATTCCGGACGTGAAGACCAGGCGTTTCTTGCCAGTCTTGCCGGACTTGTGCTTGTTTTATACTGGGTTGTGCCTCTGATTGCCGAATTGTTTAATACGATAGAGGTTCTGTTTGATTTATGATCAGGATAGCGGCAGTCGGGCTACTTGCGGTCATTCTTATTACCCAGCTTCCGGAAGATAAAAAGGAATACCGGCTTATGACGGCAATGTGTGCCGGATTATATATGGTCATGTATGGAGCGGAAATACTTTCCGGAATTGTGAGCAGCATAACCGGACTCGTTGACAGGACAGGCATTAACAGGGAATATATAAGTCTTCTCCTAAAATGTTTTGGAATCAGTTATATCGGAGATTTTGCCGGAAGCCTCTGCAGGGATGCGGGAAACAGTGCAATAGCAAAGCAGATAGAACTTGTTTCCAAGCTTACGGTCCTGGCATTGAGCATGCCGGTGATTACGGGTCTGGTTGAAACGATTGAACTTTTCTGCGGGTGAAGGTGTATGATAAAAAGACTGGTTTGGGTTTTCATGATATCGGTTATTCTTATCTTTTGTACTGCAGGGGCAGATGAATATGATGAAACAATGGATATTGATTATACAGGGATAGATTCATATTTAGATGAGAAAACGGATGGTAAAATGCGTTTTGTGGAGTATGTTGAAAATGCCCTGAAGGGTGAAAATGATTTTTCGGTAACCGGACTTGCAGAGAGCATTTTGAATTCATGTCTGCAGGCGTTGGAGGAAGAACTCTCATGTTTTTCGTCGATACTTCTGCTGACTGCACTGGTAGCCCTTTTTACACCGTTCACCGGGATTTATGGAGACGGAGGGACAAATAATACTGCGTTTTACATAATGTACATGCTGGTTATAAATGTGCTTGCGGGAATGTATGCAACGGTGATGCTCATGACCCGGGAAATTTTGACGGATGTTACGGAATTTATGAGTGTTCTGACTCCGGCTTATATGATGGGAATTGCTTATGGCTGCGGTACGACAACGGCAGCATCCATGTATGCAATAAGCATGTTTGTCATTACTTTAGGAGAGAAAATACTTCTTAATTTACTCCTGCCGCTTACGGACATTTACCTTTGTCTTTCGATTGCAAATCATGTGACAAAAAACGGTATGTTTACAAAGATGACGGAACTTGCCGGTACGATTATAGGTTGGGGAAATAAATTTTTGGTTTCTCTTGTTATTTTTTTGAGCGGAATTCAGAGTCTTCTCAGTCCGGGTACCGAAAAGTTAAAAAGGTCACTGCTGCAAAAGGCGGCAGGAGCAATACCCATACTTGGAAGCGGAATCAGTACAGCGGCTGAAACTGTGCTTTCGGCAGGTATCGTACTGAAAAACATAATAGGTGCAGGCGGAGTAATCGCAATTCTCGTTTTATGTACAGTGCCGATTACAAAAATTTTTGCAGTCAATCTGGTTATAAGAATAGCATGTGCAGTTACGGAACCTGTTGCTGACAGGAGGATAACGGCCTTAATGTCTGATACGGCAGCGGCAATAAGCCTGCTTCTGAAAACAGCTCTGACAGCTGCGCTTCTGTTTATAATACTGATTGTTATTCTTGCAGTGGGAACGGGGCTTTAAGACTGAGTGGGGCAAATGCGGAAAGTCTGCTGCTGCGGATTTGGAAACGACGATTCTAATGTATTGGTGTAGGAAGAAAGAGTTTAAAGAGTGGGGCTGTCAGATGGATTTGTTTAAAGATTTTGCCGGAAATATGGTGATACTGATGATAATCATGTCGGGAATTCTTAATATAAGTGCCGGAAGCGGATATGAAAGTTATTTGAAATTTATAGCCGGAATGATAACGATAATCTATGCCCTTAATTCCGTTTACGGGATTTTTTCGGAGGGGAACATGATTTCCGGATTTGATGACATAAGCTGTCCGGAAGTGAGTTTTGAAATCGCAGAGGAAGAAAGAAACAGATTGATAAATGAGTATGCCGCGGTCAGAATGGAAGAAGAAATAGAGGTGTCGCTGGAGATGTCCGGTTATGGGGAGACTGATGTAAAAATAAAGGAGGATAAAGGGGTATACAGTGTGACTTTTTTTAATGACAACAAAGACAATGCACCTTCTATAAAGAAGTACATAGCGGATTTTTATCATATGGAAAGCGAATATGTGAGTGAGCAGACGGAGGCGGCAGATGAATGAAAATCTGAAGAAAATAAAAAAGAATCTTACACCCGGTGTAATCATAATGCTTGTATGCGGATTTGTGTTGCTGACACTGTCTTTTTCCGGTGAAGGCGGAAAAAGTACGTCGGTTAGGACAGAAAGCATTTCACGATTGTATGACGATGAAGAAACGGAAGAAGAACAGTATTATGAGAACAGGTTGAAGGAGACACTTGAGAGCATGAACGGTGTCGGCAGGGCAGAGGTTTTTATTGCACCTGAAATGACGGGAGTGTGCATATTGTGTGAGGGGGCGGATGATTATAAGGTTAAGGAACAGATAATTAATGTATGTCAGTCATTATTTGACATGCCGGTTCATAAAATACAGATATACAGACTGAAAGCATAAAGTGGAGGGTAATATGAAGGAAAACAGCAAAGGTTTTTTTAAAAAGGTGGTCAGGAAGAATCAGGTAATAATTGCCACACTGGCGGTTATGATAATTATTGCAGGATATCTGAATCTTACGGGGCAGTCGGGAAAGGTAAATCCGTCAGGAAATGAAGCCAATGAACTTACGGGAGACAGCGGAACGGAGGATGCGATTCAGGAAGGAGATATATTTACACAGCCTGACATTGATCCGGCGGGGGAAAATGACCAGAGTGTATCAGGTGACGATGTTGAGGTATCGGATGGTGATGCAAATGTGACGGATGGAGAAATCGGAGATGCGGTTCTCGCAAGCACTGTTCTGGGGAGCGGCTTTTTTGGAAATGCAAAGCTTAACAGGGAGCAGGTACGGGCAGCAAATAAGGAAATTCTGCAGGGAATCATAAACGATTCACAGGCAGATGAGGCATCAAAAAAGGCGGCTGCGGAAAGCCTCATTAATATGACAAAAGAGGCAGGGCTGGAAGATGAACTGGAAACTCTTCTGGAAGCAAAAGGCTATGAGACGGTATGTTACATAAATGAAGGTAAGATTGATATTGTTGTAAATTCAATGTCACTTACTGACAGTGATGTGGCAAAAATCGAGGATGTGGTTATGAGAAAAGCTGAAACGGATGCATCGAAAATCGTAATTTCGAATGCAGTGACGGAAGATTAGATAGAAAATTAACGAATATGAATGAGTTGCTGACGAACCGGATAATTTAATACTTGGAAAAAACGGCGGACTCTGTTATAATGAAACAGCATACAAGACTGAAAGTGGGTTTAGTCTGCGTATCCTTAAATTTTTTTGATGGAGGAAGCATCAATGGGAGAAAAGAATGTAACAAGCTATTCTGCAACTATAGATATTGAGAATCCATGCGGAAACGTAAAAATAGCTGATGATGTAATTGCTTCAATCGCCGGAGTAGCGGCAACAGAGGTTGAAGGTGTTGCATCAATGAGTGGAAATATAACAAATGATATTGTTAAGAAATTGGGCGTTAAGAACCTTTCAAAGGGTGTGGTAATAAGTGTTTCGGATGATGTTGTGACTGTTAAACTCACACTTTCACTCAGATACGGATACAGTATTCCTAAGACATCTGCGGAGGTTCAGGAGAAAGTTAAACAGTCAATAGAGAGTATGACCGGACTCAGGGTTTCATGCGTTGATATCAGAATTTCCGGTATTGAGCTTGATAAAGCATAAGCATTAAACCTGATTAGGAGGTCCCTTTATGAGACAAACTGACAAAAGAAGACATGTTGTATTCTTAATCTATCTCAGCGAATTTTATGAAAGAAATGAGATGGAAGAGCAGCTTGAACTTTATTTCCGTGACTTTACGGAGAATCTTAAAGAGAAAGAAATACAACAGGTTGTTGAAAGATACAAAAAAGTAAGTGATAAGCTCGGAGTGATTGATCCGATGATTGCAGGGGTCAGTGAAGGCTGGAAGCTTGAACGTATGAGTAAAATTGATCTTGCAATCATGCGAATGGCTGTATATGAGATCTATTATGATGAAGATGTCCCTGATGCCGTTGCAATCAGCGAAGCCGTGGTTCTTGCCATGGCATATGGCGGAGACGATGGATCCCAGGCATTTATCAATGGTATTTTAGGAAAACTGGAGAAAAACCGAAAGGCCAATGAGTAAGATATATACAATTGAGCAGGTAAACTCCTATATTAAAAATATATTTGTCCGGGATTGCGTTTTAGGACGCATTTGCATAAAGGGAGAAGTTTCTAATTGCAAATATCATAATTCCGGACATATTTATTTTTCTTTAAAAGACGGCAAATCGCAACTTAACTGTGTAATGTTTTCCGGTAAAAGAATGAACGGTCTTGATTTCAAACTGGAAGACGGACAAAGCGTGGAGGCCGACGGACAAATAGATGTTTATGTGCGTGACGGTAATTACAGATTTTATGCAACGTCAATAAGAAAAAGCGGTAAAGGTGAGCTTTACGAAAAATATAATGAGCTCAAGGAAAAACTTTACAACGAAGGTCTGTTCGACAGTGAACACAAGAAAAAAATTCCGCAATATGTAAAAACACTCGGAGTAGTTACGGGAGAAAATGCAGCTGCAATGCATGACATTGAAAATGTGACATGGAGGCGCAATCCATATGTGCACATTGTTCATGCACCGGCAATCGTTCAGGGAGAACGCGCTGCGGCTTCAATAGTTAGGGCCTTAAAAAAGCTGGATGCGTATGGAACGGATGTTATCATTCTCGGACGTGGCGGCGGTTCAATTGAGGATTTATGGCCGTTTAATGAGGAAGCGGTTGTAAGAGCTGTTTATGAATTGAAAACGCCGGTGATTTCAGCAGTAGGACATGAAATTAATATTGCACTTACAGATTATGCTGCGGATTTAAGAGCTCCTACACCGAGTGCTGCGGCAGAAATGGCCATTTATGAATATGCGGCATTGGAACAGCATTTTGTGGATGTTCATTCCGAACTTATTTATGGAGTGACGGATCGCATGGACAGAGCAAGAGAAATTCTTGCCGTCAGTGAGCGAAATCTTGAATATTTTAATCCCGGAAAAATCATAGGAAGAAAAAAGGAAAAACTTGAATCGTTCAAACAAAGAATGTCAGAGCTTGCCGGGAGAAGTCTGTATGATACAATTCAGCTTCTTGACGGGATTTCTGAAGGAATGCAAAATGAAATGCATAAAAAACTTGCACAGACAAATCACAGAATGGACATTTTCCATGAGAAACTGAGAAGATTATCACCGCTTGAGAAAATTGAGAGTGGTTACGGATATGTCTCTAAGAACGGAAAGTCTGTGAAAAGTGTGGAAGAAGCGGCAGCGGGAGACAGAATAAAAATTACTTTAAAAGACGGCAGTCTTTTATGTAATGTGGAAGAAATTGAACATGGCGAATTGTAGATTCGCCATATAAAACGGTAATATAATACAACAGACGGTTGGAAGGTCTGTTGTGAGGAGATATGTATGGAAGAAATCAATAAACCGTCTTCTCTTGAAGAGGGAATCAGAGAGTTGGATGAGATTGTCAGAAAAATGGAGAATACTGACATTAGTCTGGAAGAGTCATTTGAACTGTACAAAAAAGGAATAATCCGTTTGAAGGAGTGTACAGAGATGATTGACGGCATAGAAAGACAGCTTACAATTTTTGAGGAAGGTACTGAAGTCTGAGGTGAAGTTGTATGAACGGAGTAAACGATTTTAAACATAAATTGGAACAGAAAAAGTGTCAGGCAGAAGAAGCAGTAAAGAAGTATCTGCCAAAAGAGGAAGGTGAAGCTGCCTTTATGAAGGAAGCGATGGCATACAGTGTTCTCAACGGCGGTAAAAGACTGAGACCCATAATTATGCTGGCTGCTTTCGAGGAGTTTGGCGGAAATCCGGAAGAAGCGGAAAAAACGGTTTATCCGTTTATGGCGGCAATGGAGTTTATTCACTCATACTCACTGGTTCATGATGATCTCCCTGACATGGATAATGACATGTACAGAAGAGGAAAACTGACTACACATGCCAAATACGGTGCAGATATGGGGATACTTGCCGGCGATGCACTGCTTAATCTTGCATACGAGACAATGGCATCTGCAGTTGTTTCAACTGCTTTTGAGGGAGTGCCTGCCGGGATGGAAAGTGCAGCTTACGCAATGCAGATTATCTCGGAAAAAGCGGGAATTCACGGCATGGTAGGCGGACAGGCTGTTGATGTAAAGAAAACAGGAAGCGTACTTGATGATTCTGAACTGGATTTTATTTATTCAATGAAGACGGGAGCACTTCTTGAGGCTTCCATAATGGCCGGAGCGGTACTTGCCGGAGCCGGAAAGGATGTGGCATGCAAACTGTCGACAGTTGGAAGAAAAGTCGGTCTTGCTTTTCAGATAAAGGATGATATCCTTGATGAAACAAGTACAGATGAGGTGCTTGGTAAACCGGTTCACAGTGATAAAGAGAACAACAAAACAACCTATGTCACGATACATGGATTGGAAAAATCACAGCAGACTGTTGGGAGATTGACGGCAGAAGCCGGTGAAATACTTAACTCTCTTCTTGGAAAGGAAGGTTTCCTTAAGGAACTTCTTATTTCACTCATAGAGAGAGACAGATAAAAGACATACAGTCTTTGGAGGTAATTATGGGAATTTATCTAAACAGGATAAAAGGACCGAATGACATAAAGAAAATACCAAAGGACAAGCTTCCGGAATTAGCCAGGGAAATAAGGCAGTTTCTTATCAGAAATGTTTCGGAAACGGGAGGTCATCTTGCCAGTAATCTTGGAGCGGTTGAACTGACAATGGCCCTCCATTTATGTTTTAATCTTCCGGAGGATAAAATAATCTGGGATGTTGGACATCAGTCCTATGTCCACAAAATGCTTACGGGACGTTTGAATGAAATGTCCACTTTGAGGAAATACGGCGGATTGAGCGGTTTTCCTAAGGAAGAAGAAAGTCCCTGTGATGTTTATGATGCAGGACACAGTTCGACGAGTCTGTCCGTTGCGGCAGGATATGCGGCAGGAAGAGATTTGAAAAATGAAAAATATCACATTGCTGCAGTTATAGGTGACGGATCGATGTCCGGCGGTATGGTTTATGAAGCGATGAATAACCTTGCACGAATTAAATCGAATGTCATTATCATACTCAACGATAATGAAATGTCGATCTCAAGGAATGTGGGTGGAATAGCGACATATCTCGGTCATATAAGAACCGATTCAAAATATATCGATTTCAAAGGTGACATTGAAAACGTACTCGGTAAAACCGAATTCGGTTCAAAGGTTGCATCAAAATTAAAAAAGACGAAGGATTCCATAAGGGATCTCATAATTCCGGGTGAGCTTTTCAGAAATATGGGACTTGGATATTTCGGACCTGTTGACGGTCATAATATTGAGGATCTGAGCAGGGCAATGGAAGCCGCCATGAGTTACCGTGGTGCTGTTGTTGTACACGTTGTAACCAAGAAAGGCAAAGGTTACGGTTTTGCTGAAAAGAATCCGAGTAAGTTTCACGGTATCGGTGCCTTTGACATGAAAACAGGCGAGATTATTAAGAAAACGGGTGAAAGTTATACAAAGGTTTTCGGTGATACCATATGCAGACTGGCTGAAAAAGATTCATCAATAGTGGCAATCACTGCGGCAATGGCAGACGGAACCGGACTCGGTGAATTCAGACAGCGTTTTCCTGAGCGGTTTTTTGATGTTGGAATAGCGGAGGAACATGCAGTAACATTTGCGTCAGGTCTCGCCTCTTCAGGCATGAAACCTGTCGTATGCATATATTCCACATTTCTTCAGCGGTCATATGATCAGATGATTCATGATGTGTGCATGACAGGAAAACATGTGGTATTTGTTGTTGACCGTGCAGGTCTGGTAGGTGATGACGGAAAAACCCATCAGGGTATTTACGATATTGCCTTCCTTTCAACCATACCGGGAATCAGGGTTATATCGCCAAAAGACGGGCAGGAACTTAAAAAATCTCTTGAATATGCAATAAATTGCGATGGTCCGGTAGTGGTAAGATATCCAAAGGGAACCGTGTATGAAAGCGGTCTGGAATGTACTGAAATCCGTGAAGGAAAATCGGAATTGGTGGCTGAAGGAAAAGACCTTGCAATAATTGCAGTGGGCGGAACTTTTGAGGCGGCCTGCGAAGCGGCATATATGTTGGAAAGTGACGGCATAAGTGTGACGTTGGTTAATGCCAGATTTACATCTCCGATAGACAGAGAAATGTATTCCAAGATGGCAAAATGGCACAAACTTACAGTGGTTATTGAAGAGGGAATAGAAAGCGGAGGCTACGGAGAGCATGTGTCTGCCTTTCTCTATAAAAACGGTTATAGGGGACGTTTTGAAAATATTTGTCTTCCTGACGACTATATTGAGCACGGCACACAGGGAGAACTCAGAAAGAAGTACGGGCTTGATGCGGAATCCGTATATAAAAGAGTCTCGGAAATATATACATCACTAAGAAAGGACTCCTGATGAAAGAAAGACTTGATGTACTACTGGTTAAAAGAGGACTTGCGGACTCAAGGGAAAAGGCAAAAGCCGTAATTATGGCAGGAGAAGTTTTTGTTGACGGCTCAAGGGAAGACAAGGCAGGAACGATGTTCCCGGAAACAGCTGAGATTACGGTAAAAACACCTAAGCTTAAATATGTAAGCCGAGGTGGATTGAAACTTGAAAAAGCGATAAATGAATACAAGCTGGACATTACCGGAAAGGTATGTATGGATGTTGGTTCAAGTACCGGAGGATTCACTGACTGTATGCTCCAAAACGGTGCATCAAGGGTCTATGCCATTGATGTGGGAACAAATCAGCTTGCGTGGAAACTCAGACAGGATGAAAGAGTCATATCCATGGAAAAAACCAACATAAGGTATGTTACTCCTGATGACATAGGTGAAAAAGCTGATTTTGTATCAATAGACGTCGCTTTTATTTCCCTGACAAAGGTACTTAATCCGGTATGGGAACTTATGGCGGACGAAAGTGAGATTGTATGTCTTATAAAGCCACAGTTTGAAGCCGGTCGTGAAAAGGTTGGGAAAAAAGGCGTGGTAAGAGATAAAACGGTACATCTGGAAGTTGTCTTAAATATGCTTGAATTTATAAAGGACAACGGTTTTACACCACTGAATCTTACATTTTCGCCAATAAAAGGACCGGAGGGGAATATTGAATATCTGCTTCATATGAAAAAAAGTCCGAAAGATGAAACGGCAGATATTTCATCCTTTACGTCAGTTGCGGCAGGGATAGTTGATGCAGCCCATAATAATCTTGAAAGCGAAACGTAAAACATAATACCGGAGACGTGTATGAAGCATTTTTGTATTGTAGCAAACAGAAGCAAGAGCGGCACGGCAGAGCTTGCTGATGAAATAAAGAAATATATTGAGGAAAACGGTGGGACGTGTTATATTGTTCCACAGGCACCGGAAGATGAACACTATACTTTGTCGGAGGATATACCTGATGAGGCCGAGTGTATTCTGGTTCTTGGAGGAGACGGAACGTTTCTTCAGGCCTCAAAGGAACTTCACGAAAAAGATATACCTTTGTTCGGAATTAACATGGGAAGTCTCGGCTTTCTGACAATGACGGAAGCACCTAATGCCATAGCTGCGATAAAAAGACTGATGGCCGATGATTATATATTGGACTATCGTATGAAATTAAAGCTTTCATGCGGTGAAAGGGAGTCGTGCGATGCTCTGAATGACATTGTAATAAGTCGTGGAGGTTATTCGCAGCTTGTCGGAATAATGGTCTATGTTAATGACCAGTTATTCGGAAAATATGAGTGTGATGGTATAATCATTTCGACTCCGACGGGGTCAACCGGATATAATCTGAGTGCGGGAGGCCCAATCGTAAAACCGAATACAGGGGTTATACTTATAACACCTATATGCCCTCATGCACTTAACGCCAGGAGTTTTGTTATTTCTGCAGGAGATGTGGTAAAGATAAAGCTTGGGGGATTCAGGCACAATGAATCTCACGATGCATATATAACGGCAGACGGTGTGGGATATGGAAAACTTGGACAGGATGAGGAAGTTATAATAGAAAGGGCGGAAACAAAATGTAAAATGTGCATGCTTCCGGATTTTTCTTTTGTTGACATGCTTAATACCAAGCTTACTTAATTTATCGGTTTGGAGGGAATATGAAATCAGCCAGACATAATCAGATTCTCAATCTGGTTTCCAATTACGAAATTGAAACACAGGAAGAACTCTGTGACAGATTAAAAAAATCGGGGTTTAATGTAACACAGGCTACCGTATCCAGGGACATAAGGGAGCTAAAACTCACCAAAATGATTGGTCCCGGAGGAAGACAGATTTATACCAGATACAGGCATGATGTAAAGAGTGAGGATGAGAGCAAAAGGCATATCAGAATCCTCAGGGATGCCGTAAAGGTTGTAGATACAGCCGAAAATATACTAGTGATAAGAACCAACATCGGAATGGGTTCGGCCGTCGGCGCGGCAATTGATTCAATGCTGCTTGACGGAATGGTTGGTTGTATTGCCGGGGATGATACCATAATGTGTGTCATGAAATCCGGAGATAAAGCAAATGCAGCAATGGTTTTAATAAACCGACTGCTTGGAAATAATTAACACACGGAGGAATAAAAATGTCAGGACATTCAAAATTTGCTAATATCAAGCACAAGAAGGAAAAAAATGATTCCGCTAAGGGAAAAATCTTTACAAGAATAGGACGTGAGATTGCCGTAGCAGTAAAGGAAGGCGGTCCGGATCCAAATAATAACTCTAAACTTAAGGATATTATCGCAAAGGCAAAGTCAAATAACATGCCTAATGATACAATTGAAAGAAGTATAAAGAAAGCAGCAGGAGATGCCAATGCGGTAAACTATGAATTTGTATCATATGAAGGATATGGACCAAAGGGTTCAGCCATTATCGTAGAGGCGCTCACAGATAATAAGAACAGAACTGCATCCAATATCAGAAATGCGTTTACAAAGGGTCAGGGAAGTATTGGAACACAGGGATGCGTTTCATATATGTTCGATGAAAAAGGACTTATTGTAATAGATAAAGAAGAATATGACGGAGATGCAGATGAACTTATGATGACTGTGCTTGATGCGGGTGCTGAGGATTTCTCGGAGGAAGAAGACAGTTATGAGGTTTATACTGCACCGGACGATTTTTCCGGAATAAGACAGGCTCTTGAAGATGCAGGCATACCTATGGCAGAGGCAGAAGTTACAATGATTCCTCAGACTTATGTAACTCTTACTGATGAGCAGGATGTCAAGAACTTTAACAGAACAATGGATCTTCTTGATGATGATGATGACGTACAGAATGTATATCACAATGTGGAAATAGATTGATAAGCATCCCACTGGTTTTGTGCAGAAATCAAAGTGAGGTAATGTTATGCTGGTTAGCTTATATGTAAAGAATTTTGCAATTATTGATGAAGTGAGACTGGAGTTCGGAAAGGGCTTTAATGCCCTTACCGGAGAAACGGGTGCCGGAAAATCAATACTTATCGGGTCTTTGTCTGCTGTTTTAGGAAGCAAGGTGCAGAAGGATGTTTTGGGAAAAAAGTCTGATTATGCGCTGATTGAACTTATCTTTGAGACAGAAAGCAAAAAAATAAAAAGTATACTTGAGGAAAATGATCTTGATGCTGACGGACAGGTTATAATTTCCAGAAAAATTATGGCATCCGGAAGAAGTATACTCCGAATTAACGGTGAAGCGGTGTCTCAGAATATAGTAAGACAACTTGCCGGTGAACTGATTGATATTCATGGTCAGCATGAACACCAGTCATTGCTTTATAAGACTGCACAACGTGGTATTGTAGATTCGATGATTTCAGATTCGGATGAGCTTCTGAAAAAAATCAGGGAGCAGTACAGAACGTACAGGGAAGCTGAAAAAGAATATGAAGAAGCCTGTTCGAATGGACGGAAAAGTGAAAGAGAAATCGATCTGATTCGCTATGAACTTGATGAGATAGAGGCGGCTGCGGTTAAAGAAGGCGAAGATGAGATTTTGAATGAACGATTCAGAATTCTTGCTAATGTTGGAAAAATTACGGAATGTCTTGCAACATGTCTGGATTCAACGATTGATGATGGAAATTCGGCAGCGGCAAAGATAGATGAGGCATTAAGGGCATGCTCAAGACTGCCTGTTAATGATGAAAAGCTTTCGGAAATAGAAGAAGGACTGAATCTTATCGGCGAACAGATAATGCAGATAGGTTATGAAATAAGGGAATATAATGAGAGCCTTTCGGGGAGCGAAGAAGAATTTGCGGAAGTATCCGAACGACTGGACGTCATAAACAGATTAAAGAGTAAATATGGAAATTCAGTTGCCGAGATAGAAAACTATGCGGAAGAATGCAGGAAAAAGCTGGCTGTATATGAGGATTTTGATAAATATCTTTTGAAACTGAAAGAGACGAAAGAAAAATCAGAAGCAAGGCTGGATGAATTATGCGCAGTTCTTACTCCAAAAAGAAGGAAGGCGGCATCGGATTTATCGGATATGCTGACAAAAGCATTGAAAGAGCTCAATTTTGAGTATGCGGTTTTTGAAGTCAGACTTAATGAACTTGAGGAAATGAGTGAAAACGGCGCTGAAGAGGTTGAATTCTATATAAGTACTAACCTGGGAGAACCGATGAAAAAGCTCTCGCAGTGTGCCAGTGGTGGTGAACTCAGCAGAATCATGCTTGCCATTAAATCCGTCATAGCGGATAAAAATGATATTGATGCCCTTGTTTTTGACGAAATAGATACAGGAATCAGTGGTCGTACGGCACAAAAGGTATCTGAAAAAATTGCGGAGCTCTCTCTTACACATCAGGTAATCTGTATTACTCACCTGCCTCAGATTGCATCCATGGCAGATACGCATTTTCTCATCGAGAAGGAGCAGGAGAACGGAGAAACAGTAACCGGAATCAGACAGCTTTGTGACGATGAAAAAATTGATGAAATAGCAAGAATGACCGGAGGCGTAAGGATAACTGAAAGTGTCAGGGAAAGTGCAAAGGAAATGCTCAGCCTGGCCGGAGAAGCTAAAAGAAAATTACATAAATGATAAAACTGAATATATGACTTTTTTTGGGAGATACTAATGATAATTCAAAGGTATCTCCTTTTTGTCTTAAGAAATCTGTTTTCACAAGAATCCGGAGATGCACAATCTGTTCGGAGGTGAAGACTTGAAGATATATCGAAAAATACTTTACACATTAATATTTACCCTCGCAGCAGTTATAACAGGTCTTGTTCTTGGAAGCGTTTTTGGGAATAAGCCGGGAGATATTCTGCTGTTTTCGGGCGAGGAACAGAGTTTTTCCCTTTCCATGCCTTACAGTCTTAAAATTGAAAGCGAGGATATATATGTTTCAAAAGGACAGGGTGAAAAAGTTCCGGCAGACCGGATTTCCATAAACCTTGGCGATGAATTTAACCTGAAAGCCTCGGATACCGGTAAATATAGGGCTAAAGTATATCTTTTTAATCTTATCCCGGTAGATACAATAAGTGTAAATGTTGTAACACCTGAAAGTGTATATGTAGGAGGAAACATAATAGGTATTGCATTGAATACTGACGGTATTCTTGTACTTGGCAGTGGAAGTGTCACCCTTGAGAATGGAACAAAGGTGTCACCGGCAGAAAATATACTCCGAAGCGGTGATTATATAATAGAAATGAATGGTGAGCGAATTAAGGATAAAGCACAGTTTGTTTTACTTGTACAGAAAAACGGAGAAAAAGCAATTGAACTGAAAGTCAGAAGGAATGAAGAAGAAATCAAGGTTTCAATAAAGCCTGTCATGACATCGGACAACTCCTATAAAATCGGAGCGTGGATTCGTGATGATACGGCAGGAGTCGGAACAATAACATATTACAGCCCTGAAAAGGGTGTGTTTGGAACACTTGGGCACGGAATTACGGATATTGATACCGGAACACTGCTAAGTATTTCATCCGGAGAGGTTTACCGGGCACATGTTCTTTCAATTGAAAAAGGAAAAGAAGGTGAACCGGGAGAGATAGTAGGCTCAATGAGCCGGAGCAACACGGATTATGTGGGGGACATAACGGAAAATACCACCATCGGAGTATTTGGAAAAAATGAAGATAGGGATGAGGTGGTAAAAAAACTCGGTTTTACAAGTGATGATTTATATCAGATAGGAACGGCTTATTCCGTTACTAGGGGAAGTGCGTATATTGTGAGCTGTATGTTTGGTGAGAAAGAGTGTTATTCAGTGGAGATTACAGACGTTTCATATGGAAAAGTCAGTGTTGAAAAATCGATAAAACTTAAAATAACAGATGAAAGACTGCTTGAAAAGACCGGAGGAATAATACAGGGAATGAGCGGTAGCCCGATTATTCAGGACGGAAAGCTGGTGGGAGCGGTAACCCATGTTACGGTAGACGATCCGACAACCGGATATGGGATCTTTATTGAGAACATGCTGGAGCATTGAGAAATGTAGCAGAGCGGAATCGAGCTGCATTTCTTAATGAAAGCGAAAATAGCAGACAGCGTGAGTTTGCTCACAGGTTGCACTGCAATTTTTGATTTCTATATGGTGAAAGCTATAAAGAAACAACTTATAACAAAGTATGAAAATGACAGTTGGAAGTGGATGAAATGCTTATAATACATTTTCAAGAAAGTATTGATTGGATGAACATAATATATGCAGATATGGATTGATGCGGAGGATAGTCTGGAAGTGTGGTAATTTTAAAGGCGGATTGCTATGAAATGGCAGTCCGCCTTTAAAAAACTTTATAAAAATATAGGTGGAATACAAGGAGTGTGCGTGGTACAATAGAAAGTGAAATTTGAATTTTACGCATTGATTTATGCAAGCAGGAGGTGCATATGAGTCGTATATTATTTCAAAATTCTTATATTATAATTCTACCCTCATTTCCAAAGGCAGATATGCACCGTCATCCCATGCTGCATCTGTTTTACGGCAGCAACGGCTGCGTTATTACCGCAAACGGTGAACGATGTTCAGGAAAGACTATTGTTCTCGATTCAAATATAAAGCACATCGCAGAGTCAGGTAATGGATGCGAGCTGTTTTTGCTCATTGATCCTACAAGCTCCATTGCTGAGCAGATGAAAAGCACATTTTTCGGTAGTGGTCAATTTTTTGCCAACTGCGGCAGTAGTGTATCCTTCCCCCATGACCTGTATAATCTGTCTGACGATGATATCATCACGCTTGTACGGGAGCTTCTTCTGACTATTGGAATCAAGCCTGACGAAGAGAGCAGAAAAGATTCGAGAGTGGAAGACGTGAATGAGCATATTATCTCGGGAGAATGGCTCAATTATAAAATAAAGGAAATCGCTCGGATGGTCTGCCTTTCGGAAACCCGCCTGACGCACCTGTTCAAGAGCGAAATGGGCATTTCGTTGAAAAGCTATCTGGTAATCCGTAAAATGGAACGTGCGTATAAATATGTAATGTCAGGAAAAAATATAATCCATGCCGCCTATGAGGCCGGGTTCTCAAGCGCTGCTCATCTCGCATACACCTGCAAACAGCTTACAGGAGTATCCATTCGTGAGGTTCTGAAAAGTTGACAGATTTTTGAAAGAAAAAAGGCTCATGAGCTGATAAAATAGTCTCTGAAAAGGAGGTTATTGGCTTATGAGTCTTATTGATTATTTTGCAGTACATATTGTGCCAAGAATGTACAGAGGTAAAGGAGCTCTGCACCCTAGTGAAACAGGGCATCTGACGGATAGGATCAGCTGCGTAAGAGAATACGATGTAAATATTTTTTTCTACGAGAAAAATGGCACGGTTATAGCCATTGATGCAGGATATAAAAATCATGGCGGTTTCTTCGAGGGTGTAAAGCAGTTAGGGATTGACGCTGACAAAATCGAAGCGGTATTTATGACCCATGTTGACCCTGACCACGGCGGCGGATTGGATGTAAACAGCACCTGCAAAATGCAGAATGCACAGATATATCTTGGTGAGATAGAAGAGAACTACCTGACCAACATATACACCCGTAAAAAAATCGGACCGTTCAAGGTAAAAAACTCTGTTGCATTCAAAAACGGCTACAGACTATTAAAAGACCGTGAAACAGTATATGTCAATGACATAAAAATACAGGCCGTTTTGGTTTCGGGACATACATTGGGACATATGGTGTATCTGATAGATGATAAATATCTTTTTACCGGAGATTCCCTTGCAATCAATTCTGTCGGCGGTTACTGTTTCTTTAATATATTCAATTACAGTAGTAAAATGAATATTGAGTCACTGAATACTTTACAATCTTTCTGTGAGGATAAAGATATTGAGTATTTATTTACATCTCATAACGGTTACACAAGCGATATTAAACAGGCTTTTTCTCACATTAATGAGATACCTCAGTGGAAGAAAAAGGGATTTGTATTTGATGATTCAGCCCCGTATGATTGTTTTTGCGAAAAATAGAACAGCAGATAAAGGAATACTGAGTATGAACATACAGATATTTGGCACTAAGAAGTGCAATGATACAAAGAAGGCAGAGCGTTTTTTTAAAGAGCGAGGCATTAAGTATCAGTTTATTGACATGAAGGAAAAAGGCATGAGCAAGGGAGAATTTACTTCGGTTGCTCAGTCAAATGGCGGATTTGAAAATATGATTAATTGGGAAGGCAAAGATAATAATTTGCTGGCACTTATAAAATATATGGCAGAAGAGGACAGGCTGGAGAAGGTGCTTGAGAATCCCCTGGTTATCAAAACGCCGGTAGTCAGAAACGGAAGGCAGTCTACACTCGGATATCAGCCGGATGTTTGGAAAGGATGGAGCTGATGATAAATGAGACGAAACAGGCTTCCTTAAAGGAAAATGGCAGAATCACTTACCTGACACATTCAGACAATTATTGGAAAATCCGGCAGGTTGGCATTTTCGGGTTGTGATGGAAGCAGGAGATGACTTATAGTGATAGAGTCCGGTTTGAGGAACGAGGAGAAAATATAATGACAACAAGAGAAGAAATAATACGATTTGGACTGACATTTCCGGGCACATATCAGGATGCTCCGTTTCATGATGATAACTGGCAGCTTGTAAGGGTTCGAAGCACTAAAAAAGCATTTTTATGGACATATGAAAAAGATGAAAGGCTTTGTATAAATGTGAAAGTTGATCCGGAGTGGCGGGATTTATGGAGAAACACTTATGATGCCGTAATTCCCGGATATCATCAGAATAAAGAACATTGGAACACGATTGTTTTGGATGGAACAGTACCGGAACATGAAATTAAGAGAATGATAGCCGAGAGCTATGATTTATGTAAAAAAAAGTAGAAGAAGACGGATGGAAGAACTTTTTTGCGACAATAATGAAAAATGCAGTAAGGTAAGAGAAAATCCGGAAAAGCAGGTTTTATAAGGCAGAGTTTGACATTTGTAAAACAATATGTTATATTTATTGACGGTTAGTTTAAACTAACTATAAAAACATCGTTCTTTCTAAAGACAGATGTGAGGAAGGCTGATTGTGAAATATGCAGCAAACACAAAACTTGTAAGGAGCTAAGTGATACGAAAGACAATGTAAGCAAGCAGGAACATTTGCCATTGATGGGTGTTGGTCCGATTATTGTAATACCTCAATTGATAATTACCGCTGCAGCGATTATTATGTCGGAAATGGGAAAGATATATTTTCTGCAGATAGAAGAATTAAAAATTCCATTTGTTATCATCGGAGTGATATTGATTTTATTTGGAGCATGGTTGTGGTTTGGTTCAAATTTTATATCCAAGATAGATGGTCATATCAAGGAAAATCAATTGGTCACAACCGGTGTATATGCAGTAGTAAGAAATCCGATATACAGTGCCTTTTTTCTAGTGTGTATCGGAGCAATTCTTATAGAATCAAACATCAGTTTATTTATTCTTCCGGTAATCTATTATGTACATATGACGGTTTTTCTGATAAAAACAGAGGAAAAATGGCTGCGTAAGTTATATGGACATGAATATGGGGAATACAGCAGAAATGTTAACCGCTGTATTCCCTGGATTCACCGGAATAAAAAGAAAAGATGATAAACTTTAGCACAACGCTTTTTAACAAGCGTTTAGAAGAGATCTGATAAGAGAAGGACTAATAATCTTCTGGATTTAGGAAGACAATGTGACTTCCTTCTGCTTTTACCCAAAACTTATGCTTTTTATAACTGAAAACCTGCATGGCGTCCGTAATTCCGTTCTCGGAGCTGTTGAATATTTCTAATAGGCTTTCGTAGGCGATCCAGACTGCAAGCTCGGGAGTGCTGAAATTTTGCATGTAGGATTTGGTAAAAAGCAGATCATTTTGAAGCAGATTCCAATCGGTTGTATCTTCGAAAGCAGGGGAAGCGTGTTTTAATCTTTTATGAAACTCTTTTATTTCGACCGGTAATAATGTGGCTCTGAACGATTCTTTGTAAAGTTTAACTGCATTATATACCGGCATTTCTTTTTCTTTGTACAGTATTTGTATAATAGCCAAAGTAAATCCCTCCTTGTTCAGTTCAGATGAGGGAGTAAAGCGTCTGTTCTTGAATTTCTCGGAATGCAGAAGTCGGACCCGTCACATCTTTGTAACAGAGGGTGTAAGCTCGAAATGTGGCTTACCTCCTTTGCTTTACGCAGGTCTTCCCTGTAAAGTGAAGTCTCAAGGAGTTCAACCGAAAGTCTGTTGCTTGTAATGTCGGAGCTCTTGAGACCGAAAATTTCAGGGTGATGGCAGAGGTTATATGCGTGAACTACGAGTCTCTTCACAGGTTTTATGCTTTCACCTATGTAGAGAGGAATGTCGTTAATTCGGATACAATATATTCCAAAGAGACAGTCATTGTAATTTTTTATGATTAAATCATCCAGTCCCTGTATGTTTGCCTGTATCCATTTTCTGCCGCTGCCTGACGCCCAATTCTGAGCCGGAGTAAAAAGGTTGTTAAGATAGGTTGTAAATTTAGAATTATTGACTGTATTTGTTTTTGTATTGTTCATATGTAACTCCTTTTGTTGTTTTTGCCCGGGTTTTGCTTATGGGCTGAGTATACGCCGGGAGTTCAGATTTGTCACAAACCTAAATTGGTTTCGTCATTCCGCACAAGAATTCATTCCTTTATTTATATAGTTTATACAACCGTCGATACTTAATTTGTACAGAAGATTCTCATACATATGCAGAGGTAGATTGTCGGTATTTTCTTTACCAATACTTGTAACTTCGTACCGGTCATTACATATTCTTATTTCAAAGGCTTCAATTATTTCCAGTGAGATTAAGGCTTTCAGACCATGAATAATCCCTCTTTTTTTGTAATTAAAGGCGCTGCCGGCTTCACACAGCATTTCTAATGTGACAGAGCGACCGGGGAGATAAGAAATTTCTTTTCTCTTTGGAGGTATTTTAAATCCAAGTATTTCCGTCATGTATACGGCTAAAGGAGAATCCGTATTTTCGTCGGTAAAATGAAATTTAAAACATTCTTCCCTGCACATCAGCATGTTGAACACCCTTTTGGCATTAGGTGTTGATGGACCGTTGTTTATTTTGTCATAAAGAGGCTCGGTGTTTGAAATTTGTGATATGTTCAGTTTCCTGATTTTATCTTCACTCATTGGCTTGTCAAGCAATTTCCAGTTTTGATATGACTGGGAATGCAGTTCTACAGGATCTAATGTAAGATCATGTTCTATCATCTCATCAGACCTGCTGTACAGATATCTTATAAGTTTTTCGCAATCAAGTATGCGTTTACAGAAATTCATTTACATTACCTCCGCTTGTGTATTACATACATACGAACCCTCCGTGATCTGTTTTGGAACGGACAGGTGAATATGATTATAAGTCTAAATGTTAACCAAAATGAAAGAACCTGTCAATTGCAATTATTGACATATGCTGATGAAAGAACCGGAAGAAATATAAAATAAAGTCGCATAGATACGAGTGATATGA
Organism: uncultured Lachnoclostridium sp.; assembly: GCA_964584255.1. GTDB lineage: Bacteria > Bacillota > Clostridia > Lachnospirales > Lachnospiraceae > UBA3775. Next base: position 24,225 of record CAZOZM010000004.1, on the reverse strand, counting down.
TATAATGAGCAAAGCGAGCGCCGAATGGATCACGAAAGATTTCGAAGAAATCGTCAAGCACGGAGTGCGGTTCGTGATCTGCAGTTTTTTATGTGGAATTTTTTGGAGGTAGTATTTAATGGAAAAAGTGGCAAAATTTTTAAAAGAAGCAGAGACTTACTATTTGGCAACGGTTGAGGATGATCAGCCAAGGGTAAGACCGTTTGGAACCATACATATTTTTGAAGGGAAGCTTTATATTCAGACAGGTAAAGTTAAGGAGGTTTCCAAGCAGATTCATGCAAATCCGAAAGTGGAAATCTGTGCATTTAAAAAGGGTGAATGGATTCGTCTGGCCGGAGAACTTGTAGAAGATGACAGAGTGGAGGCGAAACAGTCCATGCTTAATGCCTATCCGTCTTTGCAGCACATGTATTCAGCAGATGACGGTAATACCGAAGTGTTTTATTTTAAGAACGCAACAGCTACATTCTCATCATTTGCCCATGAGCCTGAAGTGGTGAAATTTTAATGACAAAAGCCGTTGGAAATCCGTTTCCCGGTAGATTTATTAAATATGAGATAAATTGCTGAAAAAAAAGTAAAACAGGAAGAGGCAGATGAATATGGAAAGAACAATTAAAGTTACAGGCAAAGGAAAAGTTTCGGCGAAGCCGGACAGAATTCGTTTGTACATTACTAAAGAGGGAATCTATGAGACTTATGAACAGACTCTTCGCATATCAACGGAGAATACCGAAATATTTAAGGATTTATTCGAAAAGCTTGGTTTTGCAGGAAAAGACTTGAAAACCCTGTATTTTAACGTGGATACTGAATATGAAAGTTATCAGGATAGTGATAAAAGCTGGAAGAGAAGGTTTAAGGGCTATAAATATACACATCGTATGAAAATAGAATTTGCGTCGGATAATAAAAAGTTGGGAGAGGTTCTGTATGCACTTGCAAATTGTCCGCTGAGTCCTGAGTTTTCTATCGAATATACAGTGGAGGATGTGGAAAAATGCAAAAATGAACTGCTGCATAAGGCGATGGAAGATTCCATACAAAAAGCGCAGGTTCTTTCAGCTGCAGCACAGGTTAAGCTCGGGGATATACAGACAATTGACTATTCCTGGGGAGAAATGGAGATTGTAACCAGGCCGCTTAATGACATGAAGCTTATGAGATGTGCAGGCTATGAAACGACCGGGCAGGATTCTTATGATATAGATATTGAAGCGGATGATATTGATGTTACGGATACGGTTACGGTAGTCTGGAAAATAGAAGCCTTAAGCTGACGTTGACATGTAATCGGTTGAAATATTATCATTTGAGTGTGGTTTTGCTGTCAGTGTCATCTGCATGCTTCAAAGCAGTCAGTTCAAATATCATTGCCCGAAAGAATTACGCCGTAAGTACTGTATGAAAGAAACAGCAAAAGCAGAAAAATGCGGATGTCTGATGAGTTCATATGTCACATACTGACTTTAGAAAGTAAAAAAAACAATATGCAATCTGTTTTGTATTGAATGAAAGGAAGTATTATCTTATATTTTGTCTTGCTTGAGGTAGAAAAGTAAAAGGAGGGAATAGCCATGAGCAAGACAAAAATAGCAATAATTGATGACACAATGAGAATTGTGAATGTACTTAAGGAGATAATTTCGACAGATAAGGATTTTGAACTTGCAGGTACGGCGGATAATGGAGAAGACGGATTAAAACTTATAGAGGAAAAACAGCCGGATGTTGTTTTGCTGGATCTTATAATGCCTAAACTGGACGGACTTGGAGTAATGGAGAGGCTAAACAGGAACGAACAGTTGGAAAAGAGACCAAGCATTATTGTAGTCAGCGCAATAAGCCAGGACCGTGTCATGGAGAGCGCATTTGCCTTAGGTGCGGAGTATTACATACTGAAGCCGTTTGATTCTGCAACGATTCTTAACAGAATACATCAGGTGAGGGGAAATCTAAGCCTGAGAAGTCAGTTGCAGTATCATGTGAATACATCCAGAGAACAGATAAAAGAAAGGGATCTGGAAACGGATGTAACGAACATTATACATGAAATAGGAGTGCCGGCACACATAAAAGGTTACCAATATCTGAGAGAAGCAATAATGCTTTCGGTAAATGATGCAGACATGCTTAACTCGATAACAAAACAGCTCTATCCTTCAATTGCAAAGAATTATAAGACAACACCGAGTCGTGTTGAAAGGGCAATAAGGCACGCAATAGAAGTGGCATGGGGAAGAGGAAAACTCGATACCATAAATGAACTTTTCGGATATACGGTCGATGCTTCAAAGGGAAAACCGACAAATTCGGAATTTGTTGCACTTATAGCGGACAAAATAAGGCTAGAGTATAAATTTCGCACATAGTTAAAATATACGTCTTTAAAAAAAACTGCTGCTGTGTTATAATCAAAACCATAAGTAGGTTGAAACTTTCCCTACACAGGAGGAGATATGAAAAAGATTTTATTTGTTGCATCGGAGTGTGTACCATTTATCAAAACAGGAGGACTTGCAGACGTTGTAGGCTCGCTTCCAAAGTATATCAATAAAGAAGAATTTGAAATCAGGGTTATGATACCTAACTATCAGGCAATTCCTGCAAAATTCAAGGAGCAGATGAAATATAAAACTCATTTTTATATGAATCTTGCATGGCGTACTCAATATGTCGGAATACTTGAGATGGAATATGAAGGGGTTAAATTCTATTTCATAGACAATGAGTTTTATTTTGCCGGAGACAAGCCATATGGTGAAATCTATCAGGATATAGAAAAGTTTGCTTTCTTCTCAAAAGCAGCTCTCTCAGCACTTCCTGCAATCGATTTCAGACCTGACATAATACATTGCCATGACTGGCAGACGGGTCTTATTCCGGTAATGCTCCATGATGCGTTCCAGAATAATGAATTCTATCGTGGAATTAAGACGATAATGACAATACATAATCTTAAATTCCAGGGCGTTTGGGATAAGAAGACTGTTATGGATATAACCGGACTGCCTGCATACTATTTCACGCCTGATAAGCTGGAAGCTTATGGAGATGCCAATTATCTCAAGGGTGGTATAGTATATGCGGATATGGTTACAACCGTAAGCCAGACTTATGCGGACGAAATAAAGACTCCGTTTTACGGTGAGGGACTTGATGGTCTTATGAATGCCAGAAGTAATTCCCTGAGAGGTATCGTAAACGGTCTCGATTATGACGAATGGAATCCGGAAACGGATAAATTCATATATCACAACTATAATGCCGTTAATTTCCGTAAGGAAAAGGCAAAGAATAAGAAAGAACTTCAAAAAGAACTCGGACTTGAAGTAAATGATAAGATTTTTACGGTCGGAATAGTTTCAAGACTTACGGATCAGAAAGGTCTCGATCTTGTTGACTATGTGATTGAAGAAATCTGTGCGCCTGACATGCAGTTTATAATTCTCGGAACCGGAGATCCTAAGTATGAAAATCTCTTCAGACATTACGAGTGGAAATACAAGAACAGGGTTTCGGCAAACATATATTATAACAATGAGCGTTCCCACAAAATATATGCGGCATGTGATGCTTATCTGATGCCATCACTTTTTGAGCCATGCGGACTCAGCCAGCTGATGAGTTTACGTTATGGTACCGTTCCTATTGTCAGAGAAACAGGTGGTCTTAAGGATACGGTTGAACCTTACAATCAGTATGAAAATACAGGTACAGGTTTCAGTTTCAGAAACTATAATGCACACGAAATGCTTAATGCAATAAGATATGCAAAAGATGTATATTATAACAAAAAGCGTGAGTGGAACAAGATTGTTGACAGAGGAATGGCAAAAGATTTCTCCTGGTGTAACTCAGCAGGACAGTATGAAGATCTTTATCGTTACATGTAAATATTTTTCCAGCAGATTCCCACGACAGAAATGCCGTGGGAATTTGGCATGTTTTGGTATTGACAAAAATAGTCTGTTATAAAGACAAATGCGGGTTGGATACCGGCAATGATTATCGGAGGTAACAATGAAAATATCAAAGCTGATCAGTCGTTTGGATTTTTCAGTGGTAAAAGGTGACATTGAAAATGAGATAACGGAGCTTGTTTATGATTCAAGAAAGGTAACAAAGGGATGCATTTTCGTATGTATACCGGGAACCGTTAAAGATGGACATGATTTTATCCCTGCGGCACTTGAAAAAGGAGCTGCGGCATTCGTGGTAACAAAGGATGTTGAAATTGATGGTGATGTTACGGTTGTAAAAACGGAAGATGCAAGACTTGCACTTGCATATATGAGTGCTGCATATTTTGATTACCCGGCTGAAAAGCTTACGACAATCGGTATAACCGGTACTAAGGGGAAAACGACGACTTCCTATATGGTCTACAATGTCCTTAATAATGCCGGAATAAAAACCGGTCTTATAGGAACAATAGAAACAATAATAGGTGATAAACATATCCCTTCATGCAATTCAACTCCTGAAAGCTATATTGTACAGCAGCATTTTGCAGAGATGGCAGAGGCCGGAATTAAGGCTGTTGTGATGGAAGTAAGTTCGCAGGGACTAAAAATGAAGCGTGTCGAAGGAATTACCTATGATATTGGTGTATTCATGAATCTTGAACCGGATCACATAGGTGGAAATGAACATCCGGATTTTGAAGATTATCTTGCTTGCAAGAGACTGCTTTTCAGCAGATGTAAGATTGGTATCGGAAATCGGGATGACTCTCATTTTGATGAAATGATGAAGGATCATACCTGCAGACTTATTACACTTGGAACGGAAAGAGGCTGTGATTACAGAGCGACCGGGATTGAACTCATAGGAACGGGAACGGGCAAAACGGTTCAGGGCATTTCAGCAGGTATTAAGTATAAAGCCGGCGGAAAACTTGAAATGGACGTTGTTCTGAATATTCCGGGACGGTTTACCGTATATAATTCACTTACGGCACTGGCAATATGCGATGTGCTTGGCGTTGATAAGGATGCAATTTATAAAGGCCTGTATGATGTTAAGATAAAGGGCAGGGCAGAGACGGTTCCTGTATCGGAAGATTTCAGCATAATGGTTGATTATGCACATAACGAAATGTCCATGAGAAGTCTGTTGACGACATTGAGGGAGTATAATCCGGGAAGACTTGTCTGTATTTTCGGATGTGGAGGAAACCGTTCAAGGGACAGAAGATTTACAATGGGTCGTGTGAGCGGTGAACTCAGCGATTTGACGATTATTACATCAGACAATCCGAGATTTGAGGAGCCGGAAGCCATTATTGAAGACATAGTTACCGGAATAAAGGAAGTCAGGAATTCAAATTATGTGATTGTGGAAGACAGATATGAGGCTGTCAAATATGCCCTTAAAAATGCACTCCCCGGTGATTTGATCATAGTTGCGGGAAAAGGGCATGAAGATTATCAGGAAATTAAAGGCGTTAAATATCATATGGATGACCGTGAGCTGATAAGAAAAGCGGCAGAGGAAATTAAGGAGGAACAAAAGTAAATATATGGGAATATTAACGGTTAAGGAAATAGCCGATATGATGGGCGGAACCATTTTGGAGGGAGACCCGTGCATAACAATAAGTGACTACAGTTACTCGTCTAAGGAGGGAGATGCACAGACTCTGTTTCTGCCTATTGTGGGTGAAAGAACGGATGCACATGATTTCATACATGATGCAGAGGCTCACGGAATGGTCGCAACGGTTACGGAGAGAGGCTGTGCGGAGGAAAATACCTCTGCAATGACTTATATTGCGGTAGACAGTACAAAAGCGGCAATTCAAAGACTGGGCGAGAGATATCGTAAATGCTTTAACATACCATGCATCGGTATAACCGGCAGTGTTGGAAAAACAACCACAAAGGAAATGATAGGTTCCGCACTTGAGAGAAGTTTCAGAACGGTAAAGACCGAGGGTAACAGGAACGGACAGCTCGGAGTTCCTTTAATGTGCCTTAAAGCTGATGAAGACACGGAATGTCTTGTGCTTGAAATGGGTGTCAGCGAAATAGGAGAGATGGAAAATATATGCCGTGTGGCATCTCCGACTCAGGCTGTGGTTACGAATATTGGAATGTCCCATATAGGAAACTTTGGATGCAGAGAGAATACAAGAAGAGAAAAGCTTGCCATTGTTGAGAGGATGAGTGAGTCGGGAGTTCTTCTTTTAAACGGAGAGGATGAACTCTTGGCAGAAATAACTCCGGGTTCACCAAATCAGAAAGACCTCAATGAAGTGCTTCTTTATGACAAAACAAGAGAAGTTTTAGGAAAAATAAAGAGATACAGCTATGGTCTCAGTAAATGGTGTGATTTCCGCGCGGAAAATATTGAGTCGGATGCAGGCGGTGAGTACTTTGACTGGGTTCATAAGGAGTTGAGAAAAAGAATCAGGCTTAACGTCAGAGGTACGCACAATATATTAAATGCGGTTGCAGCAATGGCACTTGCATACATAAACAATGCTGACCTCAATGAGGCTGTGACAGGACTCAGACTTTATGAGCCAATGGCAATGCGTGGAAATGTCGAAAAACTGAAAAACGACATATGGCTTGTGGATGACTCTTACAATGCGAGTCCTGATTCCATGAGAAGCGGTCTTGAGATACTTGGAAAAATTGACAATCCGGGTCGAAAGATTGCTGTTCTTGCGGATATGCTTGAACTGGGTGATTATTCGGTCGAATGTCATAAAAAGGTTGGTGAATATGTAGTTCATTCCAAAGCTGATCTGCTTTGTGCAATCGGACCTGAATCAAGGGTGATGGCAGAGTATGTAATTATGTCAGGAAAGACTTCAGTCATTCATTTTGAAACAAGGGAAGAGGCAATAGAATATCTGATAAAGGAGGTTAAGCCGGGTGATGCGGTTCTGTGTAAGGGAAGCCGCGGAATGGGGCTTGACCGCATAGCAAAAGTGTTTAGGGACAATGCCGAAAAGGCTGAGCAACAGGCATAACAGCCGGAGGTGAAAATTTTGAGGTACGCAGATGTTGTAATAGTGGAAAAAGCATCTTCAAGTATTGATAAATCATTTACTTACGGAATACCGGAGGAAATCGATTCTGAAATAATGCCGGGAACACCGGTAATGATTCCTTTTGGCAGCGGAAACCGCTTAAGAAAGGGATACGTTGTCGGAATAAAGAGCCGCAAACCGGATGTGGATTTTCCGATAAAACTCATTGAAAGCAGGGTAGACAGGGGGCTGGATATTGAAGATGAACTTATGGCCGTTGCCTACCATATGAAGAGTTTTTACGGTGGCATGCTTAAGGATTCGCTTAATACCGTAATACCGGTTAAAGCATCCGTAGGCAAACGTGGTGCTGCGGCGAAGGAGGCATTTCCAGAACTTGCGGAATTGAGAAGAATTTATCCGGAAGGTGACGGAAAGAGAATAGAGCTTAATCCGGAACAGCAGCAGGTATGTGACAGAATATCAGCAGATATGCGGAAGGGCATTTCCAAAACATATCTTCTGTTCGGTATAACCGGCAGCGGAAAGACTGAGGTATATATCGAAGCCATAAGAAACTGTATAAAGATGGGAAAACAGGCGATAGTGCTTATTCCTGAGATTTCACTTACATATCAGACTGTAAAAAGATTTGCCCTTGCTTTTGGAAACGGCGTGGCATTCAGTCATTCTAAACTCAGTAAAGGGGAAAGATACATACAGAGTCAAAAAGCCGGAAATGGTGAAATAAGCATAATGATAGGCCCGAGGTCGGCTTTATTTACTCCCTTTAAGAATCTGGGACTTATAATAGTGGACGAAGAACATGAGGCGAGCTACAAGTCAGAAACGACACCGAAATATCATGCCGTTGAGGTTGCAAAATGGAGGGCAGAGCTCTGCGGAGCTTCCGTAATACTCGGGTCTGCAACGCCATCAATTGATTCATATCGTAAGGCTGAAGCGGGCGAGTATGAACTTCTTAAATTGGAAAAGAGAGCGGGAAATGCAAAACTGCCGAAAGCTCATGTTGTTGATCTGCGGCAGGAACTGAAAAATGGAAACCGAACCGTTTTTTCAAATCTGTTGTGGGAAAAAATTAATGACAGGCTTGAAAAGCGGCAGCAGACAATGCTTTTTATAAACAGACGCGGATATTCCGGAATGATTACGTGCAGAAGCTGTGGTCATGTAAGTAAATGTCCTCATTGTGATATATCGCTGACTCTGCACAATGACGGAAGACTGTATTGTCATTACTGCGGCTATAAAGAGATGAAGACAAAAAACTGTCCGGTGTGCGGTTCTCCTTTTTATGGCGGGTTTGGAACGGGTACACAGAAAATAGAAGAAGCTGTAAGAAAATCATTTCCAAATGCCCGTGTTCTGAGAATGGATGCTGATACAACATCTAAAAAAGGAGACTTTGAAAAGATACTTTCCGGGTTTCATAATGGAGAAGCGGATATTCTGATTGGAACACAGATGATTGTAAAGGGACATGATTTCCCCAATGTTACCTTGGTAGGAATATTGGCGGCAGACCTTTCACTATATGCTAATGATTACCGTGCAGCAGAAAGAACTTACCAGCTTATATCCCAATGTGCGGGAAGAGCCGGAAGAGGAAACCTGGATGGCGAGGTCGTGATACAGACCTATAATCCGCAGCACTATTGCATACAAATGGCGGCAGATAACGATTATGAAGGCTTTTATAATCAGGAAATAATGTACAGACGTATAGGTAAGTACCCGCCGGCCGGAAATATGTGCGTAATATTCATTCAGTCGCCATCAGAAGATGTTAATGAACAGATATGTCAGAAACTTATGTTTTCGATATCTGAGTATGAGAAAAAAACGGAGCAGAAGTTTAAGGTTACAGGCCCTGTTCCGGCAAGCATAAAGAAGGTGTCAGATGTATACAGACATGTGATTTATGTAAAAGATGAGGATTATCTTAAGTTGGTGGGACTTAAGGATGGTCTCGAATTCTTTATAAAGAAGCAGAATATAAAAGATGCGGTTGTATCTTTTGATTTTAATCCGATGAGCGGATATTGATATTAGGAGGATGAAATGGCAATAAGAAACATAAGAACACAGGGAGATTCTATTTTAGAAAAAAAGTGCAAGACTGTAACTGAGATGACGGAGAGGACAAGCAGCCTTATTGATGACATGCTTAATACAATGTACAAGGCTCAGGGAGTAGGCCTTGCGGCTCCTCAGGTTGGTATTTTAAGAAGAATCTGTGTAATTGATGTAACAGAGGAGGGCAATGATCCGATATGCCTTATTAATCCTGTAATTACGGAATATTCGGATGAAGTTCAAACCGGATATGAAGGATGTCTTTCCGTTCCGGACAAGAGTGGAGTGGTTACCAGAGCAATGAAGGTAAAAGTTGAAGCTCTGGACAGAGATATGAATCCGATTACCATAGAAGGTGAGGGACTTCTGGCAAGAGCTCTTCAGCATGAGATTGACCATCTGGACGGCAGGCTGTATGTTGATCTTGTTGAAGGCAGACTTTACAATAACTCGGAACTTGAATAAAACGGGGTGGCAGATGAGAATAATTTACATGGGAACACCTGAGATAGCATCGGTGATTTTAGAAAACATGCTTGAAAGAAATGAGGATGAGATTGTCCTTGTTGTTACACAGCCTGACAGACCGCGCGGCAGGGGCCATGACATAGCAATGTCAGACGTAAAAAAAACTGCGCTTAAGGCAGGAATTCCGGTATATCAGCCGGAAAAAATAAGAGAACCGGAGTGTGTAAGTTATCTGAAGGAATACAAACCGGACATGATTGTAGTTGCGGCGTTCGGTCAGATATTACCGAAGGAAATATTGGAGATGGCTCCTTACGGATGCATAAATGTTCATGCATCGCTGCTGCCGGAATACAGGGGAGCAGCGCCTATACAGTGGGCAATAATCGACGGTAAGGAAAAAACCGGAATTACGATTATGAGGATGGATGAAGGCCTTGATACCGGTGATATGATAGTGAAAAGAGAGATTACCATATCTGATGAGGAAACAGGCGGAAGCCTTCATGACAGACTTGCCGGGGAAGGCGGAGATGTTCTTTATGAAGCAATTCATCTGATAAAAGAAGGACGTGCCGTTTATACCCCACAGGGAGAGGCAACAACTCATTATGCCTCAATGCTGAACAAAAAAATGGGACTGATTGATTTTACCCGCCCTGCAGAGGAGATAGAAAGATTAATCAGAGGACTTAATCCATGGCCGTCGGCATATACTTACCTGAATGGCAGGATGTTAAAAATATTGCTTGCAGAGGTTTGTGAGGCGGGCAATGACAAAACACCGGGAAAGGTTTATGATGTTGATAAAACAGGCTTTTCCATTATGTGTTCAGAGGCTGGAATAAGGGTAAAGATTCTTCAGCCGGAAGGTAAGAAGGCAATGACAGCAGCCGAGTATGTCAGAGGAAAAAATCCGGACGGAGTTGTACTCGGAAACTGAAAACCGTGGAGGGATAATGACCGAAAGAGAAATATGCTACAGGGCATTGATGCAGATTCATACGGATGGAGTTTTATGCCATAAGGCAATAAAGAACTGTCTGGACGGATGCGACAAAAACGGAGAGCAGGTAAACAAGCCGTTTATCAAAAAGCTTGTAAACGGAGTGACTGAAAGATATCTTACTCTGTGTAAGGCAATATCATTTCAGGCAGGACGTTCAATCGGAAAAATAAAGCCGGGGGTAAGAATTGTACTGGCCATGGGCCTGTACCAGGCGTATTACATGAATGTGCCACGCCCGGCAGCCTGTAATGAGAGCGTAAAGCTTGTAAAAAAGCACAATATGGGCGGACTGTCAGGTTTTGTAAACGGAGTTCTGAGAAGATTTTTTGACAGATATGAGAGTATGGATGATTTTTTCGAAGAACAGGAAAAGGGTCTGGATGTATGCCAGAGGTTTGAACTCAGATATTCATGTCCGTCATGGATTGTAAGCAGATTTATAGAAGAATACGGAGAATGCCGCACGGAGAAAATACTGGAATGCTCATTAAAGGAAAGTAAAACTTTTATTTATGGGATTCACAAAAATGTGACTCCGGCAGATTTAAAATCCCTGTTGGCCGATAAGGGAATATGTGCTGTCGAACGACCGGAATGCAGCGGAGCTTTTATGCTTGATAACGCATCGGAAATAGCGATGACGGACAGCTTTAAAAAGGGACTTTTTATAATTCAGGATATCAGTTCAATGATGGCAGGCGAAATTATTCCGGGTGTTAATAATGCCATGGTTCTTGATATGTGCGCAGCACCGGGAGGAAAGACAATACATGCGGCTGACAGGCTTCGTGAAGGCAATGTCCGGATTCTGGCATGTGACATAAGCAAAAGCAAAACCGCATATATAGAGGAAGCGGCCGACAGAACAGGTTTTGATAATATTGAAGTAATGGTTAATGATGCTTCATTGTATAAGGATGAGTTCAGCGAACGTTTTGACCTTGTTATTGCCGATCTTCCGTGCTCGGGACTTGGCGTTATCGGAAGAAAACCGGATATCAAATATAAAACAAAACCGGAAGATATTACGGAACTTGCATCATTGCAGAGGAAAATGCTTGAAAATGCTTTCAGATATTTAAAGAAAGGCGGCTATCTTGTTTTCAGTACATGTACGCTTACAGTGGAAGAAAACATTGAAAATTGCGAATTTATATTAAAAAACGGTTTAACCAAGATTGATATCAAGGAAAAACTTGACAAAACGATGCAGGTTTATTTAAAATCGGATAGTTATCTTGAAATTATTCCGAGCGAAGAACATGACGGGTTTTTTGCGGCAGTATTTAGAAAACCGGAATAGACGGTTATGTGTGACTGAAAGGCAGATATATGATTGACATTAAATCCTTTAATAAGGAAGAGTTAAAAAAATATATTAAGGACCTCGGATTTCCGGCATACAGGGGAGAACAGCTCTACGGATGGATGCATGTAAAGCTGGCAACGGATTATGACGGAATGAATAACATACCTAAAGACATGAAGCAGAGGCTCATGGAAGAGGCGGATTTAACGGTATTCAAAACACTTGCCTGTCTTGAATCGGAAAAGGGTGATACAAAGAAATATCTTTTTGGATTAAAAGACGGAAATGCAATAGAGAGTGTGTTGATGAAATACCATCATGGTAATTCCGTATGTATAAGTTCTCAGGTCGGATGTCGAATGGGATGCAGATTCTGTGCATCTACCATAGGCGGTCTTGTAAGAAATTTGACACCTTCCGAGATGCTCGAACAGGTTTATTCGATTACCAGAGAATCAGGAGAGAGGGTAAGCAACATTGTAATTATGGGAAGCGGAGAACCGCTTGATAATTACGAAACCCTGCTTAAGTTTATTGAGCTGATTACCAATGCGGATGGTCTTAATATCAGTAAAAGAAATATAACATTGTCAACATGCGGGTTGGTTCCCGAAATAAAGAAACTGGCCGATGCTAATCCGGGAATAACACTGGCAATCAGTCTTCATGCATATACTGATGAAAAAAGGCGTGAAATCATGCCTGTTGCAAGAAAATATTCAATAAGTGAACTGTTGGATGCATGCAGGTATTATTTTGATGTTACGGGCAGACGTATAAGCTTCGAATACAGTCTTATATCAGGTGTGAATGATTCACAGGCTGATGCGGAGGGTTTGGCGAAGCTTTTAAAAAATATGAAAGGGCATATTAATCTTATTCCTGTTAATCCTGTAAAAGAAAGGGATTTCAAGCGTACAGAGTTTAAGAATGTGTTACAATTTAAACAAATACTTGAAAAAAATGGATTAAATGTTACTATAAGAAGGGAAATGGGCGCTGACATTAATGCGGCGTGCGGACAGCTTCGCAGAAGCTATGAGCAAGGTTTGAAGGGAGAAACGGATGAAGGCGTATGCAATAACTGATAAGGGTATGAAGCGTACAATGAATCAGGATACTTTTGTATGCTCAGAAGAACCTGTTGGAAAACTTCCGAATTGCTTTATAGTAGCTGATGGAATGGGTGGTCATAATGCCGGAGACATTGCTTCAAAGTTTGTCGTTGAGAGTTTTCTGTCACATGTAAGACAGAGCAATGAGAGAACACTTATACAGACGATAGAGGAAGCAGTAAAGTCAGCTAATGAAGAACTTATCGCAAAAGCGATGGAGATAAAAGAACTTGAGGGAATGGGAACAACCTTTGTTCTTGCCTGCGTTGATGAAGATAACAATCTGATTGCTGCCAACATTGGTGACAGCAGACTTTATTATATGCAGGATGGCAAAATAAGACAGATAACAAAGGATCATTCTCTTGTTGCCGAGATGGTAAGGAAAGGCGAAATCCGAAGAGAAGAAGCCCGTTTTCATCCGCAGAAAAATGTTGTTTTAAGAGCGATAAGCACAAGAAATGTTGTATCACCGGACTTTTACAAAGTTAAAGTAACAAAAGGAAGCTATTGTCTGCTTTGTTCGGACGGATTGTCTGATATGCTTGATGAGTCCGAAATACTCAAGATAGTTGACGAGTATGAGGAAGTAAGTGATATAGCTGAAAAAATGATAGTTCTTGCCAATGAAAACGGAGGCAAAGACAATATAACTCTGATTTTAATAAAAATTTGATTTGAGGCCAAGGCCGGAAAGGACGTGCAGACAAATGACCATGGTTAAAGCAGGTTTATTTATAAGTGAACGCTATGAAATCATTGCCAATATCGGCTCCGGTGGAACAGCGGACGTTTATAAAGCTAAGGACCACAGACTGAACAGATTTGTTGCTATTAAAATTCTCAGAAGAAGTTTTACCGGAGACAGTAAAATAGTTGCAAAATTCAGACAGGAGGCTCAATCCTGTGCAGGACTTACTCATCCAAACATTGTAAGTGTATATGATGTAGGTAATGACGGAGATCTTCATTACATAGTAATGGAGCTTATTGAAGGTATAACTCTTAAAAAGTTCATTGAGAAAAAGGGCAGACTTGAAATTAAAGAAGCCGTAGGAATCGCAATTCAGATTGCCCAGGGACTTGATGCGGCTCATGCCAACCATGTTGTACATCGTGATATTAAACCACAGAACATTATCATCTCGAGAGAAGGCAAGGTTAAGGTAACTGATTTCGGAATTGCAAGAGCAACATTCGGAACAAGTTCAAATACAATTAATCAGGCACCTGTCGGTTCAGTACATTATCTTTCTCCGGAACAGGCAAGAGGCGGATTCAGTGATGAAAGATCTGACATCTATTCACTGGGTGTAACAATATATGAGATGCTTTCCGGAAGAGTACCTTTTACAGGTGACAATAATGTTTCGGTAGCCCTGCTTCATATACAGGGAGAAGCAGCACCGCTTCATGAACTCAATCCGGACGTAACGCCTTCAATTGAAAAAATTGTTGCGAAATGTATGCAGAAAAAGCCTGAAAGAAGATATTTTTCAGCTGCGGAACTTATCAAGGACCTTAAGGCAGCAATGGTAAATCCAAGCGGTGATTTCGTTAAGATTGCAACTCCAAAAGTTTCTAATTCGCCAACCATTAACATGACGGATGCCGAACTCAGGGAAATAAAAAATCAGACACATACAGAGCCTTCATATGATGATTATGATGACTATGATAATGAGCCGGAAGAAGTAATGGACGATGATGATGAACTTGATCCGGTTAATACAAAAAAGGAAAAAATTATAATTATCTCAATGATTTGTATTGTAATACTTTTCCTTGGCGTTATCATTTACTTTGTTGCAAGTAAGTTTGAACTTTTCGGAGGCAATAATGATCCAGGAGTTGTAGAAACAACCAAACTCAGCAATGCGGACATAGTTAAGCTTATGGCTATGGATTACACACTTGAGGAACTTCAGAAGGAACTTAAGGACAATTACAACATAAGTGATTTCATTACAAAGCCAAAGCACAGTGACACTGTTGAGTCAGGACACATTATTTCAATTTACTATGAATCAGACAGTCTTGTTGTTGAAATAAGCAGTGGAGTTCAGCCTGTAGATACGGTAGAGATGCCTGATGTAAGAGGAAAAGATCTTGCAGAAGCAACCAGAATGCTTAAGGCATTATCGGAAGACTTCACAATATTCTCAAGAGCAAGTGAGGAGAATACAGACAATCCTGTAAATGAGGTAATAGACCAGAGCATAGAAGCAGGTACTGATATTTCATTTGATTCCGAAATTACCCTGATTTACAGTATAGGTCCGGAGCAGCTTGTTGTTCCTGATGTATCCAATTATACCAAGGCAATGCTTGATACACAGTTTGGTGAGCAGTTTACTTTTAAGTATGAATATGATGTGGAAAGTGACTATCCTACAAATGATCCGGATGTGGTTGTAAGAACGGATCCTGAAATAGGTTCTCCTATTAAGAAGGGTGATACTCTTACGGTTTATCTTTCATCAACATATGTATATGTTCCATCAGTAACAGGAAAGACTGAAGGCGATGCAAAGGCAGCATTGGAAGCAAAAGGATTTAAGGTAAGCATTACCGAAAGTTACAGCAGCACGGTAACAAAGGGCTGTGTAATATCACAGGATCTGTCAGAGGGTGCATCAGTACAGAGAGGTTCAACTGTAACAATTACAATATCGAAGGGTGCAGAACCTACTATGGAGGCTCCAAAACCTACAACAGAACCTACACCTACAGTTACTCAGGCACCGGTTGAGCCGGAGAATACACCTACACCATCCGAAGGAGATGCTACGGCGGGTGGAGAAACGGAATAAGGAACGGATTACCATATCATGGGTGAGAAACTAAAAGGAAAAATAGTCAAAGGAATTGCGGGATTTTATTATGTTCACTCCGAAGGTCATGGAGTATATGAGTGCAAAGCTAAAGGTACATTCAGAAACAAATCAATAAAGCCGCTTGCCGGAGATTATGTTGAGTTTTATATATTGGATGAGGAAAATAAAAAGGGAAGTATCGAGCAGATACTTCCCAGAAAAAACTCACTTATTAGACCTGCGGTAGCAAACATAGACCAGGCGGTTGTGGTTTTTGCGGCAGCAAGTCCGGAACCTCATTTGAATCTCCTGGACAGATTTCTTATCCAAATGAATTCCCAAGGTGTTCCTGTGACAATAGTTTTCAATAAAATTGATCTGGTTGAAAGAGAATTCTTTGAAAACCTGCGGAATATTTATCAAAAAGCCGGTTATCGGGTAATTGGAATGCAGGCAAAAATGTCGATGGGAATCGACGATTTAAAACAGGCATTAGATGGAAAAACCTCCGTTTTGGCAGGACCGAGCGGTGTCGGAAAGTCAACGATAATGAACTTGTGCCAGCCAAAGGCAGGAATGGTAACGGGTGATATAAGCAGAAAGATTCAAAGAGGAAAGAATACAACAAGACATACCGAGCTTGTGCACATAAGTAAGGAAACATATTTGGTTGATACGCCGGGTTTTTCAAGTCTTTACATTGATGACATACCGGCATCTGAAATCTTCAAATACTATCCTGAAATGCTTGAGAACGAAGGAAATTGCCGGTTTTCGGGATGTGCTCATATCAAAGAACCCAATTGCGGAATAAAAAAAGCACTGCTTGAGGGAAAAATAGCCGGTGAAAGGTATGAAAACTATTGTAAGCTGTATAGCGAGGCAATGAATAGAAAAAAATACTGATAGTATTATAAGAAAAGGGGAGTATATGAAAAAAAAATTGTCGCCATCTATTCTTGCAGCAGATTTTAACAGACTGGGAGAACAGATTCAAATAGTCGGTGAAAATGGGGCAGAGTATTTACACATTGATGTTATGGATGGTGCTTTTGTTCCAAGTATATCTTTTGGTATGCCGCTTATAAAATCCATTCGCAAGGAAAGCAATCTTGTATTTGATACCCACCTTATGATAATGGAACCGATACGATATATAGATGATATTGCAGACTGCGGTGCGGATATAATAACCGTTCATTTGGAAGCATGTGAGGATTTGCATGCGACGATTGAGAAAATAAAAAGGCGCGGCATTAAGGCCGGCATATCAATTAAACCGGGAACGTCGGCAGATGCAATAAAACCATATCTTAATATGGTTGATCTTATACTTGTGATGTCCGTGGAACCGGGGTTCGGAGGACAGAAATTCATTGATAATTCATTGAGAAGAATCAGTGATATAAAAGAAATGATTTCCGAAATGGACAATCCGCCGGAAATAGAGGTTGATGGCGGAATAAACCTGGATAATGTTCAATCAGTCATAGAAGCCGGAGCAGATGTAATAGTAGCCGGAAGCGCAGTATTTGGATATGATGCTGCGGAGAAGACAAGGGAATTTACGAAAATTTTGAACAGATAGAAGATTAGTTGAGAAAGTAAAAAATAAAATAAAAAAGCGGATGCATTGCATCCGCTTTTTTATTATCTCTTTAAAATGTAATCAATGTAACAATATACAATCAAAGAAAGCTTGCGATCGGCAAGAATCTTATTGATGTCTAAGTCCTTGATTAAATATTCAATAGCAATAAGGTTGTTATTGATATAGTCAATAAGGAAAACATCAACAGGAAAATGACTGAAATCGGAAACTGCTTTAAGTGATTCAAATTTAATCATTGCATTTCCGGATTCAATATTTTTGTAGGAATCAGATGAAATACCGCAGATATCAGAGAACATATCTGGTTTAAGATCTCTCTGACGACGATACTTTCTGATTCTGTAGCCGACATTTCTTTTTTCAGAATCATAAACAGAATCTCTTCCGGCAATGATGCTTAAAAGATTAAGAAGGCTGACTCTCTGCTCATTTGTCATTTCGCAGAGACTTTCATGAAGGTTAGCAGGAATATCTCCAAGGACATATTCATCTGTTAATAATGGAGATACAGGAATTCCGTAGAAATTAACGATACGGAGAATCTTGTCAAGTGATGGCTTAGCTTTGCCATTCTCCATTGCACTGTAGTGTGATTTACTGATGTTACAGCAATCACATAACTCTTCCTGAGTTACACCAGAGGTTTCTCTCTGGATTTTTAAATTTTCTCCCAGTAACTGGTAATTTATTAAGTTTTTCATATTCTACACCTGCATGTTATATTTTTTGATATCACCATTTTAAAGAAAAAAATAAAAATTGTCGTTAGCCTAGCAAATTATCCTTAACATTATTTATACATTTTTTAAAAAATTAATTTAGGTCGTGTTTTTGTGTTTCAGGACGTTACCGGGCAAAAACAAATAAGGAACAAAATAAAATATTTCGAATTGTATGGCTACAAATTATTCACAAAAAGCCTTGTCGTGAAACGAAATGAAATCAGAATTCTTTCCATCTGTTTCAAAAACAATTATTTTGTTGTTGCCTTTTCTTAAAAGTGGTGCCGGAAGATAGAGTCTCCTTTGAGGACCTATTTCCCAAAATCGGCCCAAGTTGAAACCGTTTACAAAAATGACGCCTTTACCGAAATTTTCCGGGTCAACAAATGTATCGGCAGGCTCATCGACAAAGAGGTTAAATTCATAAAAGGCAGGAACTTTTTCCTTGTAGCCGGCATCAAACCGGATTTTCTCCAGCTGTCCGGAAGAAAGCGGAAGCGGATAAATTTCAAAACCGAAATGACGGTGATCATTTACTTTAACTCCGTTCAGTATTCCCTTTCTCTGTTGTTCAAGTCCTGTTCCAAAGTTTTCCCTGCCGATGTTTTCAATAAGAAGGTCAATTGATCCGCCTTGGGTTTTTTCTTCGAATTCAAATTGTTCCCAAAGATTTTCGTTTTCGGCGGTAAAAGAATAATTGCCGTTTCTAAGGCAGATTATTCTGTCCATTGCATTTTCACATCTTATGTTAAGTATTTTCTCTTCAGCATTATTGGATATATGATAAAGTACATAACCGTAATAACAGCCGATATCTTCAAAACTAAGCGGATAATTTGAAGTTACGGGTGTTGATATGTCTTTAAGAGTGTTTAAAAGACTAACCTTCCCGGAACAGCTGATTTCCCCAAAATTACGGAATGGTATATCGGAAGAAAGTGGTATGTGTCTGATTTCAGTATATTTTGATATAACATCTCTGCACATTTCATATTTTTTTGTGATTCTGCCGTCTTCCGTAAGAGGGGCATCATATTCGTATGAGGTTATATCGGCAGTTTTGCTTCCGCCATTTCGTCCGGCCATGAAACCAAAGTTTGTTCCGCCCTCAAACATATAAAAATTGACACTGCCTCTTTTCAAAAGTTCATCAAGTTCATGAGCAACGGTCTCGGAAGAGGTCGTATGATGTTCTTCGCCCCATGCATCAAACCAGCCGTTCCAAAATTCCATACACATAAGAGGTTTGTCATCACCTATATATCTGCGCATTTCCCCAAACTGCCATTCTGCCGAGGAGCCAAAGTTTCCGGTAGGAAGAGCCCCGTCGATCATTCCTGATTTAAAACATGCCTCACTCCATGGACCGTCGGATGTTACAAAAGGAACTGTTATTCCGAGTTCACGTAAAGTGTCTCTCAGAAATTCAAGATAGGCTTTATCATTTCCGTAGTATCCGTATTCATTTTCAATCTGTACAAGAATTACATTTCCGCCATTATCAATCTGGTACGGTACAAGCTTTGGAATGAGCACCTCATAATAGTCCCTGACGGCATCAAGATAAGGTTTATATGAACAGCGAAGGCGCATATTACGGTCTTTAAGCAGCCAGGCAGGAAGTCCGCCGAATTCCCATTCGGAACATATATATGGTGACGGACGTAAAATTATATACAATCCAAGCTTTTGAGCTGTTTCGATGAAACGGCAAATATCATGCATTCCGTCCCAAATAAATTCACCTTTTTCCGGTTCGTGAAAATTCCAGGGAATATAGGTTTCAACGGTGTTGCAGCCCATGTTGACAAGTTTTTCCAGCCTGTCCTGCCAGTATTCGGGCATGGTGCGAAAGTAATGTACTGCGCCGGATATTATTTTGAAAGGTTTGCCGTTTAACATAAATTCAGATTTGATTTCGAACATAATAAAACTCCTTTACATTTAATGATTTTCATAAATCAGATTACATCGGAAGGATTACAGGGAATCTGAGCTTCATCAAGTGCCAAAGTACCTTCAAGAACATTAATTACAAGTGTATGACATGTATCGCTAAGGTTATTTATTGAGTAGAATTCGCGTCGATCACTTGTGTTTTTAAGAGCAAGAGATGCTTCTTTTGTTTCTCCGTCAACGGATATGGAAATTCTGCAGCCGTCTTCCTGGGGACCGGCAAGTATAATTCCTCTGCCCGAGAAGGATATGCTCACTTCTGCACCTTTTGAACCCTTCGAAAGAGTTCTCTTATAACTTTTAAATCCGTCCATTGTGAAATGAGTCCAGAAATTACTGCCATATCGGAATTCTTCATCAAAATTGTCAATCTTTCTGACACAGTAGCAACTATGAGATGAAGGTGATAAGCAGATGTTTTTAAAACTGCATCTGTTATATGAAGTATAGAGTGCGGCACGACCTGCCGGGAATCTGTCTGAACAGGCATGGTACTCTGCAATCTGAGAATTATCTATACCGGCGAAAATACTGTTGTTTTCGGCAGTCAAAGTCAGACTGTGCCACTTGGAAGCATCAAAACCGTCAAGACTTCCGGACAACAGAATTGTATAGTCGGCAGTAAGCTCCCAATAGCCGCTTCCGTAAAGAAGGAGGGAGTAACCGCTTCTTCCCCTGTCGCCGAGAATGTATCTTAAACCGACACCTGCATAACTGTTATATCCGTCGGTTTTTACATCAGCACTGATACTGTAATTATACCAACGGTCATCACCAAAATTAGTTACCGGCTCGGGAGTATAGCCCCATTCCTCGGCTTTGGTATCAGTGGTTATCTGCTGTGTCAGAATATGTTCTCCGTCCTGACAGCTAATTTCGAAAGCACCGCCCTCATCAGTTGAATAAAGGGGAATACCGCCTCTGCGTGTAAGAAACTCTTCATCAAAGGAAAGATTCATATGATAAGGGAGAGAAAGAACCGTATTTTCTTCCTTCTTAGGAGAGCTGACCGTATTAATTGTTTTCCTGAGAGTGGAGAGTGTTACAAGAGAATAAGGTCGTATTACAGCAGTGTAAGAACCTGAAACGGGATGAAGTTCACCCTTGAATTTGAAATAGTTAGAATCATAAGGCATACCGTCATCAGGTCCGGCGGTCTCGTATATGTAAACGGTTTCATCCGCTTTTGCAAGATTCGAAACGCTGATTTCGTAGGTGATGGCGTCAGGAGTCGTATTGGAAATTATGATGGTATAATCTCCGGCATCATTACATGCCGTCATGTAGCTGTAGCGGGAGTTGACGATTGCATGACCGTCACCACCGCAGGTGCCGTCAGCATGACAGGCATCAAATATAAATTTCCAGCCTTTTTCCAGAAATTGCGAAAAGTGAAGGTTCATATAATAACCGCTGTCCAAAGTGTAGTAACCGTTCCAAGGCGTAGCGGCATTAATAAGCTGTTTATGTGAATAGGTAACTCCGTCATAGTATGCAGCTATTGCAGGCTGATATTCATACATGGTCATACGACCTCCGGAGACCATTGTTATCATCCGGTTGGCCACATCAAGAACGCCGTTTATACCGGTGAGCCCGGAATTGCCTTCGTCAAATCTGTATGTGCCGGCGGAATATGCCATCGGAGCACTTCCCTCAGAGAACCAGATTTCTTTTTGGAAATCTTCTGAGAGCAGCTTTGTGTTTTCGTCAAAGAAACTCGTGTAGTGGGAGCCGATAACATCAACGGCTTCACGTAATTGTGGATTTTTCAGCATTTCAGCAGAAATGTTCCATGTTCCGCATTCGTCGGCAGCAACAATCTTGATTTTTGAATAGTCGTAAGGGGTGTTTTGTTCGTTTTTTAACGCATTGGAGAGATAGATAATCCAGTCCCCTTCAACGGCACGTTCATTTCTGTTTGCACTGACATAGTCAAATTTGAGTCCGTAGGTTTCGTAGGCAGAGTCAAGTGTTTCCCTGTACCATTTGTATCTTGCTTCAAATCGGTTGTCCGAATCGCTGACCCATCTCGGTTCGCTCCACCAAAGCATGTCGAGAGTAACGTCAGGAAAGAGCTTTTTGACATCAGCGGCAAGCATGAAGCCGGCACCTCTGTGTACATCTGCTTTTTCGTCTGAAAATCTTTTTACGGATGGCTCCGTACCGGACGAAGTATTCACGTCAGAACCCATTTCCAATTTAAGATGAGTTAGTTTTAAGCCTGACTCACCGAAAAGATGTTCAAGAATTTTGTAATAGTTTTCCAGGTGTTTTTCTTTGTAATCAATCAGAAGTCTTGATGAGCCGTTACAGCTTATCATTCCCTGCCCTTTATAAGAGAGGCAGGGATTATCTGAGACATTTGATCCGTTGATGAGTATTTTCATGATAAACTCCTTAAATATTGATTTATGTAACAAATATAATAAAAAATGTAATCGGTCAATCTGAAATATAAATAAACTCTAACAATTTGAAACTAAATCACTGCACCATTGTTACGGCGGTATTCACTCGGAGAAAAACCTTCCAATTTTTTGAAAACAATCCCAAAGTAGGTGGGACTTGAATATCCCAGGGAGGAAGCAATTTCGGAGATAGGTACGGCTGAGTCGAGAAGCATGATTTTTGCTTTTGACATTTTGACACGGGCTATGTAACTGACCGGACTGATATTCAGCTTTTTCCTGAAAAGACGGCCAATGTATTGAGGCGAAACACCGGCAGCTTTTGACAGATCGTTAAGTGAAATGTCCAGATGCAGGTTTTCGTGAATGTATTTAACAGACTCATCAATGATGATGTTTCCTGTATTGTCATGGGAAGTTTGGTTTTCGATTGCCTCCTTTGTCATGAGGATAAAATCATAAATGAGGAGTGAGCATTTCGCGGAATTATGCAGGTTGTCGGCAGCAAGGTCGGTAAGCCTTTTATGCAGTTTCTTAAAAGAGGCGGCATTTATGTCTTCTACAATAAATTCTTTGTTAAAACCAAGTCCGCCCATAATGGATGAAAGAGAAGCACCTCTGAAAACAAACCAGGAAGTTGCCCATTCGTTGCCGTCCGGCCTGTATTCGTGAGGAAGTCCGGGCGGTAGAAAAAGCAGGGATCCGGGGGTTAGTGTAAAACTGTTACCGTTTACATGCAGAATCCCCCTGCCTTTTGTTGTAAGCAGAAACTGATAGGAAACGAGTCCGGCTTCTCTTTTTATGTTAAACTCGGGAGAAGTCTTTCCTATTCCCGTGAGGTAAAAGGGAAGATTTATTTCATTTCCCGGAATCGGATATATTGCGCTGTACATGATTCCTCCATAAGAATAAAAGTTACATCGTGATTTGTACTTCCTGCCTGCGTTTTTTAAATCCATCATGATAGTATCCGGTGTCCGCTGACAGACGGCAGGCTTTCTCTCAGCTTGTTTTGCTCATTATAGTATAAAAATGTGGTAAATACAATTAGTCGGGGATGACTGATGAGGGTGTTTATGATTTCTTTTTAGAAATAGAAATTGAATCGGCACATGATAAATGTTATAATTTGAGGGCGGCAGTTCAGATAAGAATTGAGAATGTCGCGGATTACGGATACATGATACGGACAGGGTTATCGAAATATTGAACCGTAATCCCGAAACTGCACTGAAAGTGATTGGAATCGATGTTATTTTCAGCGGAACAAATCATTCTAACGAAGATGCGGAAATTGTCAAAGCATGTAAGAATTAAGGTAATGTAGTTTTATCCTCTTCTTTGGAATTTGATGAATATCTGTATAAAGATTCTGACAATACATATCATACGGTGCAGTACGTGTCTGGAGAGAGCAGACCTTTTGATGAACTTGCAGAAGTTACCGATTATGGTTTTACGAATGCAATTTATGATGAGGACGGCATTGTAAGAAAAATGCATACGGTATATTCTTCGTCTTATGAGGGTGAAACCGTTACATATGAATCTTTTGCCCATGTAATTGCATCGAAAGTGGGAGAAGTGAAAGAGTATGATTTACAGCCGGAAATTGCATTTATCGGAAATCCGGGTGAATTTGAAATGATACCCATGACGGAGGTCCTTGGTCCTGTGTCAAGATTTAGTACAAAATAAAATGAGAGGTTCCGCCAGCTAGGC
>CAZOZM010000003.1:0-172915 GCA_964584255.1 uncultured Lachnoclostridium sp. | reverse complement strand
AAGGGTTGCCAGGAATGTCTCATTTTAAATTGTGCTATTTAGATGCTAACACTAGTTATGTAATGAATGATATAGAGGTCAAAGACCTTAATTCAGGCAAGCTGGCGGAATTCAGAAACTCACATGTCGGAATAATACTCCAGGAGTTTGCTCTTGTTGAGGGATATACCGTTATAGACAATGTCATGATTCCGCTCCGTTTCAGTAAAAAACCGCGTAAGGAATTTAAAAATCTTGCGATGGAGGCTTTAAAAAAGGTTGGAATGGATGATTTGGCAAAGAAAGATGTTAACAAGCTTTCAGGAGGACAGAAACAGAGAGTTGCTATTGCAAGAGCGATTGTTAATGATCCGGATTTCATTTTGGCAGATGAGCCTACAGGAGCTTTGGATACAAAAACGACAGAACAGATAATGGATGTATTCAAGAGTTTAAATGACATGGGTAAAACCGTAATAATCGTTACTCATGATCCTATGGTAGCTGAAAAATGTGACAGGATAATTGAAATCTCGGACGGATTAATAGCAGGACAGGCGTAAGCTGACATAACAATGAAATTCATGGCAGTGACAGCCTAAAAGGAAATTGTGGTCAGACAGTATACAGAGCAAAGCCTCGGAACGGTGGTTCCGGGGCTTTTTTATGATTAAAGAGAGGACATCAGGTGAAGAATTATCGGAATTGCTACCGGTTAAATACAGAGAATTTTAAGATAATGGACATAATATCAGGATTTCGCATGTGTGAGTTAAAGTTATTGTAAAAACCTGTGTACAAAAGATAATAAATGTTGTAAAGTAGACTGTATGACTATACAAAGTGATTTATAAATATACAGGAGGAAAAGATGAAGAATACAAGAATTGTAAAGTTTATTCTTTCGCTACTGGTTATAGCGGCAGCGGTATTTTTACTTGTGTCAGTGGGTGATGAAAGTCATGAAGTTTCAAGTATTGATACGATTCCGGGAGCCAGAATCGGTGTTCAGCAGGGAACAACCGGTGATACCTTTGCATCAGATTATGAAGGGGATGAAGAAGGTACAACGATAACAAGATATAATAAAGGTGCGGATGCAGTTCAGGCACTCAAGCAGAACAAGGTTGACTGCGTAATAATAGATGAACAGCCTGCACTTGCCTTCGTTGAGAAAAACAAAGAGCTTGCAATATTAGATGAAGAGTTTGCAAAAGAAGATTATGCAATTTGCATTGCAAAAGAAAATGTACTTTTGCTTGAACAGATTAATGAGGCTCTTAAACAGCTCAAAGAAGAGGGGACACTTGACAGCATAGTTAACAATTATATCGGAGATGAGGCCGGTAAAACACCATATGTATCTCCGGAAAATGTATCAAGGGAGAATGGTACACTCAGAATGGTTACCAATGTTGCGTTCCCACCATATGAGATGTATGTTGACGGAAAGGCAACGGGTATAGATATTGACATTGCTCAGGCTATAGCAGATAAACTTGGTATGAAGCTGGAAGTGTCTGATATTGAGTTCGACTCAATAATAGTAGCGGTTCAGAGTGGCAAGGCAGATATCGGTATTGCCGGAATGACAGTGACGGAGGACAGACTTAAGAACATCAATTTCTCCGATTCGTATACGGAATCGACACAGGTCGTAATCGTAAATACCGGAGAGGGAGCCGAAACAACTCCGCTTAAGGATAAGCTTCATCAGGTATTTGTTGAGGACGGCAGATGGAAATACATTAGAGACGGTCTTATTCATACACTTATAATTTCAGCTGCGGCGGGACTTATCGGTATATGGATTGGATTTGGTGTAGCCAAAACAAGAGTGCAGTATGAAAGAGATGACGAAAAAGACTTTATAACGAAGATTCTTAATTTTATATGTCGGATATACCTTACTGTATTCAGAGGTACACCAATGATGCTCCAGCTTCTGATAATGTATTATGTCATATTTGCTAAATTCAGCATTGCTCCGTTATGGGTTGCAATCCTTGCATTCGGATTGAATTCCGGTGCATATGTTGCGGAGGCAATCAGAGCGGGAATAATGTCAATCGATTATGGCCAGTTTGAAGCGGGACGAAGCCTTGGCTTCAATTATAATCAGACGATGAAATACGTAGTAATGCCTCAGGCGATAAAGAATTCGCTTCCGGCAATGCTTAATGAGTTTATAGCACTTCTCAAGGAAAGTTCAATTGTAGGATATATCGGTCTGGTTGATCTTACCAAGGCCGGCGACATCATCAGAAGCGGAACCTATGAAGCATTTATTCCGCTTATAAGTGTCGGAGTTATCTATCTTATAATAGTAATGATTATGACATATTTTGTCGGAAGACTGGAAAGGAGACTGAAGAAGGATGCAAGATAGAGAAGTTTTAATTAAAATACGTGGTCTTTACAAGTCTTATGGAGAAAATCCGGTTCTCGAAAACATTGACATGGATATAAAAAAAGGTGAAGTTATCGCAATTGTCGGACCGTCGGGATGCGGAAAGTCCACGTTTCTGAGAAGTATTAATCTGCTTGAACACCCGGAAAAAGGACAGATATTCATTGATGACGAAGATATAATGGATAAGAAAACCGATATTAACCTTATAAGGGAAAAAATCGGTATGGTATTCCAGCAGTTTAATCTGTTTCCTAACATGACCGTAAGGGAAAACCTCATGATCGCCCCGGTAAAATTAAAGGGAATGTCTAAGGAGAATGCTTCAGCTAAGGCGATGACGCTTCTTGAAAAGGTTGGACTTGCAGACAAGGCAGATGCATATCCGTCAACTCTTTCAGGCGGTCAAAAGCAGAGAATTGCCATCGCAAGAACACTGGCGATGGATCCGGAAGTGATTCTTTTTGATGAACCTACTTCGGCCCTTGATCCTGAAATGGTAGGGGAGGTTCTCACGATTATGAAGCAGCTTGCGGAAGATGGAATGACAATGATAGTCGTAACCCATGAAATGGGTTTTGCCAGGGAAGTGGCATCGAGAGTCATCTTTATCGATAACAGAAAGATATGTGAAGATTCCGACCCTGAAACATTTTTTGATAATCCGAAAAATGAAAGACTCAGGGATTTCCTGTCAAAAGTAAGAAAATGATAAAATATCACCGGACTTAGTGTTGAAATTTGTTTATAAAGTGTTTATAATTTACACCGTAGGGAATTTTTGGAAGGATAAAACTTAAGGCAGGTTTATATTTGCTTAAGTAAAGGTGTGGATTATGATTTCAAGAGATGAAGCAATTTTGAAATTGTTGGATAGCTACAAGGCAAATTATAATATCAGTCTGGTTGAAGATTCTGCAGACGGTCTCCGTGCCGTTTGTGAATATTATGAGCATTCGGAAAAGTATGTCCTCTCCAAGAAAGCTGAACTATGGTCAGCCGATGGGGAGGAATTTCTTTATGTATATAATGTTTCGAATCTGGACGAACAGAAATTCAATGCGATTTATGACCATGCTCTAAACGATGGCCAAGAGAGGATGCATATAAACAAAAATCATATGTATACCTACATTACGGTTCTCATTCTCTGTGACTCCTGTGAGAAAAGCACAATCAAAAAAATAAAAAAGAGTCACTATTACAAGAGCTTTCGTTTTTCATTTTACGGATGGCTTGAATACAGGAATGTTGTACTTTGCTTTGAAAATGCAAAATATGTATCTAATCCTGCAGGAAAGTCTTCAGTCAAGAGCCTGAAAAATGTCCTTAAGATATAAAAAGAAGGCTTAAAGAATAGGAGGAGCATTATGAATTCATTAGCTTTATTACTTATATGTATCGGCATTCTGCTTTGTGGATACATATTCTACGGCCGTTGGCTTTGCAAGCAGTGGGGACTCGGAGAGGAAGATACTCCGACACCGGCTCACGAGCTTGAAGACGGAGTGGATTACATTCCTGCAAAAGCACCGGTACTTATGGGACATCACTTCTCATCAATAGCAGGAGCCGGTCCGATAACGGGACCTATCAGTGCTGCAATATTTGGTTGGATACCGGTTGTTTTATGGGTACTTATCGGTGGAATCTTCTTTGGTGGAGTTCACGATATGGGTGCATTGTTTGCATCAATCCGTCATAAGGGACAGTCAATCGGTGAAATTATCTCAGCCAATATAGGAAAGAGGGCAAAGAGACTCTTCATTATTTTCTCTTACCTCACACTTATTCTCGTAGTTGCTGCCTTTGCATCAATCGTAGCGACAACCTTTGGTAAAGTATTTACCGAAACGGGTGAACTTGACGTGGAAGCAACAGCCGCAAACTCATCCGTTGCAATGGTATCACTTCTTTTCATAGTTGTGGCAATAGCATTTGGTTTCCTTGTTTACAGAAGACATGCATCAATGCTTGTTTCAACAGTTCTCGGTGTTATTGCAATTGTTATATGTATGGCAATTGGAATTAATTTCCATCCTATTGAACTTACCGTAAATCAGTGGATGATAATCGTAGGTATTTATATTGCGGTGGCATCCGTTACTCCTGTCTGGATTCTTCTTCAGCCAAGAGATTATCTGAGTTCCTTCCTTCTTTATGCAATGATAGCAGTTGCAATCGTAGGTGTATTCATTTCACATACGGCACTTGGAGGAGCAGACGGACTTCAGGCATTTAACGGTTTTGCCGTAGAGTCGGCAACAGGTACTCAGTATATATTCCCTGTTCTTTTTACGACGGTAGCATGTGGTGCCATATCAGGTTTCCACTCACTTGTTTCATCAGGAACAACATCAAAACAGCTTGACAGGGAAAAAGATGCAAAGCCTATTGCATACGGCGGAATGCTTCTTGAATGTGTGCTTGCCGTAGTAACAATATGTGCAATTAACGCAGCTTATAAAAATGGAATCACTAATGGTGCAACAGCAATATTCGCCGGTGGTATTTCACAGATGTTTGCCGGAGCAGGCGTGCCTGCAAGTGTTGTAAATGTATTAAAAACACTTCTCATACTTACATATTCGGCATTCTGTCTTACATCTCTTGATACGGCAACAAGAATCGGAAGATTTATGTTCCAGGAATTCTGGCTTGAGCCGGGACAGACTCCAAAGGATATTAAGTCCGGATGGAAAAAGGTAATGGTTAATCCTTATTTTGCAACAATCATTACCGTAGTTCTCGGAATTGCACTTGGTCTTACCGGATGGTCAAAGATTTGGGGACTTTTCGGAGCAGCAAACCAGCTTCTTGCAGCACTCGGTCTTCTTGCAATATCCGCATGGCTTGCAAACATCGGAAAGAACAACAAGATGGTTGTAATTCCGATGGTATTCATGATGGTAGTTACAATTTCATCACTTGCGATAATCGTAAAGAATCAGATTGGAGCAATCAGTGCAGGAACTTCAGATTGGGGCCCTTATGCACAGACAGGTATTGCAGTTCTGCTCATCATTCTTTCACTTGTACTTGTAGTGGAAAGCTTCAGTACACTTACGGGTAAAAAGAAAGAAGCAAATAAATAAAACATAATACAGATGAATTAAAAGGTGTTTGGATGACATGTCAAAACTGAAACATTCACATTGTACAGAAGGTTTCAATTGGAGTGTCAATTCAGACACCTTTTTTTTATTAATTCATGGAATCGGGTTGTATTTATATGTCGCTTTTGCTAAAATTAGAATAACTTTTTTAAAAGGAGAAGATGGATGAGAAAACTATTTAATGATAACTGGTCCTTTGGAAAATTTGTTCCCGGAACGGATATTGATTTGATATACAGGGTTCTTCACAACGAGGCTGAAAATCAGGACAGAGAAGCTGTAATGAAAGAATTTGCTCCTGTTGACCTGCCTCATGATTGGATGATAGAAAATACAGAAGCTCTTTATCAGTCGAGCATTGGAGTTTATGTTAAGAAATTTGTGCCGGATACTTCTAAGCATAATTTTGTCTATTTTGAGGGCGTTTACATGAACACAACCATATATCTGAACGGCAGAAAGGTTATGTTCTGGCCGTACGGATATTCCTCGTTTGAAGCAGACCTTACGGAATTCCAGCAGGAGGGAGAAAATGAACTGCTTGTCTTCGTGGAGTACAAGGAACCAAATACAAGATGGTATTCGGGAGCAGGTATCTACCGCGACGTGTGGTTTGATGAAAAAGAAAGTGAGAGATTGGTGACTGACGGTATTTATTTCAATGCCGTTAAGTGCAGTGACGGGCGTTTCAAGGTAATAATCGACACGGAAGCAATTAAGGATAAAAATTCAAAGATAAAAGAAGCAAGAATAACACACTATCTTTCTGATGCGGAGGGAAGGGAAATAGCTTCATCAAGCTCATTTCTGCCTCTTTACAGAGAAGCGAATGTAAACTCGCAGTTCTTTTATGTAAACAGTCCGATACTCTGGGATATTGAGAATCCGTATCTCTACAATCTGGTAACGGTTCTTTCATGTGATGACTGTACAATGGATGTAAAGTGGCAGAGAGTAGGATTCAGAACAATCGAATTTGATCAGGATAAAGGATTTTTCCTTAACGGAAGACATGTAAAGATACATGGAGCATGTCAGCATCATGATCTTGGTTCGCTCGGTGCGGCATTTAATGCATCGGCATTGAGACGTCAGTTCCGCGAGCTTAAAAAGATGGGTATTAATTCCGTAAGAACCTCACACAATATGCCATCCTGTCTCTTTATGGACATCGCTGATGAAATGGGAATGCTTATTGACAGTGAAGCATTTGATATGTGGGAGCAGAAAAAAACCGAAAATGATTACGGAAATTATTTCCATGATTGGTGTGAAAGGGATGTTGAAAGCTGGGTAAGACGTGACAGGAATCATCCGTCTGTTATTATGTGGTCAACGGGTAATGAAATACCGGATACAAATAATGAGGGCGCTGACAGGATTGCGATCAGACTCAGAAATGCGGTAAGAAGAAATGATTACAGGCATAATGCATATACAACAATCGGCTCTAACTTTGTAGCCTGGGACAAGGCACAGAAGTGCTCAGATGTTTTTGAACTTTCAGGATATAATTATCTCGAGTCGGTATATGAGGAACATCATAATGTGAAATTCCCTCACTGGTGCATTTATGGAAGTGAAACCGCATCAACGGTACAGAGCCGTGGAATTTATCATTTCCCTAAGAGCAACAGGGTACTTACATATGAAGATATGCAGTGCTCGTGTCTTGACAACTGTTCAACCAACTGGGGTGCAAAGAGTGTTCACAAGGTTATAACGGATGACAGGGATGCGGAATACTGCTTCGGACAGTATATATGGACCGGATGGGATTATATAGGTGAGCCGACACCATACTTTAGTAAGAATTCATTCTTCGGACACATTGATACAGCCGGATTCTGGAAGGATACGGCCTATATCTTTAAGGCTGCATGGGTGGATTTTGAAAAAGATCCGTTTGTTCATCTGAGTCCTTATTGGGATTATAATGAAGGTCAGCTCATAGACATAAATGTGTATTCAAATGCACCGAAGGTTGCCCTCTTCTTTAATGGTGTGCTTGTTGGAGAAAAGAATCTTGACCGGAAAAAAGATCTTCATTTCTCCGGTGAATGGCAGATTCCTTACAAAAAGGGTGAACT
This sequence comes from uncultured Lachnoclostridium sp., assembly GCA_964584255.1. GTDB lineage: Bacteria > Bacillota > Clostridia > Lachnospirales > Lachnospiraceae > UBA3775. The sequence goes on along the minus strand of CAZOZM010000003.1, from coordinate 165,320 downwards.
TGTTGCCGTTGCATATGATTTTGACGGTAATGAAGTGGCAAGAGACGTAAGAAGAAGCTTTACGGAACCTGACAGAATAGTACTGACACCGGAAGCGGAAACAGTTAAGGCTGATGGGGAAGATTTGATGTTTATTGCAATTTCGGTGGTTGACAGGGACGGAACGGAAGTTGCCAATGCAAGAAACAGAATGTTTGTAAAGGTTGAAGGCAGCGGCAGACTTATCGGACTTGATAATGGTGACAGCACCGATTATGAGCAGTATAAGACGAATAACCGAAAGCTTTTCTCAGGAAAGCTTATGGCAGTGATTGCACCTGAGACGGAGAGCGGAACCGTAAAAGTAACCGTAAGCTCTGAAGGACTTGAAGATGCCGTGTATGAATTTAAAACAATTCCGGCACAGAAAAGAGAAGGTATTTCATGTAACTACAGAGTGCCTGAGAGTGAATTTTATTCCGATAAACCAATCAGAAAGATTGAAATAACATGTGACGGAAGCAGGGAACTCTGTGAAACAAATAAGGAAGTAAGAGTTAAGGCGTTTATTTATCCGGAAGATGCGGGCTATGGAGACTTTGTATGGAAGGCAGTTACACTGGAAGGAATTGCAAGCAACAGCGTTAAGATTGAATCAAATGGAAACGAAGCAGTGATTAAGGCTGTCGGTGACGGTGAATTCCGACTTATATGTTCCTCCGGCAACGGAAAAAATCATTCGGAGATTATGTCGGAACTTGAATTCAAGGCGAGCGGACTCGGAAGTGCAACTCTCAATCCATATGAAGACGGCGGAATACACGGATGTCAGTATTCGGAAAGCAATAATCCTGCCGAACTCAGTTTCAGAGGAGGAGTAAATTTCCATACCGATGAGAATGTCATAACATTTGAAAATATCGATTTTGGAGACTACGGTTCAGATGAACTTGCAATATATCTGTATTCTTACAGAAATACGGAACCAGTGGAAATCTGGGACGGAAAACCAATGGAAAGCGAACTTCTCTTTAAAGGAATGTATGAGGTAGAGCCGCAATATAATGTTTTCCAGGAGAACGTATTTAAGCTCAGTAAGAGACTTAAAGGAGTAAGAGGTATTACATTAAAGTTTACCAATGGATTTGTATTTGGCGGCTTCAGAATGATTTACAAAGAAAAAGCATACGGAAATCTCTCAATTAAAGAGTATTATACCATTACGGGTGACTCATATAATGAGAATGAAGAAGGCATTTTTGCAATAGGAAACAATGTTGACATAGCCTTTAACAACATGAACTTCAAAGAAGGAGTATCAGCCGTTGAAATTACCGGACGTTCCAATATAGCATCAAATCCGGTGCATGTCAGATTTTCCGGAGAAAATGGAGATGTGAAGTTTGTATGTGACTTTGAGAATTCTGAAGAGATTGTCACAAAAACATTTCCGATTTCAGGAATTAAGGGTGAAAACAAAGTGAACTTTATCTTTATGCCGGGTTCTGATTTTGATTTCATCGGATTTAGGTTTATTCCGGAAAAGTAGTATATCAGATTAGCAAAGGAAAACCCACTGTTCTGTAAAACAGTGGGTTTACTGTTAAAAAGTGAGGGAGGCAGATATGAGAAAAAAGATATTGGCACTTTTTATAAGTGCAGGCATGTGCTTGGGATTATTTACGGCATGCGGCTCCGGCAGGAATAATGCAAATGAAGATGCTAAGGTTACTGAAATACCGGAAGTAACCGATGCCGCACCGGAAGACGGAAATAAAGATGAAGATAAGCCGGATGTTAAAGATGAAGAGAATCCTTTTGAATATGAAAAAGACAGAAGTTCACTTACATTGGATTCAGGAGATGAATTTGACGTTTTCCTAAATGAACTGTATATAGAGTGTGTTTCTCAGAACTACTTTACGCTTCATTTTTCGATAGAAAATCCGGATGAATACGGTATAAAAGCTGAACCGGGATATGGAAGTGCATTTGATGATTACGGTGATGCATTTATGGAAAAAATTAAGACAGGGCTTGAAGAGTTTGATTACAATTCGCTTACGAAATCACAGCAGATTATATATGATAAACTGGATTATGAAGTTGAAATGTATGAGAAAAGTCTTGAATTTTCGGATTATTACATAAGCAGTCTTTCACAAAACGGAAATTTCATGTCCTCGATTCAGACAAATTTTACGGAGTTTTCAATTCAAAATGAGGATGATGCAGAGGGATTCCTAGAAATGCTGGAAATCCTTCCGGATTACATTGAAGAAACGGAAGATCTGATAATGGAGCAGCTCAATGCGGGTTCAATGGTAACGGAAACGATGCTTGACTATTCACTTGAGTATGCAGAAGACTGGCTTTTGGATAACAACGGTGAAAGTGTAATCAGCATATGCTTTGAAAATAACATGAGGGAAGCTGATTTTTCGGATGAAACAGAGAAAAAGTATCTTGAGGAACTTGACAGAATTCTTGAAGAGGAAATAGAGCCTGCAATAGTGGAATACTGTGACTTCATCGAGGGACTTTACGGAAGAACGTCAGAAACAAAAGGACTTGCCGGATTTGACGGCGGCAAGGAGTACTACGGGAATCTGCTGGAAAGCTATCTCGGGACGGGACTTACCGTTGATGAAATCTTTGAATACGGAATGAGCCGCATGGAGGCGGACTGGGACAGAATCTATGAAATAGCCAACGAATCACCACTGTCAGCATCAACATATTATAACGCAAAATCGAAGTTTTCTGATGACCCGGATGAGGTTATGGAGGCTTTGGTTGAATTTGCAAAAGATATATTGCCGGAAGTGGATGAGTTTGACTGGATATTAAGTTATCTTGATGAAAGGCAGGAAGTGGATTCAGTTGTGGCATACTATCTTTCACCACAGCTTGATAATACCGGAAGAAAAGTAATAAGGATAAACGGAAGCAACATATCCAATTCAGTTGAGCTGTTTGTTACACTTGCACATGAGGGAATTCCGGGACACCTTTATCAGGACGAATTTCTGCTCGGAAGAGATGATTTTCAGGAAATAGATTCACAGCTTACATATCTGAGTTACTCTGAAGGCTGGGCGATGTATGTTGAAAAACTTGCATATGAGTGGTGTCTTAAGAATCAGACGCATGCAGAACTGTGGAGTCTGGAAACAGAGCTGAATTATCTGATTTCGGCACTTGCAGACATAGGAATAAATTACTATGGCTGGGACCTGAAGGAATTCTCGGAATGGCTTGCATCTTATGGCATCAGCGACGAGAATACAGCTGAAGCAATTTATGAAATTGCAGTATCTGATCCATGCCTTTATCCGGCATATGGTTTCGGAAACATACTGATGGATGACACGGTTGAGGCGGTATTAAACAAAGGAATTGATGAAAAACAGGCATATGAAGAAATACTTACAATCGGAAGCGCACCATATTCAATTTTATGGAAGTGGCTCGATGTAAGCCCACTGGGATAAACAAAAAAACGGACTGTTACATTACAGATTTTATATCTGTGAGATGTAACGGTCCGTTTTTTAATGGGATATTCTTCCCTGTAAATCATAATAATCGGTAAGGCTGATTCTTTTTTGAACCGAGTCAAAGATATGAATATTTAGTCTGCACGGTAAATGGTATAACCGCTTTCGGACAATTGACTGATGGCGGCTTCTTTGGCATCATTATCATAGAATTCAACTTTCAGGACACCCTGTTCATAGTCACGGTTGTGTACGATACCTATGTTTTTTAAAGATATGCCGTGTATGAAAAGCTGGGTTGCCACGGTGGCAATTGCTCCGACACGGTCTTCGATATCAATATAAAACCTGTACTCAGGCTTTAACAGACCATGTGCAGACGGAATCGATGAACGGAATTCACCGGCTCTTTTAAAGGTATCAAATATGTATGAGGCATTTTCAGAGAAAACGGCAGCCTCAACCTTTGTAAGTGCGTCCTGATAACGTTCGAGGCAGTCAAGGATGGCATCCTTATTTGACATGAAAATGGATTGCCACATATCCGGAGATGAGGATGCAATTCTTGTAATGTCCTTAAAACCTCCGGCTGCAAGCATGCGCATCATCGGAACATCATCGCCGGAATCCTGAACCAGATTGACAAGTTCGGCAGCAATTATGTGCGGAACATGGCTGATGGCAGCAGTAACACGGTCGTGTTCCATACTGTCAAGCATGATTGGAATGGCTCCGGTGTTTTCCACAAGTTTTGTAAGCAGCTCCTTATCAGAATCGGAATTCTTTTCGGATGGAGTCAGGATATAATATGCATTTTCCAGTAAATGGTCGGTAGCATTATCATATCCGGTTTTTTCCGAGCCTGCCATAGGATGGCCTCCGATGAACTTTTCGGCCAATCCGAGTTCCCCGGCAGCAGAAGCAATATTGCCCTTAACACTTCCCACATCGGTAATTATGGGATAGGATGCACCGGCGGCATCAAAGCAGGTTTTGATTTTATCAAGATAACTTATGTTCTTTAAAGTAGGAGCACACAGGCAGATGACATCGCATCCTGTTAATCCGGAAAGCTCTTTTGTAATGCCGGAAATAACATTGTCATCAATCGCCTTTTTAAGTGATTTGTTTTCACCCGTATGGTAATCATAAACGATTACATCATATTCTCCCGGAACTTTTGAATGTAATGACTTGGCTATGGAGGCACCGATAAGTCCAAAGCCTATAAAACCCAGTTTAACCATGACAGTCCTCTTTCTGTAATTTATTGATAAACCGACACTCTATCCTGTCGGTAAAAAACTTTTTTGAAAACCAGTATATTTTAAAATCTTTGGCTTATATATGTCAATAAAAAAGTAGACAGACATTAAAAAAAGATGTTTCGGAGGAATTGACAAGCCACATGTCAAATGGCTGAACTTTTGACGAAAATATTGCAAATGTCAGAAAAAAATATAGTAAAAATAGACAAAAGTATTGCTGAATTGGCAGGTTTATAGTATAATATTCACATAATTACAGCGTATGGGGCGCTAAAAAATATCGGAGGTTTACATCATGCAAACGTATAAGTATGAAGCAATCAGAAATGTAGTTATATTGGGACATGGAGGTTGCGGCAAGACGACACTTGTTGAGGCAATGGCATATACAACCGGAATAACGGACAGAATGGGAAAAGTAGAAGACGGAAGCACAATAAGTGATTTTGATAAAGAGGAAGTAAAGAGAAAGTTTTCAATCAGCACATCGGTTGTGCCGGTTGTTTGGAAAGATACAAAAATTAATTTTCTTGATACACCGGGCTATTTTGATTTTGTCGGAGAAGTTGAAGAGGCTGTTTCGGCAGCGGATGCGGCAGTTATAGTAATTTCAGCGAGAGCCGGAATTGAAGTAGGAACAATTAAGGCTTGGGAAATTTGTGAGAGATACAAACTTCCAAGAATCTTTTTCGTAACGGATATGGATGATGACAATGCTTCCTTCAGAAAAGTTCTTGAAGAACTCAAAGAAAAATACGGAAACAGAATAGCACCATTCCATACCCCTATCAGAGAAAATGAAAAGTTTGTCGGCTTTGTAAACGTCGTGAAGATGGCAGGCCGAAGATTTACAAATAAAATCGGAGAATATGAAGATGGAGAAATCCCTGATTATTCGATGGAATATACAAACCAGTACAGAACCTCACTTATAGAAGCAGTTGCGGAAACAAGTGAAGAGCTTATGGAGAAGTATTTTGAAGGTGAGGAATTCACGGAAGTAGAACTTGAAACGGCAATAAGAACGAGTGTGTCTTCCGGCGACATGGTTCCGGTTCTTTGCGGTTCAGGTCTTATGGGCAGAGGCTGTCATGCACTCATGCAGACAATAGATAAGTACTTCCCATCACCAAACAAATGCGTCATAACAGGCATGAGCAGAAAAACAGGAACGACCTTTATGGCGGATTACGACGCCAACAAGGATTTTTCCGCTAAGGTATTTAAGACGATTGCAGATCCGTTTATCGGGAAATTCTCACTTATAAAAGTGTGCTCCGGTGTACTCAGAAGTGATGATGTAATCTACAATACAAACAAAGAAACGGAGGAAAAACTTTCGAGACTTTATGTATTGAGGGGAAAGGAACAGATTGAAGTAAAAGAGCTTTACGCCGGGGACATAGGCGCAATCGGAAAACTTTCAAATACATCAACGGGAGATACGCTTTCCACAAAGGCAAATCCAATAGAATATGTACCTGCAAAGATATCGACACCTTATACATATGTCCGTTACACGACCGTGAATAAGGGCGATGATGATAAGGTAAGCCAGGCACTTGCAAAGATAATGGAAGAAGACCTTACGGTAAAACTTGTAAATGATACGGCAAACAGACAGACTCTGCTTTACGGAATCGGTGACCAGCAGATAGAAATAATCAAGAGCAAGCTCCTTTCAAGATATAAGGTTGAAATTGCAGTTGAGAAACCTAGAGTTCCTTACCGTGAAACAATCAGAAAGACGGTTCAGGTTCAGGGAAGACACAAGAAACAGTCCGGTGGCGCAGGTCAGTTCGGTGACGTTGTTATGGTATTTGAACCAAGCGGTGATCTTGAAAAACCATATGTATTCGAAGAGAAGATTGTAGGAGGCTCTGTTCCTAGAAACTTCCATCCGGCAGTTGAAAAAGGTATTGCGGAATCCGTTCTTAAAGGACCTCTTGCAGGTTATCCGGTTGTCGGAATAAAAGCAACTCTTGTGGACGGTTCATACCATCCGGTTGACTCAAACGAAATGGCATTTAAACTTGCTGCAATCAAAGCATTTAAACAGGGAATCATGGATGCCACACCTATTCTCCTTGAGCCGATTGCATCACTTAAGGTAGTTATTCCTGATGCATACACGGGAGACATAATGGGTGATTTGTCTAAGAAGAGAGGACGTGTTCTCGGAATGAATCCGCTTCCAAACGGAAAACAGGAAATTGTAGCGGATATTCCTGTTGCTTCACTCTACGGTTATTCAACGGATCTCCGTTCCATGACCGGAGGCTTCGGCGATTACTCATACAGCTTTGACAGATATGAACCTGCACCAAGTGACGTTCAGGCACATGTTATTGAAGAAGCTGCAAAAGAAACTGATAATTAATTGTTTTTTAGGGGATGATGAAAATCATCCCCTAAAATTTTTGGAAAATTTAATTTTCACCTTGTTTACATCAAATGCTTTGTATTGTATTATTATCGTTGAGTGACAAGGCTCTGATGAAAGAGCCCGCACAGACACTGAATAAAAACTTTAAGCAGATTTTTCTAGGGAGGAAATCAGATGTTTGAAAAGTTTTATCCGACGGAATTGGCAGTTTCCAGTTATGATATTGACTACGGAAGAATGTATTCAAAAGGAATAAGGGGACTGATATATGATATAGATAATACACTTGTAATGCATGGTGCAGATGCAAACGGGGAAGCGGTAAAGCTTTTTGATAAGCTTGCAAAGATGGGATATTCGGTATGCTTTATCTCAAACAATAAGGAACCTCGTGTAAAAAGATTCTACGACGGATTGGCGGCAGGCGGTGTATGTATGGACAAAATCCATTACGTATTCAAGGCTGACAAACCATCAAGGAAAAACTACATCAAAGCAATGGAACTCATGGGAACGGATGAAAAAAACACCTGTTTCATAGGAGACCAGCTTTTTACCGATGTTTACGGAGCAAACCGTACCGGCATTAAGTCCATACTTGTTAAGCCTATTGACAAATACGAAGAAATACAGATAGTTTTAAAAAGAAGACTTGAAAAACCGTTTCTTGCGGCATACCACCGCCGCAATAAAAAATTAAATGAAAAGAAGAATATAATTCTTATCGGATTTATGGGAAGCGGTAAATCAACAATAGGAAGAGCATTGGAAAAGAGGCTCAAATGTATTTATCTTGATACGGATTCGTTTATAGAGGCAAAGGCAGGAATGTCCATTGCCGAGATGTTTGCCGTAAACGGAGAAAAAAGTTTTAGGGATGCCGAAACCTCCGCATTAAAGGGACTCTGCAATGACGGAAAAAGGATGGTTATTTCCACGGGTGGCGGAATGCCGCTTCGCTCTGAAAACAGGGTGCTGCTTAGGAAACTCGGAATTGTCGTCTATCTGAAAACATCACCGGAAACGGTAATAAAGAGACTTGAAGGCGACACGACAAGACCGCTTTTACAGAGACCGGATAAAGAGGAAGCCATAACGAACATGATGAAACAGAGGGAGCCGGCTTATACGGAAAGCTCTGATTTTACAGTTTATACGGACGGAAAAACCGTAGACGAAGTTGTAAAGGAAATAGAACTTATGTGTTTCTGAAACAGCATGAACACATGGCGGGAGGTAAAATGAAAATACTTGTAATTAATGGACCAAATCTGAATTTTCTTGGCATAAGAGAACCCGGAATATATGGAAAACAGGATTATGCTTTCTTAATCGGAATGCTGGAGGATTATGCAAAGGAAAAAGGGTTTGAACTTGAAACGTATCAGAGCAATCACGAAGGAGCCGTAATAGACAGAATTCAGCAGGCTTACTTCGATAAGGTTGACGGTATAGTGATAAATCCCGGAGCATATACGCATTACAGCTACGCAATACATGATGCGCTTGCAAGTGTGAGCATGAAAAAAATAGAAATACATATCTCCAATGTAAATGAAAGGGAAGCTTTCAGACACATAAGCGTTACCCTGCCGGCATGTGACGGTCAGGTGGTTGGAGAAGGTTTGCAGGGTTACATCAAGGCGATAGACATGATTCTGGAGGCATAAATGACGAGAGCAGACAGGGCACTTGAACTTGTGAGCAACAGAGCAGATGCGCTGGTCGTTCACAATATTTACAACATCCGCTACATATCGGGATTTACAAATGATACTGCGGTACTCTACATCAGTCCGTTAAGGAAGGTGCTGCTTACGGATTTCAGATTTCTGCTGCAGGCAAAAGAAGAAGCAAAAGAATTTGAAATATATGACATTGCCGGCATAGGATATCCGGGAGCAATAGAGAGGCTTTCGAGACTTGATGGAGTGTCGTCTCTGGCATTTGAATCAGGAGAACTCAGTTACAGAGACTATCTTTCCTACAAGAGAACGATAACGGCATCGCTTGAACCGATTGATGAGGAGATTAATTCACTCAGAGAAATAAAAACGGCTGAGGAAATTGAATATCTTTCAGAGGCAGAGCGAATCGGAGATGTAGGATTTTGGGAAATTCTGAAATTCATACAGCCGGGCGTAAGTGAGCTTGAGATAGCGGCAAAGCTGGAATACATAATGAAATGCAATGGAGCGGAAAAGCTTTCATTCGATACGATAGCTGCAAGCGGTCCCAATTCCGCGATACCACATGCAATGCCGTCGGAAAGAAAACTTATGCCGGGAGATTTTCTTACACTTGACTTTGGATGTACTTACAAAGGATATTGTTCAGACATGACACGAACTGTGGTTCTCGGAAAAGCAAGTGACAGACAGAGGGAAGTCTACGATACTGTTCTAAAGGCGCAGCTTGCGGTATGCAGTGAGATTTCAGCCGGTAAAGTGTGCAGGGAAATGGATGCGCTCGCGAGAAATATAATTACGGAAGCAGGATACGGAGAAAATTTCGGTCACGGACTCGGACACAGTGTAGGACTGTTCATTCACGAGAATCCGGCATGCAATAAGCGGGATGAAAGTGTTCTGAAACCGGGGATGATTATGACGGTTGAACCGGGAATCTACATTGACGGATTTGGCGGCGTAAGAATAGAAGATATGGTTGTAATTACCGAAAAAGGGTGCAGAAACCTGGCACATTCGCCAAAGGAACTGTTGGAACTGCCTTTATAAGCAGAAATAAAAGGGTATAAAGGACACGGGCTAAAAATTGCCTGTGTATAAAATAAAAAGGGTTTGTATGAAAGGGGAAAAAATGAATAACGTATTTGAAGGAAGCAAAAAACTTGGATTCGGTCTTATGAGACTTCCGCTTTTAAATCCGGATGACGGAGGAAGCATTGACAAAGAACTTACATGCAAAATGGTGGATGAGTTTATTGCAAGGGGTTTCACTTATTTTGATACGGCATGGATGTATTGTAATTTCAAAAGTGAGAATGCCACTAAAGACTGTCTGGTAAGCAGACACAAAAGAGATGAATTTACTCTGGCAACAAAGCTTCATGCGGGATTTATTAATTCTTTTGAAGACAGAGACAGAATTTTTAATGAGCAGCTTGAAAAGACAGGCGCAGGATACTTTGACTATTATCTTATACATGATGTCGGAGTGGACCATTACGAAATCTATAAGAAGTACGACTGCTTCAACTGGCTGATTGAAAAGAAAAAGCAGGGACTCGTAAAGCATATCGGATTTTCTTTCCATGACAAGGCAGATTTCCTTGACAAAGTTCTTACGGAACATCCGGAAATGGAATTTGTACAGCTTCAGATAAACTATCTCGATTGGGAGAATGACGGAATACAGTCAAGAAAGTGCTATGAGACGGCAGAGAAACATGATAAACCGGTAATTGTAATGGAACCGGTAAAGGGTGGAACACTGGCAAATGTGCCGGAGACCGTAAGTATGCTCTTTAAGTCGAAAAGACCGGAAATGTCCGTGCCTTCATGGGCAATAAGATTTGCGGCAGGACTTCCAAATGTATGTATGGTACTCAGTGGAATGAGCAACATGGAACAGCTTTTGGACAACACGGGATACATGCAGGAATTTGAACCTCTTACGGAAGAAGAGAAGAAGCTTGTATTTAAGGCTGTTGACATAATCAACAATAATGTCGCAATACCATGTACCGGATGTTCATACTGTACTGACGGATGTCCGATGAATATAAACATTCCTAAGTATTTCTCTCTTTATAACCTTGACAAGCAGGAGGTACCGGAAAAAGGCTGGACTCCACAGGGTGAATATTATGGCAGACTTACGAAGGAATTCGGCAAGGCATCAGAATGTATAGAGTGCGGACAGTGTGAAGGCGTTTGCCCACAGCACCTTCATATTATTGATGAACTTAAGAAGGTAGCAGAGCATTTTGAACAATAAAGAGCAAAAAACAGTTGAAAAATGCTTACAACTGGGGTAAAATAAGGAAAATACTTTGCATTAAATATTGGATGTAAATACAAGGAGGAATTCCATATGGTATCAGCAGGCGATTTTAGAAATGGTGTTACATTGGAAATTGAAGGACAGGTTGTACAGGTTCTTGAGTTCCAGCATGTTAAACCGGGAAAAGGCGCAGCTTTCGTTAGAACAAAGTTAAAGGATATTAAAAACGGTGGTGTGGTTGAAAAGACTTTCAGACCAACTGAAAAATTCCCACAGGCACATATTGAAAGAACAGAAATGCAGTATCTTTACAATGATGGCGATTTCTACAACTTCATGAACACAGAAACATTTGACCAGATTGCCCTTACACAGGATCAGATTGGTGATGCTCTTAAGTTCGTAAAGGAAAATGAAATGGTTAAGATGATGTCTCATGCGGGACAGATTTTCTCAGTAGAGCCACCATTATTTGTAGAACTTGAGATTATCGATACAGAACCAGGTTTTAAGGGTGACACTGCAACAGGTGCTACAAAGCCGGCTATCGTAGAGACAGGTGCTCAGGTTAACGTACCTCTTTTTGTAAATCAGGGTGAAGTAATCCAGATTGACACAAGAACAGGTGAATATCTTAAGAGAGTATAAGGTTTTATCATAACCGGAAAAAGTCCCGGCACATTTTCAGAAGAGGATGTGACCGGGATTTTTTAGGTAAAAATATCTGGAAAGAGGAATGAGATGGCATATACCAAATGGGTGGCATGTTGGGGCAACGCCACATCAATAACAAATCAGAAAGAAGCAATGTATTCGAAGAATCTGACGTTGAGATATCCTGTTTTTTCGGCATTTGACGGTGATGCAATCAGAATACACCTGTCAAATCTCACAGGAACCGAAACGGTTACGATAAGCCGTGTTGTGGCAGCCGTAAGTCTCGGAGCGGACAAAATCGATGTCGGAACCGAAAAAGAAATAACTTTCTCGGGAAAAAGTTCAGTAAGCATAGAACCGGGATGTGAGATTGTAAGTGATGAAACAGATTTTGCTTTGGAAGCAGGGCAAACCATAAGCATAAGTTTATATCTTGAAGATTTTACTCAGATGAATGCGGGAGTATATATATCCGGACCGATGTCGGAAGGGTATTATTCCTATGGAAACCATGTTTCGTACAGCGAACTGCCTGAAAAACTGAGCAGAAAAACAAATTGGTTTTATTTCCTTAATACGGTTGACATACATACAAGAGAAGAAAACAGAGCAATTATCTGCTATGGAGACTCAATAACCGCACAGTCATGGCCGGATTATCTGAAAAAGAGAGCATATGAAGAAGGATATACAAATCTCTCAATAATAAGGAGAGCAGTAAGCGGAACGAGGATTTTGAGAGAATATGATAACATAACTTATGCCGCCTACGGCCTTAAAGGAAGCAGAAGATTTGCACTTGAAACGGACACGGCGGGTGCAGATACGGTTATAATCCAGCATGGAATAAATGACATAATCCATCCGGTGGGAACGGAAGTCAATAAATTCAGACCATGGTCGGATATGCCTACGGCCGGGGAACTGGAAGAAGGCGTGAAGGAAATATATTTGAAACATGCTAAGAAAAAAGGAATGAAAGTGTGGTCGGGAACACTGCTTCCGATAAACGGCTGGAGAACTTATGCACCGTTCAGGGAAGAAATAAGAAATGAGTTTAATGACTGGCTCAGAGAGTATGAAGAATTTGACGGTTGTATTGATTTCGACAGAGCTGTGCGTGATGATAAAGACGTTTCCTGCTTCGGACAGGGGATGGACAGTGGAGACCACCTCCATCCAAGCGAAGCTGCATATAAAAAGATGGCGGAAGAAGTTCCGCTTGAAAGATTGTAGAATTAACTGAAAATCATATGAGTGAGGATACTTCCTGATAAACCTGATCTATAAGGGCTTCGTCAAACTTTTTGTCAAGGAAGTGTTCGCATGCGTAAACAGCCTGAGAAACAAGCATTTCAAGACCGTTAACCGGTTTTGCACCCAGGGAGGAAGCCTGTTCCAGAAGCTTTGTAACTGCAGGATTGTATATGATGTCGATAACTGAAGAAAGATTTTTGTAAGGTGAAAGGTCCATCGGAGAAACATTTACATTAGGAAACATTCCGACAGGTGAAGTGTTTATGATTACATCCGCATCGGAGTGGTTCGCAGCGGCTTCTTCGTAGGTTATTGTGCCGGGCTCAACCTTGTATTTGACAATAAAAAGAGAAGAAGGATTCAGTGAATTCACGGCGGCAATTACTGCCTGTGCGGCGCCGCCGTTTCCTATTATAAGAACCTTTCTGTTTTCTATTTCAATATTGTTTTTTCTCAGAGTATATAAAAAACCGTAATAATCGGTATTGTATCCGTAAAGTTTTCCGTCTTTGTTGACTATGGTATTTACCGCACCTATTGAAGCAGCGGCCTCATCCATGGCATAGAGATAGGGAATAACCTGCTTTTTGTAAGGGATGGTTACATTTATGGCTTCAAAATCTGCAGCTTCCATAAAAGAAGTAAATTCGTCGGATGAAAGAGGAATCAGATCATATGTATAATCTGCGATTTTTTCATGTATTATTTTGGAGTAGCTGTGGCCGAGTTTACCGCCTATGAGTCCATATCTTTTCATTGGTTTAATCTCACTTTCAGATAATGATTTGTGAAGGAAAATTTTCGAAAAGCGCCGCCATAAACAATGGAAAAGGCGTGGTTTAATCCTCACAATCCGGATTTATTTTAGATTATGTACTCAGAAAAATCAAGAGCGGCTAAATGCGGAGTCGGGAATAATTCATGAGGTAAAAAGAAGATGCCGTAATCACACAGACTTTGGATAATGGTGGTTCACAAACGAAACATTCGTGTTATAATGGGACGTATAACGGCTGGGAACGTGATATGCTGAATCAGATGCTGCTTTAATGTGGCGGAAATGGGGAAACAAATGGAGTGTGCTGAGAGAAGAAAAAAGGTAGCAGACATACTTAGAAATTCGGACAGACCGGTTTCGGGTGCAAAACTCGGGGAAATGACCGGAGTGAGCAGGCAGATAATCGTTTCAGACATAAACGGTTTGAAAAAAAGCGGGTTTGGGATAGTTTCAACCGCAAGAGGATATGTGCTTGAAAGAATGCCGCAGGGACACCGATATAAGAGAATGGTGAAGGTTTACCATACTGAAGAAAGGCTTCTTGAAGAACTATACATAATGGTTGATAACGGAGTCGAAGTTGATGAAGTAATCGTAAATCACAAGACGTATGGAATTATAAGGGCAGGACTGGGAGTAAAGTGCCGCAGGGATGCGGACAGATTTAAGGAGAGAATAGACAGCGGAAAATCAACGCCTTTATCAGGTGTAACTTCAGGATACCACTTTCATACACTGACGGCAGAGAGCATAGAAAATCTTGACATTGTCTGTGAAAAGTTAAAAGAGGCCGGTTTTATCTCACCGCTTACGGAATATGAGAAAGAAACCATGACGGATATGCTCGGAGACTGAAATTTTCATTGAATAACCATCGTCCATATGTTATCATTACTCTGTATTCGTGTAAATTCTGCATATTGTGACAAATGCCGGAATGGATTTTATGTGCGGTTAACACGGATAAAACATATGAAGTGTTTCGGTCAGGAGACCGGAATGCGGGATGGAGGAATAACATGTTTTTAAATCTTGATGGAGATATTTTGATATTTATCCAGGAACATATAAGAAATGCAGTATGCGATCCTGTTTTTCGTGCAATAACCCACTTGGGGGATGCGGGAATTTTTTGGATTTTGCTTACTGCAGTTTTTTTATGTTTTAAGAAAACGAGAAAAGCCGGAATATGTTCGGCAGTCGCACTTATAGGGTCGGTAGTTGTCAACAACCTGATCCTCAAAAATCTTATAGGAAGAGTAAGACCTTATGAAGTGGTGGAAGGACTTAAACTGATGGTTAAGGAAGCTTCGGATGCATCATTCCCATCAGGTCATTCAGGTGCAAGCTTTGCATCGGCAGCAGCAATTTTCCCACATGTTCCTAAAAAGTGGGGCGTGGCATTAATAGTTCTTGCAACGCTTATTGCATTTTCCAGACTTTATATCGGAATTCATTATCCGACAGACGTTATAGCAGGAATACTTATCGGAATCGTGCTTGGTATTTTGTCAAACATACTGATTGCTGCAGTATACAAAAAATATGGCGTTGAAAAATAAAAAAGGGTGTAAAAATGAATATTACGGTTGTTTTGCCTTCTCTTAATCCGGATGAAAAAATGGTAGGAACGGTGAGAGGGCTTATTGAAAAAGGCTTTGATGATATCGTCGTTGTTGATGACGGAAGCAAAACCGATTGTAAAAAGTTCTTTAAGGAAGTGGAAAGCTTTCCGGAAGTAAGTGTTCTGGTACATGAAGTAAATAAAGGAAAAGGCAGGGCAATGAAAACTGCTTTTGAATATTTGCTGAACAGAGAAAAGAAGACCAACGGAGTGGTAACCGTTGACGGTGACGGACAGCATCTTCCTGATGACATAAAAAAATGTGTCGGGAAAATGGAAGAAAAAGGTGACAGTGTTATCCTGGGCGTGAGGGACTTTTCACAAAAGGATGTCCCTGCAAGAAGCAGATTCGGTAATAATCTTACAAGAGCCGTTTTCAGACTCTGCGGAGTCAGCATAAGTGATACGCAGACCGGTCTCAGAGCAATACCATACAAGTATCTTAAGGCAATGACGGAAATTGAGGGCGAAAGATATGAGTATGAAACAAGACAGCTGCTTGAACTTGAAAAACTCGTAATTCCGGTATCGGAAGTGGTTATTCAGACCGTGTACATAGATGACAATGAGTCATCCCACTTTAATCCGATTAAGGATTCAATAAAAATATATAAGGTAATCTTTAAATACATGTCGGAAACTGGAAACGGATATTATGTCGGTATGAAGTTTTTATTTGCTTCACTTTCGTCATTTCTGTTGGAATTTCTGCTTTTTACAATTATAAACATGGTATCAGCATCATATGATGTTGCAGCGGCAGTAAGAATTCCGGCAGCAAATACAATCGGCAGGATTGTAAGCTCGGTTTATAATTACTATATCAATCACAGACTTGTATTTAAATCGAAACAGAAGGCACTTAACACAGGCGTTAAGTATGCGGCACTGGTGGTTGTTCAGCTTACATGTTCAACCGCGCTGATTTATACATTTGCTCATCTTTTGTTTGACCTTGACGGAAGTTTCCTTGAGTCAATTGTGAAGATGATTGTGGATTCAATTCTTTTCTTTATAAGCTTCTTTATTCAGAGAAAATTTGTTTTCTGATTAAGCGAAGCAGAATGCCGGTGACAGAAGGTATATTTATCCGGCTGTGAAAAACAGCCGACGGATTAATTTTATGCCTTCTGAACGGAACAGGCAAAAACAAATGGAAAACTATGAGAGGCGTAAAATTATGGTTAAAAAAATCGGAAAAATAGTAGGAAGGGTGATGCTTTTCGTGCTTGTCACGGTACTCTGTCTTGTGGGTACTCTCTACATCATGCTTCAGAAATGCTGTAACGGCCCATCGGTTGCGGCAAGGAATCTCTTTGTAACGACAATTCTTGAAACAGGTCAGATGAAATTCCTGGCTTCATGGGTATGTTCACAGGAGGAAATTAATGAAATCGTCAACAGCAACAAAATGAAGGAAATGGATGTTGAACAGGATACTACTCTTATAACAATCAAACCTGATGATACGGTAAGTGTTGATGCAGAAGGAAAAGAGGAAGTGTTTGACGAAAACGGAATCAGGATAGAAGAAATATCCGGACGTTCTTTCTTTGCTAAGATGATAATCGTAAAAGACCCTTCACAGGTATGTGTAGGATCAACATATCCATGGTCTGAGTATGGTAAAGAGCTTTCCGAAATCGTTGAGGGAACAGGCGGTGTTGCCGGTGTAAACGGAGGACTTTATGTTTCAACCGGAAACAAGGGTGGAGCACCTCTCGGAGTTGTAGTACAGAACGGAGAAATTACATACAATGAACCTGCCGGACTTACAGGCCTCTATATGATAGGAATGAATAAAGATAACCTGCTCATAATTACGGATCTTAACGGAATGAGTAAGCAGGATTTTACGGATTATGTGAATGAGGCAGGAATCCGTGATGCGGTTGCATTCCAGGAAGAAAGCTCCGATGCCAATAATCACTTCGTGCCGCTTATAATAAATGGTGAGCCGAGAGAACTTGAGGGTGCGGGCAGTGGTGCCAATCCGAGAACGGCAATCGGTCAGAGAGCGGACGGAGCAATGCTTCTTCTTGTTACTGACGGCCGAGGCGCATCGGGACATCTTGGTGCGACGGCATCCGACCTTATCGGAATCATGCAGGAATATGGAGCGGTTAATGCGGCAAATCTTGATGGCGGAAGCTCATCAACAATGGTTTATAATGGTGCATATGAGATGACAAGCGTTACTTTCTACTATCAGAATTCATCGTGGAAGCTTCCGACAGCGTTTGTTGTAAAGCCAAAGAGTGAATAAGGGAGGAGAATACAAGTGGATAATTTCAGAGTAAATCTTGATCCTGAATTCCTTGAAAGGGAAGCGGAGAGAAAGGCAGGCAGAAAGCCGTCCGACGGAAGAAATGTGACAAACGGCATCAGAGACGGTCGTCCGGTAAACAGAACGAATTCCGGATATGGACAGAGAAGGGTGACTGAGAAAGCTGATTCTTTGTATGAAACAAGGAAAAGACCTTCATATGAAGACGATGACGAAGTCAGTGCAGATGAGTTTTACGCAAGGAAGGCCCGGACTGCAGCCGGCAGCGGAGAACGCAGAGTGAACGGTGAAAGAATGGCAGCCGGCAGCAGAAGACAGAGCGGTATGTCGGATACGGAAGGAATAAGAAGAACCGGAACGGACAGCAGTGAGAGAGCAGGGCTCAGGGAACGGACTGCCGTAAAGAAGAAACTTCCTATTTACTGGATAAGCCTTGGAATATATACACTCGTTCTTATTATTTTAGGAGCGGTATTCCTCAGATATACAAACAAGTGTCTTATAAGATATGAAAAAGCCCAGCCGGAAAATGCAATGACGGATTTGCTTGCTGAATATGAGAAAATGGTCAATGACGGAAGTCTGGCTGACAAAATCGACATTCCGGCATCAAGTGAATTTGATGGACAGGACGTGTTTACACAAAAGTATATGTCGACCTATGACGGAGTAAAAGAGTATACTTTTGAAAAGAACAAATCAAGTTACGCATCTGAATCTCCGATGTATGACATATATGCAGATGGAAATTATGTGGCAAAAGTAACTCTTGCATCAAAGAATGAAAAAACAATTTTCGGACTTTTAAGAGTAATGGATTGGGAAATGGCGAAGATAGAACCGGTATTCTCAACAGGAACACATGACTATCTGATTTCAGTTCCGGAAGGTTATAAGATAACCGTTAACGGAAAGGATGTTTCTGATTCCTACAAGACGGGTAAGGAATATATGAATCCGGATTATACGAATACGGCAGAGTATGTAAGTATGCCGCTTACGGTAGAATATAAGATTACCGGACTTGCGAATGTTCCGGAAATTAAGGTTTATGCGGCGGACGGAACGGAAGTCGGATATAAACTTGATGAATCAGGAAATGTGACACTTGAAGCGGACGGAGTCATTACGGAGATTCCTCAGGAAAGAAAGGATGAAGCCTACAAAATGGCAAAGACCTGGGAAGACTTCCTGACGAATGATTTGAGCGGCGAAAGCCATGGACTTGCAGAGATTCGCAAATATCTCATTAAGGATTCATACTACTGGAAGATGGCTACGGATTATGCAAGCGGACCGGATATCAACTTTATCAGTGACCATACCCTTGCAGACCCGGCATATTCTGATATAGTAGTGGATAATTACGTTGTATATGGCGAGAATTGTTACTCCTGTCACATCAGCTTCAACAAAAATATGATACTTACCAGAACAGGTGAGAGCAGAGTGGATTCAATTGATTCAACATTCTATTTTGTGAACTATGATGATACTGATGACGGAGTTGACAATCCTCATTGGGCAATTGTAGACATGATATCTACGACTGCCGGAGGTGAAGTGTAAAATGAAATATGCAGCTTTAAGTTTTGATGACGGTCCCAATGCGGTGGTAACGCCGCTGGTACTGGATTTACTTGAACAGTATAACATAAAGGCTTCGTTCTTCCTGATAGGACAGAACATTACGACAGAAAGCATTGAAGTTATGAAAAGAGCGGCGGCAATGGGATGTGATTTGGAAAATCATTCCTATTATCACAAAGACATGGCGCAGCTTACAAGAGAAGAAATCGAGGAAGAAACGACCAGAACCTCACGACTGATTGAAGAACATACGGGTAAGAAAGCGGAGTTTTTCAGACCACCGTACATAAGCTACAATAATCTTATGGCGGATTGCATAAAACTTCCGTTCATATGCGGATGCGGATGTGATGACTGGAATGACGAAGTGTCGGTTGAAACAAGAGTGAAAGAGCTTCTTGAACAGGCACAGGACGGAGTAATCTATCTTCTTCATGACATGGAATACAATTTTAAGACGGTTGAAGCACTGAAAACGGTAATACCTGAGCTTATAAGCAGAGGATATGAATTTGTGACGGTGAAGCAGCTGTTTGAGATTAAGGGAATCGTTCCGGAAGTTCATACCGGAAAAATTTACAGCGTGGTAAACGCATAAAAGAAACACTTTGGAAATTGGAGGAAAAAAGATGAGCGATTACAGAATCAACACAAAATGTGTACAGGCAGGTTACAGACCTGGAAATGGAGAACCAAGACAGATTCCTGTTTACCAGTCAACAACCTTTAAGTATGACACAAGTGAGGATATGGGTAAACTTTTTGATCTTGAAGCAAGCGGATATTTCTATACCAGACTTCAGAATCCTACAAATGATTATGTAGCTGCAAAGATTACAGAACTGGAAGGCGGTACGGCAGGAATGCTTACTTCGTCAGGACAGGCAGCAAATTTCTACGCACTCTTTAACATTTGCGAATCCGGAAGCCATATAGTATCGTCATCATCAATCTACGGAGGAACATTCAATCTTATTTCAGTAACAATGAAGAAGATGGGAATTGACGTTACCTTCGTTGATCCTGATTGTACTGAAGAAGAGCTTAATGCAGCATTTCGCGAGAACACGAGAGCTGTCTTCGGAGAGTCTATTGCAAATCCGGCACTTACGGTTCTTGATATTGAGAAATTTGCAAAAGCTGCACATGAACACGGTGTTCCGCTTATTGTTGACAACACATTCCCTACACCGGTAAATCTTCGTCCGATTGAATGGGGTGCAGACATAGTTACACATTCCACAACAAAATATATGGATGGACATGGAGCCGCAGTCGGTGGAGCGATTGTTGATTCAGGCAAGTTTGACTGGATGGCACATGCAGACAAGTTCCCGGGACTCTGTACACCGGATGAATCCTATCATGGAATTACATATGCCGAAAAGTTTGGAAAGGAAGGAGCTTTTATAACAAAGGCGACTTCACAGCTCATGAGAGACCTCGGCTCAATACAGTCACCACAGAATGCATTTATTCTGAATCTCGGACTCGAATCACTTCACGTTCGTATGCCAAAGCATGTGGAAAACGGACAGGCTGTTGCAGAATATCTTGAGCAGCATGAAAAAGTTGCATATGTTAATTATCCGGGACTTCCATCAAATAAGTATTATGAAGTGGCGAAAAAATACATGCCAAACGGCGGATGCGGAGTGGTATCCTTCGAAATAAAAGGAGGAAGAGAAGCAGCAGAGAAGTTTATGAAGAATCTTAAACTTGCGGCAATTGAAACACATGTAGCAGATGCAAGAACATGTTGTCTTAACCCGGCAACATCAACACATCGTCAGATGAATGATGAACAGCTTGAAGCAGCCGGAATACCGGCAGGACTCATTAGAATCTCACTTGGACTTGAAGACAAGATGGATTTAATTGAGGACATCGCACAGGCACTTGAAGCAGTATAAAAGACAGGCAACTTGAGTGTTTGTCAGGCGTGGAAGTAAGGTGTTGTGCCAGAGGGCAGTGCCTTATGAGCCTTATAAGGGTTTGATATTTACCACAATCTGGATAGGAGTGAAAACTCTGAAAGAAAATGTCGGGAGGCTCTGCAGTATGCGGGGCCTTTCTTAATATATTGGAGGATAGATATGCGTAACATAGCAGATTGTGTAAATGCATTCCTTCCACTGTTAAATATGGAATATGAACCGGTACTTGGAAGAAAATGTGTTGCGGTTAAAATTCATTTAGTTTTTGATAAATTTCAGAAACTCTCTGTCAAAAAAAGTGTTGAAATTATATCTGTATTTTAATATAATGGATATATTCTGTCTAAAAGACGTTTAAAAGACAGGTGAAGGTAGAATTCACCAAAGAACGGAGGATTTCATATGAATGAAAAGAAGGAAAACTTTAAACCCTTTATTTCGGCAGATTCAACAGTAAGAGAATTTACAGTAACGTCCGTAATTCTCGGAATTATTCTTGCCGTAGTATTCGGAGCAGCCAATGCATATCTCGGACTCAGAGTAGGAATGACGGTTTCGGCATCAATTCCTGCAGCGGTTCTTTCAATGGGTGTAATCCGAGTTATATTAAAAAGAGATTCGATACTTGAAAACAATATGGTACAGACCATAGGTTCTGCAGGAGAGTCTCTTGCAGCCGGAGCGATCTTTACACTTCCTGCATTATTTATGTGGGCGGAAGAAGATCCTTCAATAAAAGCACCATCATTCCTTGTAATTGCAATTCTTGCAATTGGAGGCGGAATTATAGGTGTACTATTCATGATTCCGCTTCGTACGGCACTTATTGTTGAGGAACACGGAACACTTCCTTTCCCTGAGGGACAGGCATGTGCGGAAGTTCTTCTTGCCGGAGAAGAAGGCGGTTCAAAATCCAAACTTGTATTCTCGGGACTTGGCATCTCTGCAGTTTATAAGTTTATCGCAGACGGACTTAAGCTCTTCCCTAGTGAAGTTGATTACACAATCAAGTCCTACAAAGGTTCAGGAATTGGAATGGATGTACTTCCTGCCCTTGTCGGAGTAGGTTACATCTGCGGAGCGAAGGTTTCATCTTATCTCCTTAGCGGAGCAGTACTCGGATGGTTCGTAATTATGCCGCTTATCGTTTTATTCGGTGGTGACATGGTAATGTTCCCTGCAACAGATCCAATCAGTACACTCAGTACGGGAACACTTTGGGGAAGTTATATCAGATACATCGGTGCCGGTGCGGTAGCATGCGGCGGAATTTTAAGTCTTGTTAAATCACTTCCTCTTATTATCAGAACCTTTACAAAAGCAATGAAAGGTTTCGGACATAAGGGCGGAAGCCTGAGAACGGAAAAAGACTTACCAATGTTAACTGTTGTAATCGGAGTAATCATTACTGCAGTGGTACTTGTTCTTGTTCCATCAATTCCAATCTCACCACTTGCAATGCTTATTGTAATCGTATTCGGATTCTTCTTTGCCACTGTATCCTCAAGAATGGTAGGTATCGTAGGCTCATCAAATAATCCGGTATCGGGTATGGCAATTGCAACACTTCTCCTTTCAACAATCATTCTCAAACAGACCGGAAATACCGGAATCACAGGAATGACAACTGCAATCTGCATCGGAACAGTTATCTGTATCGTAGCAGCAATGGCAGGAGACACATCACAGGATTTAAAGACAGGATATATTGTCGGAGCAACACCTTATAAACAGCAGATAGGAGAACTTATCGGAGCTGTATGCTCAGGTCTTGCAATCGGAGGCGTTCTTTATCTTCTTAACAGTGCATGGGGATATGGCTCGGAGGCACTTCCTGCACCACAGGCAACACTTATGAAGATGGTAGTTGAAGGCGTTATGGAAGGAAATCTTCCTTGGACACTTGTTTTCGCAGGTGTGTTTATCGCAATCATTGTTGAAATACTCGGAATTCCGGTTCTTCCATTTGCCATCGGACTTTACCTTCCAATTCATCTTTCAACACCAATCATGGTCGGCGGACTTCTCAAGCTCATAATCGAAAAGAAGAAGTTCAAGGATGAAAAGAGACGTGAGGAAATCGTTTCAAACGGAATACTCTACTCATCAGGTATGATTGCGGGTGAAGGACTCGTAGGAATACTTCTTGCAGTATTTGCAGTGCTCAAGATAGACGGAAAGATTGATATAAGCGAAAAAATCAATCTTGGAAACATCGGAGGCTGCGTATTCTTTGCAATTCTCGTTGCAATAATGGTATTTATCATTACCAGGAAAGAAAAAGGAAAGGCAGAATAATGGCAAAAAAAACAGGCAGAAAAGTTAAGAAGGTCGAACGTAATTATCTGGACATGATACCGCTTCATTCCGAAGACAGACCATGGAAACAGGTGGGAGAATCCAAGATAGAAATCGAAATGGAGAACAAAGGCTTCTATAACCGTGTGGCGCAGAAGTTTTTCCATAAACCTAAGACCAGTCACATTCTGCTTGACGGACATGGTTCTGCACTTTGGCTGATGATAGACGGAAAAGCTTCAATTTATGACATAGAAAAGGCCATGGAAGAAGAATTTCCTGAAGAAGCCGGGGATATGCTCAAGAGAGTAATTAACTTTATGATTACGCTTGAGAGAAACGGTTTTATAAAACTAAAGACGCCGTAGAAATCAGGATGCAGGAATTTCCTTGCATTGTAATTACGACAAATCGGAAAAGAAACTTCCGAAGCAGTCATATTGCATGAAATGTTGCATTAACGGTAAATTGAATAATGTTCAGGCCGGATTTCAGGCTGTCTGAAAGGGTGTTTTATCTGTATTTGGTATGGATAAAATGCCCTTTTTATAATATTTCTGCGGAAAATCCATGGTCTTTAGACTGTGGAGTAAATGGTATCAAATTTACTGACACTATTAATTCAGCAAAAAGTGTTCCGCCAACACGCCGAAAAATAATCCGCCAACACGCCGAAAAATAATCCGCCAACACGCCGAAAAAAGTTGTAAAATTCATAACATCGGGATATTATACAGATAATATAAATGTAAACGAGGTGTTTCAGGTGAAAAAATACAGAAAGAGAATTGCTGATGATATACTGAAACGTAAATTGGAAGGCAAAGGTGCGGTCCTGATAGAAGGACCGAAATGGTGCGGTAAGACTACTACTGCGGAGCAACTTGCCGCCAGTATTCTATATATGGATGAACCTGAAAAGAAAGAACAGAATATCACCATGTCGGAGTTGAATCCTAAGCGATTGCTGAAAGGTTCAACGCCGAGACTTATCGATGAATGGCAACTTGCTCCGAAACTATGGGATGCCATACGTTTTGAGGTTGACCACCGCGGAGAGTTAGGACAGTTTGTTCTGACCGGTTCTGCTGTTCCTGCGGATACGAAGGAAATTACTCACTCCGGTACAGGACGGTTCACATGGCTGACCATGAGACCAATGAGTCTGTACGAATCGGGTGATTCCACAGGTGATGTAAGTCTCAAAGAACTGTTTGACGGAAGTGCGGAAGTTGATGGAGATTCTAAACTCAGTATTGAACGATTGGCGTTCCTTAT
Organism: uncultured Lachnoclostridium sp.; assembly: GCA_964584255.1. GTDB lineage: Bacteria > Bacillota > Clostridia > Lachnospirales > Lachnospiraceae > UBA3775. Next base: position 140,515 of record CAZOZM010000003.1, on the reverse strand, counting down.
CTGCAGGGGCGGATGGCCACAGGCGGTAGAAATGAGAGATGAGATTGCATTGGATCAGGCAATGGATTACTATGATGCTGTTGTGCACTCCGATATTAACCGTGCTGATGAGGTGCAGAAAAATGCGGAACGTGTGAAACGGCTGATGCGTTCCTATGCAAGAAACCAGGGAGCGCAAGTGCCGAACACGGTGTTGGCACAGGATGTAGCGGCAAATGATGAGACACCTGTCAGTGAAGATACGGTTGCTTCTTATGTCAATGCACTTCGCAAGATTTTTGTCGTGGAAGATATGCCTGCATGAAATCCTAATCTGCGGTCAAAAACGGCAATACGTTCGTCTGATACAAGGTATTATATCGATCCGTCCATCGCTGCTGCGGCGTTGGGGATTGACCCGAATGACCTGATAAATGACCTCAAGACATTCGGTTTTCTCTTTGAAACGCTCTGAATTCGCGATTTGCGAGTGTTTGCGGATTCTTTAAATGGTGAAGTTTACCATTATCGTGACAAGGACGGTCAGGAGTGCGATGCGGTTATACATCTCAGAAATGGTAAATATGGACTCATTGAAATTAAACTCGGTGGTGACAGGCTGATTGAGGAAGGTGCAAAGAGCCTAAAGGCAATGGAGGCGAAGATTGATACTGACAAGATGAATGCACCGTCATTTCTCATGGTTCTGACAGGAACCGGGGATTATGCATATCGCCGTCATGATGGCGTGTACGTTGTGCCTATCGGAAGTTTGAAAAACTAATTGAATAAAAGCATTTCTGCGGGATGTACCCCAAAAACAAACTTTGGTAACGGCACGGCAGAGGTGCTTTTTTTATCTGTATCGAAAAGAAGACTGAAATTTAATGTCTTTACCGGAGAATACGATCTCTGCGGGAAAGAGCTACACATCGTGATTTGTCGAAACAAGGGGAAAAAGAATGAAGCGGGAATAAAATTAACCTGTAATATTGTAACAGTGTATTGAAAAATATCCTAAAAGAGATTAAAATGTTACCAACTACAGCTTTTGCTGTCTACGAAAGGAAAAATGAAAATGAAGAAAATCGGTGTTTTAGGAGCAGGAACCTGGGGCATAGCTCTTGCAAGAATGCTCACGAACAATGGAAATGATGTGGTGGTATGGTCTGCTCTTCCACAGGAAATAGACAACCTCAGCAGCACAAGAATCCATCCTAATCTTACATATATGCAGATACCGGATGAAATGCGATTTACAAAAGATTTGAGTGAAGCGTGTACGGACAAGGATATTATTCTTGTTGCAGTTCCGTCCGTATTCGTAAGGGGAACGGCTAAAAATGCGGCTCCTTATGTTAAAAACGACCAGATAATTGTTGATGTGGCGAAGGGAATAGAGCCGGACACACTCTTAACAATGACGGAAATAATTAAGGACGAAATGGTAAAGGCAGGAAAGAGTGATGTCAGACCTGTAGCACTTTCCGGTCCGACACATGCTGAAGAAGTGGCAAAAGACATGCCTACGACAATCGTTTCCGCATGTGAAGATCTTGAGACGGCAAAGACTGTGCAGGATGTGTTTATGAACACATGCATGCGAGTTTATACGAATACCGATGTCAAAGGCGTTGAGCTTTGCGGAGCCCTTAAAAATGTAATGGCACTTGCCGCAGGAATTTCAGTTGGAATCGGATATGGAGACAATACAAAAGCGGCTCTTATTACAAGAGGTATGGCTGAGATTACACGACTTGGCATGGAAATGGGATGCGACAGCAGAACATTCTACGGACTTGCCGGAATCGGTGATCTTATTGTGACTGCGACAAGCGTACACAGCAGAAATAACAGAGCAGGAATGCTTATAGGCGAAGGAGTACCGGCAGCAGAAGCCGTTAAGCAGGTTGGTATGGTTGTTGAAGGAATCAATGCAATACCGGCTGCAATGGAACTGGCTCAGAAGTATGAAGTTGATATGCCTATAATCATGGCGGTGAATGAAATCGTAAATAAAGGGAAGTCACCGAAGGATGCGGTTATGGAGCTGATGAACAGGGATAAGAAGAATGAATATAACAAACTGGAGATTCTGTAGAATCTCCGGTTTGTGTTAATAACGAACCGTTCCGGTTCGTGTCAAGAATCCGAAGGGTAGTGTGTGGAAGCAGGATGCTTAAGTCGGATTCTTGAGGAAATTAGAGTACGAAGGGACAACGAACCGTTCCGGTTCGTGGAGTAATAGAGAAGAGAGAAAATAGAATATGTATTGTTTAGGTGATTTTGACACCAGGACGGTTGTTGTCGTTACGGGTGTTGCGGGTGAGCTTGGTCATGATGTCATGAATGAGGTCGCTGCGCGTAAATACAAGTGTTTCGGCACGGATCTTGCAACGTTTTATCCGAATGAGCCTGATGGAACCATGATTTCAAGGCTTCCATACTGTTCAATGGACTGCAAGAACTATGCGACGGTGGACAGGGTGTGTGATTCGGTCAGAATTGATGTTGTCATACATTGTGCCACTACTTATTATACTAAAACGGCGGAAAATCTTGCGAAGGTCTGTAAAAGGCTCGGAGCGAAGCTTATTTTCGTCGAGAGAACGGACAGGCTTTCCGAGATTCCGGCAAGGTATCAGAAGCCGGGATATGAGGAAGGCACGCTTGAGGCCGCAATGAAAAAGGCCGAAAAGACCATATTTGACATACTTGACGAGGCTATTGTCGTAAGGACCCAGTGGCTTTACGGAATGCAGGGCGGAGAGTATGTAAGAGAAAGACTCGTTCAGGGAGAGGGAACCCGACAGGTTGTGCTTAAGCGGGAGAGAAGCGGAGTGCCTACATACACAAGAGATTTGGCAAGGCTTCTCGTTGACATGGTTGAATCCAAGGCATATGGCATTTACGACCTTACAAAAGAAATTGAACCGGTTACGGAAGCGGATTTTATAAGAGAGCTTTTTGTGCGTGCCGGACATTTGAATAAAGTCGTGGTAAAAATCCCAAAGGCAGAACGGGAAGCTGCCCAAAAATTTCAGGAAGAATATGAAGCAAAGAAGGCAGCAGGACTGATTGAAGAAGAACCCGAGAATTCGGAATACGGCTGCCCGGAAAAATACAGAACCCTAAAGGAAGGAAAGTTTAGACGGCTTCCGTCCTGGCAGGGTGCGATAGCAAGGTATCTTAAAGAAATAAGATACAGGCGCAGATATCGAGGAAACATTCCTGAAAAGGCAGTCAGTGAGGATGACTGGAAGGATGAAATACTATGACATTCATTGTCACTTCGTACCCGGAGTTGACGATGGGGCGCAGAGCACAGAAGCTGCACTTGAATTAATTGAAGCGGATTATAAGGATGGGGTCAGAGTGATTATCATGACGCCCCATCAGAGACCGAAACTTTTTGAAGCACCCTTGGAAAAGGTGGTCAGCAGATATGAAATGATAAAAGCAGAGGCGCTGAAAAGATTTCCGGACCTGGAAATCTATCTCGGATGCGAATGCTTTATGCACATGGAAGTGCTTGAAAGGATAGAAGGAAATCCGGAACTCAGACTTGGAGGCGGAAGATTTGTTTTGGCAGAGTTTTCCACGACTCATTCTGCGGGATTTATTCTTGAAAGAACGGATGAACTCATATCGGCAGGTTATGAAGTTATTATCGCACATGCGGAAAGGTATTATCCGATACGCGAAGATATTGAATTTCTTAAAAAGCTTAAGAGGATGGGAGCGTACATCCAGATAAATGCGGACAGTATCATTGGAACCTACGGACATAAAATGAAGAAGTTCTGCAAGAAGCTTTTGAAGGAAGATTTGGTAGATTTTGTCGGGAGTGATGCCCACAACATGAAAAACAGACCGCCAAAAATCGGAAAATGTGCTGATTACGTTGCTAAAAAGTACGGAACGGAGCTTAGGAATAAAATATTCACAAACAACCCCGCCAATATTGTTAAAAAATCGTAATTTTTTTCAGGGTTAAAACAGCATCTGAAAAGCGACAGTTTATTGACATATCTTGGCTGATATGTTATTATCTTCTATGGTGCAAAATAGTTGTGGGGGGGGTAAAACCTCCTTGGTTATTACGGCACGGGGACGAGATGAATGAGAGGTTTAGTTTCGCTTCACACAGTTGATTAGGGGATGCATCAATAAAATTCAATTTTATTCGAGCATTCCTTTTTTTCGTTTAGTACGTCAAAAAAAGGAGAAAAATTCAGTATCTGAAGAATCGTCGCATTGCCGCGTTTTTTATGAGTCTGATGTTATAAAAAGACAGAAAATCAGCATGAATGAAGGCTGAGTGGCGAAGCACGGCTTTTTTGGGATAGGAACGGAGGAAATATGTGGTATGTAATTCAAACCGGTTCAGGACAGGAAGAGAAGATTAAGCTGGAATGCGAAAGGCTGATTTCCGGAGAAATTCTTCAAAGGTGTGTTCTTCCAATGTATGAGGAAAAAATTAAGTACAAAGGGGAGTGGCATCTCAGAAAAAAGAAATTATTCCCGGGCTATCTTTTTATGATATCAGACGAGTTGGAAATGCTAAATGATGGGTTGAAGAAAATAAACGGTATAACGAAACTTCTTAAAGCAGGGGAGACGGTTGTTCCACTGAAGGAAGATGAAGTTATTCTGATAAAAAAACTCATCGGCGATAAAGACGTCATGAAGATGTCAGAGGGATTGATAGAAAATGACAAGGTTATTATTCTGTCAGGACCTCTTAAAGGAATGGAAAGCTCGATAAAGAAACTTGACAGACACAAGAGAAAAGCCTGGATAAGCATTGAGATGTTTAACAGGGAGCAGCTCGTGGAAGTCGGAGCGGAAATACTCCGCAAAGTCAATGACTATCCGACTGAAACAAAAGAAAAAAGCTGAAATCTCTTCGTGGCTGATGCCGAAAAACTAATGTAGCAGAGGAAGAGCAGAATGTACAGAAAAGATTCAGGAGACTGGCTTAAGCATTTAGATTTTATTTTACTGGATTTACTGAGTCTGCAGCTTGCATATGTGCTTGCTTACGGACTGAGCGGTTACGGATTTTACCCATACGGCGCGCCTCTGTATCGCAGTGTGGGATTTCTTTTGGCATTAACGGATCTTGTAATCATATTTATTTACGGCACGATGAACAATGTGCTGAAGAGAGGATATTACAGTGATTTTAAAATCACGGTGAATCACACATTTATACTGGGAGCTTCGATATTACTCGAACTTTTTGTAGTTCAGCAGGGTGACAGATTCTCGCGACTTACGCTGATACTTACTTTCTGTATCTATGCGGTCGTTACATATCTGGTCAGAAATCTCTGGAAAAAGTTTATGAAAAGGAAACTTAATTCCGGAGACGGCAGAAAGCTTCTTATAATAACCGTTGAGAAACTTGCAAAAGAAACAATTGACAGTATCAAGGAAAACAATTATGCAAGATATGCAATTGACGGTTTGATAATAATGGATAGAAACTGTGTAGGTGATATAATAGACGGGGTTAAGGTTGTTTCGGACAGTGAAAATATTTATGATTATGTTACACATGAATGGGTTGATGAAATCTTTATTTCATACCCATTGGATACGGCATATCCGGTTGAACTTGTAAATAAGCTTGCAGAAACTGGTGTAATCGTTCATCTGAATCTTGCAAGGGTGAAAAAAACACAGGGAAAACAGCAGTTTATAGAGAAACTCGGTAATTATACGGTTCTTACGACGAGTGTTAATTATGCATCTTCTTTTCAGCTTTTTCTGAAGAGATTGATGGACATTATTGGTGGGTTTGTAGGATGCATTATTACCGGAATACTTTTTCTTATTATAGCACCTATAATTAAAAAAGAATCACCGGGGCCGATTTTCTTCTCACAGGTAAGAGTCGGTAAAAATGGTAAACCGTTCAAAATTTATAAATTCCGAAGCATGTATATGGATGCAGAAGAACGCAAAGCGGCACTCATGTCACAGAATAAACTCGGAAGTGACATGATGTTTAAAATGGATTTTGATCCGAGAGTAATCGGCAATGTCGAGCTTCCGGACGGTACAAGAAAAACAGGAATCGGTGACTTTATCAGACGAACAAGTATTGATGAATTTCCGCAGTTCTTTAATGTGCTTAAGGGCGATATGTCAATTGTCGGTACACGTCCGCCTTTAACAACTGAGACAAACCTTTATGAACTTCATCATAAGGTGAGACTTGCCATTAAACCGGGAATTACCGGACTTTGGCAGGTGAGCGGAAGAAGTGACATAACGGATTTTGAAGAAGTTGTAAAACTTGACCGTGAATACATCAGTGGATGGAATATTGGTCTTGATATAAAGATTCTTGTGAAGACGGCAATGGTCGTGCTGAAGAGAGAAGGATCGGTGTAGAGGATGAAGATAAACTTGGAGAATAAAACAATCCTGGTTACAGGTGCAGCAGGATTTATAGGTTCTAATCTTGTTAAAAGAATTTATGAGGAGATTCCGTCAGCGATAGTAGTAGGAATCGACAACATGAATGCGTACTATGATGTTTCACTGAAAGAATTCAGACTTAAAGAACTTGAAGAATATTCCACATTCAATTTTATAAAAGGAAATATTGCAGATAAAACTCTGGTTACAGAGTTGTTTGAAAAATATAAACCGGCTGTGGTTGTAAACCTTGCGGCACAGGCCGGAGTGCGTTACTCAATTACTAATCCGGATGCGTATATTGAATCTAATCTTGTCGGATTCTTTAATATTTTAGAGGCGTGCAGGAACTTCCCGGTAGAGCATTTGGTTTATGCTTCTTCATCGAGTGTATATGGTTCAAATAAAAAAGTACCTTATAGCACGGATGATAAGGTTGATAATCCGGTATCGTTATATGCAGCAACCAAGAAGTCTAATGAATTGATGGCACATGCGTACTCTAAGCTTTATAACATTCCATCTACAGGCTTGCGCTTCTTTACCGTATATGGACCAGCAGGGCGTCCTGATATGGCATATTTCGGATTTACTAATAAGCTTGTAAAGGGTGAGACCATAAAGATTTTCAATTATGGTAATTGTAAGAGAGACTTCACATATGTAGATGATATTGTCGAGGGAGTTCTTCGGGTAATGAAAAAAGCTCCGGATAAGAAAAATGGAGAAGATGGTTTACCGATTCCTCCATATGCAGTTTACAACATTGGCAATCAGAATCCGGAAAATCTTTTGGACTTTGTTCAGATTCTTAGCGAGGAATTAGTTCGTGCCGGAGTTTTACCGGAAGATTATGACTTTGAGTCCCATAAAGAGCTGGTACCTATGCAGCCGGGTGATGTACCGGTAACATATGCAGATACGAGTGCTTTGGAGCGTGACTTCGGGTATAAGCCGGCTACAGATTTAAGAACCGGGTTGAGGAAGTTTGCAGAGTGGTATGCAGAGTTCTATAAATAGTCTTAACTGACTAATTACGAGATAATGAGGAGATGAATACTATGAGAGAGTTTAAAGATTTAAAAATAGCTGTTGCCGGTACAGGATATGTAGGTTTATCAATAGCAACGCTTCTGTCACAGCACCATCAGGTAACAGCAGTAGATATAGTTCCTGAAAAGGTAGAAATGATTAACAACCGGAAGTCTCCGATTCAGGATGAGTATATCGAAAAGTATTTGGCAGAAAAGGAACTTAATCTGAAAGCAACTTTGGATGCAAAGGAAGCATACAGCGATGCAGACTTTGTAGTTATTGCCGCACCTACTAATTACGATTCTAAGAAGAATTTTTTTGACACATCAGCAGTTGAGGCTGTCATCAAATTGGTGATTGAGTATAATCCGGAAGCAATAATGGTTATTAAATCAACGATTCCTGTAGGATATACGGCAAGTGTAAGAGAAAAATTTCATTGTGATAATATAATCTTCAGTCCGGAATTTTTAAGAGAGTCAAAAGCGTTGTATGACAATCTCTATCCAAGCCGAATCATTGTTGGCACAGATATGGAGAATGCACGTTTGGTAAAAGCAGCTCACACTTTTGCAGAGCTTTTGCAAGAGGGTGCAATAAAAGAAGACGTAGATACGCTTTTTATGGGATTTACGGAGGCAGAAGCGGTCAAACTTTTTGCCAATACATATCTTGCATTGCGTGTATCTTATTTTAATGAGTTGGATACATATGCAGAAATGAAGGGATTGAATACACAGCAAATTATTGATGGAGTCTGCCTGGATCCTCGTATTGGAAAGCATTACAATAATCCTTCTTTTGGATATGGAGGTTATTGTCTGCCTAAGGATACAAAGCAATTATTGGCAAACTATGAGGACGTTCCGGAAAATTTGATTGAAGCGATTGTTGAAAGCAATAGAACTCGTAAAGACTTTATTGCCGACCGTGTACTGGAAATTGCCGGTGCTTATCAGGCAAATGACAGTTGGGATGAAAATAAGGAAAAGGATGTTATTGTTGGCGTATATCGTTTGACGATGAAGAGTAACAGTGACAACTTCCGTCAGAGTTCCATTCAGGGGGTTATGAAACGTGTCAAGGCAAAAGGTGCTAAGGTGATTATTTATGAGCCAACTCTGAAGGATGGAGAAACATTTTTTGGAAGTTTGGTTGTAAATGATTTGGCGGAGTTCAAGAAGATGAGTCAGGCGATTGTTGCGAATCGCTATGATAAGTGTTTGGATGACGTGAAGGAAAAGGTTTATACACGTGATATTTTCCAGCGCGACTAATAGAAGGACAGGAATGAGCCTTGGTGAACAAGCAAATGAAGGAGGGATCGGTAAATGAACACACCAGTATACAACAAAACATATAAGCATACTGTGAATAAGTCTGCGATCCCGACCTGCAATATATTAGGTGTGGATATCGCAGCTATTGATATAGAATGGCTAGTTGATTTCCTCAACGAAAATATAAGAGATTTATCCGGTGATTACATATGTGTGTCTAATGTGCATACCACAGTGACGGCGTATGAAGATGAGGAGTACCGAAGGGTACAAAACGGTGGAATATTGGCAATACCGGATGGCGGTCCTCTTTCTTCAGTTGGCCAGAAGCGTGGGTTCAAGAACATGAAACGAACTACTGGACCGAGCCTGATGGGAGAGATTTTCAAGATTTCTGCCTCAAAAGGGTATCGGCATTATTTTTATGGTTCAACAGATGAGACGCTAAAAAAGTTGTATTCGGTACTAGAAGAAATGTATCATGGTATTCAGATCGCTGGGATGTACAGTCCCCCATTCCGACCTATGACAGAAGATGAGGACAAAGCGATTGTTGATCGAATCAACGAGACAAAACCGGATTTCATTTGGGTTGGCCTTGGAGCACCGAAGCAGGAAAAGTGGATGGCCGCACATCAAGGACAAGTGAATGGACTGATGATTGGAGTCGGTGCCGGATTTGACTATCACGCTGGAAATATTGATCGGGCGCCAGAGTGGATGCAGAAGAGTAATTTGGAATGGGTATATAGACTTCTACAGGATCCTAAGAGACTGCTTAAAAGGTACTGGCATACGAATACGAAGTTTATTTGGAATGCGATAATAAGAGGAAAATGACATTGAAAAGGACAGATAAAAAGGAAAGATGAAAAGGTAAAAGAGCATAATAATATACAAATGATAAGGTATTATGCAAGTTGTCTTGGAAGAAAACTGGAGGATATAAGGTGATAAAGTATTTAAAGCAGCTTCGGTGTAAATTACTTGTTTTGGGAAAACATAACATTACAATTGGGAGTAATAGCACGTTTGGAAGAGGAACAGTAATGTATGCACCAAATCGTATTAAAATAGGAAAAAATGTTTACATTGGAAAATATTGTTCACTTGAAGCGGACATTAACATAGGAAATGACGTTTTAATAGGAAATAACGTCGGTTTAATAGGAAAATATGATCATGATTATAAACAGGTTGGTAAGAGTATTAAAGATAGTCCATGGATAGGTGATGCAGATTATCAGTTTAAAGGAAAAAATCTGAAGATTGTGATTGAGAATGATGTGTGGATTGGATATGGGGCGATTATAGTAAGTGGAGTAAGGATAGGACATGGTGCAATTGTTGCGGCTGGGAGCGTAGTACTTAAAGATGTAGAGCCATACTCTATTGTGGCAGGAAATCCGGCTAAAGTTGTGTCATATAGATTTGATAAAGAACAAATAATGGAACATGAAAAAGAATATTATAAGGACAAGTAGAGAGGAGAATGACATGCGTATTGGGTTGCTGATAACAAGCATTGGTAACTTTGGACAGAAAGGTTTTTATAATGCGCAGGAAGTTGGCCTCGCCAGAGAGTTAGATAAGGTTTTAGATGAGGTTGTTGTTTATAAAGCAGTATTAGAAAATCAGACAAAACAAATTGTAGAAATAGAGGGGTGCAGGAATGCTTTAATACATCAGATACCGGTGAAAAGCAAGGGGATTAATGGAATATGGGATTGTAAATTTTTGGATCCCACACTTGATGCATTAGTTTACTTTTCTGATACACAGTTATCAGTACCCAAAGTATATAGATGGTGCAAAAAAAATAAAGTAACTATGATTCCATACATAGGTGTTATTGAGAGTCACAGCACAAATAGAATTAAAAAGAAAATAATTGATATATTGTTTTATAGAAATGTAAGAGTATATAAAAAGTGCTTGTGTCTGGTGAAGACACCATCTGTCGAGGACCAGTTGAATAAAATCGGGATAAAAAATACAGAGGTGGCTCCAGTCGGGTTAGATATTTCGCTTCTAAAAGAAGAATATGAAAACGTACCTGTGACAGAGTTGAAAGGAAAATATGGTTATTCAGATGATGACAAAGTCCTTCTTTTTATAGGACGTTTAATTGAAGAGAAAGAACCGATTCGGATGATTGAGATTTTGTCTGAGGTCAGGAAGAAGGATAATCGTTATAAGCTTCTGATGGTTGGTAAAGGAGAACTGAAACAGGCGGTCGAGAATAAGGTCAGCGAGTTAAATCTTGCAGACTATGTTCAGATGATTGCACAAATACCTAATAGCGATATTTGGGAGCTATATCGATTTGCAGATGCTTTTGTAAATTTAAACCAACAAGAAATTTTTGGAATGGCAATTTTGGAAGCAATGTATTATGGTTGCAAGGTGATTGCATGGAATGCACCAGGACCGAAATTGATAATTGCGAATACGGATTATGGGTTCCTTGCTGATAGCAACCAAGAAATAATTGAAGAGATCATTGCGGACAGTTGTTATTCAATTGAAAAAGCTAAAAGGCATGTAATGGAGAATTATACATGGGATAGCACGGCACGTATAATTTTAAAATTGTTACGTGGATAAAATAGGGAGAAATGAATGAAGAGTATTAAGACGTATTATGCAAAATTGAATAATATGGGAGATTTACTTAGTGAATATCTTATTCCTTATATAACGGGTAGAGGAGTTATACATTGTGAAAAGGTTTCAGATTTCCAGATAATGGGAGTGGGAAGTTGTGGAGGCGCTCTATGGGGGAAGAAGGAATCTGGTGTGAAAGAAAATATAAAAGACTTTATAAAAAAAAGTTCTTGCATTGGAGTTGATGCTCCTTGTGCAGTATGGGGAACTGGCTTTATAAAGGATTATTATCCTCAGCAACTTGAGTTATTAAGAAAAAATGTTTCGTTTATTGCAGTACGAGGACGATTATCGCAGAGGATTATAGAACAGTCATTAGGAGAAAGGATTGAACCTGTTCTGTGTGATGGAGGAATTTTAGCATCTGAATTGTTAAAAAAAATACCCGAAACAAAGTATGAGATTGGTTTTATTCCCCATTATAATGAGCAAAAACTAGTTAAAGAGAATGGTATGCTTGAAGCAATGCGGAATAAATACTCAAAGTTTACTGTTATAAATTTGAGAGAAGAACCACTAGAAGTAATAAGAAAAATCGGTGAATGTGAAAAAATCATTTCCACGTCATTACATGGGTGTGTTATTGCAGATAGTTTTGGTATACCCAATTTAAGATTAACGATCTCATCTATACCAGGAACAGGATTCAAATTTGATGATTACTACTCGGGGTATAATCTGGAGGTACCAGGAATTAAAGTGACTGAAGACAGCGAATTACCAGACGAAGATTTCATCACATCACAATATAAAATTACAGCTTCTATGGTAAATACGAAGAAGAAAGAAATGAATGATGTGCTTACTGATTTTGTCAGAACAATATAAAGGGAAAAGAATATGAAGTATTTAATAATGGTTAATACAAAATATCCGTATAGGGCAGGAGAAGCGTTTTTAGAAAGTGAAATTCGGGAGACCTCACAGTATTTTGATAAGATATTAATTTTTCCAATAGACACTGTTGTTGGAGATAAACGTACTAGAAGTATTGAGTATGCAAATGTTCAGGATTTTGTTTTTGAAAAGGAAAAAACGATTTATAGAAAAAATAAAATCAAGATACTTTCTTTTTTTTATTTATATAAGTATGCAGGAAAATTAAAAGAACGTTGTTACGATTCTTTTTTTGAAACATCAGCACTTTTACAAGCAAGAAAAATTGAAAATCTCTTAGATACGATAAAATTTGATAAAAATGATCAGATTGTTTTATATAGTTATTGGTTCTATATTCCTGCTAGGATTATAGTAGCCCTTAAAGAGTATTTTGCAAATAGAGGGGTAACTACTATACAAATATCAAGAGCACACAGATTTGATATTTATGAAAATAAAACAAGACCACTACCACAAAGAAAATTGTTGTTGAAGGAAATAGATAGGGTGTTTGCTTGTTCGAGGGATGGAGCTGACTATATAAAAACAAAATATCCGGAGTATGCAGATAAAATAGAAGTGAGCTTGTTGGGAACGTATGATCATGGAGTTGAGGAGTACGATATGGATTCAACTTTTTCTGTGGTGTCGTGTTCCCGAGTTACAAATATAAAGAGAGTTCACTTGATTGCAGAAGCTATTCTGATTTTGCAAAAAAAAGGCTATCTCATAAAATGGACACATATTGGAGATGGTCCTCAGATGCAGGAGGTACGAGCTTTAGTTGATGGCAAAGTAATAGATCATGTTAGGCTGCTAGGAGCAATAAGTAATACAGAAGTATATGATTACTATAAGACTAATAATTGTTCGGTGTTTATAAATGTCAGCAGTAGTGAGGGACTGCCGGTTTCTATTATGGAGGCGACATCGTTTGGAATACCGGTAATTGGAACTGATGTTGGTGGTACCAGAGAAATTGCAGTAGATAATGTTACTGGAAAATTATTGAAAGGTAATCCGACAGCAGAGGAGGTTGCAGACGCACTAGAAAGTTTATATCTAATGGATAAGCAGGAATATATGCTTTTGCGACAGTCAACTAGAGAGTTTTGGAACAGCAACTTTAATGCAATAAATAATTATAGGGCGTTTATAAATGAAATAGAGAAGTTGTCTTTGTTCGAGATATAATAAATATATTAATACGTTTTGGGAGTATTAAGAAATAGCTGAAGGTTAGGAGAATACAAAAACAATGACAGTATTGTTTGTAACATTATCATTATCGGGCGGTGGGGCTGAAAGAGTTGTATCACTTTTGGCCAGCGGGTTGTCCTTAAAAGAAGATATAAATGTACACGTATTAGTATTTAAAAGGAAAAAAAACGAGTATCCATTAGCTGAACAGGTTATACGTCATCAGATGGACGAAAAGACCTATAAAAGCAAAATAAGTAGGCTGGGATTCATCAGAAAAAAAATCAGGGATATAAATCCTGATATTGTGATTCCATTTTTAAATGAGCCAACTATGTATACATATATTGCAGGCTTAGGAATGAAAACAAAATTCATTGCTACTGTTAGAAACAATCCAATGTACTATGTAGGAAAAGGATATCGTGGAAGAATCATTAAATATATCACGGAACATGCAGATATGTGTATGTTGCAAACGGAAGATCAGGCTCGATTTTTTAATTGGAAATCGAAGGAGCAGTATTTTATTCTCCCAAATCCAGTTAAGGAAGAAATGTTAGAATCAGATTATAAATATAGAACGAACGTGTCAAAAATAATCAGTTGTGGACGGCTTAATAAACAGAAAAATTTTGAAAGGTTAATAAGAGTTTTTGCAAAACTCTGTGATAAGGAAAATTCTATTGAGTTGTTAATATATGGTGAGGGAGAGGAACGAGATAACCTATTGAGCTTGATTACTAATTTAGAGTTGAATAATAAAGTCAGACTAATGGGTAGAACGGAGGATGTTTTAAGCGCATTGGAAGAGGCAGATATATTTGTTCTTTCATCGGATTATGAAGGAATGCCAAACGCATTGATGGAAGCCCTGGCGGTAGGAATGCCATGTGTATCGATGGATTGCCCTACTGGACCTTCTAGTCTGATTTGCTCAGGTAAAGATGGGGTTCTGGTGGAATCTGAGTATGAGATGTTGAATGCATTAAACATATTGATTAACGATAAGGAAATGAGGGTTCAAATGGGGATGGATGCAAAGAAAAAAATGTCTTCAATGTATTCAATTGACGCAATTCTGGCTCGATTTATTGAGAGAATAGTATAATAAAATGAGGTGCAAAGGTGAAAAAAAGTGTTTCATCAAGATATGTATTGGCTGTTGTTTTCTTTATAACAGCATGTTTGCCAATTTCTATAAAAAAATATTTAGATATAGTTTCTTTAGTAAATATCGTTAATTGTGCAGGTCTTTTTTATTCATTACTACTTGAAATAGAAGGAAGATACTACTGTAAAAAAAAATGGTTAATACTGCATGGCTTTTTAATATGGGTTACTATTGTATCTATAATAGCAGGTGAGGGGTTGGTTAGTGTAATACAGAATGTTTATACATTATATATTGCAAGTATCATGGCAATTTATCTGCTTCAAAAAAATTATAACAAAAGTATATATATTATTTCCGTTATTTTTTCTGGAATGGTATTTATGAACTTACTTACTTTTTTTATGGGAGGTCTATATCAGGTAAATATATATAATATGGCATATTTTATGGGTATCAGGGTTAATATTAGTGATATCCTTGTTTTTGCTATTTCGATATCGTTGATAAGTTCTATTCGAGGAAAGCGAATTCATAAAATTATCTGCATAGTGTGCATATTATCTGGAGTTGTTTTTTCTGTTTTGGAATGGGTATCTACAGCATTGGTAACAATGTGTGTATTTGCATTAGTTTGTTTTATTATAAAGATGACTTACAAATGGCCTAAACAAAAGAAGGTTATTAGAATTGGTAGTATACTTCTCGTAATAGTTGTAGTTTCATTTAGTTTCAATCCTGATGTGCAGAGTTACAGTTGGCTTGTTGAGGATATTTTGGGTGAGTCACTTACATTAGATGGGAGAACTGATATATGGGAAAGTTGTATTAGTCAGATTAAAGGATTGACATGGATTTATGGACATGGGATTGCTCACGAGTATACATTTGCAATATCAAATGGTGCATATGTTAGCCACCCACATAATCAATATTTAGCAATGCTTTTTAATTTCGGTATTATTGGACTACTGATGTATTGCAAAATGTTAATGGAACAGTTAGTTTCAGTTTCTCATGTTGAAAATAGTAAGATTAGAATGTTTAGTATATCCTGTATTATTGCATCAATTATAATGGGCATCACGATGACATATTACGGAAAACCTTATTGGATTGTTTGGTATGTGGTTTGTCTCTCTATTCCTTGGAAAGAGGGAGAATAACTGTATTAGCCATATAATAAAAGTATATATGAACAGAGGAAAATTAATGATGAAAGAAAGTGTACGTAATAGGCAAATAGATGGATTAAGAGGTGTGATGGCATTTATAATTGTTTTATTCCATTTATTTTGCAGATACCAACAATTGTATTGTGATAATAGTGTCGCTTTTATGGAAAATTGGGGAACTTATGGAGTTTGTACATTTTTTTTGATTTCAGGTTATTTTCTTGTGGATAATAAAGAGGGGAGTTTTAAGCTGTTGCCTTTTTTAAAAAGAAAGGTACTACGTTTATACCCTATGTATTTGATATGTATAACGCTAACATCACTAGTCTTGCTGATAATTGAGTTGCCTGGTAGAAAAATTACGATAGAAAAATATGTTTTGAATATACTTTGTATAAATGGTTTCATAGATAGACCATATGTTGATGGAGCTCATTGGTATATGATTATTTTGATATCCACAATTTTAATATGTGGATCACTAAAGAAAATGAAGTTGTCAAATAAATCAATGGTCTATGTAGCCGTGCTTTTTTTGAGTGCTGTATGTTTGTATTTGAATATTCCAGTGCTTTCTATTTTGTTTGGAGGTGGCTATATAGGTATAGCATTTTGCGGAGTAGCGATTCATCAAATGGAGCTTGAGGATGCAAATAATAGGAAAAGTTGGATTTTGTTGATAATTATTTCCTGGATTTTTACATGGAAAATTCGTGGGATAGATTTCGTTATTGGATTATTGATTGGTATGCCACTATGTTGGGGTGCAATAAGAGGTTACATGTTTTTTTTGGAACTAAGTGTTTTTCAGTATTTGGGAAAGATATCGTTTGAACTTTATCTGATACATCAGAATATTGCTTATGCAATTGAGTATAAGGCTTCAAGTATTAGCGGAACATTTAGTTATTGGTATCCGGTCGTCTCACTAATATGTGTATTAGGCTTAGGCACGATGTTATATGAGGCGAAAATGATTATATTAACTAAAAAGGAATGGAAATATAGATGAAACAAAATATAGCTGATTTGTATAAAAAAATGTCATTGCCGGTAAAGGCATCATTGTGGTATATGTTATGCAGTATTCTACAAAAAGGCATTAATGTCATAACTACTCCTATTTTTACAAGAATTATGACGACTGAGCAGTATGGTTTAGTTACTGTATATAATTCATGGGAATCTATTATTACAGTTTTTGCAACATTAAAGTTTACTGCTGGTGTCTATAACAATGCCATGATTCGCTATGAAGAAGATAGAGATGGCTACACATCTGTTTTACAAATTTGGACTACAATTATTGCTACAATTCTATTTATAGTATATTTTTTTACTAGAAATTTTTGGAATAAATTATTTGAATTACCTACATGGTTAGTAGCAATCATGTTTGCTGATATTATCCTGTCGGCAGCAATGTCTTTTTGGACAGTTAGAAACAGATATGAGTTTAAATATTTATCGGTATGTATTGTAACTATAATTGCAAGTATTTTAACTCCTGTTATAAGCATTATACTTGTATGTTCGACAGAAACGTATAAAGGCGAAGCAAAGATAATAGGAACACTTTTATCACATTTCATAGTATATGGTATAGTTTATGTTCTGATTATATTGAGGGGCAAAAAAATATTTAATAGAGAATATGTTGTATATTCAACAAAGTTTAATATACCTCTAATACCACATTATCTATCACAGGATGTACTTAGTCAAGCTGATAGGGTTATGATCAACAGTATGTGTTCTATAGAAAAAGCAGGAATTTACGGAGTTGCGTATCAAGCAGGGTTTTTAATCAATATTGTTACAAATGCAATAAATGGGTCGTTTGTTCCACTTTTATATGAGAGTCTGAAGGAGAAAAACTATGAGAGAATAAATAAAATGGCGATAACGACACAAATTGGAATCGGAACAATTTGTTTTCTGTTTTCATTATTTGCACCTGAACTTATGAAAATATTGGCTACAGAAGAATATTATGAAGCAATTTGGATTATTCCACCGGTTGCCATGAGTTCACTGTTTGTGATGATGTATAGCTTTTTTACAAATATTGAGTTTTATTTTGGAAAAAATAAATTTATCATGGTAGCATCAGTTATGACTGCAACTTTGAATATACTGCTTAATTGGGTTTTTATTAAATTGTATGGATATATTGCAGCCGGATATACAACAATGTTTTGTTATTTTATGTACAGTTTAGCTCAGTATATATTTATGTTGCATGTGTGTAAAAAAGAGGGGATAGAAAATCCTTATAATGGAAAAATAATTTGGTTAATTGCACTAATTTTCATGTTTATGTCGCTAGCAAGCAGCGTGTTGTACACAAATACAATTTGGCGTTACATAGTTATTCTTATCATTGTAATATTGATTAGTATGACAGTTGTAAAGAAAAAAGACTTTTTTAAGGATTTTGTTTGGAGAAAATAGATTTTTATAATTGTTGTGATATAACATAGTTGTAACACTCCTGCCTAATAAGATATAATCTTAGGAGGAAACGAGGTATGTTACAAATGAGCAAACGCTATGAAACTGAATTCAAAAATGTGGTGCTTGCTCTTGCATTCGGATCAAGGAAGCCCAGTATACATCAAAAGAATTCACTGAATCTGTGCTAGTATGGGAATCACACAAAGTATGAGTAAAGCCGGATATCCTTATGATAATGCTCTTATGGAACGGTATTTTAACACTTTAAAAAGTGAACTTATCGAACATCACTACTATCACTCTGAGGAGGAATTATATTCATCAGCTTAAGAATTTGCGTATTTTCATTACAATCATGTGCGTCCGAATTTCTTATAATATTTACAAAACACCTTTCGAGGCTCGCTATGGGCTTAAGTCCTGTAGCAGAAATTAGGTTGTAGTGTTAAAAAAGCTTGACCACAACAGTCTTAGTGATACCAAATTTTTAAGCATATTTAATAAGTGATAGACGATATTTCATATTTTGTATTATAGCAAGGAAACTCATTTGTGCTTTTGGGTGATTCAAATATAACACAAAGAGCGTATCCTCGCATTTTAAATATTTAGTTGCAGCACATGTATTGTAATCTTACACTTTATTTTGAGGAATATTGTGCAACAATCTTGACATAATATAAATATGCGAATATTATAGTAGCATAAGATTAGGTCAGGAAGCGTACGACGCCCTGGCCGTTTTTTTTAGAGGATACGGCAGATGAAGGAATTTAAGACGTTTAATCAACAACTGATAATATTACGTAATAGGGGAATGATTGTTCCAACGGATGGCAGTCCAAAACGTTTTTTGGAGCAGGAAAACTATTATAATGTGATAAATGGATATAAGGATTTGTTTTTGCGTAAAGATAACCAAGGGAATACAATTAACCCTGAAACATATATACCAAACACACATTTTAATGAGCTAAAAGCCTTGTTTTTATTTGATCGTGAATTGAGATTCCTTTTTCTTAAGTACTTGCTTGTTTTTGAGAATTCGTTTAAAACGACTATTTCATATGAATTCTCTCAGAAATATCCAAAAGCAAACTCATATTTAGAAATTGCAAATTACAGAGATGACGATCCTAAAGGGGTTTTAAAG
The DNA here is from genome assembly GCA_964584255.1 of uncultured Lachnoclostridium sp. Taxonomy (GTDB): domain Bacteria; phylum Bacillota; class Clostridia; order Lachnospirales; family Lachnospiraceae; genus UBA3775. The sequence continues at coordinate 121,144 of CAZOZM010000003.1, read as the reverse complement.
CAAATCTCAATTTTAACTAAAACCATACATGATAATGTAGGTGTAAAAGGTGCAATAAAGCATTATATTGAGGAACATGGGTCTGTACCATTATGGGTTTTGGTTAATTATCTTACCATAGGAAACCTCTCATACTTATATTCAGCATTAAAGGATTCAGAGAAAAATGCTATTGCAAAGTATTATTCCGACAAGTATGAAAAGCAATATAGGCCAACAAATACACTTAGAATCAGTAGTGAGGATATGGAATCAGCATTAAAGATATTCAACCTGGTTAGAAATCAATGTGCTCACGACGAACGTCTCTTTAATTCTGATTATAAAAACATACGAGTATCTAATATTGCTAATTACTTTGGAGTTACAAATTATAACAACAGACGAATTGTTGTTGCAATTTTGTATTTTAAGGCTGTTCTGAACAAATCTTATTACAAGAAGCTTCATTCAGAGCTGAATACAATCTTTGATAAATACAAAAATGAATTCCAGACAGTAAGTTTCAATGATATTCTTTGGAGCATGGGAATTGATTTGAGTGAATTAGATAAATTGAAGTAAAAACACATATAGGTATTTCGGTATCCGGTGTTAAGTATTTTGGATATTCAAAACGATTACTTGTGTTATAATTAGGTGACTGATAAGTTGGATGTGAACAAGTAGTGAATCGGATTGCAAATACTTGTCAGATTACGGAGATTTCTGTAAAAAACAAATCAGTCGGTTACAGGTATAATTATAATACTACGAAATGAGATAATATAATGGATGAATTATTTACACCTCAATCCGTGAATCCTGCGGTTCAGTCCTCGCGGATTATATATACCCCATCTGCTTTTGCACGTTCTTCACTCTTGCATTTACAGGAAGTGGGTACTCTTAAAGCAATAACTCCTCATGCTTCTGAAAGGAAAGGGTTGAGTTCTTTTTTGTTTTTTATTGTATTGTCGGGTAGCGGTGAGTTAAAATACGAGGGAGAAGTCTTTAAATTAAAAAAGGGTGACTGTGTCTTTATTGATTGTCGTAAATCGTACAGTCACTCAACTTCTATGAATCTCTGGTCGCTTCAATGGTGTCATTTTTATGCATCTTCGTTACCTGCAATTTATGAGAAATACAGGGAACGTGGTGGAAGTCCGGTATTTCATGTGGATGCGGTTGAGAATATCTCGTCAACCCTTACGGAAATATACAATCTGGCATCTTCCTCCGATTACATAAAGGATATGCGAATAAATGAAAAACTTTCAGTGCTGCTTACGTTTATTATGGAACAATCCTGGCATCCTGAGAGCAGGTCAATCGGCAGAAAGAAGCTGGAACTGGCTGAGATAAGAGCGTATCTTGATGAACACTATACCGATAAGTTGAGTCTGGAGGATCTTACGGAGAAGTTCTATATTAATAAATGCTATCTTACGAGGATTTTTAAGGAAACCTATGGAACTACGGTTAATGGCTACTTGATAGAAAAACGAATCACTAAGGCTAAAAGGCTTCTGCGTTTCACGGATTTGACCGTAGAAGAGATTGGAGTTGCCGTGGGTATGGCAGATCCCAATTATTTCAGCAGAATGTTTCGTAAGATAGAGGGGATTAGCCCCAGAGAATACAGAAAACAGTGGTAGAGGATGGTATTCCAAACTCAAAAAAATAGATGGCAAAAGATGGGAGAAAATATGGATAATTTGAAGAAACTTAACAATTTGCATTCCCTGTTTTTATCACAGGCATATCAGGATTGCTGGGCAGACTATAATAGGTCCTTAAAGCTTAAAAACTTCCCTAAGTGGGATTATGTGATTCTGACAGCATCAAATGAGCAGCAGGCAGAGGGATTTCGTAAGCAGATTGAAGAAAGAAAAGAATTTCTTCCGGAAACAACTAAATTCGTTGCAGTGTCTGATCGTGACGGTAAACGTGTGGGTTCAGGCGGAGCAACTTTGGAAGTATTAAAGTACCTGCATGGTCAGGAAGAGTCCTTCGATGGATTAAGGGTTCTTGTTATACATTCCGGTGGAGACAGTAAGAGAGTTCCTCAGTATTCCGCCCTTGGAAAGCTTTTTTCACCGGTGCCCCATCAGTTGCCGGACGGAAGAAACTCAACATTGTTTGATGAATTTATGATTTGCATGAGTTCTGTTCCTTCCAGAGTAAGAGAGGGAATGGTATTGTTATCCGGTGATGTGCTGTTGCTTTTTAATCCTTTGCAGATTGATTATAACAACTCGGGTGCAGTTGCTCTTTCTTTCAAGGAAAATGTGGAAACCGGTAAGAGCCACGGAGTATATTTAAATGGTGATAATGGTAACGTAAGGTGCTGTCTGCAGAAAAAACCGGTAGAGGAATTACGACGTGTAGGTGCTGTTAATTCATCGGACTGTGTTGATATTGATACAGGTGCTTTGGTTTTCAGTACGCAGATGATGAATTCACTGTATTCACTGATTGATACCGAAGAGAAATATGACAGTTATGTAAATGATAAAACAAGACTTTCCCTGTATGCGGATTTTCTTTATCCTTTGGCAGAGGATTCAACCTTGGAAAACTTTTATTTAGAGAAGCCGGAAGGAGAGTTTTGTGATGAGTTAACTGAGGCAAGAAAGCATGTGTGGAATGTACTTCGTCCGTTCAGAATGAAGCTGCTCCGTCTTGCTCCGGCAAAGTTTATCCATTTCGGAACGACACATGAAATACTGGAATTGATGAGCGGTGGCGTGGACGAGTATCATGACCTTGGATGGAGCCGCGTGGTTGGAAGCAGTATTACATCTGGTACATCTGCTTATAACAGTATTCTTGAAGAATGTGCGGTTATAGGGGAAAAGTGTTATCTGGAGGTTTCATATGTTCATAGTGGAGCAACGATAGGCAACAACTGTGTTTTATCTTTTGTAGATGTGCATGATGAAACAATTCCGGACAATGTGGTTATTCATGGCTTAAAGCAGCGTAATGGCAAGTTTGTGGTCAGAATTTTCGGAACATATGATAATCCTAAGGAAAATCGTTTGTTTGGAATGAACTTAGATGAGATTGCGAAAAAACTGAAAACGGATTTGTGGAAAGGCGAAAACCACACTCTTTGGACAGCGGAGATATATCCGGAGGCAGACAGTATAGGTCAGGCTGTTGAAGCCGCTCTTAATCTTTATGAGCTTGCTCATGGTGCGGGAAATGAAGAAGCATGGAAGAATTCGGACAGGAAATCTCTTTGTTCAGGATTTAATGCAGCTGATCCGGATGCGATTATTGCATGGAACCGACGTATGTCAGATTTGTCCGTTATGAATGGAATAGAGGATGCAATAAGGAATAAAATTCCTGCTCAGAAGTTAAAGAAGATGGGCGGGCTTACCAAAATCCAGCATGAATGGCTGAATAAACGTCTTGAAAAAGCAGATTTTACCGAGAAGCTCCGTTTGCATTACTATTTGGGAATCGTACTTGAAGATGAAAATGAAGTTCAAAAATGCTTCGAGACGATTCAGGAAGAAGTTTTGACAGCAACCATAGAAGACTTGAACTACAATGAAAAGGCACATATTGTAACTGACAGACATACTGTAAAACTTCCTTTGCGTGTCAATTGGGGAGGCGGTTGGAGTGATACACCTCCATATTGTAATGAAAACGGGGGAACCGTGCTTAACATGGCAATCCTTTTGAATGGAGAAAGACCTGTAGAGGTAACTCTTGAAAGAATTCCGGAGCATAAGATTGTTTTCGAAAGCCGTGACATGGGTGCCTACGGTGAATTTACAGCTATTGAAGAATTGCGGAAAACAGGTGATCCTTTTGATCCGTTTGCTTTACAGAAGGCTTGTCTGTTTGCTTGTGGAATCATACCAAAGTCGGGACATTCGTTAGATGAGATTCTTACGCGTCTCGGTGGCGGATTTGTAATGCATTCAGAGGTTACAAATGTACCGAAAGGCAGTGGTTTGGGAACGTCTTCAATTCTTTCGGCTGCCTGTGTCAGAGCTGTATTTGATTTCATGGGAATTGAGTATACCGAAGACGATTTGTATTCACATGTATTGGCAATGGAACAGATTATGTCTACAGGCGGAGGCTGGCAGGATCAGGTTGGAGGCATTACACCGGGATTGAAGTATATTATTTCGGGACAGGGAATTACCCAAAACCTTAAGGTTGCACACGTTGATATTTCGGATGAAACGAAGAAGGAGTTAGATGAGCGTTTTTGCCTGATTTATACCGGTCAGCGCAGATTGGCAAGAAACCTGCTTCGTAACGTAATCGGCAGATATGTAGGAAATGAACCTGACAGTTTATTTGCTTTAGAAGAGATTCAAAAAGTGGCAGCACTTATGAAATTTGAATTGGAACGTGGAAATGTGGATGGTTTTGCAAAGCTTCTTGATTATCATTGGGAATTGAGTCAGAAGGTTGATGCAGGAAGCAGCAATACCTTAATCAGACAGATCTTCAGCAGTATAGAAGATATGATTGACGGTAGGCTTGTATGCGGTGCCGGCGGCGGTGGCTTTTTACAGGTTGTTTTGAAGAAAGGCGTGACAAAGGAACAGATATCGGAACGTTTGCATGGTGTTTTTATGGACAGTCTGGTAGATGTTGCTGACTGTAAGCTGCTGTGGGAAGAGTAGCCGCTGATTGTATTAAAAAGTGGTGAGGAGATTATTTATTTCATTTACCTTTAAGTTTTTATGAATAAAGCCTCTTTGTCGGATACTGTTTATCCGGTAAAGAGGTTTTTTTATAAAAAAATGCGGCTTATCCGGGCTTGGGAGCTGTAAATTTTTGAAGGAATTACTTAATTCCCAAAATAAAAAGTCAAGATTGTGCTAGTTTATGACAGAATACGCAATTCCCAAAATGTTTTTTTGGGTGTAAAGTAGGCTTATCATTTTAGAAAAGGACAGAAAGATAATATGAAAAAGGCATTAATTACAGGTATTACAGGTCAGGACGGTTCGTATCTTGCGGAGTTCCTGCTTGAAAAAGGGTATGAGGTTCACGGTATTGTCCGTAGGGCATCAATTTCAAACACATCGCGTATCGATCATATCATGGATAAAATAACACTTCATGATGGAGATTTAACGGATTCATCAGGTTTGATTCGTATAGTAGGTGAAATAAAACCGGATGAAATTTATAATCTTGCAGCTCAGAGTCATGTTCAGGTTTCATTTGACGCACCTGAATATTCAGGAGATGTTGATGCATTAGGTGTTCTTCGTATTTTGGAGGCAGTGCGTGTTTGCGGACTTACTGAATCCTGTAAGGTTTATCAGGCATCAACTTCAGAATTATATGGTAAGGTTGAGGAAGTTCCTCAGAGAGAGACAACACCATTCCATCCTTATTCTCCTTATGCAGTTGCAAAGCAGTATGGTTTCTGGATTGTAAAAGAATATAGGGATGCTTATGGTATGTTCGCTGTTAATGGTATCCTGTTTAATCATGAGTCAGAACGCCGTGGTGAAAACTTCGTTACCAGAAAGATTACATTGGCTGTCGGTCGTATAGCAGAAGGTTTACAGGATCATCTTGAACTTGGCAACATGGATTCGCTTCGTGACTGGGGTTATGCTAAAGATTATGTTGAATGTATGTGGCTTATCATGCAGCAGGAAAAGCCGGAGGACTTTGTAATTGCTACGGGAGTACAGCATACCGTTCGTGATTTTACTGAAAAGGCATTTGCGGCAAATGGTATTACAATCCGTTGGGAAGGTACAGGATTGGATGAAAAAGGATATGATGCTGAAACCGGAAAAATGTTGGTTTGTGTAAATCCTCAGTGGTTCCGTCCTACAGATGTTGATAATCTTTGGGGAGACCCTACCAAGGCTAAAACCGTTCTCGGCTGGAATCCTCAGAAGACAACATATGAGCAGCTTGTTGAAATCATGGCAAAGCATGATCGTAAGCTTGCTAAACGTGAAAAGGCCATGAAGGAGGCGGAATAGTCGATGATGGAGAAAAATGCTAAGATTTATGTTGCCGGTCATCGTGGAATGGTGGGTTCAGCCATTGTTCGTGAACTGGAAAGGCAGGGATATACCAACATTATTACCAGAACACATAAGGAATTAGATTTGTGTCGTCAGGCAGATGTCGAGGAATTTTTTGAACAGGAGAAGCCGGAATATGTTTTCCTGGCAGCAGCAAAAGTAGGTGGAATTGTTGCTAATCAGAGTGCGTTGGCGGATTTCATGTACGACAATATGATTCTTGAGATGAATGTTATTAATTCGGCATGGAAAAATGGTTGTAAAAAGCTGGAGTTTCTTGGTTCTTCATGTATTTATCCTCGTATGGCTCCGCAGCCTATGAAGGAAAGCTGCCTTTTAACTTCTGAGTTGGAGAAGACAAATGAGGCTTACGCATTAGCAAAAATTAGTGGTCTGAAATATTGTGAATTCTTAAACCGTCAGTATGGAACAGATTATATTTCGGTTATGCCGACAAATCTTTACGGACCTAATGACAACTATCATCCGACACACAGTCATGTGCTTCCGGCTTTGATTCGTCGTTTTCATGAGGCAAAGATGAGTGGGGCCATGAGTGTTACATGTTGGGGAGACGGTTCACCGCTTCGTGAGTTCTTATATGTTGATGATTTGGCGAATCTTTGTGTATTCCTGATGAATAACTATTCAGGAAATGAAACTGTAAATGCCGGTACCGGTAAGGAGCTGTCAATTAAGGAATTAACTGAATTGGTTGCAAAGGTTGTAGGATATACCGGAGAAATCTTATGGGATACATCCAAGCCTAACGGAACACCTCGTAAATTGTTGGATGTTTCAAAGGCAGCGAATCTGGGATGGACTTACAGAACGGAACTGGAAGATGGAATACGATTTGCGTACGAGGATTTCTTAAGTAATCCTATGCGTGCGGAACGATAGCAATGGATAGAGCAGAGGCCGTATGTCAGTAAAGGATATGCGGCTTTCTTGTTATAAGGAGGAGAGATGAATATAATTTTACTTTCAGGTGGTTCGGGAAAACGTTTATGGCCGCTTTCCAATGATATACGTTCTAAGCAGTTTATTAAAATTTTTAAGCAGGACGATGGAAGTTATGAGTCAATGGTTCAGCGTGTATATCGACAGATAAAGAAAGCGGATCCGGATGCCACCGTTACAATAGCTACAAGTAAGTCGCAGGTTTCAGCAATTCATAATCAGCTTGGAAATGATGTCGGTATATCTGTTGAACCATGCAGAAGAGATACTTTTCCGGCCATAGCTTTGGCAAGTGCATATCTTTTGGATGTCATGCATGTTGATCCGGAGGAAGCTGTTGTGGTATGTCCGGTTGATCCGTATGTTGAGGATGATTATTTTATTGCACTCAGAAATTTGGCTGCACAGGCTGAAAAGGAGGAGGCAAATTTGGTATTGATGGGTATTAAACCAACATATCCAAGCGAAAAGTATGGCTATATTATACCGGAGAGTCAGGAATCCTTTGCGATGGTTGGTTCTTTCAAGGAAAAACCGACGGCGAATATTGCGAAAGAGTATATTGAAAGGGGAGCACTTTGGAATGGCGGTGTCTTTTCATATAAGCTCAAATATGTAATAAATAAGGCTCATGAACTGATTAATTTTAAAGATTATGAGGACTTGTTTCAAAAGTATGCTTCGATTCCAAAGATTTCTTTTGATTATGCAGTTGTGGAGAAGGAAGATAAAATTCAGGTTCAGAGATTTGACGGAGAATGGAAAGACCTTGGTACATGGAATACGTTAACCGAGGCAATGGAAGAGAGTGTTGTCGGCAAGGGTGAATTGAATGATAAGTGTACCGGAGTCCACATTGTAAATGAGACGGACTTACCGATTCTTGCCATGGGATTGAGAGATGTTGTTATTTCGGCATCACCGGAGGGAATTCTGGTTTCTGACAAGGAACAGAGCAGTTATATAAAACCGTTTGTAGACAGATATGAGCAGCAGATTATGTTTGCGGAAAAAAGTTGGGGAAGCTTCAAGGTTGTGGATGTTGAAGAAGAATCATTGACAATAAAGGTTACTTTAAATGCCGGACACAGCATGAATTATCACAGTCACAGAAATCGTGATGAGGTTTGGGTTGTTGTGTCAGGTATGGGTAGAGCGATTGTGGATGGTGCGTCACGAAGGATTGCCGTAGGAGATGTTGTGACCATGCCTTCAGGATGCAGGCATACGGTAATTGCAGAAACAGAGTTGAAGATGATAGAGGTTCAGTTGGGAGAAAATATCAATGTGCGTGACAAAATAAAGCACGAGTTGGAGCATTAAAAGAAGTTGAGGATTTGATTGGCGCAGGAACAACAAAAGCATTTCGTCTCCTGAAGGAACTTTGTGAGGCAAACCGACTCGAGCAGAAAGGAAATGGTAAGTTGAGCACTTATGTTATCAAATAGCGGCCACTTTTTTTGATTTACTTTTATTAATCTCACTTGAAAGGAATCCGTTTAGCCCTATGAAAATAAAAACTTGCAAAACCTGTGGGAAGCAGTTTCTGACTGACTACGGATATCCTTACTGCCGTATCTGCAGCAGGAAGTGGCGTGAAGAACAGGACAAAATAAGAGAGCAGGCTGAAAATTTAAAATGGAAAGAATATCAGAGGCAGGAAAAGGAAAAGTTTGAGTCGGAGATGCCGGCATACAGTCCGATTCCGGTAGAAAGTATCCGTTCATCAGAAAATACGTTGTATATTATCGGAAATGGTTTTGATCTGATGCACCGGGTCCCGTCGAGCTATTACAGTTTTCGTGACAGTCTGGGAAAGAAAAATGGTTTGAGGCACGATTTGGAAACGGCACTGACTGCGGAGGATATATGGGCTGATTTCGAGAATGCGCTCGGTACATTGAATTATGATTTGATGGGGAGCAGTCATATCGTTGATATGTGGCTTGATAATTTCGGCTTCTATGATGATGATGCCGGGGCTGCAGAGTTTTATATGGCTGCTGAGGCAGCAGCGGCACCGATTTCCAATCTGGTAAGCGGACTGCAGCCGGCGTTCAGGAGATGGATGGAACGTCTTGAGGTTGGAACCGACGAGCGTCCGCTGAGTGGATTGATTAATCCGCAGGGGAAGGTTCTTGATTTTAATTACACGGAATTCATTGAAACCTTGTATGGGATGAAGGATGTGTGTTATATTCACGGCTCAAGAAAGAAAAAAGGTAAGCTGATTCTCGGTCATAAGCCGGGTGCAACGGGAAGTTTTAATGAGAAACGCGGTGATCCTAAAAACTATCGTCAGGCGGCGATTGACGTTGCACAGGATAATGTGTTTGGTCTGATAAGAGAGTATGACAGGGAATTAACCAAGGACAGCCGGGAGGTAATAAAGAAACATCAGGATTTCTTTGACGGTTTGGTTTCCGTTGAACAGATTGTCGTGATAGGACATTCGATTTCACCGGTTGATTGGGACTATTTTGCGGAAGTGCGGAAAAAAGCGGTGAATGCACACTGGTATTTCGGAATTTTTGGTCTGAATGATCTGCGAAACATGACAGAACTCGTGAAATGCCTGGAAATTGAGAAATATGATGTTTTTCGAACGGATGGAATTTGTACAAAACCTAACAAAGTCGTGAGCAAAAAAACACAACACATGGAAACAGTAAAACCGAGAGTTTTTCGTGAGGAAGATGTGACGGTTACAATAGACCGGACATATGAATTCAGGATAAATGATGATTTTGAGGTTGTGCTTCCGGAGTATGCTAAGAATGTGGTGGTTTTTCCGGATTATATTTTTGCAGTCTTAAATGATTTAAGTGAAAGCATACTTCTTTTTAAACGGCAGGATGAGGGATGGGTGTATGTTACCGCACTTGAAGCCTTCCAGCATCAGAGTCTCTTAAACAGAAGACTTAACCATATATTTTACGGGAATGACGGTATCACTTTTGTATACAATAACCGTGTAAGAAAGTATAATCTTGCTGCGGGAAATCTGATTGTAAACCGGCAGATACGTGATGCGGGTAGCAGGGAGTATTTGGGTATGGATGTGACGAAGAGATTTCTTGGTAAAAAATACAGTCGATGTAAGAATAGAAAGTACTGTTGATTATTTCAGAAAATCAAGTGTTTATGAAAATACAAAATGATAGAACCTTGGATAATGTTAGAAGTGCGGTGGAAAGAGCTGATGTCATAATGAAGAAGAATATTGAAAAAGGGTATCGTCTTTATGAGTACAAGGGATATAGATACTATAAAGAAAATCCACCGTTAGCAGTCAATGAGATAGTTGATAAAATTTTGAAGGATTTTAAATTAATGCTTTGGAAAAAAACTGAATAATTAATCGTATTGAAGCCGATACTTGTCTAAAAAACAGGGGGGAGGCTTCAATTACGTTAGTGCTTATTTCGCTTTGCATGCTGCTTATTTTGGTTTTTGTTCTCTATTGCTGTGTAAGGGTTGCCGCAAAGGCAGATAAACAGATGAGAGAGTTGTTTGAAAAGAAGACGGTTGATGAAAAATCGGAGTGATTAAAAAAAAAAGCCTCTTATCGTGGGGCATATTGTCGAAATGACAAAAAATGCCTTAGTATCACTTGCATTATCGTCATATGTCATATTGACGACAATTTCCGGGTGTGATAAAATGCAAAAAGTTTAATGGACAAATACTATAAAGTACATTGAGGGATGAATTTATGAGAACAGAAAACAATTACGATGATGAGATTGACTTACTGCTTCTTTTTAAGGCAATCTGGCACAGAATGTGGGCTGTTATTCTCGCAATTATTGTTGTGGGAGCGGCTGGTTTTTCTTATGCAAAGTTCCTGGTAACTCCGAAGTACCAGGCAAATGCACTTTTTTATGTAAACAATAGCAATTTATCGGTAGGAAGTACGTCGATATCACTTCAGGATCTCAGCGCAGCTCAGAATCTTGTTGATACTTATATCGTAATCCTTACGTCGAGAACCACTCTTAACGCAATCATTCTTGATACCGGTGTTGATTATACTTATGAGGAACTCAAGGAGATGGTTTCCGCAAATGCGGTTAACGAGACTGAGGTTTTCAGTGTCAACGTTGTAAGTGATGATCCTGAGGAAGCTGAAAAGATTGCAAACAGTATTGCAAAGCTTCTTCCTGAGAAAATCAGCAACATCGTTGAGGGAAGCAACGTTAAAATCGTTGATTATGCCGTTGTTCCACAGGGAAAGATTTCTCCTAGCGTTACAAAATATACTGCAATCGGAATGGCTCTCGGAATGCTTATTTCCTGCGCTGTTATTGTAGTGATTACTCTTATGGACACTAAGATTCATGACGAGGATTACCTTCTTCAGACTTATGACCTTCCTGTTCTGGCCGTTATTCCGGATTTTGAAAAGGCTTCATCAGGAAAGTACGGTAAATACTATGGTTCATATGGTGCCTACGGTCATTATGGCAGTCCGGTTATTCAGACAGAAGAAAAGACAGAAGAAGAGAGGGTATAATAAGATGGCAGCTGAAAAAGATCAGAAAAATGCAGTTCGAAGCACGACTGAGTCAAAGTCAGGTAAGAGGATGATCGGTAAGAACCTCCCTTTTGAGGCTTCTGAATCCTATAAGCTCCTCAGAACGAACATTCTTTTCAGTACGGCTGAAAGAGGATGTAAAATTATCGGAGTTACGAGTTCACTTGCGGGTGAAGGTAAGTCCACAACTTCAGTAAACATGGCTTATGAGCTTGCAGAGTCCGGAAAGAGGGTTCTCCTGATAGAGGGTGACCTCAGAGCCCCTGCAATAATGAAGCTTTTAAAGATAAAGAAGAAAATCGGTCTTGTACACGTTCTTGCCGGAATTTATGAATTGGATTCTGCAATTGCAAGGTCCGTTTTCCTTGAATGTCTCGACATTCTTCCGGCAGGAAAGGTTCCGCCAAATCCGGCAGAAATGCTTGCTTCCGATAAGATGAGAGACGTTTTAAAAGAACTTTCGAACGATTACGAGTACATCATCATCGACCTTCCGCCTGTAATGGCAGTAAGTGACGGTCTTTCAATCGCAGAGACTCTTACGGGAATGGTTGTTGTCGTAAGACAGGGATTTTGTGATCAGAGGGTTCTTGCAGAGACAATGAGGCAGCTTTCATATCTCAAAATTAAGGTATTAGGCTTTGTATTAAACCGCGTTGACGAAAAGGAAAGATATCTCCACAGAAGAGGCAGTCTTGTTCAAAAAGGGAAAAAAGGTTATTACGGAAGCTATGGCAGCTACGGAATGAATGAATAATAGAATTTTCTTCCTTTTTGGAGGTAGATATATTGAAAGCTAAAAAGAAGTGTGTTATAATAATCGCAATAATTTTGCTTGCTTTGTCAGCGATTGCTTTAATCATTTATTTCTTTACTCATAAAGGTAAAGATAATGATGAACTTGCTAATCTTGGTCCGAGGGTGACTGAGACGGCAACGGTGACTCCGATTCCGACGGAAGAGACTCCGGAGGCAACGGTAACACCCGAACCGACACCGGTCTATGTCAGCCCGGTAAACTTCGATGAGCTTCAGGCAATCAATCCTGACATTTATGCCTGGATTGATATTCCGGGAACCGAAATAAGTTATCCGGTCCTTCAAAGCCCCGATGATGATACTCTCTATCTGAACCACGATTACAACAAAAACAGCAATGGTGCCGGCAGCCTGATGACTGAACATGCCTACAACGGAACTGATTTCTCGGATCCGGTTACCATGATCTATGGTCACAACATGTTAAACGGTGACATGTTCGGTTCGCTTCAAAAAACGTTTTCTAATGCGGATTTCTTTAATTCACAGGGAGAGATAATTGTTTATCTGCCTGATAAGGAGCTTCATTACGAAACTTTTGCGGCATTGCCTCATGACGGCTGGCATATATTATACAATGTGGACTTTTCCAATCCCCGAACCCATGCCTCGTTTTTTAACGGAATTTTATCGGCTCGTGAGTTGGGCGCACAGATTAAAACAGATACTGTTATTGAACCTGATGATAAGGTGATTATTCTTTCAACCTGTCTGAGAGGAAACAGAAACAGAAGATTCTTTGTCTGTGCAAAATTAATCAGTTAGTAATTTTTAAAAAATAAATGGAGGGAATTACTATGGTAAAAAAGTTTTTAGCTGTTATCATGACAGCAGCAGTAATCACCGGTTCAGCTTTTGCAGCTGATTTCACAAACAGTGTTACTGCAAAGGACGCTCCTGAAGTTGTCACAGTAAAGACAGCTGATGGAAACGATGCAGCAGGTATCATTTATGATGCTGACGGAAAAGAGGTTGCAGCAGCAGGCGTTGGTGAAGTTGTTGTTACTCCTTACTCCAAGAAAGACAGCCAGAATGATACTATCAAGAGCAAGCTTGAAAAGGCTTATGAGCAGGCAGGAGATAAGAGCGTTACTGATTTATCAGCAGATGCTTCAAAGGTTCTTGACGGTGCAGGACTTAAGGCTGACGAAGTTGTTGTTTCTGACGTTTTCGATGTAGACGTTACAGATGACATTCTTACAAAGCTTAATGAAAGCGGAAATACTCTTAAGATTACTTTCAAGGCTAATGTAAATAAGGGTGACTTCCTTATGGTTATGACAAACTGTGGTATCCTTGATGGAGACAGCTGGAAAGTTGTTCCTGCAGAGAATGTTGTAATCAATGGAGACGGAACTGTTACCGTTACATTTACAGAGCTTTGCCCTGTTCTTTTTGTTACTGACGGTGCTGCAGTTTCAGTTGATCCTGCAGGTCCAAATTCACCACAGACAAGTGATGATGCAAACAATAAGGCTATGACAGTTGCTGTTGCTGCTGTTGCTGTTGTTGCACTCGGAGCAATCGCTTTCGTAGCAACAAGAAAGAACGAAAGATAATTTACTAAAAGGTTTGTTAATGAAGATAAAATTTAACAGGCGAATGGCAGGAGCCGTGCTGACAATGCTGGTCATTGTATTAGCAGGGCTCCTGCTTTTATTCGCATTATCAAAATGGGAAAATAAAAAGCCTACGGAAGATACTGCAAGCTCTGCGGTTTCAACTCCTGCATATGAAGAAGAGAGGGAGCTGATTTATGTCGGTGAAGATTGTTATGCTTTTAAGGAGAATCTTGAAACGGTGCTGATACTCGGCGTTGACAAATATATCGAGGATGTTACCGGTTCGAGTTACAACAATAACCAGCAGTCGGATTTTCTCGTGCTTCTGGTATTTGACCATAACAATGAGAGTTATACGGCAGTACACATAAACCGTGATACCATGACGGAGATTACAAAGCTTGGTATTAATGGTGAGGAGGCCGGAAGTTTTACCGGTCAGATTGCGTTGGCGCATACTTACGGCAGGGGCGGAAGTGACAGCTGCCGTAATGCGGCGAGGGCAGTTTCAGGTCTGTTCTATGGAATTGAGGTCAATCACTATATTGCAACCACAATGGATTCGGTAGGCATACTAAATGACAAGGTTGGCGGCGTTACGCTTACCGTCCTTGATGACTTTTCGGAAAAATTTCCTGAAATGAGCAAGGGTGCGGAATTAAAGCTTGACGGCGAGCAGGCAATGGCGTATGTAAGAACCAGATACGGCTTGGAGGAACCTACGAATCTGCGTCGTATGGAGAGACAGAGACAGTATCTTAATGCCTTGAAGCCTTGCGTTGTCGCAGCGGCGGAAGAGAGTGATACTTTTATTTTCGACATGCTTGGTATAGTATCCGAATATCTTGTATCCGACTGTACGATACAGCAGCTTTCGGACGTGTGCAATAATGCCCTTTACTATACGGACAACGGTATAAGAACAATTGAGGGTGAAGCCGTAAAGGGTAAGGAATTCATTGAATTCTATGCAGATGATTCTTCAATACAGCAGGTTGTTCTTGATTTATTTTATGAGCCTTATACTGAAGAAAAGTAAGGCGGGAGGTAATTATGAAGTATTTTGTAACAGGTGTTGCAGGTCAGCTTGGACATGATGTTATGAACGAGCTTAATAAAAGGGGACATGAGGGAGTAGGTTCAGACATTGCTGATGTTTACAGCGGTACAATGGACGGTTCTTTCGTTACAACGGCTCCTTATGTTTCACTCGACATAACGGACAGTGAGGCTGTTGAAAATGTCATAAAGGAAGTTAATCCTGATGTCGTAATTCACTGTGCGGCATGGACGGCAGTAGATCTTGCCGAGGATGATGACAAGGTTGAGAAAGTTCGTGCGATAAATGCAGGCGGTACGAAAAATATTGCTCTTGTATGTAAGGAAATCGGATGCAAGATGGTATACATCTCCACCGATTATGTTTTTGACGGTCAGGGAACCAAGCCTTGGGAACCTGATTGCCGTGATTACAAGCCTTTAAGTGTTTATGGTCAGACAAAGCTTGAGGGTGAGCTTGCCGTAAGTGAAAATCTTGAAAAGTATTTCATCGTCCGTATTGCCTGGGTATTTGGTCTTAATGGAAAGAATTTCATCAAGACCATGCTTAATGTCGGAAAGAAATACGATACGGTAAGGGTTGTTAATGACCAAATCGGAACGCCTACTTACACCTACGACCTTGCCAGACTTCTTGTGGATATGACTGAAACCGAGAAGTACGGTTACTATCATGCAACAAATGAAGGCGGATATATTTCATGGTATGATTTTACCTGTGAAATCTTCAAGCAGGCAGGCTATGATACAAAGGTTATTCCGGTTACAACCGAAGAATACGGCCTTTCTAAGGCTGCAAGACCTTTCAATTCGAGGCTTGATAAGTCGAAGCTTGTAGAGAACGGTTTTATACCGCTTCCTACATGGCAGGATGCTCTTTCAAGATATCTTGAAGAATTAAAGGAATTCTAATTAAAGACTGATTTATTATTTAAGGGATATCGGCGGATATCCCTTTTTTTTACAAAAAAAGACAAGTTTAACCTTCATGATCCGGATATATATGCTATAATGGATGAAATGAGTAAAAGGGAGTATTATATAACTGCCGTTTTATCTAAACAAATGAATGTCGAAAGGAATCAAAAAAATGTATGGTACAGCGTGGGCGTTATTACCGCCGCTTATTGCTATTGTTTTAGCACTTATTACCAAAGAAGCCTACAGTTCTCTTTTTATCGGTGTTGTGGCAGGCGGTCTTTTATTTGCAGAATTTAATCCTGAAGTTACAATGACTCATGTTATAGAGGATGGTTTTATTTCCGTTTTATCCAAGCCGTCAAATGTCGGTATCATTATCTTCCTTGTAATTCTCGGGGCTATGGTAAGCATGATGAACAGGGCAGGTGGTTCAGCCGCTTTCGGGCGATGGGCACAGAAGCACATTAAGACAAGGGTAGGAGCGCAGCTTGCTACCGTGGCTCTCGGAGTGCTTATATTTATTGATGATTATTTCAACTGTCTTACGGTCGGCAGTGTTATGAAGCCGGTAGCAGACAAGTATAAGATTTCAAAAGAAAAGCTTTCATACATAATTGATGCGACTGCGGCTCCGGTATGCATAATTGCACCGATTTCTTCATGGGCGGCAGCAGTTACCGGTTTTGTTGAAGGAGAGGATGGTCTTTCTATCTTTATCCGCGCCATTCCGTACAACTACTATGCAATCTTCACTATTGTTTTCCTGATAGCAATGATAGTAACCAAAACTGAATTTGGTTCCATGAAAAAGTACGAATATGAAGCGATGCTTGCGGAAGCTGCAGATGGAGATGATGCTGAAGTAAAGGAGGACGGACTTAAAAAGGGCGGTGTAATTGACCTTGTATTCCCTATTATCGTTCTTATCACGGCATGTGTTCTCGGTATGATATATACCGGTGGTTTTTTCAATGGTGAGAGCTTTGTAAATGCATTCGCAAACAGTGATGCTCCGGTCGGACTCGTTATCGGTTCATTTATGGCAATGCTGATAACAATTGCCTTCTATTCAATAAGACGTGTAATCCGATTTAAGGATTGTGTCGAGTGTATTCCTTCCGGTTTTCAGGCAATGATCCCGGCCATTCTGATACTTACTCTTGCATGGACGCTTAAAGCAATGACAGACAGCCTTGGTGCAAATGTTTTCGTTTCGGATTTTGTAAGAACATATGCTAAGAGTTTTACGGCAATGCTTCCTGCAATCATTTTTATTGTTGGTTCGCTTCTCGCATTTGCAACGGGTACATCCTGGGGTACGTTCGGAATACTTATTCCGATTGTAGTAAACATTTTCCAGGATTCAGATCCTGTTCTCATGATAATCTCCATTTCAGCATGTATGGCAGGAGCTGTATGCGGAGACCATTGTTCACCTATTTCCGATACGACGATAATGGCATCGGCGGGAGCGGAGTGTGAGCATATCAATCATGTTTCAACCCAGATTCCTTATGTTATCGTGGTAGCAGTGATTTCATGCCTTACCTATGTGGTAGCGGGTCTCTGTAAAAATCCGGTCCTTCCTATGATTTTCGGACTGGTCCTCATAATAGGCTTTGTAATGCTCGTAAAATACATCGGCAAATCTGAGGAAAAGCAGGTATAAAAAGTAAAAATTAAGCCACATTATCACTTTTGTGAATGCAGCATAGTGTTCGTTCAGAACCGGACACTACGGCACATTCAGCTGATGTGATAATGTGGCTTTTTTTGTTGTTCAAAAACCCATTGTGGTTGGTTAATCATAAAGTCGGTTTGTGCTGCTTTTTTTCGATGATTCCTTAGATAAGACAGGTTTACTTAGTAGGAGTTGAGTCTTTCAAAGTAGTTTTTAAGGAATTCAAAGAAGTCGAGGACTTCTTTTTTATTTTGGTCGCCATTACATTTTATTACTATATCTCGCTGGCAGATAGGGGATTTTATCGGAAGAAGTTTAATGGAGGTTTCGTCGATGCTTCCCCAGGTGTACTGCGGCCAGAAACCTATACCCATGTGAGCACCTATAAGATTTCGGACAGCAGCAGGGCTGTCGCTTTCAAAAATGATTTTAGGTGTAAATCCCGAGTGCATACAGAAGCGGTCACATATCTGTCTTAATGCCTTTGAACCGGCAAGACTGATGAAGTTTTCATTCCTTACATTTTCAAGAAAGATTGAATCCAGTTCGGAATATGCTGATTTTCTTGGAACTGCAAGAAATATCTGTTCCGAGAAAACGTAGGTTGTCTTTCCTGTTTTCTGGTAGAACGGCTGCGTGAAGATGTCAATATCGGCAGTTTCGGATTCGTTGGTCTGGTTGATCATGAATTTGATATTGTCATGAAGCTTCTGATATTCTATGAGCGCGGAAGTTAACACGGTGGAGGCGGCCATAACATTAAGTTTTATCGTGTTTTTGTTAAGGTTTGCCATGTCCGCGATTTCTTCCGGAAGAGAATCAAGGATGTTGATTACGGGAGCGATTCTGTCTCTTAAATAGATACCGTATTCGGTAAGAACAATGTTTCTGCCGGAGGCACGGAACAGTTTGACTCCGAGTTCGGATTCGAGCCGGTGTATTGACTGTGTGATTGAAGGCTGTGCGACATTAAGTTTTTTTGCCGTGTTTGAGATGTGCTGGAGTTTCGCAGCCTCGTAAAAATATTTTAACTGAAGAAGTTCCATAGTTTCTCCTTTTTTTGAATTTTGTCTGATTATTTGATGGTTTTACCCAAATCAATAATATCAAACTTATAAATATATTGCAAGTGAATTATATTTTATTATATGTTTTTGTGAACTTATAATGCAGACGTTATTAAAAGCATACATATTATATATTAGACGCAATATGTTTTTAGTGGTAGATTATTAGACGGAAACGAGATATGCATATCAAAACTGAAATCAGAAAAGAGGACGAATATGTTAAAGAAGGATTTGCTTAATGAGTACATTAAGCTAAATGAATTCGCTAAATCCGGTCAGATTTGTCTTGTAGGTTCGGGAAGAGCACAGGACATCAAAATCGGTGAGATGTTTTCGGATTATGAAATTAGCAAGGCAGTTTACAACAGAAGCTGTGATGACCTTTTAATAAGGGATGCGGCAGCTTACTGTAATGAGTATGTAGAGGCGCTGCAGCCATCAAAACTTGTTTTCTATCTTGGCGAGAGGGAGATTGTTGAAGAGGGCATTACTCCTGAGGAATTTGCCGAGCAGTACAGATGGATGCTCTACAATGTACACATTGCATTCAGGAACACCAAGCTGTACATTATGGGACTTGACAATGCGATTCCTGATGTTGATGTTTTTAACAGTCAGCTTGAGAAGATTGCCGAGGAATGCGGCTGCAGATTCATAGGAACAAACAACTGCAGTAAGCAGGAAGGTTCAAGTTACTGGTTCTTCAAAAACATGAAGGTATGTCTTTTTGACAAAGGGATAAGCTTTGCAGATGCAATGACAGTGTAGAACGGCAGATTGAGTTCCGGAAGTTTTAATTAAGAAAGAGTAAAAGGAGATTAAGAATGTCACAGTTATTAGAAGCAATTATGTTAGTATGTTTTGGTTTATCATGGCCAATCAACCTTGTAAAGAATATTAAGATTAAATCAGCAAAGGGAATGAGTCTTCCATTCATTCTTCTCATAACTTTCGGTTATGTTGCCGGTATTTCTGCAAAAATTGTCAGCGGACAGTTTAACTATGTTTTAGCAGTATATGTTCTTAACATACTTATTGTTGCAATGAACATTGTCGTTTACTTCGTAAATCTTCGTGCAGACAAGAAGAGAGAAGCAGGCATTGTAAGTGACAAGATGGTTACAGCAAAGGCCTAAGCCTTAAGCCTCAGTGCTTTAAGATACTTAGATTACCTAATATATAATGACACAACACAACCCAAAAAGCCCGGCTCATGCCGGGCTTTTTGGGTTGTGTTTATTTAGCTGCAGAAGTTTTAAATTATATCTTGACCTTATGAGGCTTTTATGGTAAATTTTAAAAATGCGAATGAGTCGCAAATTCATTGCGAAAAGGAGGACATGTCCGTGAGGGTCAGGAAAAACCTGGTTTTATTAATGATGTCAGTTGTTTTTGTTTTTGTTTTCTGTGGCTGCGGATATGATTTCCGGGCGGACAGCAGTGACAGGATAAAGATAGTATGTACGGATTTTTCACAGTATGACTGGGTGAGGGAAATTACATCCGGTCATTCGGACAGATTCAGTATTTCATATATTACGGACAACGGCGCAGACATGCACAGTTACCAGATGACAGCTGCGGATATTGCCGACATTTCCACGGCAGATTTGTTCATTTATGTTGGCGGAGAATCGGAAGCATGGGCAGAAGATGTTCTTTCCGAAGCCGTAAATGATGAGATTGTTTCTCTGTGTCTGATGGACTATCTAGGCGAAAAACTTGTTAAAGAGGAAATTACGGAGGGAATGCAGGGGGAACATGACCACGCTCACCATGACCATTCAGATCATGACGGCCATGAGGATGAGGTGGCGAAATATGACGAACATGTATGGCTTTCCTTAAAAAATGCGGATGTGATTGTTGAAAAGCTGACGGAAATGATTGCCGGGCTTGATGAGGAATATGCGGATGATTATGGGAAAAACGGAGATGCTTACAGAGAAAGACTCAGTCTTCTGGATGAACGTTTTTCCGACGCGGTTGAACATGCGACCGGAGATACTTTGATTTTTGGAGACAGATTTCCATTCAGATATCTTCTCGAGGATTACGAAATTGCGTATTATGCAGCCTTTCCGGGATGCAGTGCGGAGACGGAAGCCGGGTTTGAGACGATAACTTTCCTTTCCGGCAAGGCAGATGAGCTTGAGGTACCGGTTATTTTGGTAATCGATGGTTCAGACAGGCGGGTGGCTGAAACGATACTCTATAATACGAAAAACAGAACGGCAGAGATTCTTGAACTTGATTCACTTCAATCGGTTTCGGCTGATGAAACGGAGAAAGGGACGACGTATTATTCGGTGATGGAGGAAAATCTTTCTGTATTAGAAAGAGCACTTGGAAAGAGGTAGGTATGTCATATATAGAATGTAAAAATCTTACACTTGGTTACGACGGCATGAAAATTGCAGGAGGAATTGAGTTTGTTGTAAACAAAGGAGATTATCTGTGCATTGTCGGTGAAAACGGAGCAGGTAAGAGTACACTTGTTAAGGCGGTTTTAAATCTTCTTAAACCCATGGGCGGTGAGATTATCTACGGTGACGGGCTTAGGGCTTCGGACATCGGTTATCTTCCCCAGCAGACGGTGGTGCAGAAGGATTTCCCTGCCACGGTAAAGGAAGTGGCATTATCAGGAACTCTTTCAAGCCTGGGCCACAGACCGTTTTATGGAAAAACCGAGAAAAAGAAGGCAGAAGAAAAGCTGAAGGAAATGGGTATGTGGGAGCTGAGAAACAGATGCTACAGGGATTTATCCGGTGGTCAGCAGCAGCGTACACTTCTTGCCAGGGCATTGTGTGCAACGGAGAAAATAATTCTGATGGATGAGCCTGTTTCAGGTCTCGATCCGGTAGTTACAAATGAACTTTATGAAATAATAAAGAATCTCAATAAAAAGGGGACTACGGTTATCATGGTTTCTCATGATCCGCAGGCTTTTGAATATGCCACTCACGTTTTGCACGTGTCCGGACAGAAGAGTTTCTTTGGCACAAAAGAAGAGTATTTGGAAAATGACATATCACGTCATTTCATCGTATCAGGAGGGCAGTAATGAGAGATATAATAACTGAGCTTCAGTTTTATTTATCCTTTCCGTTTGTTAGATATGCACTTGTAGTAGGCGTGCTTATTGCGTTTTGTTCCTCTCTTTTGGGGGTAACGCTTGTACTTAAAAGATTTTCATTCATAGGTGACGGACTTTCACATGTGGCTTTCGGTGCACTTGCAATCGCAACGGTACTTGATGTGTCAAACAATCTGTTCATCGTAATGCCGATAACAATGGTTTCAGCGGTGCTTCTGCTTAAAACCGGTCAGAATACGAAAGTAAAGGGCGATGCCGCCATTGCAATGCTTTCAGTTGGAGCATTGGCGGTCGGTTATCTTGTGCTGAATGTTTTTTCTGCATCAGCAAATGTTTCCGGAGATGTCTGCTCAACATTGTTCGGTTCGTCAAGCATTCTCACGCTGACCAAAAGCGAAGTTTTGCTCTGCATTATTATGTCGGTTCTCACAACGGCATTTTTTATATTTTTTTACAACCGGATTTTTTCCGTAACATTTGACGAAAGCTTTACTAAGGCGGCAGGAAAGAATACCGGATTTTATAATATGTGTATTGCGGTAATTACATCGGTAATAATTGTGCTGGCAATGAATCTTGTCGGTTCGCTTCTGATAACGGCACTACTCATATTCCCGGCTCTTTCGGCCATGCGCATCATGCACAGCTTTAAGGCAGTGGTTGTTTATTCGGCAGTGCTTTCGGTGATAGGAGCTTTTTTCGGCATAATTCTTTCGGTGCTTTTCTCTACGCCGATAGGTGCAACGGTTGTTGTAACTGATATGTGTATTTATTTTCTGAATTGTATAATTGGAAAATTTATAAAATAGAAAAAGCCCCGGTAATCCCGGGGCTTTTAAAACATTTTTAGATACATAAGGCATATATACAACGAAATCGTTAAACCTGTGAATCGAACTTAATGATTTGAAAATGCCGGACTGACCATAAAGAAATAAAACTGAAATACTAATGCAATGTGCCGTCAGAATTGTATTTATTATAAAAAGTGTGCTGAGATGAGTCGTATTCGCTCTGAAAAGTGTAACACTGATGGAAATATTCGCTCAGAAAAGTGTAACGCATTGTTGTATATTCGCTCTGTTTTGTGTGTAATATAACCGAATACATTTTGGAGGTTTCCGTATTATTGCGCTTTCCTGTTGAAAAAGTATCTAAAAGACATGAAATAAAAAACCCGGTCGGATTCATCCGGTAAATCCGACCGGGTTTTGCTTTATTAGTTGTTATAGAGATTACGTTTATCAATTACACGTTTTGCTTTTCCTTCGCTTCGTTCGATTGTCTTTGGTTCAACAACCTTTACGTCTACCTTTATTCCGAGCATTGATTTAAGTCCGCTGACAATTCTCTTTTCAAGAGCAGCAACATTGGTTTCAGGATTTGCAACCATTTCAGGAGTCATTTCAACCTGAACTTCGATGGTATCATGATTTCCTAAACGGTCAACCACAATCTGGTAGTTTGCAAGGAATCCGCAGTTGAGGAGTACGGCTTCAATCTGTGAAGGCCATACATTTACGCCTTTGACAACCATCATGTCGTCGCTTCTTCCCATTGGCTTGTGCATACGGACATGAGTACGTCCGCAGGAACATTTTTCTCTTGTGAGTTTGCAAAGGTCTCGTGTACGGTAGCGGAGGAGTGGGAAGGCTTTCTTTGTAATGGATGTAAATACAAGCTCGCCGACTTCTCCGTCAGGAAGTACTTCGCCTGTTTCAGGATTGATTATTTCTGCGATGAAATGGTCTTCCTGAACATGCATTCCTTTCTGCTCTTCACATTCAAAGGCTACACCGGGACCTGAGATTTCGGTAAGACCGTAAATGTCGTAGGCTTTGATACCCAATGTGCTTTCGATATTCTTACGCATTTCTTCGGTCCAAGGTTCTGCTCCGAAGATACCTGCTTTTAATTTGATTTTGTCTTTAAGACCTTTTTCTGTTATTACTTCTCCAAGATTTGCTGCATATGAAGGTGTACAGCAGAGAATTGTAGAACCTAAGTCCTGCATGAACTGGAGCTGTCTTTCCGTATTTCCGGCAGACATAGGAAGTGTAAGGCAGCCGACTTTGTGGGAACCGCCGTTAAGTCCCGGACCTCCGGTGAAAAGACCGTAGCCGTAGCATACGTGACAGACATCTTCCTTTGTTCCGCCTGCGGCAACGATTGCTCTGGCACAGCAGTCTTCCCATACGTTTACGTCGTCCTGTGTGTAGAAAGCAACAACACGTCTTCCGGTTGTGCCGCTTGTTGACTGGATTCTTACGCATTCCGAAAGAGGAGCGCCGAGAAGTCCGTAAGGATACTGGTCTCTTAAATCATCTTTATTGATAAAAGGAAGCTTGTGAAGGTCATCAACTGATTTGATGTCTTCCGGCTTTATGCCTGCTTCATCCATTTTGTTACGATAGAATTCCACATTTGTATATACATGCTGAACCTGTTTTACGAGTCTTTCGCTCTGAAGTTTCTTGAGCTCCTCGTAAGGCATTGTTTCGATTTCCGGCTGAAAATAGTTTTTCATTCAGAATACCTCCTGAAAGTAGTTGATTTGGCATTTTGGAAAACGCCATTTTGTATTTTAGCACCATTTTGGCAATTGGTAAACAGAAAAATGTATAATTATAAAAGATATATGAATATTTTTGCGAAAGAGGCAGTATCATTGCGGGTACATCTTAAACATTTATTAATTAATGTCCGTCAGTCTTGACTCTAAAATCCGGATTATGGTAACCTAGACACGTTACTGATTTTCTGATTAAAGATTATCTTGTTGTATTAAAAGAAAGAACGGGGAGAAGAAAATGATTGATATTTCAGACTACACAAACAGACAATCGGAGTTATGTATAGAGCATGACAGTATTGAAAAATCCTTGTATACCGATTATGGGGTGAAAAAGGGACTTAGAGATGAGAACGGACAGGGCGTTCTTACCGGCCTTACACGAATTTCGAGTGTAAGGGGATTTGACAATGTAAATGGAGAGAAAGTACCCTGCGAGGGAGAACTTCTTTACAGAGGATACAATGTTTCGGATCTCGTAAAGGGTGGAAACAGAGACAAGGCGGTATTTGAAGAGGGTGCATATCTGCTTCTTTTTGGAGAACTTCCTAATGAAGATCAGCTTGAAGAATTCAGAAATATTATCTCGGGATGTATGAATCTTCCTACAAATTTCACCAGAGACGTAATCATGAAAGCATCTAGTTCAGACATAATGAACTCGATGACAAAGAGTATACTTACGCTTGCTTCATATGATGAAGCAAAGGAAGATTTGAGTATTGAAAATGTTTTAAGACAGAGCATCCAGCTTATAAGTACGTTTCCTATGCTTGCCGCATACGGCTATCATGCTTACAATCATTATGAAAATGACGGAAGTATGTTCATTCACAGACCGGACAGAAATCTTACACTGGCCGAGAACTTCCTCAGAATGTTAAGACCGGATATGAAGTACACCGAGCTGGAGGCAAGGGTTTTGGATGTTGCACTTCTTCTTCACATGGAGCATGGCGGTGGAAACAATTCAACCTTTACTACAAGAGTTGTAACATCTTCAGGTTCAGATACATATTCGGCGGTTGCTGCCGCAATGTCATCACTTAAGGGACGTAAGCACGGCGGTGCAAATCTTTATGTCGTAAAGATGATGGATGACCTTAAAAAACATGTTACGGATTATGCGGATGATGAACAGATTTCGGATTATCTGACCAAGCTTCTTCATAAAGAGGCATTTGACAGGAAGGGTCTTATATATGGAATGGGACATGCCGTATATTCACTTTCAGATCCGAGAGAGCAGGTTTTCAGAAGCTTTGTTTCCGAGCTTGCAAAGGCTAAGGGCCGTGATGATGACATGCTTCTTTACAGCAATATAGAAAGACTTGCCCCAAGTCTTATTGCCAAGGAGAGAAAGATTTATAAGGGTGTCAGTCCTAACGTTGACTTTTACAGTGGTTTTGTATATGATATGTTGGATATTCCGAGAGAACTCTTTACGCCGCTCTTTGCGACGGCAAGAATTGTCGGATGGAGTGCTCATCGTATCGAGGAACTGGTTACAACGGACAAGATTATAAGACCTGCTTACAAGAGTCTTGTGACACCGAAAGAGTATATAAACAGGGGAGACAGATAAAGTTCTTTCACGGAGGCCCTGTTTTGCAATCAAAAGAGGAAACGAAAGATGCTTTACATTTTAAGACACGGAAAAACCGATTGGAATGCCGCTTACAAAATTCAAGGTTCAACGGACATTCCTCTCAATGCTGAGGGGAGGAAAATGGCGGTTCGTGCGGCAGAGGAGAACCCGGATCTGGTTTTCGATATCTGTTACTGTTCGCCGCTGAAAAGGGCGTTGGAGACTGCGGAAATTTTTCTTAAAGGAAAGGAAACTCCGATAATTACGGACGAACGCCTCAGAGAAATGAGTTTTGGAGGTGCCGAGGGTACTGAAAAGGTATTTGAAAAACCGGATTTGTTTCTTTATAAATTTTTCAATGATCCTGTTGCTTATGTACCGGAGATGGGAGCGGAGAGTATCGGGGAACTTTATGAGCGAACCGGACGTTTTCTTGAGGAAATGAATATTCTCAGTGAGGCCGGGAAGAAAAACATTCTCATCGTCGGCCATGGTGCAATGAACTGCAGTATAATTAACCGGATAAAAAATGTAGAGCTGAAGGATTTTTGGAAGTATATGACGGGAAACTGTGAACTTATAAGGCTTTTGTAAATTCTAAAATTTTACTTTATGATTAAAGAGAGTCGTATGAATCTGCTTTTAATGTGGCAGATTCTGTCGGCTCTTTTTTATTTTACAGACAGATTCTGACATGTTTTTCCGTAGCCTGCTGATATAATTTCCGATATGAGTGAGCAGGTTTTGGTTTTTTATCCGGACAGATTCTTGCTGCTGGATTACATATTTTGTTTTTGCACCCTTTTGGTTTACGGTGTGGCTTCGAGACAGGAGATACGTTGGCTGCGGATGACGGTGGCTGCCTTTGCGGCATCCCTGTTTTCTTTGGCAGGAGTGATGCTCAGGATATATGGTATTTATTCCGGAATGGCAGCGATGCCGGCTTTTTTTATGGCGTCGTTGTACGTTGTTTCAAAGTTATGTTTCGGAGGAAAGGCAAGGAGGGTTACGGGAAATGCTTTTGGAGTCGGATTTGTTACCGTGGCAGAGGGCGGAGTTCTTGTTTTTATTCTGATGATAATGAGGGTTGGCGGAGCTTTAGGGAAAAAGAGTGTCCCGATTGCAGTGATTTTTTCACTTGCATTCCAGTTTTTGTTTCTCATTTTTCTCGGGAGAATGGGAAAAACAGTTCTAAAAATGCAAAAAAGTGCATTAATTGTGATAGAAGGACAAAGCTTTACGGCGTTAATCGACAGCGGTAATCTCTTGAGAGATGGGAAAGGCAGTCCGGTAGTGGTTTTTTCGTCGCTTGCAGCCCTCAGGCTGGAGCGTATATGTGAAGACGTGTTTGCCATTGAGGTGCATACGGCTGTGGGTAAGGAGATACTGAAAGGCGGTTACATTCGAAAAACGCTTATATATTCATCTGCCGGGAGGGCGGACTTTGAACATATGGCGGTTTGTTTTACCACAAAAGAAAGTTTTGGCGGGCAATTTGATGCGGTTGTACCGGAAGAACTTATATGTAATAAATCAGGTTAACAGGGGTGAATGACATGTTCATGGTAATGAAGAATCTTTTGAAAGACGTTATTTTCGGCAGGGAAAATGAGGTTTATTACATAGGAGGTGCGGATGTTCTGCCGCCGCCGCTTGATGCATCGGCCGAGCAGGAGTGTCTTGGGAATCTTGGAACGTGCAGGGATGAGGAAGCCAGAAACATGCTGATAGAGCACAATCTCAGGCTTGTTGTATATATTGCAAAGAAATTTGAGAATACTAATGTAAATGTTGAGGATTTGATTTCAATCGGTACAATAGGGCTTATTAAGGCAATTAAGACTTTTAATCTGGATAAAAACATTAAGCTGGCAACTTATGCTTCAAGATGTATAGAAAATGAGATTCTGATGTATTTGCGGAAATCCTGTAAGGAAAAGATGGAGGTTTCGATTGATGAGCCTTTAAATATTGACTGGGATGGCAATGAACTTTTGCTTTCGGATGTTCTTGGTACGGAAGATGATGTGATTACACGGGAGTTGGAAAATGAGGTTGAGTGGCAGCTTCTGCTTCAGGCTGTGGGCAGACTTTCTCCGCGTGAAAGACAGATAATCGGACTGAGATACGGTTTGTTTGACGAGAAGGGTGAGGAAAAAACACAGAAGGAGGTAGCCGGGCTTATGGGAATATCGCAGTCGTATATTTCAAGGCTTGAAAAGAAGATTATAAAGAGGCTGAAAAAAGAAATTCTCGCTCAGATAGAGTAAATTTGGAAAAAATTCCTGTTTATGATGCCATATTCAGGTCAATCCTTTAGACAGACAAAGCGGTTTGTCCGGAGGAGGTTTTTATGGCAGTATATAAGGTTGATATAAGCGGAGTGAACACTTCCAGGCTTCCGGTTCTTAGTGATGAACGGAAAGAGAGCCTCATGAAGAGGATAAAGGCCGGAGATGAGGAGGCAAGGGAGGAATTCATAACCGGTAATCTCAGACTTGTGCTAAGTGTGCTGCAGAGGTTTAATCAGTCATCGGAGAGCGCGGATGATTTGTTTCAGATAGGTTGTGTCGGTCTTATCAAGGCAATGGACAATTTTGATACGGAGATGGGTGTTAAGTTTTCGACATATGCATATCCGATGATTGCAGGCGAATTAAAAAGATATCTTAGGGATAACAGCAGCATAAGGGTTTCGCGGACAATGAAGGACCTGGCTTACAAGGCACTTTATGCAGCTGAGGGAATAAGAAGAAAAAATGACAGGGAGCCAACGTTGTTTGAGCTGGCCGGGCTTTTGGATGTTAAACCCGGTGATCTGGCTGAAGCTTTGGAGGCAGTTCAGAGTCCGGTTTCACTCTATGAGCCGGTTTATACCGACAGTGGTGATTCTTTGTATATAATGGACCAGATTTCGGACAAAAAGAATCGGGAGGATAACTGGATAGAAGATATCTCACTCAAGGAGGCGGTCAGGAGGTTGGACAAGAGGGAAAATGCGATTATCAACATGCGCTTTTTTCAGGGAATGACACAGATGGAGGTTGCAAAGGAAATAAACATTTCGCAGGCACAGGTTTCCAGGCTTGAAAAAGAGGCTTTGAAGAGTATGCGTGAGTATCTTAAATAAATCAATTTCCGAAAAAAAGGACTCCTGCATAAAATAAATATAAATAGTGGATATTTGGATTTGATTGTGCTAAAATACGAATGTATGCCATTTTGACATAAAATATACGGACAGGATTAGTTAAATGAAAGTTTTAATGATTTCCCTCGGATGCGATAAAAACAGGGTTGACAGTGAGTATATGCTCGGTATGCTCAGGGCTGACGGTCATACGATAACGGATGACACTGAGGAAGCTGAGGCAATTATCGTAAACAGCTGCTGTTTTATCGGTGATGCCAAGAAGGAGAGTATAGATACGATTTTGGAGATGGCGGAGCTTAAGGAAACCGCCTCTTTAAAAAAGCTTATAGTAACAGGCTGTCTTGCACAGCGTTACAGTGAGGAAATCCGAAAAGAAATTCCGGAAGTGGATGCGGTTGTCGGCACGACTGCCTATGGAGAGATTTCCGGGGTTCTTAAGTCGGACGGCTTCGTTGAAAAACTGGCTGACATAAATGCTAATGCCGTAATCAGTGCAGACAGAATAATAACCGGAGAGAGTTATGTTTCCTATCTCAAAATAGCGGAGGGCTGCAACAAACACTGTACTTATTGTGTAATTCCTTCGGTACGCGGAAATTTCAGGTCGGTTGAGATGGAAAAACTCGTAAGGGAAGCAGAGTATCTGGTTGAAAACGGTGCCTGCGAGCTTATTCTTGTGGCACAGGAAACAACGCTGTACGGAATTGACCTTTACGGTAAGAAGTCACTTCATATTCTTCTCAGAAAACTCTCGGAAATCGAGGGGCTTAAATGGATAAGACTGATGTATTGTTATCCGGAGGAGATTTATGATGAGCTTATAGATACGATTGCTGAGTGTGATAAGGTGGTTAACTACATTGACATGCCGGTTCAGCATGCAAGCGACAGAATTCTGGCTGCCATGGGCAGAAAAACCAGTCGCAGGGATATACTTGATGTAATTAAGCATATCAGAAACAGAATTCCGGATGTTGCATTGAGAACCTCGCTTATTACGGGATTCCCGGGTGAGACGGATGAAGATGTTGACATTCTTGAAGATTTTGTAAACGAGGCACGTTTTACGAGACTCGGTGTATTTACCTATTCAAGAGAAGAAGGAACTCCGGCAGCGGGATTTAAGAATCAGGTTCCGGCAGCGGTAAAAAGAAAACGTCGTTCAAGGATAATGAAGGCGGCGAAAAAGATTTCGATTGAAAACGGAAAATCTCTTGTGGGAAAAGTGATGCCGGTTATAATTGAAGGATATATTCCGGATGAGGATGTCTATATCGGACGTACTTACATGGATGCACCTGATGTTGACGGTGGAATTTTTGTATTCAGTGATGGAAAACTTATGTCGGGAGACGTGGTACAGGTACTTATCACCGGCTCAAAGCAATATGATTTAATAGGGGAGGTTACGGATGATGAATCTGCCGAATAAAATTACTATTTTCAGAGTTATACTTATTCCGATTTTTGTTGTGCTTTTAATGGTTGACAGCATTCCTTACAACAACTTTTTGGCTCTTGCTGTTTTCTGTATTGCCTGCATTACGGATTTTCTTGATGGTTATATTGCAAGAAAATACAAGCTTGTTACCAACTTCGGAAAATTTATGGATCCGCTTGCGGACAAGGTTTTGGTCTGTACGGCACTTATCCTTCTTATCGAACTTGGAAAAGTTTCGTCAATTGTTGTTGCGATAATTATGGCAAGGGAGTTTATCATAAGCGGTTTCAGACTGATCGCTTCCGATAATGGTGTCGTGATTGCTGCAAGCTACATAGGTAAGTTTAAAACTGTTGCACAGATGTTTATGTGTATTTTCCTTATGTTTACGGCAGACAGCTCATATACGGGAGGTTTCTTCAGGTTTATTGATGTGCTGGGTACGATTTTTACCTGGCTTGCGGTAATACTTACGGTTGCATCCCTGGTTGATTATATCTGGAAGAACAGGCATGTGCTCAAAGATGAATAGAACAATAATTATAGGAGCCGGTGCGGCGGGACTTATGTGCGCCGCATTGGCTGACACGACTGACAATCATATCATTTTATTGGATAAAAACGAAAAAGCGGGTAAGAAGATTTACATTACCGGAAAAGGAAGATGTAATGTCACAAATGCCTGCGATATGGAAGAATTTTTTGAAAGCATTGTATCAAACCGCCGTTTCATGTACAGCTCATACAATGCTTTTAATAATTTTGATGCCTATGGTTTTTTTGAAGACCGGGGTGTTCCTCTTAAAATTGAGCGTGGAATGCGCGTTTTTCCTGAATCTGATAAGTCATCGGACATTATAGTTGCACTTGTCAAGGCGTGCAGAAGAAATAATGTCGAGATGCTTCTTGGGAAGAAAGCAAAGGACATTCTGATTGAAGAGGGCGAAGGAGGACCGCGTGCGGTCGGAGTTCAGCTTGAAGACGGAACAACGATAAAGGCTGACAGAGTTGTTGTTGCAACCGGTGGACTTTCTTATCCTTCCACTGGTTCGACGGGAGACGGATACAAATTTGCCGGTAAGGCAGGGCATACACTGATAAAGTGTTCGCCTTCCCTTGTTGCCTTAAAGACAAAGGAGAGTTTTGTAAAAGATATGGCAGGGCTATCGCTCAAGAATGTTTCCGTATCGGTGAATAAGAATGGCAAGAGTATTTACTCCGGTTTCGGGGAAATGCTTTTTACACACACGGGTGTGAGCGGACCGCTTATTCTTACGGCATCTGCGATATGCGGCAAGGCTGCCGAGGGCGCAGACCTTATAATTGATTTGAAGCCGGCACTTGATGAGCAGGTTCTTGATGAAAGGCTTGTTAAGGACTTCACGGCGGAACCGAATAAGGAATTAAAGAATCATATACGCAAGCTTCTTCCGGCATCAATGGTAGATGTCTTTGTAAAGGAAACAGGGCTTAAACCGGATAAAAAAGCGGCTCTGATTACAAAAGATGAAAGAAAGCTTATAATAAAAACGCTCAAGGCATTTAAACTTGTGATTTCCGGTCTTTGCGGCTACAATGAGGCGGTAATAACAAAGGGCGGTGTGGATGTTAAAGAGATAAATCCTAAGACGATGGAGTCAAAAAAATGTCAGGGACTTTATTTTATCGGAGAGGTTCTTGACGTGGATGCTCTGACCGGAGGATATAATCTTCAGATAGCATGGTCCACGGCGGCAGCATGTGCTGCGGCGGTTAAATAAAGAGCGAAAGGCTCTGGATGCTGCGGTAATTGAATAAAGAGTGAAGGGGTTTAATTGCTGCGGTGATTAAATTCAGATAGGTGGAGGATAAAATGAGTCATCAGATTGCCATAGATGGTCCGGCAGGTGCCGGAAAGAGTACGGTCGCTAAAGCGGTCGCAAAAAAACTGGGATGGATATATGCCGATACGGGTGCAATGTACAGGGCTGTTGCCCTTAACTGCATAAGAAACGGAGTTAAGTGTGAAGACGAGGCCGGTGTTAACAGAGTTGCGTCGGAAAGTAATGTTGGACTTGCGTATGGTGAAGAGGGTCAGATAGTACTTCTCAACGGAGAATCGGTAAACGGTTTCATAAGAACAGAAGAAGTAAGTGCCATGACATCTTCTATAAGTGTATATCCTGAAGTGAGGAAAAAACTTACACAGCTTCAGAAAAACCTTGCAGAGAAAAACGATGTTGTTATGGACGGCCGTGATATCGGTACGAGCGTTCTTCCGGATGCCATATGTAAGATTTATCTTACTGCCGGAAGCAGAGAGCGGGCAAAGAGACGTTTCCTTGAATATGAAGCAAAGGGAATAAATGCCGATATTGATGAAATCGAAAAAGACATAATTGAACGTGATGAGCGTGACATGAACAGAGAAATATCTCCGCTTAGAAAAGCTGATGATGCACATGTGGTAGACAGCAGTTTTATGACTGCGGATGAAGTTATTGAGGAAATTCTTAAAATCTATAAAGAGTGTGCAGGGTAACTGCTGTCGGAATGCTGTATATTGATGTTTCGTCAGGGGCTGCAAAGAGTGTGCAGGGTAAAGGATGCCGGAATGCTTTGCTGCAGATAAAATCCCGTCCGGGATGAAAAGCCCGTATGGCAGGAAAGAGGTTATAATGGTTGAAGTGGCAAAATCCGCCGGGTTCTGTTTTGGTGTAAAAAGGGCGGTAGATAAAGTTTATGAGCTTTGTGAGGGAGACAAAAGAGTTTATACCCTCGGACCGATAATTCATAATGAGAATGTTGTCGGTGAGCTTGAAAAAAAAGGCGTATGCGTAATAAAAAGTACCGATGATGCAAACAAAATCACGGAGGGTGTAATTGTCATCAGGTCGCACGGGGTTGACAGAAAAACCGATGAAGAACTTCATGAGATTGAGAAAAAAAGCGACGGAAAGGTTAAAATTGAGGATGCAACATGTCCTTTTGTAAAAAAAATCCATCGTAAGGTCATGAAGGCACATGAGGAGGGCAGACACGTCATTATTGCCGGCGACAAGAATCATCCCGAGGTAAAAGGTATTTTGGGATGGTGTGATAACATGGCGGATGTGGTTTCAGAGAGCGAAGAGCTTGAAAATATCGTACTGAAAAAAGATGAAAAAGTCTGCATGGTTGCTCAAACGACATTTAACTACAAAAAATTTGAAGATTTTGTTGCAATTCTTGAAAAAAAAGGTTATAGTAAGAACACTAGTGTGGATTATACTATCTGCAATGCGACTGAAGAAAGGCAGACGGAAGCGAGAAATCTGGCAACACGGTGCGATGCAATGATCGTTATCGGCAGTACGGAGAGCTCTAATTCAAGAAAACTTTTTGAAATTTCTGCAGGATGCTGTGAACAGACATTTTTTATTCAAAGTGCGGAAGACTTAAAGCTAAGCCTTTTCAGACCGTATAAAAGCGTAGGCATTACAGCTGGAGCTTCAACACCACACAATATTATTGAGGAGGTTCATAGGGTAATGGAAGACATGAACTTTGAACAGATGTTAGAAGAATCTTTAAAATCAATACACAATGGAGAGGTAGTCGAAGGAACAGTTATCGATGTCAAAGAAGATGAGATAGTTTTAAATATAGGCTATAAGGCTGATGGCATAATAAACAGAAACGAATACTCAAGAGACAATTCTCTTGATCTGACTACAGTTGTTAAAGTTGGTGACAAACTTACGGCAAAGGTTCTTAAGGTAAATGACGGAGACGGTCAGGTTTCTCTCAGTACGAGAAGAGTTGCCAATGACAGAGTAAGCCAGGTTATCCAGGATGCATTTGACAATCAGACAATCGTAACAGGAAAGGTTGTTGAAGTTGTTAAAGGCGGTATCAATGCAGTTGTTGATGAAATTAAGGTTTTTATTCCTGCAAGTCTTGTATCAGATTCATTTGAAAAGGATCTTACAAAGTACCAGGATCAGGAAATTGAATTCGTAGTAATCGAGTATGCTCCAAAGAAGAGAAGAGTAATCGGTGACCGTAAGCAGGTAGTAGCTGCCAAGAAGGCTGAGAAGCAGGCAGCAGCTCTTGCAAGTATCAAAGAAGGAGATGTTTTTGAAGGTACTGTTAAGAACATCACTGACTTTGGTGTATTTGTAGACATCGGTGATGTAGATGGTCTTCTTCATGTTTCAGAAATGAGCTGGGGCAGAATTGCAAATCCTAAGAAGAGCTTTAAGGTTGGTGACAAGGTTAGAGTTTTTGTTAAGGAAATCAAAGGTTCAAAGATTGCTCTCAGCAAGAAGTTTGATGATGAGAATCCATGGGCCGGTGCAGATGAAAAGTATGCAATCGGCAATGTTGTAACCGGAAAAGTTGCAAGAATGACAGCTTTCGGTGCTTTCGTTGAGCTTGCACCGGGTGTAGATGCTCTTCTTCATGTTTCTCAGATTCAGAAGAACAGAGTTGAAAAGCCAAGTGATGTTCTTTCAGTAGGCCAGGAAATCACAGCAGAAATCGTTGATTTCAAGGAAGAAGAAAAGAAGATCAGTCTCAGCATGAAGGCACTTCAGGCTGATGAAGAAGCTGAAGCAGCTGACGAAGAATAAAATTGATTTAGATTTTATAAAGGGAGAGACTTCCGTGGGGAGCTCTCCTTTTTTTATGCCCTGGCGGATGTATTTGAAATCTCTGAAGTTTATGAGGAAACGAGGTTTTTTATTGCATTTTTTACCGATATGCGATATATTTAACATTGGATTGTTTTACGCAAATCCGGATTGGAGGACGTCGTTATGTCAGAAAAAATAAGAGTTGCCATAGATGCAATGGGTGGTGATAATGCTCCGGAATACATTGTTAAGGGAGCTGTTCAGGCGGCAATGGAGGATGAAAATGTATCCATCATACTCGTCGGTCAGAAATCGGTTATTGAGGATGAATTAAACAAATATCCGGAATTGAATAAATCTTTAATCAGGATAGTAAATGCAAATGAAAATATAGATTGTAACGAACCTCCGGTTGCAGCGGTAAGGAAGAAAAAAGATTCTTCGATTGTCGTTGCAATGAATCTTGTTAAGAGCGGTGAGGCGGACTGCGTTATTTCTGCAGGAAGTACGGGTGCCGTTTTGGTAGGCGGCCAGCTTATTGTCGGAAGAATACGCGGAATAGAGAGAACTCCGCTTGCACCTATAATCCCTACAATGACAGGAGTTTCAATGATAATTGACTCTGGTGCAAATGTTGATGCAAAGCCGTCAATGCTGGTTCAGTATGCTAAGATGGGTTCTATTTACATGGAAAAGGTCGTAGGAATTAAGAATCCGAGAGTTGCAATTGTGAATGTCGGTGTTGAAGAAGAAAAAGGAAACATGCTTGTAAAGGAAACCTATCCGCTGCTTAAAGAATGTAAGGATATAAATTTTA
The DNA here is from genome assembly GCA_964584255.1 of uncultured Lachnoclostridium sp. Lineage (GTDB taxonomy): Bacteria > Bacillota > Clostridia > Lachnospirales > Lachnospiraceae > UBA3775. Next base: position 85,251 of record CAZOZM010000003.1, on the reverse strand, counting down.
TCGGCAGCGTTGAAGCAAGGGATATTCCTTATGGAGCCTGTGACGTTATCGTATGTGATGCCTTCGTCGGAAATGTGATTCTTAAATTATATGAGGGTACTGCAAGTGTTCTTATCAAAATGATCAAGGATGGAATCATGTCGACAACAAGAGGTAAAATCGGTGGTGCGCTCGTAAAACCAAATCTCAAATCAATTGTAAAGAGATTTGATACGACGGAATACGGCGGTGCTCCTTTCCTCGGTCTTAAGGGTCTTGTGGTAAAGATTCATGGAAATTCAAAGGACAGTGAAGTAAAAGCTGCCATTAAGCAGTGTGTTTCATTCAAACAGGAAAAGATAGATGAATTAATAAGAGATAATGTTGCCGTAAAGAGAGAAGAATCCGTACAGGAATAACGGCAGGAATGAGGATTATATGACACTTGAAGAACTGGTTCGCATTATAAGTGAGGTAACTAAAATTGATGAAAAAGAGATTAGTGCAGAGACTCTTTTTAATGAAGATTTGGGATTGGACTCGCTTGAAATGATAAAGATTGTGGCTGCTCTTGAGGAAAAAATGGATTTCGAAATGAGCTTTGAGAAAGCATCATCACTTACCTCTGTAGGTGACTTGTATGAATTCCTTACAAAATAGTTATCTTTCTGAGGTATGGTTGATTATATGAAAAATTTGGCTTTGATTGAAAAGAACATAGGTTATGAATTCAGGAATAAAGCACTATTGAAGCTTGCACTCACTCATTCTTCCTATGGTCACGAACTTATGATAAAGGGTGGCAGGGATGAGAATAATGAACGTCTTGAGTTTCTGGGAGATGCGGTACTTGAACTGGTTTCGAGTGATTATCTGTTTCATAACTATTCGGATACACACGAGGGTAAACTCTCAAAACTGAGAGCGAGTCTGGTTTGTGAGCCTTCACTTGCTGAGGCGGCGAGAATGATACATCTGGATGAGTTTATTCTTCTCGGAAGAGGTGAGAAGAACAATCATGGTGAGCGCAGGGATTCAATTGTCTCAGATGCTTTTGAGGCGGTTATCGGAGCAATTTATCTTGATGGCGGAATTGACAGGGCAAGAGAATTTATACTGAAGAATGTGCTCAATGACATCGAAAACAAAAGACTGTTTTATGATGCAAAGACTGAGCTTCAGGTGTTGGTTCAGGAGCGTTTTCAGTGTATTCCGGAATATGATACGATTGAGGAGGCAGGACCTCCGCATAACAGGGAATATACTGTTGAATGCAGGATAGACGGGAAAGTTTACGGAACAGGAAAGGGTAATTCCAAGAAAAGTGCCCAGCAGAAGGCTGCATACCAGGCAATAATTAAACTTGGAGTATAGAAGAACGGAACGATAAATGTATTTAAAGAGTATTGAAGCGCATGGGTTTAAGGCTTTTGCAAATAAAACAAGACTTGAATTTAAATCCGGTATAACAGGAATTGTCGGACCTAACGGAAGCGGTAAGAGTAATATTGCGGATGCCGTAAGATGGGTTCTTGGTGAACAGAGTGCAAAACAGCTTCGCGGAAGTTCTATGCAGGATGTAATTTTCTCCGGAACCGAAAACAGAAAACCTCTTGGTTTTGCTTATGTTACGCTTACGTTGGACAATTTAGATCATTGGCTTCCGATAGCATATGATGAGGTGACGGTAGGAAGACGTGTATACAGAAGCGGTGAGAGTGAATATCTTATAAACGGTTCGGTTTGCCGTCTCAGGGATGTGCAGGAACTGTTTTTTGATACTGGTGTAGGTAAAGAAGGCTACTCGCTTATCGGGCAGGGACAGATTGATAAGATCGTAAGCTCAAAACCGGAAGACAGACGTGAAATCTTTGATGAAGCTGCGGGAATAGTTAAGTATAAAAAGCGTAAAGGGGCAGCTGAAAAGAATCTTGAGATGGAAAAGCAGAATCTGGACAGAGTTAATGACATTATTTCTGAGATAGTAAAACAGATTGGACCTCTTAAGAAACAATATGAGAAGGCAAAGATATATCTTAAACTTAAGGATGAACTTAAGGGACTTGAGGTAAGCCGTTTTGTCAATGAATACGAGCATAACAATGACGAACTTAAAAAACTTGATGACAAGCTGGAAATAGTCAGAAATGATTTGGAAGAGACCAGACGTCATTATGAGATGGCCAAGAATGAGTATGAGGCCATGGTTGCCGAGTTGGAAAAGAGACAGCAGCTCCTTGACAGAAACAGGGAGAAAAAGAATCAGGCAGCTCTTGATAAGCAGACGGCAGAAAATGATGTAAGGGTTTTTTCCGAGCAGATTCTTACGATAAAGGCAGGCGAGGAACATTATCTTTCGAGACTTGATTCGATTCTTGCACGAAAAAAAGGATATGAAGATGAGCTGAATTCATATAATGAATCTTTGGCAGAGTCGGAAAACAGGCTTGAAGAGTTAAAGAAGAAATGTGATGAAAGTGCCGATAAACTCAGAATCAAAAAAGACGAGATAACGGCTCTTATGGAGAAAGAAAGTGCCCTTAATCATTCAAGACTTGAGACACTTTCCGAAAATACAAGGGTAAGAACGGAACTTGAGAGAATTAATACCATGGGTGAACAGTATGCCATAAGGCGTGCTGAAATTAATGCCAAGATTCTTGGTGTTAAGTCGGAAATCGGTATTAATGACTCAAATGTAAAGAATGCTGAAGAGGAGCTGAAAAGAATTTCGGCAGAGGTTCTTGAAACGGCAAAGCTCTGTGATGAACTTGAATCAGGGAAAAAAGAGTCGGATGCGGTTATTTCCGAACTCAATGAACAGCTTTTGAAAAAAAGACAGGAACTTTTGGTCTCCAAGTCTAAAATCGATACGTTAAAGAATCTTTCCGAACGCTATGAAGGTTATGGCGCAGCGGTCAGAAAGTGTATGGATGAGCGAAAGCGCATAGACGGTATAAAGGGAGTTGTTGCCGATCTTATTAAGACTGCTCCGGACATGGAAACGGCAATTGAAACGGCTCTCGGCGGTAACATTCAGAATATAGTTGTTGATACAACGGATACGGCAAAGAAATGTATTGAGTTTCTTAAGGCGGGAAGATTTGGAAGGGCAACCTTTATTCCGCTTGATTCCGTGCGTGCAAAAAAGGATGAGTTTGATGCCGGTGTGTTTATGATGAAGGGGGTTGAAGGTATAGCTTCCGAATTGGTTGATTTTAAACCGGAATATGAGGAGGCTGTGAGATATCTTCTCGGAAGATTTCTCGTCGTTGATACCATTGATAATGCCATTAAAATTGAAAACAAATATAAACACAGGCTGAGAATTGTAACGAAGGACGGAGAATTGTTCCAGCCCGGCGGTGCGGTGAGCGGTGGTGCCTTTAAGAACAATTCAAATCTTCTCGGAAGAAAGAGGGAACTTGAGGACCTGGAGAAAAAAATCAGTGAGTCCGAAGGTGAAATTTCTGTATTAAATGAGAAGATAAAGGAACTCAGGGATGAGCGCACGAAGAATTCCGAAAGGCATACCAAACTTAAGGATGAGCTTTCGGAAAAATATGTGGAATTAAATACTGCGAAGATCAATCTTAATCATGCAAATAAGCTTGTGGCCGATCTTTCTTCGCGCTTAGAGAAGCATAACGGTGAACTTCGTCAGCTTGATGAGGAAAACAAGTCAATAAATGATACTCTTGAATTACTCGGAGTAAAGATTAAAGAGTATACGGAACTCAATAAAGAAGAGGAAAAGCAGGCAGAAATCATCTCGGCACAGATTCAGTCGGCGAGAGATGATGAAAACATGCTCAGAAACTCGAATGTCGAAGATATTACGGTTATGAATACATGTATTTCCGGCATTGAGCATATAAAAGAAAATATTGAAAGGGTTTCTGTAGAGATTCAGACTGCTGAAAGAGAAGGCAGTGAGCTTAAAAAATCAAGGGCGGATTCCGGAAAAGAGCTTAAGAACAGGGAAAAAGCAATCAGGGAAGCAGAAAAAAGGGCTGCTGAACAGGATGGCATAATCAAAGAGTGTGACGAGGCAATTGAGGAACTTTCCGGTACGGCAGAAGAACTTAACCGTAAGAATAAGGAATTCTATACGAAAAGTCAGGAATTAAGTGAGAGAATTTCGTCACTTGATAAAGATGAATTCAGGCTCCGTGCCTCGAGAGAAAAGCTTGCGGAGGCCATTGAGTCAAACATCAGGTACATGTGGGAAGAATATGAACTCACAATAAGTACGGCAAGAGAGCTTACAATAGATATAGGCGAAACTGAAGCTAACAGGAAAAACATTCAGGAAATCCGAAATAAAATAAGAGCTCTCGGAGATGTAAATGTAAATGCAATTGAAGACTATAAGAGCACGAGCGAGAGATATGAGTTTCTCAGGACACAGAGGGATGATATTGTTAAGGCACAGGGAGTGCTTGAAAACATTATCGGTGAGCTTGATGTGGACATGCGTAAGCAGTTTCTTGAGACTTTTGAAGAAGTCGGCAAGAGATTTGATGAGACTTTCAGAGAACTGTTCGGGGGCGGAAAGGGTACTCTTGAACTGATGGAAGATGAGGATGTGCTTGAAGCCGGTATAAGGATAATAGCACAGCCACCGGGAAAGAAACTTCAGAATATGATGCAGCTCAGCGGTGGTGAAAAGGCACTTACGGCAATTGCACTTCTTTTTGCGATTCTTGAACTGAAACCGTCACCATTCTGTCTTCTTGACGAAATTGAGGCGGCACTTGATGATTCTAATGTAAGCAGATTCGCAAATTATCTTAAGAAGCTTACTGAAAACACTCAGTTCATAGTTATAACTCACAGAAGAGGTACCATGTCTGCGGCAGATGCACTTTACGGTATAACAATGCAGGAAAAGGGTGTTTCGACACTTGTAAGTGTTGACCTTGTGGAAAATGAACTGAAATAAACCGGAGGTTATAATGGGTTTTTTTGGAAGATTAAAGGAAGGACTTTCGAAGACGAGGAAGAGTCTTGCTTCGGGTCTTGACTATGTATTTAACGGATTCACTCATATTGATGAGGATTTTTATGAAGAGCTTGAGGAAATTCTGGTAATGGCAGACATAGGTGTTACGACTACCGAATGTATCCTTGATAATCTCAGACAAAAAGTGGAAGAACAGCACATAACCAAGCCTGATGAGTGCAGACTGCTTCTGATAGACAGCATAAAAGAGCAGATGAATGTTCCGGATGATGCTTATGAGTTTGAAAACAGAAAATCCGTTGTCATGGTAATAGGTGTTAACGGAGTCGGTAAAACCACCACATGCGGAAAGCTTGCGGCAAAGATTAAGGAACAGGGAAAGTCGGTTATGCTTGCGGCTGCCGATACTTTCCGTGCGGCAGCAATCGGTCAGCTTGCGGAATGGTCCGACAGGGCAAAATGTGACCTGATTTCCCAACAGGAGGGAAGTGATCCTGCGGCAGTTGTTTATGACGCGGTTAATTCTGCAAAGGCAAAGAAAATAGATGTTCTTGTGTGTGACACGGCAGGAAGACTTCATAACAAAAAGAATCTTATGGATGAACTTGGAAAAATCAACAGGGTGATTGACCGGGAATATCCGGATGCATTCAGGGAAACGCTTGTTGTTCTTGACGGAACGACAGGGCAGAATGCACTTGTTCAGGCGAGACAGTTTAATGAGGTGGCCCATATTACGGGTATTGTCATAACTAAGCTGGACGGAACGGCAAAGGGCGGTATAGCCATAGCAATACAAAAGGAACTTGGAATACCCGTAAAATATATCGGTGTCGGAGAAAAGCTTGAGGATCTCCAGAAATTCGATGCGGATGAGTATGTTAATGCTTTGTTTGCTAAGGATGAACAGTAGGATTTAAGAAGAAATTCAAAAAATTATTCGACGGTAAAGGCAGCAGCAGTTTTCGGGTGTTGACATCCGTAATCGGGTGGTGTGGGGAAATATGTCAGATTGCACAAAAATATGTAGATTTTTCTATGTCGATAAAGAGCAATAAGTGTTGACGAAAATTTGTTCCTGTGGTATCTTATTATCAGAACATGTGTTCGAGGAGAATCGAACAGACTTTATGGAGGAAGAAATGGTAGCTGAAGAAAAAAAGAAAGCCCTTGAAGCGGCTTTGTCACAAATTGATAAATCATACGGAAAAGGTTCTATAATGAAATTGGGAGACAGAACCAAAGATACGTCTATCCAGTCAACACCGACCGGAGCACTCAGCCTTGACGTTGCTCTTGGAATCGGCGGACTTCCAAAGGGAAGAGTAATTGAAATCTACGGACCTGAATCAAGTGGTAAGACGACTGTTGCGCTTCATTGCGTTGCTGAGGTTCAGAAAAGAGGCGGTATTGCCGGATTTATTGATGCAGAGCACGCACTTGATCCTAATTATGCTGCAAATATCGGCGTAGATATTGACAATCTTTATATTTCACAGCCTGATAACGGAGAGCAGGCACTTGAAATCACGGAAACTCTTGTAAGATCAGGAGCTATTGACATTGTTATCGTAGACTCTGTTGCAGCTCTTGTACCAAAGGCTGAAATTGACGGAGATATGGGTGATTCGCATGTCGGACTTCAGGCAAGACTGATGTCACAGGCGCTCAGAAAACTTACCGGTGTAATAAGCAGAACAAACTGTACTGTAATTTTCATCAACCAGCTTCGTGAAAAGGTTGGTGTAATGTTCGGTAATCCGGAAACAACAACCGGTGGTCGTGCGCTTAAGTTCTATTCATCCGTCAGAATGGATGTAAGAAGAATTGAGTCTCTTAAAATGAGCGGAGAAGTTGTCGGAAACAGGACAAGGGTTAAGATAGTTAAGAACAAGGTTGCTCCACCTTTCAGAGAAGCAGAATTTGATATAATGTTCGGAAAAGGTATAAGCCGTGAAGGCGATGTTCTTGATATGGCAGTTGAGAACAACATAATTGATAAGTCGGGTGCCTGGTTCTCATACAACGGTCAGAAGATTGGTCAGGGAAGAGAAAATACAAAGATTTATCTTCAGTCCAACAGCGAGATGCTTTATGAGGTTGAAAACAAGATAAGAGAACTTTATGACATGCCGCTTGTTTCAATGCCGGAAACTACGGAAGCAGAGTAATCATTTAACGGAGAGAGAATATGTTAATCACCGGAATAGAGAGAAAGGGAAAACAAAAATTTAGATTTTTTATTGATGGTGAGTATAGTTTCTTTATGACTGTTTCCGAATTGAGAGGCTGCGGACTTGGGGATCTTGTCAACGTGCTTCAGTCTGACGGAATTCAGGATGGAATTTCAGTACCTGTAAAAAACGAGACGTTTGAAAGTATCCGTGAAGAAATAATTCTTCCCAGAGGAAAAAAATATGCACTTTCCCTGCTTTCTGACAGAGATTACACTGTTGCTTCGCTGAGACGTAAGTTGGACACTTCCGGTTATTCATCGGAGGATTGTGAAGAGATTATCAATTACATATCGTCATTTAACTATCTCAGTGATGTAAGATATGCTCTCAACTTTATACGAATGAGGGAAAAGTCAAAAAGCCGTAATTATATCGAGAATCAGCTTATGATTAAGGGAGTATCAAAGTCTGATATTAATGAAGCTTTTGAACTTGTTTCTGAAGAGCATTCCCAATTAGGCATTTCGGAAGGAGAAATCAAAGAAGAAGCAATAAATAAGATATTAAAGCGTAAATTAAAACCGGAGGATGAAAATAATTCGGCGAAAATTACGAAGGTGATACAGTCCCTGTTAAGAGACGGTTTTAACTACAGTGACATAAGGAAATGTGTATCAGATTATTTTTACAGCCTGGCTGAATAAAAAACCGGAGTCGTTAGGACTCCGGTTTTTTTGTAGCAAAAGCTGTAAAATGTGGCATTTTTTGGTTGTTTTATACAGAGTTTGAGAGTATAATATTAATCGGTGTAAATTGCAAACATTATATTGACAATTTAATGCAAATAAAGTAACGGAGGGCTGGAAATGAGTAATACAGCAAAATTGTCAGCAAGAGAAAGAATTGAAACCTTGCTTGACGAGAACAGTTTTGTTGAAATCGGATCTCTTGTAACAAAGAGAAATACTGATTTTAACATGCAGCAGATTGAAGCTCCGGGAGACGGCGTTATTACAGGCTATGGTCTTATTAATGAAAAACCTGTATACGTTTATAGCCAGGATGCTGCCGTACTTGGAGGAAGTATCGGTGAAATGCACGCAAAGAAAATTGTGGCTTTATATGATAAGGCCATGAAGACAGGTGTGCCTGTAATCGCAATCCTTGACAGTACAGGAATGAGACTTCAGGAGTCTACAGATGCACTTGAAGCATTCGGTGCCATTTATGCAAAGCAGTCACTTGCATCGGGAGTTATTCCTCAGATTACCGCAGTTTACGGATTCTGTGGAGGCGGATGCTCAGTACTTGCAGGTCTTAGTGACTATGTATTTATGACAAAAGAAGGAAAATTATTTGCTAACACACCAAATGCGGTAGAAGGCAATAATGTTGATAAATGTGATACTGCATCAGCTGATTTCGCTTCTAAGAGCGGTACTGTAGATTTCGTTGATGAAGATGAGGTTGCATCACTTAATCGTATCCGTACACTTGTTGATTTACTTCCATCTAACAATGAAGATGATGCAGAAGTAATCAGCAATGATGATCTCAATCGTGAACTTCCTGCATTTACTGCAGAACTTGCAGATGTTGCGGAAGCGGTAGCAGATATTGCAGATAATGGTGCGGCTCTTGAGATTAAGGCGGCATATGCACCTGAAATGTACTGTGGTCTTATAAAGCTTGATGGCAGTACGGTAGGTGTCGTTGCTAACCGTACAGCAATAAATGATGAAAATGGTAAGGCGGTTAAGAAGTATGATGCAGCTTTAACAACAGCAGGCTGTTATAAGGCGGCTGAGTTTGTTAAGTTCTGTGATGCTTTTTCAATTCCTGTTGTATCCCTTACAAATGTTACAGGATATGCTTCTTCAATGTCAGAAGCAAAGAATGTCAGCATTGCGGCTGCAAAACTTACATATGCTTTTGCGAGTGCAACAGTTCCAAAGGTTAATATTGTAACAGGCAAAGCTTTAGGAAGTGCTTATCTTGCAATGAATTCAAAATCAACAGGCGCAGATTTTGTATTCGCTCTTGAAAATACGGAAGTTGGTCCTATGGATGCAAATCTTGCTGTTCAGATTATCTACAGCAATGAAATTGATGAAGCGGCAGATAAGGCAGCTTTCAAGAATGAAAAAACTGCTGAATACAGAAATAATCATCTTGCTTCAGAAAATGCAGCAAAGCGCGGTTATGTTGATTCAATAATTTCAGGTGATGAAGTAAGAAAGCAGCTTATTTATGCTCTTGAAATGCTTTATACAAAAAGAGAAGAGCGTCCTGCTAAGAAACATGGAACAGTTTAGTGAGGTGGGCTTATGATTAAAACAGCATCAGTTACCCTCGTTTCTTCAGAGGTTATGGGACAGGCAGGTCTTAATACCATACTTGGAATCGGAATTGTTTTCATCGTACTTATAGTAATCAGTTTTATAATCGGTCTTCTGAAGTACGTTAATGTTTTCGGTAAGTCTAAGGAAGTTAAGGCTACTGAAGCTGCACCGGCAGCACCTGCAGCAGTTGAAGAAGAGGATGTTACGGATGACCTTGAAATTGTTGCGGTTATTATGGCAGCTATTGAGGCATACGAAGAAGAAATGGGCGGAACCATCCCGGCAGATGGCCTGGTTGTCCGTTCAATAAAAAAGAGAAACAAAAAACAGTGGATTAATGCCTAAAGGAGGATTTGATAATGAAAAATTATACAATTACCGTAAACGGAACAGTTTATGATGTTTGTGTTGAAGAAGGAGAAGGCTCAGCAGTAGCACCGGCAGCATCTCCTGCAGCACCAAAGAAAGCAGCACCAAAGAAAGCAGCAGTTCCTGCAGGTGCACAGGGTGGTGTTAAGATTACATCCCCAATGCCTGGTAAGATTTTAAAGACACCTGTTGCAGCAGGTACAGCAGTTAAGAAGGGTGATGTGGTTATTATTCTTGAAGCTATGAAGATGGAAAATGAAATCGTAGCTCCACAGGATGGAACTCTTGCATCCGTAAATGTTTCAGTTGGTCAGGCAGTTGAAGCAGGCGATGTTCTTGCAACAATGAATTAATGACAAACTTATAGAAACAGCTTACGGAGGTAAAAACAATGGATTATATTATCGATACAGTTGCGTATCTTGCTAAGTCATCGGGCTTTGCACAGCTTTATTGGGGCAACTGGATAATGATTTTAGTAGCTTTTATCTTCCTTTATCTTGCAATTGCGAAGGGCTATGAGCCACTTCTTCTTGTACCGATTTCATTCGGTATGCTTCTTGTAAACATGTATCCGTCAATTGCATCGGAACCAAGCACAACATATGCTTTTTATGAAAGTGCGGAATCCGTTGATCATCAGATTGCTTCAGTTACAGTCACAAGCAAAGATAAATGTACAATGAAGTATAAAATTGACGGCGAGATGAAGGAAGTTGAATATGAGGTTGTTTATCTTGACAGTGAAGGTAATGAATATACCGAAGAAGATGTAAAGAAAGACAACAATATTGAAGCTGAAAAGATTGGTTTATATAAAAACTATGTCTATGAGGCAGAAGACGGCAACACTGTTATCGTTGAAAATGTGGGTTCTGAAAAGTATAATAACATGCAGAACAACATTTCCGTAGAAGGTGCATCTTACGAAAAGACAAGCAATACAAACGGTGGTATTCTTTACTATTTCTTTATGCTTGATGAATGGTCAATTCTTCCATGTCTTATTTTCATGGGTGTAGGTGCCATGACGGATTTCGCTCCTCTTATTGCAAATCCAAAGAGCTTCCTTCTTGGTGCAGCTGCACAGCTCGGTATCTTTACGGCATACATTTTTGCCATCCTTCTTGGATTTACTGATGCTCAGGCAGCAGCAGTTTCAATTATCGGTGGTGCGGACGGTCCTACATCAATATTCCTTGCAGGAAAACTTGGACAGACAGCACTTATGGGACCTATTGCAGTTGCTGCATACTCATATATGTCACTCGTTCCGATTATCCAGCCACCTATCATGAAGCTTCTTACAACTAAGGAAGAGCGTAAGATTAAGATGGATCAGCTCAGACCTGTTACAAAACTTGAAAGAATTCTCTTCCCTGTAGTAGTAACGGTAGTTGTTGTACTTATCCTTCCGGATACTGCTCCTCTTATCGGATGCTTAATGCTTGGTAACCTTTTCAAGGAATCAGGCGTTGTAAAACAGCTCACGGAAACAGCTTCAAATGCAATGATGTATATCGTTGTTATCTTACTTGGAACATCAGTTGGTGCAACAACAAGTGCACAGGCATTCTTACAGTGGACAACAATTAAGATTGTTCTTCTCGGACTCATTGCTTTCGCAATCGGAACAGCAGGTGGTGTCCTCATTGGTAAGATTATGTGTAAGGCAACACATGGTGGTGTTAATCCGCTTATCGGTTCTGCAGGTGTATCAGCTGTTCCTATGGCTGCCAGGGTTTCCCAGAAGGTTGGTGCAGAAGAGGATCCTACAAACTTCCTTCTCATGCATGCAATGGGACCTAACGTAGCCGGTGTTATCGGTACTGCAGTTGCAGCAGGTGTGTTTATGGCTGTATTCGGTGTATAACAGTCATAGTAACATGTTATTTATTTTTTGGAGGTAAACACAATGGGTGTTAAAATAACAGAGACAGTGCTTCGTGATGCACATCAGTCTTTAATTGCAACAAGAATGCCAACAGATCTTATGCTTCCTATTCTTGACAAGATGGATCAGGTTGGATATCACTCAATTGAGTGCTGGGGTGGTGCAACATTTGATGCATGCCTCAGATTCTTAAAGGAAGATCCATGGGAAAGACTTCGTAAGATAAGATCAGGTCTTAAGAATACAAAGACACAGATGCTCTTCAGAGGTCAGAACATCCTTGGATACAATCATTATGCAGATGATGTAGTTGAATATTTCGTTCAGAAGTCAATTGCAAACGGTATTGACATTCTCAGAATCTTCGACTGCCTTAACGATCTCAGAAACCTTGAGACAGCAGTAAATGCATGTAAGAAAGAGGGCGGACATGCTCAGATAGCACTTTGCTATACTCTTGGAGATGCATATACACTTGATTATTGGAAGAATACTGCTAAGAAGATTGAAGAAATGGGAGCTGATTCCATTTGTATCAAGGATATGGCAGGTCTTTTAGTTCCATATGAAGCAACAAAGCTTGTTAAAGCGTTAAAAGAAGGTTCAAATCTTCCTATTCAGCTTCATACACATTATACTTCCGGTGTTGCTTCAATGACTTATATGAAGGCAGTAGAAGCAGGATGTGATATCATTGACTGTGCAATGTCACCACTTGCACTTGGTACATCACAGCCGGCAACAGAAGTTATGGTTGAGACTTTCAGAGGAACAGAGTATGATACAGGCTATGATGCAGCCCTCTTAAAGGAAATTGGTGAGTATTTCGCTCCATATCGTGAAGAAGTACTTAAGAGCGGTCTTCTTAATACAAAGGTTCTTGGTGTAAATATCAATACCCTTATGTATCAGGTTCCGGGTGGAATGCTTTCAAACCTCGTATCACAGCTTAAGGAAGCTCATGCTGAAGATAAATATCAGGCAGTTCTTGAGGAAGTTCCAAGAGTTCGTAAGGACTTCGGTGAGCCGCCTTTAGTAACTCCTTCTTCACAGATTGTAGGTACACAGGCAGTTCTTAATGTTCTTCAGGGAGAACGTTACAAGATGGTAACAAAGGAATCCAAGAAGATTCTTATGGGTGAATTTGGTCAGACAATCAAGCCTTTCAATAAGGAAGTTCAGAAGAAGTGTATTGGCGATGTAGAGCCTATTACATGTCGTCCGGCTGATAAGATTCCTGCACAGCTTCCAAAATTCAGAGAAGAGTGCAAAGAATGGATTCAGCAGGAAGAAGATGTTCTTTCCTATGCTCTTTTCCCACAGGTTGCTACGGATTTCTTCAAGTACCGTCAGGCACAGCAGGAAAAGGTTGATGTATCTGCAGCAGATACAAAGGCAGGAGCATATCCTGTATAAGTCAGATAAGTACGATATTTTAAAGTCGGTATTTATAAAAGACAAAGGAATTTATGGTATGTACCCTCTTTACCGGATATCCGGTAAGGAGGGTATTTTTATGCGCTGTTCTTATAAGAAGAAAATGTATGTAAATGTAGGAATGGTATTTATCCTGAAAAGCCGGAAGAGATTTCTAAAGCGGCATTCAGGGTGACTGTTCGTAAATGGCAACGAATGGAGAATGCTCAGGCCCCGGCTTTAAGATACAAATAAAAAGCCCATTCCATAATGACAATTTCCGTTTTGCAGGAGAAATCATTATAGGGATGGGCTTTTTATTTGAAAAGGAATTGTAAATGAATAAAATTACATGAGTTTGCTTCCGGTAAGAAGTTCATAACCCTGTAAATACTTAGCAATTGTTTTGTTCGCAATGTCCTCAGGAAGAGTCCAATCGTTATCAGGATTAGCTTTGAGCCAGTCTCTTGCAAACTGCTTGTCGAAAGATGGCTGTCCATGTCCTGCTTCATAACCTTCTGCAGGCCAGAAACGTGAAGAATCAGGAGTGAGCATTTCATCACCGAGAACGATGTTTCCGTCTTCATCAAGACCAAATTCGAATTTTGTATCAGCTATAATGATGCCTTTAGAAAGAGCATATTCTGCACATTTTTTGTAAAGGGCAATAGTATAGTCACGGAGTTTTGAAGCATATTCTTCACCTTTTCCGGGAAATCTCTTTTCGAGATAGTCTATGCTCTGTTCATATGAGATATTTTCATCATGGTCGCCGATTTCAGCTTTTGTTGATGGTGTATAGATAGGCTCAGGAAGCTTATCGGATTCTTTAAGGCCTTCTGGAAGCTTGATTCCGCAAACGGTACCATTTTCTTTGTAGCTGGCCCAACCGCTGCCGGTGATATAACCTCTGACAATACATTCAACAGGAAGCATGTTTAATTTACGGCAAAGCATTGAGTTGCCGTTAAATTTATCCTGTCTGAAGAACTCAGGCATATCATTTACATCTACGGAAATCATATGGTTTGGAATTATGTCTTCTGTCATTTCAAACCAGAATTTTGACATCTGAGTAAGAACAGTTCCCTTTTTTGTAATAGTGTTGTTAAGTATTACGTCAAAGCAGCTTATTCTGTCAGTTGCAACCATAATTAAGGTTTCACCATTATCATAGATTTCACGTACTTTTCCTTCTTTAATAGGCTTTAATTCGTTCATTCCTGCACCTCGTTTTTGTTTTTTTTGGCAAAATGCCATCAGAACTATAATAATTCGTTGCATCAATAACGTCAAGAACAAATTGAGATAATATATTTCCTTATGAAATTCTATTTTCGGAGTTCAGATAAAATCATGTATTTTTATTACCCCGGTTATGATAAGCAAAAGGGTGTAGATGAAGAGAAAAATGCCGAGTGAGAGCAGTATAAAGGCATATCCGTTTATGGTAAATGTTTTTAAAATAAACGTAATTGCCGGAATGCAGAGCGCTACGGTCAGACCCGGTTTTATGACGGCATCAGTGCAATTGAGAGAGAGGAGGTTCTCATGGTTGAGGGAGTAAAGGTCGATGGCTCCCTGAATTATCTGCATGACATACATTACAATGAAATATCCTGTGAGTCCCCAGTGTATTATGCCGAAAGTGAGCATTATAATCTGCAATATGTCTGTAATACAGGAGTTCCTGAATGTTATCAGAGGTTTTCCGATTCCGTTCAGAATACTGGGAACCGATGATGACATGTACATAAGAGGACAGAGAAATGAGAGAATGTAGAGATATGTGCCTGAACGAAGGCTTCCAAACAGCAGCAGACATATTTCTCTGCCGCATATCGTGAAAATTCCAAGACAGTAGAAACCGAGTACCAGCGAATATTTAAGTACCTCGTTGGTTAATCTCAGGCAGCATGTATGATTTCCTTTGGAATCAGCCTCTGATATTGTCGGAAGCAGTAATATGGAAATTGCTCCGGTAATTGCTGAGGGAAAAACAAGGAATGGTATTGTCATGCCGTTCAGTACACCGAGAACACTCAGTGCGCTGCTTTTTTCCATGCCGTATCTGACTAAGAGTACGGGAAGAAGAATGGTTTCAAAGCTGCGAAGCATTGACAGAATAAGTCTGTTTATTGTAAGAGGAAGGTACATTGCAGAAAAGTGTCTGTAGATTCCGGCATTTGAAATATTGCAGTTGTCATGACAGAAATGTATGCGTGACATTCCAAGTATGTTAAAGATGCAGGCGGCAGTTTCTCCAACGGTTATTCCGGCAACTGCAAGTTCGCATCCGGCAGTAAGCCCTTCTGTTGTAAAAAAAGAAAACAGATAGACGAAGCATACCCGTGTGATCTGTTCGACAAGCTGACTGAGTGCCGGCACGGCTGACTTCTTTTTGCCATAAAAGAATCCGTTTATGCAGGAGTTTACAGAGCAGAAAGGGAAAGAACAGCTCAGAATCCGTATTCCATCGGAGAGTTTTGCTTCTCCGATTAGTTTGGAAGCTATGAAATCGGAAAAATTAGAGGTTATCATCATAAGTATGACTGCAATGGAAAGGGAAGTTGCAAGTGCCTGGAGAAATAGAATTTTTTGTTTCTTCTCGTTACCGGAGTACTCGGCAATCTGTTTTGAAAGAGCGGACTGAATGCCGGATGCAAAGAGTGTAAAGCATATGCTGAATACAGGAAAAACAAGTTGATATAATCCCATGTCCTCTTCGGTCATTGCTTTTGCGAGAAAGATTTTGTAGGCAAAACCGATTAATCTTGACAGAAGACCTGCAGCAGTAAGAATTAATGTCCCTTTTAGAAACCTGCTCTTCATTCTGGACTCTCCGGATTTGGATTGATAAAAGCTTATTCGTTTTTTGGGGGAAGTATTCCCTTTGAGCTGAAAAAAATAAAAAACCGGGAATTATGGTTGAAAAAAGAAAGTTGTTGAGAGATTATAACATTTTTTTGATTTACGCATATTATACAAGTAAGACGGCTCCGGTGGAAAGGAAATATGATATATCTTGATAATGCGGCCACGACGGCTGTTGATCCGAGAGTAACGGAAGTAATGCTTCCTTACTTTTCTGAGGTTTATGCTAATCCATCTGGCAGCTACAGCTTTGCGTATAAGAGTATGGAAGCGATAGATAAGGCTAGGGAAAGTATTGCGAAACTTATCGGAGCTGACAGTGATGAGATTTTTTTTACATCGGGAGGTACGGAATCGGACAATCTGGCTGTTAAGGGTGTGATTCAGGCTCTGATTCCCGAGAAAAAACATGCCATATGTTCTAAGATAGAGCACAAGGCGATTATAAATTCATGTCGTGAAATGGAAGCTTATGGTGTAAGAACAACTTACGTCTATCCGGATGAATTCGGAATCATTCAACCGGAGAATGTGATGATGAGCATAAACAGGGATACAGCCATAGTCAGTATAATGATGGCAAACAACGAGATAGGAACAATAGAACCGGTTGAAAAGATCGGTGCATTATGTTCTAAATGGAACGTTTTATTTCATACTGATGCGGTGCAGGCCTTCGGTCAGATCCCTATTGATGTTAAACGCATGAATATTGACCTGATGAGTATAAGTTCGCATAAGATTCATGGTCCGAAGGGAATCGGTGCCCTGTATGTGAAAAAGGGAACGAAAATATATCATCAGATGTGTGGCGGAGGACAGGAATCCGGTCTCAGAGCAGGGACGGAGAACGTTTCGGGAATTGTCGGTTTTGGCGAAGCGGCCAGAATAGCGGGAAATGAGATGAATGCGAATTACAGACATGTTTCCGTCCTCAGGGACAGAATGATTTACAGGGTTCTTCATGAGATAAGAGGTGTCAGGCTGAATGGTGCTTATTACTACGGTAATAACGGATATGAGAGCAGGAGGCTTCCGGGAAATGTCAATTTCAGTTTTTGGGGTATTAAAGAAGGTTCAATACCGCTGATGTTGGATGAGGAAGGGATTTGTACTTCCAGCGGTTCGGCATGTTCAACACTTAATGAGGGTGCGTCACATGTTCTCAAGTCGATAGGATTGAGTGATGAGCTGGCTTCTTCAAGCCTGAGGATTACGATAGGGAAGAATAATACGGTAAGTGAAATAGATGAAACTGTTCAGGCATTGAAAAAAGTGATAACAAAGCTCAGAAATGTTGCGGCTGAAGTATAAAAAACGCCCCACAGCTGTTTGTAAAAAACGGCCGTGGGACTGTTTTGCTTCGATAAAGGTTGATTTTTGGTTTTATTATAATTCGATAAAGGTTGGCTTTCTGTTTTCAAATACGGTATAGTACCTGAATCCGGCCTTTTTTAATGCATTTGCCGCTGCATCAAAACCATCGGTAAGATGTTCGGCACGGTGGGAATCGCTGCCAACAGTGATTATTTCTCCGCCGAGTGACTTGTAAAAGCTTAGAATCATGTCGCTTGGATTAAGATTTTCACTGTTACTGTAATAAGCCTTTGTATTTATTTCGATTCCTTTTCCTTTAGAAATAAGGGTTTTTAGGATGGCTTCTGTTACATCAAGAAAGCGGGTCTGTTCTATATGCGAACCATCGGGTATATATCTCACGATATAATCAAGATGACCATATACGTCAAAGTTGTCATAGTGTGAGGCATTGAAATAGGTGGTTTCGTAATAATCCCGGATTCTTTCCAAAACACTGTGTCCTTCCCAAAAATCATTGTAGTAAGGATCGCCATTATCCACTATATGAGTTGAACCGATTATAAAATCGAACGGAAGTCTGCCGAGACGTTTTTCTTCCGACGTGATAAAATCTACCTCTTCAGGCTCATTTCTCAGACCAAGCTCTACTCCGGAAAGAAGTTTTATCCTGTCGGAGTATTTTTTTCTCAGACGATCCAATTCCGTCAGATATTCATCAGTGTCGAATATAAATTCCCTGTGATTGTATGGCCAGTGAAGATCCATATGGTCGGTTATACATAGCATGTCAAGCCCTTTTTCAATGGCCTTGAGCACGGTTGCTTCGGCAGAATCGGTTGCATCCGTGGAAAAACTTGTGTGAACATGAAAATCAGATTTAATCATTTCGTTTCCTCTTATAATAAAGTAGTAGTTTTTTTAGTCCCTCTCCAAGGACCGGTTGCAGGGGTGTCGGAAAAGCTGCGGTTTTTGCTGATGCAAATTGGTTTTCAGAGAGGCAGCTGATAATGGATTCCGTGCAGCTGTATATTGTCAGGTTTTATTAATCAGACAGCAGTGTGAGCCCTGAAATGTCGGGGGAAGCCATCATTGAATAATTAGTGTAATACACAACAAAACCGGGTTTGGCATTATTGGGTTTTTTAACATTCTTCTTCTGAAGATAGTCAATTTCAACCTTGTCATTTTTCTTTACGGAAGAGTAGTATGCCGCAAGTGAAGCCGCTGCCTCAAAAACAGAATCAGGAAGCTCCTTTCCTTCGGTTTTTACAAGGACATGAGAACCCGGAACTTTTTTTGCATGGAACCACCAGTCATTTCCGGTTGCCATCCTGAATGTGATTTCGTCATTCTGATAATTGTTTTTTCCGACGTATATATGGAAACCGTCAGGGGTAACATAATGAAACGGACGGCTTTTTTTGTCATTCTTCTTTCCTTTTTTATCCTGCTTTATGTGGGATTTCTTTATATAACCGAACTCATAAAGCTCTTTTCTGATGTCTTCAAGGTCGTTTTCATGTAGAGCGATATCGAGAGAGGCCTGTATGGAAAGAAGGTGGTCGAGTTCTTCTTTGCTCTGTTCAAGCTGTATGCTTGCGGCTTCATAGGTTCTTTTCAGCTTGGAATACCGGTCAAAGTATTTCTTGGCATTTGCCATGACAGGTATTGTATCATCCAGTGGAATCGTTACTTCGTTGCCGTCGTAATAATTAATGCATGTCATGGATTTTGCCCCGTCTTCCACGTTGTAACCATAGGTTGTAATCAGTTCACCGTATATTTTGTATTTTTCCCTTTTACCGGTGGTTTCAATCTGTTTCTTCTGAAGTTCGTATTTGTGGACAACACGTTCGATACAGTTTGACACAAGTTTTCTCAGTCCGGCCGATTTTTGATTGATTCTTGATACAACATCCTTCATCGAGTAGTATTCTGAGAGAACGGAAGATATATTATCATACTTCTTTATTGTGTATTCGGGGTTGTTATAAATGCCGAGTTCAAAACAGGAAAACTCAATTGGTTCGGAACCCTTGAGAATTATGTTTGGAGCAAAGTCGGACATGTCAGCCGAATCGGTAAAAAGTCTGCATATTTCATAAACAGCCTCAAGTGAATTCCTGGAAACCGAAGAAATGTCTGCTGATGCATCTTCACCGGCACGATAACAGATTTCGTTTGAAATAAGGGGTGAAAAACCCGTAAAATGAGCATAAAGAAAGCGTGAGAGCGGGCCGTTGGAGGATTCAGCCTTTGTCAGAAATTCTTCAAGTGAGACTTTGCGGAAATCCGTCTTGCCGGTTGTGTTTGGGATAAAATAATTCCTTCCGGGAAGGACCTCTCTTACGGAACTCACAAAAGAAGCTACATGTTTTATTGAATCGATGATCTTCATGTTTTCGTCCGTGAATATTATGTTTGAGTGCTTGCCCATGAGCTCAACCATAAGCCATTTGGTTTTGGCATCTCCCATTTCATCGAGATGTTCGATTTTTATTTGAACCACGCGCTCCATATCCGGCTGGTATATATCTGTTATTCTGGCAGAATTAAGATGTTTTCTTAAAAGCATGCAGAATCCCGGTGCCGTGAGTGGGGCGGGTTTTGTTTCTTCCGTAAAAAGCATGAGTGGAAGAGAAGCGTTGGCCGAGATATCGAGCTTGTAAGTATTAAAATTTTTGATGGTGAGTATTATCTCATCCTTTTCAGGCTGGCTGATCTTTGTTATACGACCGCCTGTAAGCAGTTTTTTCATGTCGCTGACAAGATTGGAAATTACGAAACCGTCAAAAGCCATGCCAAACCTCCTTGTGTTTTAAATATTATCGTACTATTTTAACAAGACTTGATTAAACCTGCAAGATAAATTGCTAAAATGAGCCGGGGAAACATTAAAAGCGGATGAGGCTGAGTCAGGGAGGCATTTTTAATTAATTATTCATGAATTCGTCGGGAAAAAGGTTTACACAAATTGCCTTTATGGTATACAATAGAAAAGCATATGTTGATTTGGAGGAATTATAAATGATTGACAAGCTGCAAAGAAAATTCGGAAGATATGCAATTCCGAATCTTATGAAATATGTCGTGATGCTTTATGTGCTCGGTTTTCTGGTTACGGCAATTGGAAGCGCACGCGGTGTTGACGTATATACACAATATTTAAGTTTTAACATAGACAGGATTTTGCACGGAGAAATCTGGAGAGTGGTTACTTTTTTAATTCAGTCACCGGACAATAA
Organism: uncultured Lachnoclostridium sp.; assembly: GCA_964584255.1. Lineage (GTDB taxonomy): Bacteria > Bacillota > Clostridia > Lachnospirales > Lachnospiraceae > UBA3775. The sequence goes on along the minus strand of CAZOZM010000003.1, from coordinate 64,669 downwards.
TCTGTTTTTTATGTTCATTGAAGTATATCTTTATTATATGATAGGAACAAATCTTGAGAGAGCCTGGGGTACTTTCAGATTTAATCTTTTCTATATAAGTGGCGTAATTTTTAACATACTGGCGGCTGTATTTATATATGTTTTTGTACTTATAATTACGGGTGGAGCAGTTCATCTTAACTATCCTATAAGTCTTGAATATATAAATCTTTCGATGTTCTTTGCCTTTTCAACGATATTCTCGGATGTTGAGCTTCTGCTTTTCTTTATTCTTCCGATAAAGATAAAGTATATTTCCTGGGCGTATGCGGCAATAGAATTATACGGACTTATTCAGGTTTACATGCTTGGCGGTTGGGTAATCGGTTTATGCCAGACGATTGTCCTCATTATTTCGCTTGCCAATTTCCTCATATATTTTCTCGGTGACAGAAAAAGAAGGGGAAAGACGTTTAAAGAAAGAAAACGACGCAGGGATTTTGAGAGAAGCTTCAATGCGGGTATGAATGGCGGATATACTTCCTATACAAAGGGAAGTTCATCGACCGGAAGCAGGGTGATAACAAGACACAAATGTGCTGTTTGCGGAAGAACTGAGTTGGATGATCCGGATCTTGAATTCCGTTTCTGTTCCAAGTGTGACGGAAATTATGAATATTGCATGGTTCATCTTTACACGCATCAGCATGTGGTAAGAGAATATACAAATCAGAAAAATGACCAGTAGGGTAATGGAGGCTAAATAATGAATAAAAATATACCGGCTATAGTGGGAGCATTATCTGGAGAGTATTCAGAGCTCGCCATAATGAACTTTGCCATGGAATACTACAGTATGTACGAAAGATTCTGTGACTTTTCGGTTTCATATATCGAGGGCGGAAGAGAGATAATGGATGCGATTGTAGGCGCTGCCGAAAATCTCATTTCAAAAGAAAAGTCTGATGAGGAAATGACGGATCTGCTTTCGGAAATCAGAAAAAAGAACATGTCTGAAATGGAAACAACGACTGCATATTCAGATGTTCTTGCAATTCATGAGAACATAATGTGCAGGTGTGAATACAGATTTAAGGAAGATGTCCGGGAGATTGATGACGATGAAGAGGCCAGAAAGCTCCTCAGTTTCATATTCAATACGAAGGACAACATGCAGATAAATCTCAGAATAAAAGATATGGTTGCACAGCTTCCGGTAAGAATGACTTCATCCCGTTTCTTTGACCTGGTAAAGGACAGTATAACCGTATACAAGGGTTCGGAGAAATCATCTCTTGACGGTTATATGTACCTTCTTTATTCTGCGGCAGGCATTAATGAGAAAAAACCATTCGATCTTCCTGAACTGGATGAGGTTAAGGAAAGATTCGAACAGGTTGATTACAAAAATATGACAAAAGAAGAGTTTGAAGAATATGATGCTCTTCTTCAGAAGGCGACTGATTATCTTGAGCAGAGAGCGGCATTTATACTTGATGCACAGAAACTTATCAATTGTCTTTATGCATATTATCTGGTTAGAAAATATCATGATGGTGAATGCGAGGCTTTAAAACTTGTATCGGATGTTGTAGCAATGGTAAACAGTGCATTCCGTAATGAGCTGAATAAGCCCGGTAGTTTTGATGAGCTTGACATTGATATTGTTGATAAGTGTTTCTCAAGAATTGAGGGCAGACCTGAAAAGTATATTGAAAAGACTGCTGCCTCAGAAGGAAGATTTGAGAATGTGGCTGAAAATGTCAGAAGTATTGATGCAAAGGTTTGCGATGATATGCTTTTCGCAATGAAACTTATGTCAACATCAGACTTTGTCGATGCTGAAGAAAATGACACTACCGAGTGTGATGATGAAATAATAAATGCTGCAATTGATTCATATATCGGCAGCCTGAACACTTTGTTTGAAGGCAGACAAAAGCAGGTTAAGCGTGCAATAATGGCTTCTGTATTAAAGGAACTTCCTGTTTTCTTTGCATCTCATAATGAGGTAATGAATTATGTAAGACTCAGTCTTGATAATTGCAGGGACAAGGCAGAAAAAGCGGCTTCACTTGAGCTTTTATGGGGAATATATGAGTAAAAGCATTCCTAATGACGGAGGCTGATGTGGAAATATTACTTCTGATTTTAAAAATCATAGACATTGTTCTTTTGGTGATTTTGGGCGTGGCATTGGCATTGCTGCTCTATGTGCTTTTCTTCCCGGTACTGTATAAAGGAAACTTTTCGGCGGATAGGACGGGAGAAAAAAAGAACTTTTACGGTAACGTAAGGCTGAGAATCCTGGGACTTGTCGGAATTTATGCGAAGGTTGACGAGTCGGGCGTAAATGCTGTAATGAAGATTCTTTGGATAAAAAAAGTGTTGGCGGGAAGTGCTGAGGAGAGCGGTGCAAAGCATGCCGGCAACGGTGATAATGATGTAAAAGCTGATGCCGGACGTGATAAACCAGGAGCTGAGGGCAAATCCGCCGACGGAGTGAAGAATGAAAAAGACAATGCCGGACGTGATAAACCCGGAGCTGAGAGTGAAACCGGCAGCGGAGTGAAGAAGGAAATAAAAAATTCCGAGAAGTCGGTATCAGGTGCAAATAGCAATTCGGAATCATTTAACGTGTCAGACGAAGACGGTGAGTCAATGAAAACTGCTGATTTTGAGCCGGAGACTTCCGACAAAGAAATCAAAAAAGGCTTCTTAGAGCGTTTACATGACAGGATTGAGGGGCTTATCAATAAACTTTCGGCACTTTCGGTTATACTGGATGAGGAAAAGAAAGCCGTTGAGCTTTTCCTGAAGCGCAAGTCTACGAAGTATACGCTTGAAAGGTTGAAAATAAAGGTTCCGAAGCTTTTAAAACATATCCTGCCAAGAAAACTGAACGGTAATCTTTGTGTGGGATTTGATGATCCGTCAAAAACAGGATACCTTTGTGCAGTAATGGGAATGATATACGGGACATATGGCGAGAATTTTGATTTTGAAGCGGATTTTGAAGAAGAAAGATTTGAAGGAGAGGTTTCCTTTTCCGGACATATTATCCCGGCATACCCGGTTGCAATCGCCCTTTCGCTTTATTTCAGCAGGAAAGTCCGTTTGTGCATAGGGAATCTTAAACTTTTATATGCTGAGAGTGTAAAAAAGCTTGATAAAGCTAAGGAAACAATGATAAACTGAGATGGTGGAAGGCAGAAAACCGTCAGAAGGTGACTAAAAACGAATACGGAATTTAAACATCCGTAAATATATAATTAAGCCGGTGAATGGAGGAGTGAAAATGGCAGAAACAAAATTCAGCGAAATGTTAAACGGATTATTTAAAGGTATGGAGGGATTCGTAGATTCCAAAACTGTAGTGGGAGATCCGATAACTCTTCCGGAAGGTACAATACTTATTCCCATAGTAGATGTTTCATTTGGTGTGGGTGCAGGTGCTTTCTGCAAAGATACCAAGAATAAAGCCGGCGGCGGTATGGGTGGTAAGATGACAGCAAATTCAGTTGTTATAGTACATGATGGAGATGTAAGGCTTCTTAATATAAAAGAGCAGGATGCGCTTACAAAATGTGTTGATCTTATACCTGAAATAATCAAAAAGATTAAGAAGATAAAAAATGGAGACAATCTTGACGAATATGTCAATGAGGCTGCAAGAAAAGCAATGGAGAATCAGTGCTCAGAATAAAATGCAAAATATTCGAAAATAATGCTTGCATTACAAGGCTTTCTCTGATATAATGCCATTGTTTAAGTCTTAAAGGCAAATTTTAATTGTAAGGAGGTGCTTACTGATGGCAAAATGTGATGTTTGTAATAAGGGTGCACTTTTCGGAAGACAGATTAGTATTACAAGAAGTCAGGTTTCCGGCAGAGCAAATAGAGAATGGAAATCTAATGTTAAGTCCGTTAAAGTTAAGGTTAACGGTGGAACAAAGAAGATGCATGTTTGTACTTCCTGCCTTAGATCCGGTAAAGTAGAAAGAGCATAATACTTTTTTAAGAGTGTAAATCTGGGTGTCGTTACGGTGGTAATTGACACCCTTTTTATTTCTTTCGGATTTTTACGGTGGAGTCGTTTTACTTGCAGAATAAGTTATATCCCAGCAGCAGGCAGAGGGCAATTATAAAGAGCCCGACCAATATGTTTCTGACCAATAGCATTAAAATCATGCCTGCAGCTACCCAAAAAAGAATGAAACCGAGCATTTTTCTCATCGGATTATCTCCCTTTGGAAATTTAAATCTTTACTAAAGTTAATATGAGGGGTATAATCAATTGAGAACTTATTTTCATTTTTTAATGAAAAACTAAACGGGAGGTTTATATATATGGATGGTACAATTCTTAGAAATGTAGGAGAAGTTTCTATCGATTCTAATGTCATTGCAAAATATGCCGGTTCTGCGGCAGTTGAGTGCTTTGGTATCGTTGGCATGGCTTCCGTTAACATGAAGGACGGTATTGTAAAGTTACTTTATAAAGATAATCTTACACATGGTGTTAATATAGAGATAAACAACAATGAGATTGATATCAGTTTTCATGTAATTGTTTCTTATGGTGTAAGCATTACTGCGGTATGCGATAATCTTGTCCAGAATGTAAAATACAAGGTTGAAGATTTTACCGGACTTAAAGTAAATAAAATAAATATTTATGTCGAAGGCGTTCGCATTATTGACTGATCAGGAGGAAAAGAATAGTGAATACCGGTTCTATTGATGCAGTGCTTCTTCAGAAAGTTTTTCTTTCCGGAGCAAAGCGTATTGAATCAAAAAAAGAAATAATAAATGAATTAAATGTATTCCCTGTACCGGATGGTGATACGGGAACCAACATGACATTGACAATTCTTTCAGCGGCAAAGGAAGTTGCAAAACTTGAGAATCCGACATATGCACAGCTTGCAAAAGCCATTTCAAGCGGTTCATTAAGAGGAGCCAGAGGTAACTCCGGTGTAATTCTGTCTCAGCTTTTAAGAGGTTTTTGCAAGGTGATCGGAGAATGTGATTTTATTGATACTTTTGTTCTCACTGAAGCTGCACAGAAGGCAGTTGAAACAGCATATAAGGCTGTTATGAAGCCAAAGGAAGGAACAATTCTTACAGTAGCAAGGGCAGGTGCAGAGCGTGCAACTGACATTTGCGGTGAGATAACGGATCTTGAGGCTTATTGTGCAGAAGTTATCAGCGCAATGGAGATTGCTCTTCAGAACACTCCGGAACTGCTTCCTGTACTTAAAGAAGCCGGTGTTGTGGATTCCGGCGGACAGGGACTTGTTGAAATTCTTTATGGTGTTCGTGACGGCTATCTTGGAAAAACGGATGATTTTACATTTGAACCGGCAGCACCTGTAAAGCAGGCTGCAAAGGGAGCAGCAAAAGATGACATCTCAACGGCAGACATAAAATTCGGATATTGTACGGAATTTATCATCATGCTTGAAAAAGAATTCCTTATGCCTCAGGAACTTGAGTTTAAGGCTTTCCTTGAGTCAATTGGTGATTCAATAGTATGCGTGGCAGATGATGAAATTGTCAAAGTACATGTTCATACAAATCATCCGGGTCTTGCTTTTGAAAAGGGTCTTGAATTTGGTTCACTTACAAATATGAAGGTAGACAACATGCGTGAGGAACATAATGAAAGAGTTTTCAAGGGTCTGAATGAAGGTGTTGTTCCGGAAGAATCAAAGAAGGCAGTATCTGCACCTAAGAAAGAAAACGGCTTTATTGCCGTTTCGATTGGTGAGGGTATGAATGAGATATTCAAAGGACTTGGAGTTGACTATATTATCGAAGGCGGTCAGACAATGAACCCAAGTACGGAAGATATGCTTAATGCCATAGATAAGGTAAATGCCGATAACATTTTCATACTTCCAAACAACTCTAATATCATTCTTGCAGCTTCTCAGGCAAGAGATCTTACGGAAGATAAGAATGTAATCGTTATCAACACCAAAACAATACCACAGGGTATTTCTGCGATGATAAATTTCATGGAGGGAGAATCTCCTGAAAGTAATGAGGCTGCAATGACCGAAGGAATCAGTCTTGTTAAGACCGGACAGGTAACATATGCAGTAAGGGATACTCAGATTGACGGTTTTGAAATTCATGTTGATGATATAATGGGTATTGGAGATAAGGCCATTGTTGCAGTGGGAAAAGATATAAACAATACGGCTCTTGATACAGTTAAGGCTTTGGTAGATGAAGATTCTGAATTGGTTTCCGTTTATTATGGAAAGGATACCGATGAAGATTCGGCACAGGCTCTTTCGGAGATGATATCAAAGGAATTCCCTGATGTTGATGTTGAAGTGCATAACGCAGGACAGCCGGTATACTATTACGTTATCTCAGTGGAGTAGATTGAAGATTATTTCAGACGGGCAGCATTTTGGCTGCCCGTTTTTTCGCTGTGGGAAATATAAGGATAACGGTCTGGGCAAGGTCTGGATTTGGTTTAGTATTTATTAGTTGGAGAAAAAAATGCTTGAGGTTCAGGACATAATTACTTCGGTAAAAGGTGTAGGAGACAAGACTGCATCGCTGTTTGCAAAGATAGGTGTAAGAACGGTGGGTGAGCTGCTGTTTCATTATCCGTTCAGATATGAAACATATGCCCTGCCGGAGAAAATAAAGGACTGTTCAAACGGAAGTCTGTGCAGTATAGAAGGAATTGTCATATCAACTCCAAGAATGGTTTTTGCAGGCAATAAGAAGATAACGGAGGTCAGCGTTAAGGACGATAGCGGTACGCTTAAAATTAAATGGTTTAATGCTCCTTACATGAAGAACAATATACGTTTTGGGGAAAGATATATATTTCGCGGAAAGGTAAACCGTAACAAAATGAATCTTACAATGATTCAGCCGGAGGTTTTTACCAAGGATAAGTATCGCCTGATGCTAAAAAATTATAAGCCGGTTTACTCAACTACGGAGGGACTGTCTCAAAACATGATCGGAAATTCCATGAGAAAAGCTTTGGATGAAATAGTGATTAAGGAATATCTTCCGGTTAAAATAAGAAGCCGATATGACCTGTGCGGCATAAAAGAGGCTTTGATTAACATTCATTTTCCACAAAATGAGGAAATGCTTACAAAGGCACTTTCACGTATGGTATTTGATGAATTTTTCTTTTTCATGCTTAATATGAGGATGATGAAAACCGATATGAGTTCCCCGGTAAGCAGGATGAAAATTTCCTGGAATGAAAAGCTTGATGCTTTGACGGAAAGTATAGGCTTTAAACTTACCGTCGACCAGGAAAAGGTTCTTGATGAGATTTTTGAGGATATGTCGGGTGAAAGGGTAATGCAGAGACTTCTTCAAGGGGATGTCGGGTCAGGTAAAACCGTTGTGGCACTTATAGCTCTTGCGGCAGTGGCTTTCGCCGGATATCAGGGATGCATCATGGCACCGACGGAGGTACTGGCAAATCAGCATTTTGAATACTTTGAAAAAATGCTTACACCGATGGGGATAAAAGTCGGAAAACTTGTAGGAAGCATGAAAAAGTCCGAAAAGTCAGCGGTATATGAACAGATTGAATCCGGTGAAATTTCAATTGTTGTCGGTACTCATGCGGCTATACAGGATAATGTACATTTTGCCGGTCTTGCACTGGCTGTTATAGATGAACAGCATCGTTTCGGTGTACGTCAGAGAGAAAGTCTGATGCTGAAAGGAGAAAATCCTCACCTGCTTCTTATGAGTGCGACTCCTATCCCAAGGACTTATGCGCTTATGCTGTATGGAGATATGGATGTTTCGGTTATAGAATCCCGTCCTGCAGACAGACTTCCTATAAAGAATTGTGTGGCTGATGAGGGAATGAGAAATTCAGTTTACAGATTTATTGACAAAGAGATTTCAAAAGGCCGTCAGGCATATGTCATCTGTTCTTTAGTGGAAGAGAGTGAAACCAAGTCAGCGGCAGCCGTAACAACATATGGAGAGGAACTCTCGGATGTTTTTGACGGAAAATACAGGGTTGGAATTCTTCACGGAAGAATGAAGAGCGATGATAAGGCCAAAATAATGGAATCGTTTGAAAAAGGTGAGATTGATATTCTTGTTTCAACAACGGTTATAGAAGTAGGTATCAATGTGCCTAATGCAACAGTGATGCTTATAGAGAATTCGGAAGCGTTCGGTCTGGCTCAGCTTCATCAGATAAGAGGTCGTGTCGGTCGTGGCTCAGAACAGTCATATTGTATTTTCATGGCGGGTAAGATGTCCGAGAAAACAAAGGAGAGATTGGATATTGTTGCCAAGTCCAATGACGGATTTTATATCGCCGGATGTGATATGAAACTGAGAGGACCGGGAGACTTCTTCGGTATACGTCAGAGCGGTGACCTGCAGTTCGTACTGGCAGATCCTTCACGCGACGGAATGGTAATGTCAAATGCGCGGGAAGCGGTGGATTCCCTTGAAGCAAAAGAATGTGATAAAATTGTGGAGGACAGAAATAACATTGTACGTTTAGTTCAATGCATGGTATACTAAAAACGTATTTCGAGAGATAAGAGGATTGGTTATGCTTGGATTATTATATCTTGTGACAATATTTATTCTTGGTTTCGCAGCTGTCGTTCTGATGCTGCCCGGAGCCATAAAAATAATGAACAGAACCTTCACGGGAAGGGAGATTAAAGTGCCGTCATTCATGGTGGTTCTCCCCCTTTCTTTTGTGGTGGGAACAATGCTGATGTCATGGTTTACATATATAATGGCATGTATCTTCAGTAAAGGAAACAGTCCTCTGAAAAATGCAGACATAATTACATTTATTGCCGCTTATACCATAATTGTCATTGTTCTTTTTAAAAGATATGAACTTATTAAGAAAAGCATCAGGGATTGCTTCCGGAATACGAAAGCCGGTGATTGGATTTTTGTTGCCGTAGTCTTTACAGTGGCCGCCTTTCTTATGTTTCTGACATTTTTTTCGAGTGAAAACGATATATGCGTCGGAGTGTCGGTATTCAGCGATTTTTCACCTCACCTTGGAATGATAAGGTCATTTTCAAAGGGGAACAATTTTCCGACTCACTACTCGCATTTTTCATCGAATGACATAAAGTATCATTTCATGTTTCAATTTTTTGTGGGAAATCTGGAATATCTTGGCATGAGAATCGATTTTGCTTTTAATATTCCAAGCATATTATCATTTGTGAGTATGTGTATGCTGCTTTATTCCATTTCGATTAAGCTTTTCGGCAAGCGGGTAATCGGTTGGATAAGTACGGCATTTCTTATATTCAGAAGCGGAAGCGCACTTCCGGAATTTATAAGCGGTATTAACGGAAACCTGAAAGTGATATTCAGTACACTTGTCAATAATACGAAGTTTATAGGCGAAACACTCCATGAAGATTGGGGACTCTTCAACATAAATGTGTATGTAAATCAAAGACATCTGGCTTTTGGAATAAGTATGATACTTGCCGTTTTGATTTTTTTCCTGCCAAAGCTGTTTGAAGCTGCACAGAGGATTTTTCCTTTGCAAAACGGCAAAAATGAAAAACGAATCAGTCCGGTGGAATTTCTCGGAAAATCAGTTTTTGAGAAAGAGGGATGGCTCCCGGGTGACATAAAAACTCCAATAGTCATGGGTGTTTTTATCGGAATGACTGCATTTTTTAACGGTGCATGTGTAATAGCATGTCTTCTGATTCTGTTTTTTCTTGCTTTTGTATCAGACCGGCGTCTGGAATATCTTATTACCGCAATTATTTCCGTATTAATGAGTTATATACAGACAGGCGTATTTATGGACGGAAATGGTGAGGGGCTGTCATTAAGATGGGACCCCGGATTTCTTGCGGATGTTCCTACATTGTTCGGAAGCTGTGATTATCTTGTTAAACTCTTGGGACTGCTTCCGTTTGTTATAATTGTTGTTTTTCTGATGGTGAACGGGTACTATAAATGGGTTCTCTTTTCTTTTCTGACACCGCTTGTTTTTGCGATGACAATTCAAATGACCGTTGATACGGCGGTAAATCATAAATATGTAATGATAAGCTGCATTCTTGCCGGAATATTTGCAGCGGCACTGGTCTACAGACTTTGGAACCGTAAAGGCATAATGACAAAAGTTTTTTCCGTATTTCTGCTTATCATGCTGACCTGTACCGGAATCTATGATTTTTATATAACAGTCAGAAAGAATTCTCATAAAAACAGTGGTTATATTTCGTTTGCTTCTGACAGTCCGGTAACTGCCTGGGTTGATGAAAATTCGGACTATGATGACATTTTCCTTACTGACAGGTATACACTTAACGAAGTTGTGCTTGGAGGAGCTTCCCTTTTTTATGGATGGCCTTATTACGCATGGAGCGCAGGTTACGACACCTTTGAAAGAGAAGAAATCGTAAAGGAGATATTTGCACAGTCGGATAAAGAGAGTCTTATATCATTATGTAACGAAAATAATATAAGATATATTGTCATTGACAGGGCTCTAAGGACAAATAAGGAATTTATTGTAAGAGAAGATATAATAAGCATGACGTTTGATTTGGTATATACAAACGGCAGCGGCGTTAATGAATTAAACATCTATGATGTGAAAAGTATTGCGGATTAAGGAGGATGAATTTTGGATAAGCTGTATATCGTAATTCCTGCATATAATGAGGAAGCCAATATAGAAAAGACGGTGAAAGAATGGTCGAAAATAGCTCTAAAGTATGGAAATGATTCAAAACTCGTTGTTGTGAATGATGGAAGTAAGGACAATACGCTTACCATTCTAAAGAATCTGGAGAAAGAAACAGACTGCCTTACTGTTTTGGATAAGCCGAACGGGGGGCATGGCTCGGCCGTAATTTTCGGTTATAAATATGCCGTAAGTCAGGGGGCAGACTATATTTTTCAAACAGATTCAGACGGTCAGACAAGACCGGAGGAATTTGAGCCTTTCTGGTATCAAAGAGAGAATTATTCCATGGTTATCGGCAGCAGGGGCGGCAGACAGGATGGTGCTTCAAGGGTTTTTGTAACAAAAACACTTAAACTCATAATCAGAATGTTTTTCGGGGTAAATGTCAAGGATGCCAATACTCCGTTCAGACTTATGAAGTCGGACGTGCTTGAAAAATACTTAGATCTTTTTGAAGATGATTACAATCTTCCTAATGTCATAATAAGTGTTGCATTTGTAAGATTTAATGAGAGTGTGCTCTATAGAAATATTACTTTTAAACCGAGACAGGGTGGAACAAATTCAATAAATCTCAAGAAGATTTTTAAAATCGGCTGCAATGCCATTGGTGATTTTAGGGTGATAAACCGTAAGATGAAGATGAGGGAAGAAGAAAATGACAGATAGAATGCAAAGATTAAAGAGCAATATCATACGGATTGTGATTGTTGCGTTGGTAATGGCTTTTTGCTTCAGGTATATGGGAGCCGTTGATTACACAAAGGTCATTTCCTGGTGGCTTATGCTGTTGCTGCTTGGGATAGTTTTTCAGCCGCTGACACTGATTCTTTTCAGACGATTCAGGGATAACGGATGGATGTTTTCAAAGACTCTCGGAGTAGCATTTTCAGCATGGTTTGTCTGGTTTATTTCAAGCATTAAGCTGATGAAATTCTCAATGGCATTATGTATTTTGTCGGTTGTCATATGTTTTGCGGCAAATGTCGGTCTTTTATACTTATATAACAGATATTCGTCTGAAAAAATCAAAACATCTGAAGTTTTTTCGCATGATATGCTGAATTCCATGATAAACGCGGAAATCATTTTTTTCTGTGTTTTTTCAGTCTGGTGTTACATAAAAGGATTCAATGCGGCAGCATATGGAACTGAGAGGTTCATGGACTATGGGTATGTGGCTGCAATTCTTAAATCTGATTATATGCCTCCGCATGATTTATGGTTTTCAGGAAACGGAATCAATTATTACTATGTTGGCCAGTTTATATCAGCATATCTTATAAGGCTGTCGGGAGTTGGTGTTGAATGCGGGTATAATCTTATGATGATGACACTTGCAGCAATGGGATTTTCGCTTCCTTATTCAATAGGCTCAAATCTCTTTGCTTTCTACCTTGAAAACAGAGAGAGCAAAAAAAGAAAGAAAGCCAATCCGTCAGGAGCGGTCGGTGCAGCAGGACTTTTAGCAGGATTGTCGGTAGGCTTTGCAGGAAACATGCATTTTCCGATTTTTAAATGGATAATGCCGAGAGTAAATCAGGTTCTTGGAAAAGAAAATGATTCCTATTGGTTCGCAGATGCAACGAGATACATAGGATATAATCCGGAAACGGACGACAAAACAATACATGAGTTTCCGTCATATTCCTTTATTCTCGGAGATTTACATGCTCATGTAATAAATATCATCTTCGTGCTTACCTTAATTGCACTTTTACTGGCATGGATGATAAACAGAAGAGAAAAAATTAAAAAGGGCTATACTTTTTCAGAGAAGATAAAGGAAGGTCTTTTAAAAGAGGTTTTTTCACCATGGCTGTGCGTGATTATGTTTTTAATCGGACTGTTCCATATGACCAATTATTGGGATTTCCCGATTTACTATGTCGTGTCCGGTGCTGTTATACTTTTCATGAACATGATATGCTATGGATTTAAAAAGAAGGCTTATATATTGACAGCCATACAGGGTATTGTGTTTATAATTATAGGAGAGATTACGGCACTTCCGTTTACACTTTCTTTTGTAAGTATTTCATCAACCTGGGATTTTACCGGCAGACATACACCACTTTATCAGTTAGCCATATTGTGGGGACTCCCGGTATTTGTGCTGATTCTGTTTATCATTGTTCTGATATGGGAATTTGTTGTAAGCGGAAGAGTAAAAAAATCATTGGCTTTATCGAAAAATAAAGATGATGGTGAGAATGAAAAGAAAGAGCTGAATGTCGTTTTCAGATTTATGAAAGAATGCTGTACGGCAGACCTTTTTGCAATCATATTGGGACTTTGTGCATTCGGACTCGTGCTGATTCCGGAGGTTATTTACATAGTAGATATTTATGGTGGTGCATACAAAAGAGCGAATACAATGTTTAAGCTTACATATCAGTCATTTATAATGTTTGGTATATTCATGTCATTTGTCATTGTAAGACTGATATGTTTTAAAAAGGGAATTATAAAGAGAATTGCCGTTACCGCCGTGGTTCTTCTTTCATGCACAGTATGTTATTTCTTCGAGGCAACAAGTGCCTGGTTTACGGGATATTATAAGACGATTGATGCAACGGCTTTTCTAAAAACAGAGAGTCCGGATGATTATAAAGGTGTGGAATGGATAAATAAAAATGTTCCGGATGATGCCGTAGTGCTAGAGATGTGTGGTCTGAGCTACAGTTTCTTTAACAGAATATCGGTATTTACCGGAAATCAGACAGTGCTCGGATGGCAGACTCATGAATGGTTATGGAGAAGTTCAGGTGCGGATAAAAGATATCCTGAGTCGGTCAAAGAAAGACATTCTGACGTGCTGACAATTTATACTTCTTCCAATGTTAAGGAAGTTATGTCATTAATAGAAAAGTATGACATAGATTACATTTATGTCGGCAATGCGGAGAATTTTGACGGATATAATACTACTGATGGCGAGGTCTTTCATGGTGGAAGTTATAAGAAGATAGTAACAAATCATAATCTGCTTAAATCTCTTGGCGAGGTTGTAATGATAAGCGAAGCTGATAATCTGTCAAAGAATTATGAAACCTATATTGTCAGGGTTGACAGAACGAAGGAACCTGATGTCGAATATATTTATGCAGGAGAAAATGATACGGCTTCATGGATGAATATAAGACCGGAGAAAATAGTCATGACGGACGCAGACGGAAATTCATCCGGATACAGCGAACTGAAATATGACTCGAACGGAATGCTGACACATAAAACCGATTATTCAGAGTCGGGGATAAAAGGGTTCTTTACCTGCGAATATGATGGAAACGTGCCTAAAATCGGAAAGGATTTGGACGCTGACGGCAATCTCAGCGGATTCTGGAATTATCCGGGAACGGATGAAAACGGAAGGGTAACCCTGATGCATTATTTCGATGCAAACGAAAAATGGGTAAAGACTTTAAAAATCACATATAATCTGAATGGATTGCCGGTTCAGATTACGAAAACCGACAGTGACTATAATGAAACTTCTGCAGTTTTTTCTTATGATGCGGATGACAGGCTCTTAAATGTTACTTATTCGGATTTTGACGGAGAACATGTTTTTTCGACAGTTTATAATGAAGAATCGATATCTTCGGTGATTGAATACCGTGACGGAAAAACGGTTTGCCAATATGATTTTGTTTATTAAGCCGGAAGAGGCTTTTTGGAATGAACTGATATATGGCGACAAAACACAATTTGTTAACAAATAAGTCACAGTTAAAGTGGTTTTTATTCAAAATTATGCCAGATTTAAAATATAGAATATGAGCATATTAAGAAAGAAACAGATGAGTTTATTGAGAACTCATTATTATGGGAGGCAACCTTATGAATGGCGATTACGATGAAAACGAAATGAAAGCTAATGAATTCGAGGAGTCTGAGAATAAATCAGTGGACAGCGATTTCGATTACAATATTATCGACGACGATGATGATGACGACGATTACGATGAACTGACAGCCAATAAGGGTGGAAAGTTTATAAAAAAGGCATGTGGGCTTGTTATAAGCGGTGTCCTCATTGGAGGAATAGCAGGCGGAAGCTTTTATGGTATAAATCACTTTTTGAATAATGTCGGAGGAGCTGATGCCGGCAAGGTTTCAGGAGGCGTTACCAGTGGTAAGAAGGTTTCACTGACAACTTCCGATATAGCAACTTCTTCAGATGCCACTACGTTTGTTGACGGAACAGGTATCGGCGGTGTGGAAAAGATTGCGGAAGCATGTCTGCCAAGTGTTGTTGCGATAACAAATCTTGGAGTCTCTGATGTAGAAACAATATGGGGAACTTATAAAAAGCAGAGTGAAAGTGCAGGTTCGGGAGTCATTATTGCACAGACGGATGATGAACTTATCATACTCACAAATTATCATGTCGTTTCAAACAGCAATGAGCTTTCATGTGTATTCAGTTTTGATGAGTCTTCAGATGAACCGATGGCAGCGCAGGCGTATATAAAGGGATATGATTCTGAAAGAGATATAGCCGTTGTTTCAATTAAAATGGACGATCTTAATGATGATATTCTTGACAAAATACGAATTGCGGTTGTAGGAGATTCCGACAATTTAAAGCTTGGAGAACAGGTTGTTGCAATCGGTAATGCACTCGGATACGGTCAGTCGGTTACAACCGGAATTGTAAGCGCTTTGAACAGATATATGGAGCTTGAGGGAACAGACGGTACGACAATATCCAATTATTGCATTCAGACGGATGCGGCAATAAATCCGGGAAACAGCGGCGGTGCTTTATTTACCATGAATGGCGAACTTATAGGTATTAATTCCGCTAAGGTTTCCAGTGATATGGTTGAAGGCATGGGTTATGCCATTCCGATTTCCGACATTCAGGAGTTGGTTGATGAACTTATGAATATGGAAACAAAAGTAGTGCTGCCGGAAAAAGATCAGGGTTATCTCTGTATCGGAGGAAGTGATGTTGACAGTACGGTAGCCGAGATGTATTCAGTACCACAGGGTGTTTACGTTAATTCGGTATACAAGAATCTCGCGGCAGATGAGGCCGGAATAGAAGAAGGAGATATCATTATTGAGGTTGATGGTAACAGAACCAAAAATATGGATGCTCTTAAATCGGTACTCAGTTATATCGGAGGCGGCGAAACCATTGATATTACGGTTATGAGATTCGAGGACGGTGGTTATAAAGAGAAGATATTTGAGACCACTCTTTCTACCTACAAAGAGTTTAATTCAATTTCAAAGAAAAATCAGGATTAAATCTCTGACATGATTTAGCAAGGATTCCTTTTATATAGACATTCAACAAAATACGTTCTTTTACAGAGCAAAAAAATCCACGGAGTGTTCCGTGGATTTTTTTACTTTATTAAACAGTGGTTTGATTTAGCATCCAAGTGCTTTTTCAAGACGTTCTCTTATTGCAAGGATAAAGTCTTTACTGTTAACGGCAACTGCCTTGAATCCCGGTTCAACGAGATTAACAAGATCCTTTGTCATGATACCGTCATTGAGGGTCTGAATACATGCAGCTTCGAGCTTGTCAGCGTAGTCAACAAGTGCCTTAAGTTTATCGAGCTCACCACGTTTTCTTAAAGCACCACTCCATGCATAGATTGTTGCCATTGGATTGGTTGAAGTATCTTCACCCTTGAGGTATCTGTAATAGTGACGTGTTACTGTTCCGTGAGCAGCTTCGTATTCATAGTTTCCTTCCGGACTTACAAGAACGGAAGTCATCATTGCAAGAGAACCGAAGGCTGTTGAAACCATATCGCTCATTACATCGCCATCGTAGTTCTTACATGCCCAGATATATCCGCCCTTGCTTCTTATTACTCTTGCAACGGCATCATCAATCAGGGTATAGAAATATTCGATTCCGAGTTCCTCAAATTTTGTTTTGTACTCGTTATCATAGATTTCCTGGAATACGTCCTTGAATGTATGGTCATACTTTTTACTGATTGTGTCCTTGGTTGCAAACCAGAGATCCTGCTTTGTGGATATTGCATATTTGAAACAGGAGTGTGCAAAGGAACGGATGGAAGTATCTTTGTTATACTGACCCTGTAATACTCCGGCACATTCGAAATCGTATATTGTCTGGCGCATTGTGGTTCCGTCTTCTCCGGTGAAGAGGAGTTCGGCCTTTCCCGGACCTTCTACACGGAATTCTGTATTTTTATAGACATCACCATATGCATGTCTTGCGATTGTGATTGGTTTTTCCCAATTCTTAACCGCAGGTTTGATCGAGTCAATCATAATAGGAGCTCTGAAAACAGTTCCGTCAAGAATTGCTCTGATTGTTCCGTTTGGTGATTTCCACATTTCATGGAGATTGTACTCTGTCATACGCTGTGCGTTTGGAGTGATCGTTGCACATTTAACTGCTACACCGTATTTTTTTGTGGCATTTGCTGAGTCTATTGTAACCTGATCCGCTGTTTTATCTCTTTCAGGAAGACCGAGATCGTAGTATTCGGTCTTTAAATCAACGAAAGGAAGAATGAGTTCATCCTTTATCATTTTCCAGAGAATTCTGGTCATTTCATCTCCATCCATTTCAACAAGAGGAGTGGTCATTTTAATCTTTTCCATTTGAAGTCTCCTTTATTTATCAAGTCTGGCAGCGTAGTAGTTGATTAAGCAGCCATCAAGTATTATCTCTTTTTCGTCAGGCGTAAGACCTTTTACGTAGAGCATGATGTCTGAAATTTCTCCGGATGCCTTTATTACCTTTGCAGGGAATTCCTCAATACCCTGTGCAATTTTGTTGCGAATGTCAGGGACAAATACATAATCGCCTTCGCTGTAATTAAATTCTGTGGATTCGTCAATTGTGAATGGAAGAATACCCCAGTTGATACAGTTACTTCTGTATCTCTTTGTTGCAAATTCGTAACAGATGTTTGCAAATCCGCCGAGAACCTTCTGACAGGAAGCTGCCTGTTCACGGGCTGAACCGTCACCCGGTTTATTTGCAAATACACATGAACCGAACTGTGTAGATGCAGCGAGGGATTTTCCGTCACCGAAGTTGTTGAGAACATTTACGATTTCATCAGGAGTATTTCCTGCACGTCTTTCATTTTCAGCGGCATTTACAGCTTTTGAATTGCCTACATATTCAGGAACACGTCTGGAAAGAGCAAATTCTGCAAGTCGAAGAGGATTACTTCTGTATGAGGAAGTCTCTCCTGAAGGAATAAGCTCATCGGTTGTTGTTACCGGATCATGAATTACTGCAGCAAGCTTAACGAGAAGGTTATCTGCAAGAGGATCCATCTTTGGCCAGTCAGTGATGTTTGGTCCGAGAATGAGCTCGGCATCAGGATCGGCTTTTCCGAATCCGTTATATACTCTGTGTTCGTAAACGGTAGGATCGTAGTGATATTCATTGCCCGGAATTTCGTATTCAATATCGGTTGCAGCAGTAATCACACCGCCGTTAAGCGCTGTGGCAGCAATTGAACGTGAATCCATGAGAGCAACTCCCGCAATCTGACCTTCGCCCGGCTTTGAACCTTCACGGTTAGGGAAGTTTCTTGTAGTATGTCGGATTGAAAGACCGTTGTTTGCAGGAACATCACCGGCACCAAAGCATGGACCGCAGAAAGAAGGTTTAATAACGGCACCGGATTTAAGAAGTTCTGCCGTAGCACCTGTTTTTGTGAGTTCGAGACTGACAGGAACACTTGTAGGATATACGGAAAGAGAGAAGTAGTCATTTCCGGTAGAACCACCCTTAAGGATTTCTGCAGCTTCGTTTATATTGTTAAATGTACCGCCTGAACATCCGGCAATGACACCCTGGCTGGCATAAACTTTTCCGTCACGGACTTTATCCGTAAGTTTGAAGTTTGCCTTAGGGAATTTAATTTTTGCTTCTTCTTCCACCTTCTTAAGGAGTTCTTCGGCATTTTCCACGAACTCATGTATTGTATAAGCATTAGACGGATGGAATGGAAGAGCAATCATTGATTCCATTTTATCAAGGTCGATTGTAATCATGCTGTCATAGTAAGCAGTACAGCCCGGTTTAAGCTCTTTATAAGCATCAGGACGCTTATGTGTTTCGTAGAAAGCTTTAACTGTGTCATCTGTTTCCCAAATTGAGGAGAGACAGGTTGTTTCCGTTGTCATTACATCGATACCGTTTCTGAAGTCGATTGGAAGATTTGCAATTCCCGGACCCACAAATTCGAGAACCTTATTCTTTACAAAACCGTTTGCAAAGGTTGCACCAACAAGGGCGATTGCAATGTCATGAGGACCAATACCTCTCTTAGGAGTTCCTTTAAGATAAACCATGACAACTTCAGGACGATTTATATCCCAAGTGTTTTTGAGGAGCTGTTTTACAAGCTCAGGACCGCCTTCGCCAACGGCCATTGTTCCAAGCGCACCATAACGTGTGTGGCTGTCGGAACCGAGAATCATTCCGCCGCAGCGTGCAAGGGCTTCTCTTGCATATGAGTGAATAACACTCTGATTTGCAGGAACATATATACCGCCGAATTTCTTGGCAGCGGAGAGACCGAATACATGATCATCTTCATTAATTGTTCCACCAACGGCACAAAGAGAATTGTGACAGTTGGTCATTGCATATGGAAGAGGGAATTCCTTAAGTCCGCTGGCGCGTGCCGTCTGGATAATTCCTACATATGTAATGTCATGAGATACCATGGCATCAAATTTGATTTTAAGTTTTTCGTCGTTTCCCGATGTGTTGTGGGAGTTAAGTATAGAATATGCAATTGTCTGTTTGCGGGCTTCCTCAGGGGAAATATCTGCAGTTTCTGCAGGTACGCCGTTAACCAGATACATACCACCTTTATGTAATGTTATCATAAGGCAGACCTCCTTATATTATAGTTGAAAATTGCAAAGTCCTTTTAATTATAGAAATTATGGGCTCATAAGTCAAGTTTTATATGTGTATGCAGCCTCAGGTTTTACTAAGTTTTTAGTATGTGGGGATAATAAGAAAGAAGCATATACGGATAAGTGATGTGTTTTGCAGGGAGTCAGGAAACAAATACGTCTTAACAAACGCCGTTCATGCTGAATATAATAAAATAAATATGTATGGAATGTTGGAATGTTGGAGTATTTATCAGCGTATCTTTCGCTTTTTTTTATTTTCGCAATGACGGTCAGCGGTGCTTCAATGGTCTTTTTTGTAAAAAAGATAAACGGAGGTAAAGCCGGCAGGGCAATACTTGGTTTTTCGGTCGGAGTTATGATAGCAACGGCAGTATTTGCACTGCTTGTTCCCGCAATGGAAGCAGTGAACGGTTTCATTGATGCGGTAATGATTATTTTGGGATTTGCGTTCGGTTGTATTGTTCTCATTGCGATGGATGCTTTTATGAGGAAGAAAAGAGAAAATAGTTCGGATGCGGCACTGATGTTCGCAATGACCCTGCATAATATTCCGGAGGGAATAACGGTAGGAGTTGCTTTCTCTCTTTTTATAGAGAATCCTGATAACATTGATCTTCTGCCGGCGGCAATTATTTTGGCTCTGGGAATCGGAATACAGAATTTTCCCGAGAGCATGGCTCTGGCAGCACTGTTCGTAAATAATGGAATGAAAGGGAAAAAGGCTTTTCTTCTGGCCTCGTTAAGCGGCATTGTGGAACCTGTATTCGGCATATGTGCGCTTTATGCATACGATATTGTTAAACCTGTCATGCCATTTATGTTAAGTTATGCGGCAGGAACAATGCTTCATATTACGGTTGAAGAACTTATTCCGGACCTTCAGTGTGAGAGTAAAGGTCATATTGCAACAATAGGAATAATGTCAGGAATACTTATTATGCTTGCGATGGAATTGGTTTAAGAGTAAACAGGGGTGCAGGAATGTGAAGAAAAGATGAATAGTCAGGTATTTGTTTTGACAGAGGGTTCATAAGGTGATATATTGTATTCGTATAACTTTTTGGAGGTATCCATTGTGGGGAAAACTTTTTTTGATGAAAGCATTACGAATATAATAACAGACAGCAGTAAGTGCATAGCGGACTCAGAGGCTTATGTCGGTGACAAGGTGTATAATGTCGGCATATACAAAGGTGAAAACAAACCGGTATATGTTGTTTGTACGGAAAATAACAGTCTTTTGTGTATGGAAAGCATAAGACCTGATCTGGATAAGATTTCTGCTGAGAAAATGTTTGAGGATATAAATAAGCGTATACGAAATTCGTCCGAAGGAACGGATGTAAGTGCAGTATATAATCCGGATGAGAGTGCCGGGATTTTAAAGCAGCCGCTTGTTTTTGAAATAAAAAACGGCAGTCTCACTGCAGATAATGCAAAAGGCTGCAGAATTATAATGAATGAAGTGGCAGACTGGCTTGATGAACTGAGTGTCATGAAAAGTGCAAAACTTTCAGCAAGTGAAACGGAATCATTTCAGCAGGAGTATGAAAAGATAATAAGTACGGAATTTCTCCCTCATAAGGATGATTCTGTTAAAGATTACAGCAATACGATGACGATAGTATGCGTAATATTTGCGCTGCTTGGCATTTTCTTTTATTCGACCTGTGTATTTCCGGTAATGGCTGTTGTGGCAGGAGGGTTTACTGCTTACAGATGCTTTGCAAATAAGAATACAAAAGCAGGAATAGTATGTCTTCTCTGCGTTGCAGCAGGTCTTGTTTTTACATATTTCGGTTGGACAAGCTTTTCTGAAAGCATCAGAATGAAGTAAGATGTCCGGAGGTACTCTGTGGGAGAGAAAAAACAGAAACTGATATACATAATGAAGATTCTTGCCGAACATACGGATGAAAATCATGGTATGGAGCTTTCGGAAATTCAACACAGACTGCTTGATAAGGGAATCGAAGTAGAAAGAAAGACCCTTTACAGGGATTTCGAGCTTTTAAGGGAAACAGGTTTCAGTATAGAAAAGCTGACCGGAGAGGATCACAGAGTCAGCTACTATCACAATAATCGTCTGTTTTCTCCACCTGAGCAGAAACTGCTGGTTGATATAGTTGTTTCGTCAAAAATACTGACAAAAGAGCAGTCAAGAGACATGATAACCAAACTTGAAAAGCTTGGCAGTATATATACGGCAAAGGAATTGAATCGTGAGGTAATTATTTCGGACAGACCCAAAACCGTTAATAATGAGGTCTTCAGGAATATCGGAGAATTAAGCAGTGCAATAAATGATAACAGCGTTATTTCCTTTGAATACATGGATTGGAATATCGAAAAAAAGCTTGTAAAGAGGGCAAACGGTGATAAAACAGACATTACACCATGTTTTTTGCATGCTGACAATGACAATTACTATCTTATTGCATATGACGGAAATGACAAAAAAATAAAGCATTACAGAGTTGACAAAATGAGAAATATATGTAAGACGGGAAATGCCGTTACATATGTAAATGAGTTCACGTCTTACAATAAAAAAGTTGAGTATTGTAATCAGATGCACAACATGGTCGCTGCCGAAAATGAGAAAATCCGTCTGGAATGTGACGAGAAGAATATAGGTATAATCATTGATAAGTTCGGAGCTTCATCAGTCAGCGTCATAAGGTTAAAAAAGCCAAACGGAAAATATGATTGTCGCGTGGATGTACAGTTTAGTGATGCACTTGCTGGATGGCTTATCGGTATGAGTGGGATTATCAGACTTGTAGGACCTGAAAGCTGCCTGAAAAAATATATCGAGACAGCAGAGAGGGCCTTGAAGTCTGCAAGCGGGTCTTAGGTTTTTAATTCTGTTTTTGTTTCAGGCAGATTTTTTCAACAAAATCAAGTATGAGATAGAGGATGGATGCAACGGCAGCCAGAATGACGATTGAAAGCAATACGAGATCAAGCCGGAAAACCTGACTGGCATACAATATAAGATATCCGAGTCCGGCATTGGCGGCAACAAATTCGCCGATGATAACACCGACTAATGAAAGTCCCATGTTTACTTTCATTACGTTGATTATAAAGCCGAGATTGGATGGTAAAACTACTTTTAACAGAACATCAGATTTATTTCCGCCAAGCGTGTAAATAAGTCTGATTTTTTCTTTATTAGTTTCCTTAAAGTGTTCATATAAAGACATGACGGCACCGAAAAAGGCAACAGAGGCAGCGGCAATGATTATTGTTTTCATGCCGGTACCGAGCCAGACGATGAAGAGAGGTGCCAATGCCGATTTTGGCAGACTGTTCAGTACAACCAGATAGGGTTCAAGAATTTTATAAATGAAATCGTTCCACCAGAGAAGTATTGAAAATGCGATCCCTCCTGCAATTACAATAAAAAAGCAGATAAATGTTTCTGAAAGGGTTATCTTTATGTGATGGAGAAGTGTCCCGTCTTTTGAATAGGAAATAAAGGCTTCCCACAGACCGGAGGGGCTGGAGAAGATAAAAGAATCTATGATTTCTTTTTTTGCTGATATTTCCCAGGCACAAATAAAAAAGATGAGCAGAAAAATACGAATGATATGAATGGTAAAAAGACGGATACGGTGCCTTTTTATGAATTTCTGCTGACCGGGGGAAACAGGGATGCTATTTTGTTTCATTTCGGAGCTCCTTGTATATTTTCTGAAAATAATCATTGAATTCAGGTGCCTCTCTTGCCAAAAGAGGCGTCTTGTTTTCTATAGTAAGGTTTATGGGTATGACGTCGGTTATTACGGCAGGACGGCTGCTCATGACAAGAACACGATCAGCCATGCTTACGGCTTCTTCAATGTCATGTGTTATGAGAATGGCTGTTTTTCCCTCACTTCGAATCAGTTTGTAAATATCTTCGGAAACCTCGAGACGTGTCTGGAAATCGAGAGCGGAAAAAGGTTCATCAAGAAGAAGGATTTCAGGATTTCCTATGAGTGTTCTTATGAGTGCAACACGCTGTTTCATTCCGCCGGAAAGGGAAGTGGGATATTTGCCTTCAAAACCGGACAGTCCGTAATTATGCATCAGGGCGGTTACTCTTTCCGCTGTTTCTTTTTTTAGAGGTGAATTTCTCTTTTTATCTGATTTTTTTAATTCATCGGCAAGCGAGATGTTTTTCCGATTTGTTCTCCAGTCAAAAAGAAGGTCCTTCTGATGCATATATCCGATTTGTTTTCTGAGACCGATATCATCCGAACCATTAATAAGTATTTTCCCCTCCTGAGGATTCAGAAGACCGCACAGACATGATAAGAGTGTGGATTTACCACATCCGGAAGGTCCGACTATGGCAATGAATTCACCGGGCATGACATCAAAGTTTATATTATCAAGGGCTTTTATTTCACCTTTAAGACTATAATAAGTAAAGCTGAGATTACTTACCGAAAGTGCGGCATGCATTTATCCTCCAATCAATCTGCATATTCTGCAAATTTGTTTTTTATACTTATAGTGTATGCAAAAATTGGAAATCGGCTCATTGGTTGTTTGTGAATATAATCTGATTTACCGCAAAGAATAAATATAATCCATGAGAATAATGCTTGTGGAAGATTTATTTTTGGAGGTTAACATGCACAGACTCAGAATTTTGGCTATTGTTGCCATGATGTCGGCGGGAATACTGACCGGCTGCGGCAGCGAAAATATGAACAATTCGGCTACAAGTCCCGACAGCAAAAAAGAAACGGAAACGGATGAAAAGAAAGACAACGAAACCGGGAAAACGGATAAGGACGGACTCGGTAAAGATGTATTTGATACTGCAGACGATGTGACGGATGATGCAGGTGATGCGGTAAAGGATGTTACTGATGACGCAGGAAATGCAGTAAAGGATACGGTTGACGGTGTCAAAAATGCAGTGCAGGACGTTAAGGATGATGTGACATCAAAGGGAAGAAAATAATAACCATCCCCGGAAATCCCGGATCTTTTCGGTAAGCAGATATGTATACCGCAAAGAAATGGGGTTGCCGGGGATTTTTTATTCAGGGCATTGAATTTATATGATTTGGGAATTTCAGGATAATTCCCTGTCGGTTAGCAGATATTCGAATATCAGTCCTGCCGCCATCCATAAGGGAAAGTAATCAAGGCGGATGACCGATTGAAAATTCAGATTCTTTTTAGAGTAATTCCAAGGACAGCAGTGTACGCTCATCAGCAGAGAGCCGGTTATATATTCGATTGTCATAATGAGAAAAGCGTAAATAAATGCTCTTATGATAAAGTTTCGCTTGTTTAAGGCCCTGTGAAGAGGGATTATGAAAATAGCAAGCCCGTATATGGGAAACATCCACAATGATGTTTCGGATGTAAGGGTGTAATCTCCTTTAATCAGGGAAATCAGGCCGGTATACAGACATTCAAGCAGAATGCCGTATGTACCGCACTTTAGAAAAATACATAAACTTTTTTTCAACACAAACACCTCTTGATAGTGTATACTGTATGAAAGTATGAGCAGGTTTTTTATAAAATATTCAATCAGCTCTGATAAAAAGATGAAAGGATAAATCCGTTTGGAAAAGCGGACAGTATTGGTATATGGAAATAGAAAAAAAATTCACATTGAAATATCTGCCTGAGAATCTTGAAAAATATGAATATAAAGATATTATACAAGGCTATGTAAGCAGAAAACCGGTTATAAGGATCAGAAAAAGCAATAACAATTATTATTTAACCCTTAAAATTAAACAAAACGGAGGGAAGAGTGGGGCGATTGTAAATATTGAAAATGAATATGAGATCGCCGAAGAGGAATTCACCTCACTTTTGGAGAAGTGTGATGGGAATCTTATAAAAAAGAGAAGATATCTTATTCCGCTGCCTGATAAATGCATTAAGGGATATGATGATAAAATCAGTCTTGTGGCAGAATTGGATATTTTTTCCGGTGCGCTTGAGGGGCTGATATTTGCTGAAGTGGAATTCCCTGATGAAACAGCTGCGGAATGTTTTGTGAAGCCGGCATGGATGGAAAAAGATGTTTCAAATGACGTCAGATATACAAATAGTTATCTTAGCACCAAAAAGTCGCTCGAAGAGTTACTGATGTGAGATAAAACCAAAGCTTGGACGTTTTAATTTCATAACAAATTAAAATTCTTTTATTTCATTTGTCAATTAATATTTTTGATACATAGGTTTATAATCAATGTATAACTGGAAGTTAAATTGAATAATTTTGGTGGGAGGAAATATGATAATATCGATATGGAATCAGGAAAGGGACGGATATGACTCAATACTAGCATCTTTATTATCGGTAACGGCTGTATATATGTATCCATGCAGAATTGCCCTGATGGAGAACAGTAACAATACGGCTGTCGGAGATTATCT
The DNA here is from genome assembly GCA_964584255.1 of uncultured Lachnoclostridium sp. Taxonomy (GTDB): domain Bacteria; phylum Bacillota; class Clostridia; order Lachnospirales; family Lachnospiraceae; genus UBA3775. The sequence continues at coordinate 38,673 of CAZOZM010000003.1, read as the reverse complement.
TTTGGGAAACACATATTCACAGACTGTAAGGGAGGAAGGTATCTATAAAACAACAAAAAAACCGGGAACCGGTGTTGCGGATCATATTGCAGAAAAGTATATGAAAAATGTGATCGATGACACTTTTGTAGAGGTTATTAACGGAGGTTTGTTTTATGTACCGCAGATTTGCGACAGAACAAAAGAATCATTTGAGGTGTTTTTCAGAAATGAATTTGGAAGCATACTCGAAAAAGCAGAGAAACAGGCAGATTTTATACTGATAAACACGGAAAAAAACGGTAATTACACAAGTTGTGAGGTCTTGGAAAAGGCTGAAAAGATTGTTGTTATGATAAGGGGAGATTACGAGAGCTTTTCGGCTTTTATTGAGAACTACAGGTCCATTTTAGATAAGTGTTATTTTGCGGTTTTTGCGCCTGATTACGTAAACAGAAATGATATACGGAAGGCCTGTGTAAATCTTGGGATAATGAAGAAGAAAATGCTTGTAATGCCTTACACGCCTATTTTTCTGCATTATCTCGAAACCGGCAATATTCTGGATTATCTGCGGAGATACATAAACTGCAACCGTAATTCGTCTGAATACCGGTTTATAAGCAGACTGAAAATATGTGTTTCAGAGTTGTTTTCAGACGGGATTATTGACATCAGCTATCAGTTCAGGGAACTTATGGAGGCACTGCGACGCAAAAACTATGGAAAAAGGGATGAGTCCGATTTTATGTAAGGGCTTTTGATGATTGTATTTTTTCATTAATGCTGTTATAATGAACCACGCAGAATTCTGCGGATATACCGTTCAAATTGTAATAGCGAGCCGGCAGTATTCGTATTAAAGGTTCTGTATGGAGGTATATATGAAAAATACAAAAAAGAGAGGAATACTCCAGCTTATAGGTATAGTGCTTTTCGTGGTTGCCCTTGGCGTATTCCTGTATGTCGGATATGTAAATGATAAGGTTCCGGGAATTCAGAATATCGGTCTCGGCCTCGATCTTGACGGTGGATTGAGCATTACATATGAAACTAATGAGGAAAATCCGGATGCGGAAAAATTGGAAATGACAATTTACCGTATGCAGCAGAGGGTACAGAATTACAGTACCGAAGCAGAAGTATATCAGCAGGGAAACAACCGTATATGCGTTGACATACCGGGAGTTGAAAATGCAGAGTATATTTTATCGGAACTCGGTGATTCCGGAAATGTCTATTTTATCTATGGTAAGAGTGAAAAAGGTATTGATAACATAAAGAATCTCGGCGAAGGAAAATTTGAACTGGCCAGACCGATTGAGGAAATCATTGTTGATGGAGATGTTGTTCTGGACGGTCAGGATATCCAGGGCGCAGAGGCAAAGTACAGCCAGAGCGGTGATGCATCAAATGCGGGTACTTCATATTTCGTTGAGCTTACACTTAAGGAATCCGGAAGAGCAGAATTCCTTAAGGCAACAACTTATGCATCAAAGTATTATAACTACTCATCAGCATCAGCAGATTATTTACGCGGACTTATTGCAATCGTGTATGACGGTGAAGTAATCAGTGCACCGGAATGCCAGTCACCTATTGATAACGATACTGCAACAATTTCCGGTTCATTTACGTTTGATGAAGTTAAGAATCTTGCAACTACGATTCAGATAGGTGCGCTTCCTCTTGAACTTCACCAGCTTCAGTACAGTATTGTAGGAGCACAGCTTGGTTCAAATGCCCTCAGTACAATTCTCATTGCCGGTGTAATCGGAATGGTACTTGTTATGATCTTTATGATTGTATTCTATAAGCTTTCCGGTTTTGCATCAAGCATTACGCTTGCAATATACACAGGTCTGTTGATTCTCTGTCTCATAATTTTCGATGTGACACTTACACTTCCGGGTATCGCCGGTATTATTCTTTCCATCGGAATGGCGGTAGACGGTAACGTAATTATTTTCACACGAATAAGAGAAGAATTAAGAGACGGAAAGACAGTAAGATCAGCAATTAAGATAGGTTATGAAAAGGCCGCATCTTCAATTATTGACGGTAATGTAACTACACTTATTGCGGCAGTGGTTCTTTATCTTCGCGGATCGGGAACAATCAGAGGATTTGCCATTACACTCGGTATAGGTATTGTGCTTTCGGTTCTGTCTTCACTTTTAATCTGTCGTCTGATAATGATTTGCTTCTACAATATCGGATTTAAGTCTGAGAAGTATTACGGAATACAGAAGGAAACAAAGATTTTCAACTTTACATCGCATTGGAAGAAATATGTATGCATTTCAGGAGCACTTATTCTTGCAGGAGTTATAGGACTTGTCGCAGGTGCGGCAAATGGAAGTATGCTTAATTACGGTCTTGACTTTGTGGGAGGAACTTCTGTTGAAGTATACTTTGATGAGGATGCCACGGTTCCTTCAAACAGCGAAGTGGAAAAACTTGTCGGAGATTTATTGGGTTCAACACCTGAAGTTGTTCAGGTAGAAGCAGAAAATGCCATCATAATCAAGTCAGATAAGATGGTGGTTGAAGAAGGAGCTTCTGACAAAAATGCAACGGCAGCCACTGCACAGAACGGAAATGGCGGAAATGATGACTCAAAGATACTTGAGCTTAAAAAGCTGTTTAAAGACAAATATGGTGTTGATGAAAACAGAATTCAGGTACAGAGCATAAGCGCATCGGTTTCTTCAGAAATGAAGTCAGATGCAATCTGGGCCGTTGTTATTTCAGCAATCTGTATGCTTCTTTACATCTGGATAAGATTCAGAAACTTTGCATTTGCATCAAGTTCGGTTCTTGCTCTTCTTCATGATGTGTTGGTTGTCATAATGGTATACTCCGTATTCAGAATTACGGTTGACAATTCGTTTATTGCCTGTGTGCTTACAATTGTAGGTTACTCAATTAATGCGACGATTGTAATATTTGACAGAATACGTGAGAATCTCACAACAAAGACAAAGAAGGATACAATAGAGGATGTTGTAAACAAGTCAATAAGTGAAACACTTTCAAGGAGTATCAATACATCAATTACAACTCTTATAACCGTTGTAATGATTGTAATTCTCGGAGTTGATTCAATAAGAGCTTTTGCAATTCCGCTTATGGTAGGTATTATATGCGGTGCATATTCATCAGTATGTATTGCAGGTACATTATGGCTTGTACTTTACAAAAAACTTAATAAAAAACAGAACTAAGTAATATGTCTGAGAGTGAAGCGCAAAAGAGTGCTTCACTCTTTTTCTAAGAAAATGATTTACGTGGAGGAGTTATGAAGGAGTCCTGGGTATTAAGAAACAAAAACGGAGAATTCGCACATATATGCGAGAAATTCGGAGTAAGTATGCTTATTTCGCGACTCCTTGTAAACAGGGATGTTTGCGGGGATTCAGAAATTGAAGAGTTTCTGCATCCTACACTCAGCGTATTTGAAAATTATAAGAAGCTTAAAGATATAAACAAGGCTGTTGCAATCATAACCAAGACGATAGATAACGGAGGAAAAATTCGTATAGTCGGTGATTATGATGTGGACGGAGTAGTTTCTACCTATGTTCTGTTAACTGCATTGGAAACCTTGGGAGCATTTGTATCTTATAAGATTCCTGACAGAATAACGGACGGTTACGGTATAAACCGTTCTATTATTAACAGCGCGATAAATGACGGCATTGACCTGATAATAACCTGTGATAATGGAATCGCAGCATATGAGCAGATTGAATATGCAAAGGAAAATGGTATAAACGTAATAGTAACGGACCATCATGACATACCTGAAAGAATTCCGCCTGCAGACTGTGTAATCAATCCTAAACAGAAGGAATGTGAATATCCGGAGAGCGGTATATGCGGTGCGTTTGTTGCCGCAAATCTTTGCGAAGCTTTGTTTGAGGCATATGGGTTCGGTGATTTTATTTCGAAGCACCTTGATGTTTTGGCGTTGGCAACCGTTTGCGACGTTATGGAACTGAAGGGAGTAAACCGAACGATTGTAAAGTATGGACTTGAAGAGATAAACAGACATGAAAACCCCGGTCTGGAAGCTTTAATAAAAGAAAACGGGCTTGAGGGGAAGAAGATTGATGTATATCATCTGGGATTTGTAATCGGGCCATGCATAAATGCAACCGGAAGACTTGAAACAGCAGATGAGGGCGTAAAGCTTCTTATGTCAAAGAATGTAGCTGAAGCGGCCGAACCGGCAGCTCATCTGAAAAAACTTAATGAGGAAAGAAAAGAGAAGACACTTGTCGGACTTGAAAGGGCAAAAGAAACAATTGAGGATGGAAACATGCTTGATGATTATGTTTTGGTTGTATATCTTCCAAATTGTCATGAGAGTCTGGCCGGAATAATTGCAGGAAGAATAAGGGAAGCATATAACAGACCTGCAATAGTTTTTACGGACAGTATGAACGATTCGGAAATGCTGAAGGGTTCCGGAAGAAGTACGGAAGAATATAATATGTTTGAAAAGCTTTCCGAACAGAAGAAGTATCTTGTTAAGTTTGGCGGACATCCTATGGCGGCAGGAATGAGTATTGAAAGAAGCTCCCTGAAGGACTTCAGAAGTGAGCTGAATGCAGCAACGGAGCTGAAGGTAAGTGAATTAGAGAAAAAGGTAGTGATTGACATCAGTGCGGCGATGTCTTTATTTACACAGGAACTCATCGGGGAAATGTCAATACTTGAACCAATGGGAAATGGAAATGAAAAACCTGTTTTTGCAGATAAGAATGTAAAAATAAGAAAACTTTCCAGATTCGGAAAGGAAGGTCAGTATCTGACACTTGAGCTTACGGACAGTAATGGTGCGGATGTGTGTGCAAAGATGTTTAACGGTGCCGAAAACTTCATTGAAGATTTGGTAGAATCCTATGGAAGAGAAAGAATCGAATCTTTGTTTAAAGGAAATGGTGAGGTTTGTCTGTCAATTACTTATTATCCGGGAATAAATGAATACAACGGAAGAAGTTATGTTCAGTTTGTGGTTAAGGATTACCTTCTTCCGAAAAAGAAAGAAAGAAGTACGGTAAAAAAGGAAAAGAAAGCAGCTGTAAAGCAGGCATTGATTTTTTGCGGCGGAGAGTGTGACGAAAAAAACATAAACGAAGCAAAGAGCCTGTTGAAAAAGAGTGAAGACATTATTGTTGCAGGTGCGGATTCAGGTGCTGATGCCCTGATGAAAAATGGAATTCTGCCTGATATTCTTATAGGTGATTTTGATTCGGTAAGTCAGGAGACTCTGGACGGATGGGACAATATAAAAAGAATAGAGCTTCCTGTGGATAAAGACGATACGGATACTGCCTTCGCGGTAAAACATTTAGCCGATGAAGGCGTTGGAACAATACATCTTTTCGGTGCTTTGGGCGGAAAACGCCGTGACCACTCCTTTGCCAACATCAGTCTTTTGGCATACTGTGCAAGAAGAGGCATCAGATGCTTCATACATGACAGGCTGACATATATGACAGCCATATCAAATGGAAAAGTACTTTTGTCAGGGAAGGGGAGCGGTACGGTATCCGTTTTTGCTTACGGTGGCGCTGCAAGAGGTGTTACTATCACGGGATTGAAATTTGAAACTGATGACATTACACTGATGCCGGATATATCGCTTGGTATCAGTAATTCCTTTACAGGCAAGGATGCCATGATTGAAGTAAAGGAAGGAACTCTCATAATTATGACGGAAGAAAATCAGGATGATTTATTCCGCATCATATCTTAATCTGTTAAGTACGGAAGATACGCCGGGAATCAGAAGAACTGCAATCGTAATGATTGCTTCGACACCGGAATATGAGTAGTTATATATTATCGGATACAGTAATTTGAGAGATTGTGGAAAGTTATCAGGCATTCCGCTCATCCAGAACATGTATCCGCCTATTGTGTTAAAAAGAGCTCTGAAAAAAACAGCGACGGCATATCCTGTAATCAGACCTTTTTTTGAAAGAACCTTTTCCCCCGAAGAGGTTCTTTTTTTTATGTTCCTAAAAAGCCCTGACATACCGAGTGCCGTAAAAGCAAAGATATAATCAAAGCAGAGTTGAAGGATATTTAAAAACCATGGATTTTGTATAAATTGCAGAATACCATATGTAAAACCGCATATAAGACCGGTTCTGAGACCGAAACAGTAGCCGGTGAACGAAATGAAAAACATACTGAAAAGAGTAATGCTTCCACCGTAGGGCATTTCAAACAGTTTCAGTTCGCTTGTAACGCAGGCAAGTGCAATACACATACCGCATATAACGATTCTTTTTGTGGACAGTTGTTTGTTTTTTTTGATTTCAGACATAAAAAAACCTCCTTAAAATAGTAGGAGGAAGAGACAGATGAATATTGAATTTACAATTAATCATTGACTGCTTCCTTACGCCGGTATTATCCGGATCAAGTAATGAGGGACCGTGATAAACACATCTCAGCAAATGCGCCCCTAGCGATTTTTATGTTATATGAGCCGGTAAGTTTTGTCAACAGTTTTTTTGCCGGTAAATACGTACTTGATAAAAGCTTCCAAATGTAGTAAATTTTACTTTGGAGAACACTGCGTAAAGGCTGTGTTGTATAAGTATATACCCGGAGGAAAAAATAATGATAAACAAATTAGTTGCGGAAATTAAAAAGAAAAATGCGCCGGTGGTGGTAGGTCTTGATCCGACAATGTCACATATACCGGAATGTGTTTTAAAGAAGGCATTTGATGACTGCGGAGAGAATCTTGAAGGTGCTGCAGAAGCAATATGGCAGTTCAATAAGGCGATTGTTGACAGCACATATGATCTTATACCTGCCGTTAAACCTCAGATTGCCATGTATGAAGCTTTTGGTGTTCCGGGAGTAGTGGCTTTTAAGAAAACTGTTGATTACTGTAAGTCCAAGGGACTTGTGGTTATCGGTGATGTTAAACGTGGAGATATCGGTTCTACGTCAGCAGCATATGCTACTGCACATCTCGGCAGGGTAAAGGTAGGAAGTAAGGAGTTTTACGGTTTCGACGAGGATTTTGCAACAGTAAATCCATATTTGGGTTCTGACGGTATTAATCCGTTTATTGATGTATGTAAAACTGAAAATAAGGGTATTTTTGTACTTGTAAAAACAAGTAATCCAAGCAGTGGGGAGTTCCAGGACAGACTTATTGACGGCAAGCCTTTGTATGAAATAGTTGGTGAAAAGGTTGCTGAATGGGGCGCTTCATGTATGGGCGACGAGTACAGTTATGTTGGTGCGGTAGTAGGTGCAACTTATCCTGAAATGGGTGGGGTTTTAAGAAAAGTTATGCCAAAGGCATATATTCTTGTTCCGGGATACGGTGCACAGGGTGGAAAGGCAGCGGATCTTCTGCCTTACTTCAATGAGGATGGTTTAGGAGCAATAGTTAATTCAAGCCGTGGAATCATTGCCGCTTATAAGCAGGATAAATACAAGGAAAGATTTGCTCCTGAGAATTTTGCGGATGCTTCAAGACAGGCGGTCATTGACATGATTGAAGACATTAATGGTATCTTTTAAAATACTTTGATTTTATATATCTTAATGCGATTAGAATTACAGAAAGCGTAAACAGGGTTATAAGTACAATTATTTTATATTTTTTGTATATGCCTTCAAAAACATACCAATTGGAGCCGAGTATATAACCGGCTCCGATGAGTATGCTGTTCCATACGATTATTCCTGCGGCGGACCATACAAGGTATTCGTTTGAGGGAAGTCTGCTTATTCCGGCAGGTAATGCGATATATGTCCGGCAGAGGGGTATGACCCTGCCAAACATCACGGCTTTCCTGCCGTGCCTGGCAAACATATCCTGACACTTTCTATAGGATGAGGATTGTCTGTTGAGTCTGTTGTTCAGTTTGTTTGAAAGTCTGAAAGACAATAAATATATCATATATGTACCAAGCAGACCCGCTGCTGAACTGGCAATCACCATGAGTATGTAAGATTGCCCGACAGCACAGGCGATTGCACCGGAAAGAGGAAGGATAATTTCGCTTGATATCGGAAAACATGCATATTCTAAAAAGACGAAAAAAAGTATCGCATAAATACCGTGGTCGTTGATGAACTGTATTAGCTGACTCATTTATACTTCCCGGTTCTTTGGGATTATTATATTACTTACCGGAGGGAATTATGCTTTTAATAAAAAACGGAAGAGTTGTTGATCCCGTAAATCAGTTTGACGGAGTTATGGACGTGCTGATCGACGGAGGGGTCATTATCAGGACAGGAGAGAATCTTGAAGCTGATTGTGAACATATTATAGATGCAAAGGGGCTTATTGTCGCTCCGGGTCTGATTGATACACATGTGCATTTCAGGGATCCGGGATTTACCTATAAGGAAGACATTGAAACCGGTGCGGCAGCAGCGGCACATGGTGGTTTTACAACTGTTGTATGTATGGCAAATACAAAACCTGCGGTTGACAGCAGGGAAGTACTTGATTATGTTCTCAAAAAAGGGAAGAAAACCGGAATAAGAGTGCTCCAGACGGCTACGGTTACCAAAGGGCTTGGCGGCAGTGAAATCACGGACATGGAGGACCTGGCGGCAGCAGGGGCAGCGGGCTTTACCGATGATGGTATTCCGATAATGGATGAAAGTATTCTTTTGGAGGCCATGAAAAGAGCGGCAAAACTGAATCTGCCGATAAGTCTTCATGAGGAAGATCCTTTGTTTATAGATGCACCGGGAGTAAATAAGGGAACAGTATCGGAAAAAATCGGATATGGCGGTGCGATGAATACTGCTGAGGATGTTATGACGGCAAGAGACTGTATGCTTGCACTTAACACGGGAGCATCCGTATGTATACAGCATATCAGTTCCGGAAATTCCGTTGAACTTGTGAGACTGGCGAAGAAATTGGGAGCGGACATTCATGCAGAAGCAACACCGCATCATTTTACGCTGACGGAAGAGGCTGTTCTGAAATATGGAACAAATGCGCGTATGAATCCGCCATTGAGAACGGAAAAGGACAGACAGAAAATCATAGAGGGGCTGAAGGATGGAACAATCGACATGATTGTAACCGACCATGCACCTCATTCAAAAGAAGAAAAAGACAGAGTAATGGAAAAGGCACCGAGCGGAATAACGGGACTTGAAACTTCTCTTGCACTTGGAATTCTGTCACTGGTAAAGCCGGGTCATATTACAATGCTTAAACTGATGGAGCTTATGAGCAGTAATCCGGCAAAATTCTACAGGCTTAAACCGGTGGAGATTGCAAAGGGATTTCCAGCCGATATTGTGATTTTTGGTGAGGATGAATATTGGACGGCAGACAAATTTCTGTCAAAGGCGGAAAATACTCCTTTTAAGGGATGGGAACTTCCGGGAAAAGTTTTCTTTACGATATGTGACGGAAAGATAGTATACGCTTCAGAGAAAACTGAATAAACGACACGGAATTGGTGGAAACAATGGTTTTTTATTGACTATTGTGGCTAAATAAGGTATAAACTTAAAGTTGGACGTGTTTATTTGCGCGCAGCGCATTACATATATGGAGGTAATTAACTATGTCAAATTATAATCCAAAGGACATCGAGAAAAAATGGCAGGATGTCTGGGACAATGAAAAGGCATTTGAGGCAACGGATGACTATTCCAAGCCAAAATATTATGCACTTGTTGAGTTCCCATATCCAAGCGGACAGGGACTTCATGTTGGTCATCCAAGACCATATACGGCACTTGACATTGTAGCAAGAAAAAGAAGAATGCAGGGATATAATGTTCTTTATCCTATGGGATGGGATGCATTCGGTCTCCCTACTGAAAACTATGCAATAAAGAATCATATTCATCCAAAGGAAGTAACCAAAAACAATGTTGCAAGATTTAAGGAGCAGCTTAAGAGCCTTGGTTATTCATTTGACTGGAACAGGGAAATTAATACAACTGATCAGGATTACTATAAGTGGACTCAGTGGATTTTCCTTAAACTTTTCAAGGAAGGATTGGCATATAAGTCAGAAATGCCGATTAACTGGTGTACTTCTTGTAAGGTAGGTCTTGCTAATGAAGAAGTAGTTAACGGTGTGTGTGAAAGATGCGGTTCTGAGGTAATCAGAAAGGTTAAAAGCCAGTGGATGCTTAAGATAACGGATTATGCACAGAAGCTCATTGATGACCTCGATGAAGTTGATTATATCGAAAAAGTCAAGGTTTCACAGAAAAACTGGATTGGTCGTTCTCAGGGTGCGGAAGTTGATTTTAAGCTTGCGGGAATGGATGAAAAACTTACGGTTTATACAACCAGACCGGATACACTTTTCGGAGCAACTTATATGGTTATTTCTCCGGAGCATCCTCTTATTGACAAATATAAGGACAGATTAAACAATTATGATGCGATCGTTTCATATAGAGAAATGGCTGCGAAAAAGTCTGACTTTGAGAGAACTGAACTTGCAAAAGACAAAACAGGTGTTTTACTTGACGGAATCAGAGCTGTAAATCCTGTAAACGGAAAGGAAATTCCTATCTGGATTTCGGATTATGTACTTATGACATATGGTACCGGAGCCATTATGGCCGTGCCTGCTCATGATACGAGAGACTGGGAGTTTGCAAAGAAGTTCGGTCTTCCAATGATTGAGGTTGTTGCAGGTGGTAATATCGAAGAAGAAGCATTTACGGATGTTGCAACAGGCAAGCTTATTAATTCAGGGTTCCTTAACGGACTTGAAGTTGAAGATGCCAAGAAGGCAATTATAAAGAAACTTGAAGAAGACGGTGTAGGACATGCAAAGGTGAATTACAAACTTCGTGACTGGGTATTCTCAAGACAGAGATATTGGGGAGAACCTATTCCGATTATTAAGTGTCCATGCTGCGGATATGTTCCTGTTCCTGAAGAAGAACTTCCGCTCACTCTTCCGGACGTTGAAAGTTATGAACCAACCGATAATGGTGAATCCCCACTTGCAGCAATGCGGGAATGGGTAGAGACAACATGTCCGAAGTGCGGAGGAAAAGCAGAACGTGAGACAGATACAATGCCTCAGTGGGCAGGTTCTTCATGGTACTTCTTAAGATATATTGACCCACACAACAAGGATAGATTTGCATCTGAAGAAGCCCTCAAGTATTGGATGCCTGTTGATTGGTACAACGGTGGAATGGAGCATACAACACTTCATCTTCTTTATTCAAGATTCTGGCATAAATTCCTTTATGACCAGGGATATGTAAATACAAAAGAGCCATATCAGAAGAGAACCTCACATGGAATGATTCTTGGAGAGAACGGCGAGAAGATGAGTAAGTCAAGAGGAAACGTTGTTAATCCGGATGATATAGTTAATGAGTTTGGAGCGGATACGTTAAGAACATATGAAATGTTCATCGGAGCATTTGAGCTTGCAGCATCATGGAGTACGGAAGGTGTCAGGGGTTGTAGAAGATTTCTTGACAGAATATGGAATCTCCAGGATATGGTTACTGATGAAGAGACATATTCCAAAGAACTTGAGATTAAAATGCACCAGACAATTAAGAAGGTTTCCAATGATTATGAGGCACTCAAGTTCAATACTGCAATTGCAGCACTCATGACGATTGTAAACGAGTTCTACAGAGCCGGTAAAGTTACAAAGGGCGAATACAGAACTTTACTCCTTCTCTTAAATCCTGTAGCTCCTCACATTACTGAGGAACTTTGGAGCATATACGGTGATGGAAGAAGAGCTTACCAGAATGAGTGGCCGGTATATGATGAGGAAAAGACCGTTGAGAATACAATTGAAATTGCTGTCCAGATTAATGGCAAGGTAAAAGCTTCCGTAGTCGTAGGTAAGGATGAAGAAAGCAGCAGCGTAAAAGAAAAAGTATTTGCGATTGATGCGATTAATAACCTTACGGATGGCAAGAACATAGTAAAAGAAATCTATGTTCCGGGAAGAATATATAATATCGTAGTAAAATAAATGGAATAAGGAGGCATATTCGTTTTGAATATGCCTCCTGTTATGTAGAGGTTTTATGGGAAAATTCAAACAAAAGTATATCGGCGACAGAAAATTCTATAAACATGCATTATTAATTGCTCTGCCGATGATAGTACAGAATCTGATTACGAATTTTGTCAGTATGCTCGACAATATTATGGTAGGACGGGTAGGGACTGCCGAGATGACGGGTGTATCAATCGTCAATCAGTTAATATTTGTCTTCAATATAACAATATTCGGAGGTGTTTCCGGAGCCAGTATATTCGGAACGCAGTTTTTCGGAAAAAAAGATCACGAAGGACAAAAGTATACGGTACGTTTCAGAATTATGCTTGCCCTTCTGATAATTGCTGTGGCATCACTGATTTTCTGGTTTTTTGGGCGTGACCTGATAAACCTGTATATCAGTCCGGAAGATTCTCCTGAACTTAAAGAAGCAACGTTGATGTATGGTGAGCGTTATCTGAAAATAATGATAATAGGACTCATTCCGTTTGGTCTGGGTCAGGCCTATTCGAGTGCGGTAAGAGAGTGTGGGGAAACGGCAATTCCGATGTATGGTTCAATTGCCGCAATCGGCGTTAATCTTGTACTGGATTACGGTCTTATTTTCGGAAAATTAGGTATGCCGGAAATGGGAGTTGAAGGTGCCGCAATTGCAACTGTGGCAGCAAAATTCGTAGAAGCGGCAGTTGTCATTATATGGGCACATACACACAAAGCTAGAAATCGTTATATTGACGGACTTTACAAGGGAATATATATTCCGAAAAAGCTTGTTGGCGGAATGATTGTTAAGGGATGTCCGTTGCTGGTAAATGAATTTCTGTGGTCTCTCGGAATGTCGGTTATTGCACAGAGTTATTCTGTTAAGGGACTTGATGTCGTTGCGGCAAGAAACATAGCGAGTACTCTTACTAATCTGTTTGGCGTGGTTTATATTCAGTTGGGAGGAGCCATCGGAATCATTGTTGGAGCTCATTTGGGAGCAAATAAACTAAAGGAAGCAAAGGACAGTGCAAATAAGCTTACCTTCTTTGCCGTGATGGCAACTGTATTGCTTGTTATTGTTATGATACCGGTAGCCTTTCTTTTTCCGGAAATATACAAAACAGGAGAGAATATCAAGGCATTGGCAGTTTACTTCATAATTATTCAGGCTACGGCAATGCCGATTCAATCATATACAAATGCATGTTATTTTATTTTAAGAAGCGGTGGTAAAACAGGCATAACATTTATGTTTGATTTTATCTTCACCTGGTTTATAATGATACCGACGGCTTTTGTATTAACCAGATATGCATCCTTTAGTGTTCATGCGATAATTGCAATTGTTACATATACTGAGGCAATTAAGGCAATAGTGGGATACTTTCTTGTTAAGAGCGGAGCCTGGATAAATAATATAGTCGGATAGATTATTTAGAGATAAGGAGTATCAGCACATGTATGAGGTTCCCTGTATATTCGGACAAAAATCAAATCAGACAGTAATGGTCACGGTACCCGGGTCAAAATCCATAACCAACAGGGCGTTACTTCTGGCAGCAATGGCAGACGGAGAAAGTGTTCTCCGAGGGTGCCTTGCAAGTGATGACTCAATGTATTTCCTTGAGTGCTTAAAAAAACTGGGTTTCCCGGTTACGGAAAATGATGACAAAACCGAGATACGGATTGTCGGATACGGTGGAAGGATTCCGGAAAAAAAGGCGGAAATTTATGTCGGAAGTGCCGGTACTGCTGCAAGGTTTCTGGCAGCCATGCTCGCGTTTTCGGACGGAGAATATATTATCAGGTCGTCGGAGCAAATGAAGAAACGTCCAATGATGCCGCTTATATCCACTCTGAGATTTGCCGGAGCGGAAGTGGAGTGTATGGAAGAGGAAGGCCATTTTCCACTCAGAATAAGGGGAGTAAAAGACCTGAGGGCAATACCGGAAACCCTGAGTGTGAATATAGATAAAAGTTCGCAGTTTTTGAGCGCCCTGCTTATAGCTGCAGGAACTTTAAAAAAGCCGCTGAAAATCAGACTGCTTGGAAGCCATGGTTTGAGTTATGTGGACATGACAGTAAAAATGATGGAGCAGTTTGGTGTAAAGGTCGGTAAACAGACATCGGGCGGAGAAATAATCTATTACTTTGGTGAAGATAACAAATATAAAGCAGCAGAGTACGATATCGAGCCGGATGTTTCTGCGGCAGCATATTTTTATGCTGCGGCTGCCATTACAGGCTGCCCGACAGGTGTTTACGGTGTGAATTTTGATATGCTGCAGGGAGATATAAAGTTTCTTGGTGTGCTCGAGAAAATGGGCTGTACGTTGGAAATGACGGAAAAAGGTCTGGTTCTCAGCAATGAAGGAACCGAATTAAAAGGTGTGGATGTTGATATGTCATCATTTTCGGATCAGGCTTTAACGCTCTCGGCAATAGCTCCATTTGCATCAGCACCGGTTTCCATCCATGGTATTTCGCATATTAAACTTCAGGAGTGTGATAGAATAAATGCAATAATTTCTAACCTTTCAGCATTGGGAGTAAAAGCGGAGGAAAGGGATGACGGAATTGTCATTACTCCCGGAAAAATCCATGGGGGAGTAATAGAAACGTTTGATGATCATCGTGTTGCAATGGCATTTGCAATAACCGGACTGAGAACGGAGGGTATATCCGTTAAGAATCCGGAATGCTGTCGTAAGACATTTAAGGAATTTTTTACTGTGTTGGATTGTTATGTGAGTAAAATTACTGACAGGCGATAAATCCGATAACAAAAATGCCCGAATTGGATTTGAGAATCTTAAATCCGACTCGGGCATTTTGGGGAGGACAAACTCTGTACAGATAGGTGTTTCGTCACAGTTTTAACATTGCTTTTATGCGATTCCATTTAGATGCTTCTTCCGGGGACATGTTCTGAATAAGACAGCCAATCATAAGATTTGCTTCTTCTTTAGTCAGACCGAGACCTTCTTTTTTCATCATAGCAGAGGTCTTTACATATACGGACATTGCTTCATTCATTGGTTTTCCCTTCATCTTATCCATCATTTCAACGAGAAATCTCTTTTTTCTTTCAGGTATGTCCCTAAATTTGGGATCATTAAGCCAATCAGAATCAATCATTTCCATTCTCCATAAACATTTTAATCATATTAAAGGTTTCTGCCTTTTCTCGGGGGACAAAGTTCTTAAGCAGTTCGAAAGTATGATCTGAACCGTTGCCGCTGTCGGCCGCTGCAGGACCGGCTTCGGTATTCATTTCGTTCACCACATTCATGAGATTTATCATCTGTATCATCATCATCAGGCTGTCAATCTGATTTTTTTCATCGGGACTTGCCATGTTCTTCAGTGTTTCAACCATTCTGTCTTTATCCGTTATAAGAGGTTCGTTAGACGAAAAGATATTTGACAGGGGAGTATTTATTCCGGAAGCATTGTTCATGAGCTCAAAAAAAGACAGCAGAGTCAGTATGTGAGGTCGTATATGAGGGTTCATATACGGGCTTACGGCTTTTAATATATTAATCTGCCGAATTGTCATCAAACTGATCCTACTGTCTTTTCTGATATATATTATATGTTTTTTGTTTTGAAAGTTTACAGCTATTAAATGCTCATTTTCTGAATCCTGTTTGCAGATGCGGAAATTGATTTAATCAGCCGGATATACGAGGTTGTCAGAAGTGCAGTTGTAAAGAACCTTGAGATAGTTTCCGGCGGCTTCTTTAGCACCGTTTAGATCCATATCACTGTAGTTACCGCACTGAACAGGAGTAGCTCCCGGAATTTCGCCTTCGAAATCTTTGATAAATTCAAATGTTCTTGTTACAAGTGGAAGAATATCAGCTGATTTATGGTCTCCGGCAAGGATAAGATAGAAACCGGTACGACATCCCATAGGACCAAAGTAGATAACTCTTGAGGCATATTCATTGTCATTTCTCAGGAAAGTTGCAGCAAGATGTTCGATGGTATGCATGGTGCCGGTATTCATTACAGGATCACGATTAGGCCGTGTCATTCTGAGATCAAAAGTTGTTATTATCTGATTTTCGACAGAATCCTGTCTTGAGACATAGATTCCTGACATAAGGTTGGTATGATTAACTGTAAAGCTTGCAATTGTTTTCATGTTTCCTCCAATAAAGACTCCGTCAGGGAGTGTAATAAACAGACTCAGTATGCAACTTTTTAGGAGACTTGTCAATAAAAACAGACGTTTATGAATTGTTTGACATATTCATTTACGCTTGATATAATGATTTATATCTGTTTTCAGATAATTCCGTTTCTGAGTTGATAAATGGGACGGAATTAGTTTTATATGCAGCCTTCGGACTGAAAATCAGACAGGAAAAGTCTGTATGGGTCTGCGGCGGTGGAATGGAGAAAAATGGAAGAATATATTGAAAAAAGCGATATCTGCATGACCGGTAAAAAGGCATATTCAAGGGTTGGATTTGCAACGGCTTCTTTTTTTGTAACATGGAATGTTCTGGTAATAGTTATGCAGATTGTACTGATAAATATCAGCGACAGCATAACATATACGGCATTGCTGCTGGTTAATACACTTGTTGAAGTGTTTGCGGCGGCACCTGTGTTTTATCTTGTTTCCAAGAGATGTAAGCCTGTAAAACTGAAGAAATGTAAAATGAAGCCCGTGGAGTTTTTCAGGGTAATATGTGTAATGTATCTTTTTAGTATTCTCGGATCATATGTGTCCCTGTTTCTCAATCTCGTTCTGAGCAATACAGTTGGCGTGACATCGGAATCGGGACTTACGGAGATGTTTTCAAATGATTTTCTGACAATGGCAGTAGTAAGTGCGGTCGTTGCACCGGTTGTTGAGGAATTAATCTTCAGAAAACTTGTAATTGATAAGCTTCATGTTTATGGAGACAAAATGGCAGTAATTATGTCAGGATTCCTTTTCGGACTTGCTCATGGCAATCTGGAGCAGTTTTTCTATACATTCCTGATAGGCATACTGCTGGCATATGTTTATGTAAATACCGGAGAAATAAAGTACACAATCGGACTGCATTTTGTACTTAACGGAGTATCTGTAGGTCTTTCATACTTACTTACTTTTATACCGGATACGCTATTGGAGGCGGAGATTGATCCTGAACTGTTGATGTCGAATGAGAAGGCTTTACTCAGTCTGGCTGCAATAGGAATGGTTGAGATTGTGCAGTTTGTATTAGCTGTAATCGGCATTTATATATTAATAAAGAACAAGGGAAATATTTCAGTTCCGGATTCAGCAAGCAGAAGAAGAGTGATAGGATACAATGCCTATGACGGAACTCCTGTATATGAAGAAGTCAGGCAGTGTGAAAGGATATCAGGAAAAGATGCATTTGTAAATGCGGGAATTATTACGGCCGTTTTGGTTCTTGTATTGATGTTTCTTATAAATATGTATCTGTAATTTGTGTAATTTCAACAAAAATACTTCTTATTTTTGTTTGGTTTTTCTTTCAATTAAATTAAAAATTTTCTTGATATAATAGGTCGGTTTTTGTATAATTGTGTCAATGACAGGGAGGTCTGCAAGCTGCAGATCTTCCTTTTTTTGTACGGAACAAAGTAATCAGTACATAAAACCCCGTCTGACAGGCGTGAGAGTCAGGAAGCAATCTTTAAGAAATTTTGGAGGAATGACTAGATGGCTGATAACATTATCGAGTTAAAGAACATCATGAAGACTTATGATGGTAATGTTGTAATAGTAGAGGATGTTAACCTCGAAATTAAAAAGGGCGAATTTGTAACCCTTCTTGGACCGTCCGGTTGTGGTAAAACAACCACACTGCGAATGATCGCAGGATTTGAAATGCCTACTTCAGGCGAAATTCTTTTAGATGGCAAAGACATCAGCGATGTACCGCCATACAAACGGCCGATTAATACGGTCTTTCAGCGTTACGCTTTATTCCCTCATTTGAATGTATTTGACAATATTGCATTCGGTCTTAAACTCAAAACAGTTGAGGTTAAGGATGAGAAAACGGGAGAGATGCTTATCAGGAAGCTTTCCAAAAAGCAGATTAAGGAAAAAGTGTCCCATGCTTTGGAAGTTGTTGATCTTGAAGGCTTCGAAAAGAGAAGTATAACGACTCTTTCGGGAGGACAGCAGCAGAGAATAGCGATAGCAAGAGCGATAGTAAACGAGCCGGAAATACTTCTTTTGGATGAACCGCTCGGCGCACTTGATCTCAAAATGAGAAAGGAAATGCAGCTGGAACTTAAGGCAATGCATAAGGAACTGGGAATCACATTTATTTATGTTACCCATGACCAGGAAGAAGCTCTCACAATGTCTGATAAAATTGTGGTTATGGCAGACGGATGTATTCAGCAGATAGGTACGCCGGAGGATATTTATAACGAACCGGCAAATGCTTTTGTAGCCGATTTCATAGGCGAGAGTAATATTTTCACGGGAAAGATGACCGGTAAACTTAAGGTGTCATTTTGTGATGCCGATTTCGAATGTGTTGATGACGTTCCAAAGAATACGGCGGTTGAGGTTGTTGTGCGTCCGGAAGACATAAAAATGACTTCTCCGGAAAAAGGAACACTTACCGGAACTGTTACAAGTGTTGTATTTAAGGGTGTTCATTTTGAAATAACGGTTGAATCCGGTAAATATGAGATAGTTATTCATTCAACCAAATCGGCTGTTGTCGGTGATACAATCGGAATGAAAATCGGACCTGATGAAATTCATATAATGAAGCCGGAATATACGACAAATATTTATGACGGTTTCATAACCAAACATAATACCGTTCTTTTTGGTGACGGAGAGTATGAATGTGATGTTACGCAGCTCTATCCGGGTTCACATATTGATGACGAGGAATATCTTGTTACGGCTGATGGAGACAGAATTGATCTTACTGATATTCAGGTTACGGTTGAGGTTCCTATTTCGGCAGTTTCAATGAGCGACGATCCTGATGCGGGAGTGGCACATGGTCACATTATTTCGCTTATTTACAAAGGAGATCATTATACTTATGTTGTCCGTACCGAGAATGAAGAGGACTACGTTGTTAATGACGAGTATCTTTGGAATGAACAGGATTATGTCAGTGTTGTTGTTGACAGAAGCAAAATAAAACTGTCTCTTCTTGACAGTTAATCGGAGGTTGCCATGAAATTCAGATTTTCAAGAAAACAGCTGGCGATTCCTTATGTGATTTACATGCTTTTGTTCGTAATAGCTCCGCTTGTAATTGTTTTTTACTATGCTTTTACGGACGGAAACGGTCAGTTTACCGTAAGCAACTTCTTCAGGTTTTTTACGGACAGCAATACGATGGGAACGCTCTGCTACAGCTTTTGTCTTGCTTTGGCAACGACAGTAGTCTGTCTTATAATAGCCTATCCCCTGGCATACATACTTGCCAGAGGTAATATAAAGAAGCGCGGCATACTTCTCATGCTTTATATCATGCCGATGTGGATTAACTTCACACTTCGAATAACGGCATTGAAAGAAATACTTACAGCGATAGAGGGAAATCTGGCTTATTATCCTTTTATCAACTCAGTTATAGGAATGAGTTACGACTTTTTGCCATTTATGATTCTTCCGCTGTACACAAGTTTTCTTAAACTTGATAAAGAACTGAATGAGGCGGCAGCGGACTTGGGAGCGAACAAAGTAAATGTTTTTCTTAAGGTTACACTTCCGTTGTCAATTCCGGGAATAATAAGCGGTGTCATGATGGTATTTCTTCCTGCAATGACAAATTATGTTGTTTTAGACATGCTCTACAACTCAACATATATTATGGGAAGTCTGATAGGAAGCTATTTCAGTGCTTATGACTGGCATAACGGTTCAATGATTTCCGTTGTTCTTCTTTTAATCATTCTTATCATCACGATATTAACAAATCGTTTTGGAGATGAAAGTGAAGGAGGTGGACGTGTCGTATGATAAAAAAGATATTTTCATGGACATGGTGCATACTGGTCCTTTTATTCATGTATCTTCCGATACTGATTCTGGCTGTTTACAGTTTTACGGATTCAACAATGATCGGATCAATAAGAGGTTTTTCACTTCATAATTATGTGACTCTTTTTAAAACCGAGGAAATAAGAAGCATGATAGGTGGAACGCTCCTTCTTGCGGTAGGTTCCTCACTCATAGCAACAATACTTGGAACATGTGGTGCAATAGGCGGTTTCTATTCAAAGAAATTTTCATCGGGTGTAATTAACACAATGAATCAGATTCCTGTTGTAAATGCAGATGTAGTAACCGGATTTTCGATATGCATATTCTTCATTGCTGCAGTAGGAATAGAAAAGGATACATATATTCCGCTGGTTGTGGGACATGCGGCACTTACGGCTCCGTTTGTCTATCTTTCGATACTTCCGAAACTTAAGCAAATGGATAACAATCTTTATGAGGCGGCATTGGATTTAGGTGCAACGCCTGCAAGAGCATTGTTTAAAGTGGTTATTCCACAGATCATTCCGGGAATCTTTTCGGGATTTATGCTTGCGATAACACTTTCACTTGATGATTATTTTATCACCACGTACACAAAGCCGGCTACTTTTGACACGATAAGCACCTATGTTGTTAACGCAACAAGAGGATCTCAGACGGAAACAAAGACGGCACTTTGGGCATTATCGACGCTTATATTTATAATTGTACTGGTAATTGTTGCATTTATGAACCTTGGCTCATCAAGGAGTGTTGAGGAGGATAAGGCAGAATGAAGAAATTGCGTTTTTGTATCATTCAGGCAGTATTTCTTATTGCAATGACTTTTTTGACCGGCTGTTCAGACAGTAAAAATGACAAGAGCAGTGAGGATGAAATTGTTATTCGTGTCTGCAGTTGGGAAGAATATATTGATGAGGGCGGATGGGATGAAGACGAACTCATTGAGCTTGATAACGGAAAAAGAATAATCGGTGTGAATCCGATGATAGACGATTTTGAAGTATGGTTTGAAGAAACCTATGGAAAAAAAGTCAGAGTTGAATATTCTACTTTTGGAACTAATGAAGATTTATACAATCAGCTTACAATGGGTGACGTATATGACCTGGTATGTCCTTCTGATTATATGATAATGAAGCTCATGGCTGAAGAAAAACTCGTTCCTTTTTCGAATGAATTCTTTGATAAATCTGACAAGAATAATTACTACATTAATGGTGTTTCCGATTATATTAATGATGTTTTCCGGAAAAACAAAATTAATGACGAAAGCTGGGCTGAGTATGCTGCCGGATTTATGTGGGGAACAACCGGTATAGTTTATAATCCTGATTATGTAACAAAGGAGCAGGCATCAAGCTGGAGGATACTTACTGATGAGAGTCTCAACCGTAAGGTTACAATAAAGGATAATGTTCGTGATTCGCTTTTTGCAGCGATGGGAATATACAGGCAGGATGTTCTTCTGTCTGAAGAGTTTAAGCGGCAGCCGGATTATACGGAGCAGCTGCAGGATCTTATGAACGATACATCACAGGAAACGATAGAAGAGTGTGAAAAGATCCTTAAACAGATGAAGGAAAATGTTTACTCGTTTGAAACAGACAGCGGCAAATCTGATATGGTGACGGGAAAGGTATATGCAAATCTGCAATGGTCGGGAGACGCCGTTTATACGATGGATCAGGCTGAAGAAGACGGAGTTTATCTGAATTATGCCTATCCTGAGGAATGTTCAAATCTCTGGTTTGACGGTTGGATAATGCTTAAGGCGGGAATTGACGGTAATTCAGAAAAACAGAAAGCATGTGAAGCTTTTATTAATTTCCTTTCAAGACCTGACAACGCCGTAAGAAACATGTACTACATTGGCTATACATCAGTTATCTCGGGCGGAGATGATGATACAATGTTAAGCTATGCCAAGTGGAATTACGGTGCTGAGGATGAAGAAGATACATGTTTTTACGATGTTTCATATTTCTTTGGTGAGAACAGTGTAATAACAACGACAGAAGAGCATATAGAACGACAGTTGGGTGCTCAGTATCCTTCTGAGGAAATAATAAGCAAATGTGCGGTTATGTGGTACTTTAATGAAGAAGAGAGCGAAAGAATTAATCAGATGTGGATTAATGTCAGATGCTTTAATATGAGTGATGCGGCAGGACCGCTGATTATACTTTTGGGAATTCTTCTCGTTATATTCATGATTGCATTTATCTATCTTCACAGACATAAGGTTTTCAATATAAAGAAAAAATAAACAGGATGTCTTCTATAACAGAAAGACCTGCTTCAGGGATTCCCTTGGAGCAGGTCTTTTATGCTTTATTTTTTGTAAAATTCTATGATACCGGAGAGTTTTGAAGTCATATTTTCAAGGAGCAGGTCAAGAATTGTAATTGCAACCATGCTTTCAACAACAACAACGGCACGTGGAACTATCATCGGATCATGACGTCCTGTTATGCTTATTGAAATATTGTTGCCGTTTGAATCCACGGTATCCTGTGCAGAGGAAACAGATGGAGTCGGTTTTATTGCGGCACGCAGTATTATGTTTGAACCATCGCTCATTCCACCCAAAATTCCACCGGAGTGATTGCTCTGTTTTGTAATTCTTCCATTGAGACTGACAAAAGAGTCGTTATTTTCAAGTCCGTTTGAGCCGGCAACGGCGAATCCGTCACCTATTTCAACGCCCTTAACGGAGCCGATTGACATTACTGCCTGAGAAAGTCTGGCATCAAGTTTATTGAAAACAGGCTCTCCTATACCAACAGGCACGCCGCAGGCAATACATTCGATAATACCGCCGAGAGAATTGTGGGCTTTAAGATATTCATCAGCCTTTTCGGCAACCAATATCGCAGCTTCGTTGTCAGGCATATTAAAGGGATTGGTGTCTCTTTGGGAAAAATCCGGATTTTTTACGGATATACCCGCAATTTCTTTTGAATATGCATATATATTGATTCCGAGAGAAGAGAGGATTTTGGATGCAACTGCACCTGCGGCAACGCGTCCGATGGTTTCCCTTGCGGAGGATCGTCCGCCGCCTCTGTAATCCCTGAAGCCGTATTTCATGTCAAAACAGTAATCTGCATGTCCCGGTCTGTATACTTCTGCGATGTTACTGTAATCTTTGGAACGCTGGTTTTCATTATATACTATCAGGGAAATAGGTGTTCCCGTAGTCTTGCCTTCGAATGTTCCTGAAAGGATGTGTACCGTATCATTTTCCTTTCTTGGAGTTGTATACTTTGACTGACCGGGTTTTCTTCGGTTTAAAAAAATCTGAATATCTTCTTCAGATAATTCAAGACCTGCCGGACAGCCGTCAATTACAACACCTACTGCTTCACCATGAGATTCACCCCAAGTGGAGACGGTAAAAAGCTTACCATAGTTAGAACCACTCATTTTTCGTACCATTCCTTTGGTTTTTATTAAGGTTTATCTTACAATATTATATGCCCAAAGTCAATTTTTTATAAAAGGCTTTGGGCATATGAATCAGATTAAGGTGATGCTAATCAGCAGCCGCAACCGCATCCGTTATTTCCGCAACCGCATCCACTGTTTCCGCAACCGCCGCAGAAACAAAGGATAAGGAGAATCCAGATAATACATCCGCAATCATCTCCGCCGCATCCGTTGTTACCGAATCCGCCACAGCAGATAAGAATAAGAAGAATCCAGATACAGGAATTGCAGCCACCGCCAAAGAGTGAGTTTCTGTTATTCTGACATCCGTTTAAACAATCGCCCATTTTTGTGTGCTCCGTTTTTTTATAGTGTATTTTATGTCGTATATTCATTAAATGTTACTGTGAGTTGAAAAAAGAGGAATTTACACACTTGAAATAAAATCACAATCAAAATATACTGTAATGGATAAAGGAGAACGGTAATGTGTGCAGCATGTAATAAGTAAGCAGGTGTGCATAGAAGTTGTGAGAATAAGGAGGAAAGATGAGAAAGAATACCATTGCCGTATGTATATCCCATATGGATGACATACTTCAGACAAGAATACTGAGGAATATAATTAAAACAGCAGAAGAATTCAGATTTCAGCTCCAGATTTTTAACTCATTTGATGAACTCAGCGACGAAAGCCTTCATGTGATAGGAGAAAAGAGTATTTTTGACCTGATAAGGTATGACAATCTTTGCGGTATAATTATCTTTTCGGAAAAGATAAAGGATTCGGAAGTTATTAACAAAATTGTAAGCAAGGGCAGGGAACTTGATATTCCGGTCATTTCCGTGGATTATGAGTTGGAAGGCTGCTACAATTTAAAGTTCGACTATGCTGACTCTTTTGAAATGATGGTAAGGCATGTTGTGGAAGTTCATAATTGTAAGGATATTTATCTGATGGCAGGAACTAAGGGAAATAAGTTTTCTGATGACCGACTGAATGCTGCAAAGAGAGTGCTTAAGGAATACGGAATTGAGCCTGATGAGGATCACATTGGATACGGAAATTTCTGGTCTGTTCCTACGGAAAAAGCAATGGATGAATTCTTTGAGAAAAATCTACCTCTTCCGGAAGCTTTTATAGCGGCAAATGATTCCATGGCGCTTACTATATGCGATAAACTCGGAGAAAAGGGTTACAGTATACCTGATGATACGATAGTAACCGGGTTCGACGGTATTGAAATCGGAAAATATAATATTCCGCAGTTAACAACGGTTGAACAGGATAATGCCGAAGCCGGCCGGCAGGCAGTAACAATTATAAGAGATGTGTTAAGGCACCGGGAGGTACCTGATACAATTGAGATTCCTTTCAGGCTCGATATATCCCAATCCTGCGGATGTAAAGAATTTTCGTTTGATTATTCAAACAGGGTAAAGGACCTTTATTACGAAATAACAGATCTTCAGCAGTTTGCAACATGTATGGACAAAATGGCTGAGATAATGACGGAAAACTGCACATTGCAAAACATATACGATAAAATCGATTATTTCTCGGATAAGACAGATGAGTTTCTATGTTTTTATATCTGTATGAAGAGAGATAAAATTAAGGTTGATGAGGAGTTTGAACTCAATATAAATGTTGAGCCGGGACATGAATCTGATGATATGCTTCTGTTTGCGATACATGATTACGAGAATTATATTTACAAGCCATTGCAGACTTTTTCGAGCAAGGACATTTTGCCTTCACTTGATTATGTGATGGATAAATTCAGAAATATGATATTCGTTCCAATGCATATTCAGGACGAAGTATTTGGTTATATGGCATTTGGTGTTACAAGTGATGTAAAGGATTACTATAAATTAAGTCAGTTCGTGACCCGTTTTGCTCAGGGATTATCTAATGTTGTCAGTCACTGTAAAATAGAAAAGGCATATTCGGAGCTTGAGGCTGCAAAGAAATGGATAGAGGAGCTTTATGTCATTGATCCGTTGACGGGTACTTTAAACAGACGCGGATTTTATAAGGAATTTGAAAAGAAAACAAAGAGTACCGGATACAGCAATGCAATCGTAATATCGGTTGACCTGGACGGATTAAAGGTGATAAATGATACCTATGGCCATAAAGAAGGAGATTATGCAATTAAAACAATCTCGGAAGCTCTGGAAAAATGTGCCGGAAATGACGGGCTTGTATCAAGATTCGGTGGGGATGAATTTGTGGTGGTATTGCTTGAAAACACTGCCGGAAATGCAAGTGCGACAAAGTTTATCTATGCCGTTAACAATTATCTTCAGATGAGGGATGGTACTTCTGACAAACCTTACCATATAAGGGCAAGTTTCGGAAGTACAACTTTTAAACTTCCGTTTGAAGGAAAATTTGATGAACTTATTTCTGTTGCAGATGCAGCAATGTATGACATGAAGAAAAAGCATCACGAACAGATTATAAAATAAATACAGGAGAATTCCGGTCTATGTATTATGGTGAAATAAAATTCAATGATATTTCGAATGGTCCCGGTGTGAGAACATCACTATTTGTAAGTGGGTGTACACATCACTGTGAAAACTGTTTTAATAAGGAAACATGGGACTTCAAATTCGGAAAAGAATTTACAAAGGAAACGGAAGATAAGATAATTGAGTCGTTAAAACCGCCGTATGTTCAGGGATTTACCCTTTTAGGGGGAGAACCGATGGAACATATTAATCAGCAGGGTGTTCTTCCGCTCCTTGAGAGAATAAAAAGAGAGCTCCCGGAAAAAAATATCTGGATTTTTTCAGGTTATATGTTTGATAAGGATATTCTGGAGGTAATGGCGAAAAAATGGCCTGAGACAATGAAAATCCTTGAGCTGACGGATGTTTTGGTTGATGGAGAATTTGTAGAAGCTTTAAAGGATATTACTCTTAAATTTAAGGGCTCATCCAACCAAAGAACAATAGATGTACAGAAATCACTGAAGGAAAAATGTGTTGTTACACTTCCCGGATACTAGAAAGTTATCTTTGATGTAATGTTGACTTTTTTTAAACATTTGGTACAATTATCGAAGAAAAACTTATGGAGAGTGTAAATGAGCACAGAGATAAATGAAAAGAATGAGTCACTTCCTTTAAGGGACAGGGTGTTTAACCAGTTGAGAGAAGATATTCTCAATGGTAAATTCAGTGCCAACGAGGAATTGAAAGAAATCCAGATTGGTAAAATGCTTGGTGTAAGCAGAACCCCTGTCAGAGAGGCGCTCAGGCAGCTTGAACTTGAAGGTCTTGTTAATATAGTACCCAACAAGGGAGCATATGTTACGGGAATTTCAAGTGAAGATATTCATGATATATATGTAATAAGATCTTACTTGGAGGGATTGTGTGCCAAGTGGTCGTGCCGTCATGCAACAGAAGATGACATAAGGACATTGGAAGAGATTATCTGTCTGGCGGAATTTAATGCCACAAAAAACAGATATGAGCAGATGGCCGAATTAGATTCAAAGTTTCATGAAACACTATATAATGCCTGTGGCAGCAAAATGCTCAGACACATATTGAGAGATTTCCATCAATATGTAGAAAGTGTCAGAAAGCAGACGCTTTCACGTTCGGAGAGAGCCTGCGCCGCAATTGAAGAGCATAAAGGTATTCTTGAGGCAATCAAGAATAGAGATGAAGAGCTTGCTGAGAAGCTCTCCAATGAACATATTCTTACTACAATGGAAAATTTAAGATTGAGAGGCTTCATGTAAATTACTGAAGCGACTCCCATTCTTCATATGCTGACATAAGCTTATCATTGAGCTCACTCTGCTCTGTGGTAAGCTTTGTTAATTCATAGGCATTTGTAGCTATCGCAGGATCGGCAAGGCAGTTGTCAATTTCTGCAATTCTGCATTCATATTTTTCAATTAATTCTTCGCATTTTTTTATTTTGGAAGCAAGCTTTCGTTTTTCGGCCTCTGCTTCCTTTTGTTTTGCCCAATCGAGTTTGGAAGCAGTAGGTGCGACTGACGGTTTATCATCAATTTTGGCAGAAGCGGAAGCAGACATGACAATGTCTTTTTTTGCAAGGTAATAATCATAGTTTCCGTCATAGGAATAAAAACGCCTGTTTTCAAGGTCAAGAATTCCTGTGGCGGTTTTATTGATAAAGTATCTGTCGTGAGATACATATAAAACAGTTCCCTCGTATCCGTTTATTGCTTCTTCGAGAATTTCCTTACTGTCGATATCGAGATGGTTTGTCGGTTCATCCAACATCAGGAAATTTGATTCTGATAACATGAGCTTTGCAAGGGATACACGCCCTTTTTCACCACCGCTTAATTCCTTTATAAGTTTAAATACATCATCACCGGTAAAAAGAAATGCAGCGAGAGTGTTTCTTACGGCAGTATTGTCAAGATCAGGATACGCATCATGTATTTCGTCAAAGATTGTCTTGTCCGGGTCAAGGACCTGCTGTTCCTGGTCATAGTATCCGGTATACACTTTCGCACCAAACGTATAGCTGCCGGTATCTGCATCAGTCATGCCTCTTAATATTTTAAGCAGAGTTGTTTTTCCGGTACCGTTACCGCCGATAATGGCAATTTTACTGCCTCTTCTGATAAGATAATTGAAGTTATCAAAGAGAAGATTGTCATCATAGGATTTGCTGAGATTTTTAATTGTCAAAACATCATTTCCGCTTAAAATGTTTGGAGTCAGCTTGAGGGAAAGTGTTCTGGCTTCTCCGGACGGTTTGTCCAGGACATCTATTTTGTCGAGCATTTTCTCTCTGCTTTCAGCACGTTTGATTGATTTTTCGCGATTGAATGACTTAAGCTTTGCGATGACTACCTCCTGATGTTTGATTTCGTTTTGCTGTTTATAATATGCATTAAGTTCAGCTTTCCTGATCATTGCCTTTTTCTCGGAATAGTCATCATAGTTACCGGAGTATACTCTTGAATGACCGTGATCAAGTTCAACGACTTTGGTTACTATTCTGTTAAGGAAATAGCGGTCATGGGCGATAATGAATACAGCACCGGAGTAATTAAGAAGATATGTCTCAAGCCATGAAATTGATGGAAGATCAAGATGGTTAATCGGCTCATCAAGAAGTATGATATCAGGCTTTGATAAAAGGAGTTTGGCAAGAGAAACCCTTGTTTTTTGACCACCGGACAGATTGGTCACCTTTTTATCAAACTCATCCTCCGTAAAACCAAGACCCTTTAAAACACCGGTCACTTCGCTCTTGTAAGCATATCCGTTGTTAAGTTCATAAAGATGATTAACGTCAGTGTACTTCTTCATAAGAGATTCCAGTTCAGGACCGTCGGTATGCTGCATCTGTTTTTCCAATTCACGCATACTTGTTTCATAATCAAGTATTTCTTTTTTCATTGTAAGTATTTCATCGTAGATTGTATTTTCACTGGAAAAATTCTGATGCTGTGCCAGGTATCCGATACGTTTGTCTTTGGCGAGTATGACATTTCCACTGTCAGGGCTCAATTCACCCATAATAATTTTAAACAGGGTTGATTTACCGGCACCATTAATGCCGATCAGAGCTGCTTTTTCATTATCTTCTATGTGGAACGACACATCTGTAAGGATGACATCAGTTCCAAAGCTTTTGTTGATTTGTGATACTTGTAAAATCATTTCTATTTTAACCTTTCGGAGTGTTTTCGCACAGACATTCTATCATATTATAACCGCATCAAGCAAGTCCCCGGTGATTATTGAAAGTATAATATGAAATACGAAACCATTGATACCCGGATATTGAAAATGAGACCGATAAACGGATAAACAAAAATTTAATCCATGAGTACCGGACTCGATGAGCGGAGAATGATTCAGGAGATATACAGCCGGGCAGAGACTCGGTCCGGGATTTGAAAGATAAGAAAAATAAATGAGAAGCTTTAGGTGGAATATTCAGTGAAAACTGATATAATTAAACATATCGTTCAGTCCGCACCGGACTTGTATGATGGAAAATCGTAGGAAGAGGTTATGCCTGCACATAATTAACGCAGTTCTGATGTGTTAATTGTGTGTTGAAAACAAGGAAATGGAAAAAATATTCGACAGACAGTCTTTTCTCGAAATAGAGAGAACGACGATTGATAAATACGGTATCAAAGGCGAGCTTTTGATGGAACAGGCAGCTCAAAGGCTTTCTGATCATATTGAAAAACTATGTAAAAATAAAGATTCAAAGGTATTCTTTTTGTGCGGCAGGGGAAATAACGGCGGGGATGCAGTTGTTTCAGCAAGAAACATGCTGTGCAATGGTTATAAAAACATAACCGTCGTACAGATTATTGATGAAACCACCGAAAGAAAACTCGGAAGTATCGTATCTGAGTCAGGAGCTTTAGGCTTTGATAAAGGAATCTTTTCGGATGAGCTTACTAATGCACTGAATTCGTATGCTGGAACAGGCGGGAAACTGATTCGTTTTTTTGAGACAAAAAAAGAAAGTCTTTCAGACATAATCGACGGAGGTATCCTTGTAGATGGTCTGTTTGGAATAGGCCTTAACAGAAAACTTGACGGATTTTATGTCCGCATAATTGATGAAATTAACAAGATGAGGATTTCCGGAAAAGCAGATTCAGTAGTTGCCGTTGATATTCCAAGCGGGATAAGTTCTGACAGCGGAGAAGTGATGGGTACGGCTGTAAAGGCAGATGAGACGGTTACTTTTGGTTCAAAGAAAACCGGTCATGTCCTGTATCCGGGAAGAGAGTATTCAGGCAGGCTGACAGTATATCCGGTCTCTTTTGTTTATGGTGATTGTGATGGGAGAGGAGAATGGCTGAGTGAAGAAAGACCGGAAACAGAAAGGATTCTTGCAGGCTGTCAGATGAATGACGGAAGTTTTACGGAGGGAATGACAATACCGGCCAGACCGACAGATTCCAATAAAGGTACGTATGGAAAGCTTATGTGTATAACAGGAAGCAGATATATGCCCGGGGCAGCTGTCATTTCAGCAAAAGCTGCATACAATACAGGTACAGGGATGGTTATAATTGATTCAGAGGAAGAAACACTGGAACTTATGATTAAGGAATTGCCGGAAGCAGTTTTTTCCGGAAAGGGGAAAAGATTTCCTTTTTCAGGATGTTCGGCGGCGGTAATCGGACCGGGTATTTCAACCGGAGATGAATCAAAGGCAAGACTTCGAGAATTTCTTGAAAGCGGTTTTAAGGGAAGGTATGTCATTGATGCTGATGCGATAAACATTATTGCAGGTATAATGGATGAACTCGGCTTGAAAGATATACAGGAAAGAATTGGGTATATAAACGGCCGTTTTGACGAAAATGTGGTATTCACGCCCCATAAAAAAGAACTTTCAAGGCTTTTAAATATAACGATGCCGGAACTTGGGAACCTGAAAAAGACCGGTGATATGTTAAGAAAGGAATCAAATTCGGTTTTTGTATTGAAGGATGCTGCTACACTGGTTGTAACAAAAGGAAGAGGCTATATTAATCAAAGCGGAAACAACGGTATGAGTACTGCCGGAAGCGGAGATGTTCTTGCAGGAATTATTGGTGGATTTATGGCACAGGGCTTTACGGCTTATGAGGCGGCTGTTATGGGAACTTTTATCCATGGTGTCGCAGGAGATGTTGCCGCTTATAAAAAAGGCAAAAGAAGTATTCTTGCAAGTGATATTCTGAATGAATTGCCTCTGGCAGTCAGATTTGTTTTAAAATGAATATTTGAATAAAATATGGCAAAAATAACCTCAGGAAATTAATTTCTTTAGTTTTAAATGAAAGGTTGTATTGCTATGAGAGAGGTAAAAGAAAACAGCGACGTAAAGCGTGGAGATATTTACTATGCAGATCTGAGACCTGTGGTAGGTTCGGAACAGGGAGGAATCAGACCGGTACTTATAATTCAAAATGATACGGGAAATCAGCACAGTCCTACCGTGATATGTGCAGCCATTACGTCGAGGCTTAATAAAACAAAACTTCCAACACATGTTGCATTAAGTGCGATTAGGTGTGGAATTGTTAAGGACAGTGTGATATTATTAGAGCAGGTGCGTACTATTGATAAGTCAAGGCTGAGGGAAAAAGTATGTCACCTTGATAATGAGTTGATTAATGATATTGATCACGCATTATCAGTAAGTCTTGCGATAAATAAATAGTTTTATAACAGATGGAGGAAGAAAATGGAGGAAACCCCCAAACAGGGATTTACGGAAAAACTTAGGAGATTTATAAAAAAGCAGGATATGAATGAGGAAGAGGTTCTTGCTGTTGTTAAGGAGTTCGAAAACCAGGGAGTTATTGAGGCGGATGAAGCTGAGATGATATCGAATGTTATGGAATTTTCGGATACATATGCCGGGGATATAATGACTCACAGAACAAGAATAATAGCAATCGAAGCCGAGGAAACGGTAGAGGAAGCTCTGAGATTCATGTTGGAAGAAAATCATTCAAGATATCCTCTGTACAGTGGAACAATAGACAATATTACAGGTATACTTTATCTAAAGGATATGATGACTGCATATATGAACGGCCGCGGTGAAGAACCGGTTACAAATGCAGCGCGAAAGCCACTCTATGTTCCGGAGGCGATGCCTATAGATACTTTATTTGAGGAGCTGAGAGGCAAAAGAACTCATTTGGCGGTTGTAATAGATGAATATGGACAGACCGCCGGAATAGTGAGTATTGAAGACATTATAGAGGAAATCGTAGGGGATATTCTGGATGAATATGATGAGGAAGAGGAAAATGTAAGCGCTACAAAAGGCGGCAGATTTAGTATTCCTTCAGACATAAAGCTTGATGAGGTGGCAGAACTCCTACATATTGAAATAAGTGAAGAGGATTATAACAGCTTTGACACACTCAACGGTCTGCTTATTTCGCTTTTGGGACATATACCAAGTCCGGGAGAGAAAGGTGAACTGGTTTATTCAGGCTACAGATTTGATATTTATTCTGAAGACGGTAGGATAATATCGTCGATTGATGCTGAAAAAGTTGATGTGACAGAGATTTCTGAAGAAGAAACGTAAACAATAAAAAAAGGAAGCAGGGGGTGCTTCCTTTTTTCTTGTCAGTAGTAAAAAATACTAATGTAATAAAATAGGGTGGGAGTAGAAAGCTTTATTAACTTTCTGATCATATGATACAATTCAGATGTGTTGAATTTGTGATTAAAGAATTAAGAAATTATTATGGTTTTATAAGAGCTTTCTAAATAAAAAACGTGTGTGATGTGCGTAAGTTGTATGTGCGAAAGGAAAATGGAGATGAAAATAACCATACTTTGTGTAGGAAAAATCAAGGAATCTTTTTTTCAGGACTCAATTGACGAGTATATGAAGAGGTTGTCGAGATATGCCAAGGTGGAGATTATAAGTGTTGCCGATGAAAAAACTCCGGACGGAGCCGGAGAAGCGTTGGAAAAAGCAATAAAGGAAAAAGAGGCTGACAGAATCCTGGCAAAATGGGATGAAAATGCTTATACCTTCGTTTTGGCCATAAATGGAAAACAAATGACATCGGAGGAGTTTTCCGATAAGATATCATCCTTAGGTACTTATGGAACAAGTCATATACAGTTTGTAATAGGCGGCTCCCTTGGGCTGGCAGATAAGGTAATAAGGAAGGCAGATTCACTGTTGAGCTTTTCTAAGATGACATTTCCGCATCAGCTGATGAGAGTAATTCTTCTGGAGCAGATTTATCGGGGATACAGAATAATGATGAATGAGCCGTATCATAAATAGTTTTTAACATAAAGAAGCCCATATCACTTTACGGTATGTTAAGACCGGTTGGAAGATGATATGGGTTTTCTTTAGAATTATTGTAAAATCAGTTATTTGGTTCCAAATATTCTGTCGCCGGCATCACCGAGACCCGGACAAATATATGCATTTTCATCAAGTTCTCTGTCAATATTTCCAACATAGATCTGTATGTCAGGATGAGCTTCATGAAGTTTTTTGATTCCTTCAGGCGCTGCTATTATGCACATGAATTTAATGTTAATTCCGCCATGTTTTTTAATGAAGTTTACAGCCTCAATTGCAGAACCGCCGGTTGCAAGCATAGGGTCGGTAACAACGATTGTACGTTCGTTGATAGGGTTTGGCAGCTTGCAATAGTATTCATGAGGAATGTGTGTTACTTCATCTCTGTAGAGTCCGATGTGACCTACTTTTGCATTTGGTACGAGCTCAAGAATTCCGTTAGTCATTCCGAGACCTGCACGAAGGATAGGTACAACGGCAAGTTTTCTGCCGGCAATTACAGGTGAGGAACACTTTTCAATAGGTGTTTCAATTATCTCTTCCGTTAAAGGTAAATCACGAAGAGCTTCATAACCCATAAGCATGGCAATTTCATTTACCAGATTTCTGAATTCATTTGTTCCTGTGTTTTTGTCTCTTAATCTGCTGATTTTATGCTTGATAAGAGGGTGATTCATTTCAAATACGTTTTCCATTTTTAAACCTCCAAAAAATTTATTCAATATGTACGCCGCGATGCTCATCAGCCTTTGGGTTCTTTCCAAATTCGTAATCATTGCCCGGTAAAATGGCATTGAGTATGATTCCTGCGAGAGCACCAACCGCAAGACCGGAAAGGTCGATTGTGATTTTTCCTAAAGAAATGGCAATTGCACCGGCCGAACTGTATTTAATTCCTATGGACAAAACAAGTATTAGAGCAGCGATGATTACATTTCTTGTTTTAGAAAAATCAACCTGGTTTTCTACAATGTTTCTTACTCCGACAGCTGAAATCATACCGTAGAGTACGAGAGAGATACCTCCTACTGTTGCGGTAGGCATTGAACTTATTGCTGCGGAAAACTTTGGTGAAAATGAAAAGACAATTGCGAAAACCGCAGCTAATTCAATAACGAATGGATCATATACTTTTGAAAGTGTTAAGACACCGGTATTTTCTCCATAAGTAGTATTAGCCGGAGCACCGAAAAGCGAAGCCATTATTGTAGCGGCTCCGTCTCCGATGAGGGTTTTATGAAGTCCCGGATCTTCTATGTAATTCTTTCCGGTTGTGGAAGAAATTGCAGAGATATCTCCGATGTGTTCAACGATGGTTGCAAATGCAATAGGCATTATGGTAATAACTGATGTCAAAAGAAGCGAGGAATCATAGTTTGTACCAAATATGGAAAAAACGGTCGCATCCTTTGAAACAGGAAGTCCGATCCATGCAGCTTCTTTAACCGCGGTAAAATCTACTTCTCCTAATATGATTGCAAAAAGGTAAGAGGCAATGACTCCGAGCAGAACAGGTATGATTTTAATCATTCCTTTTCCAAATACGTTGCATATGATTACAACAAGTATTGCCACTGCGGCAACTGCCCAGTTTGCAGAACAGTTATCAATTGCAGACTGTGAAAGCGTGAGACCGATTGCTATTATTATCGGACCGGTAACAATAGGAGGAAAGAATCTCATGACTTTCCTGGCACCAAAGAGTTTTATAAGAAGCGCAAGGACAAAATATAACAGTCCCGCACATGCAACACCAAAGCAGGCATATGGTAAAAGTGCACTGTTGTCGAGTGCATTGCCGTTTGAGTCAACCATTGGTGCAATAGTGGCATATCCGCCAAGAAATGCGAAAGAAGAACCGAGAAATGCCGGTACCTTTCTGTTCGTAATTAAATGAAAAAGGAGAGTTCCGAGACCGGCAAATAAAAGTGTGGTAGAAATGCTTAAGCCGGTAAGCAAGGGAACCAGAACTGTTGCACCGAACATTGCAAACATGTGTTGCAGACCAAGTATCAGACACTTCGGAGCACCAAGTTTTTTCGCATCATAGATGCCATCATCGTTTGTATTCATTTTAGCCTCTTTCTGCGCTGTTAGAGTAATTGAATTTCCGAAACTGCGCAAATATCGGAAACGCTTAATCTCACTAATTATACTTAGTATCAAAAATATATACAAGTGTGAAAATTCAAAAAAAACCGGATTCTTGAAAAAGTCGTGTTGTTTGTCTTTTTATAGTGTGATATTATAAAAAAAACACAGATGGTGAGGGAAATTATGAGATTCAGACCATGTATAGACATACATAATGGAAAAGTTAAGCAGATAGTTGGCGGTACTCTTAAAGATATTGGAGATTATGCAAACGAAAACTTTGTATCGGAGTATGAGAGCAGCTGGTATGCGGAATATTATAAAAATGCCGGCATCCGTGGCGGTCATGTTATACTTCTGAACGGTAAGAACAGCGAATATTATGATGAAACAAAGAACGAAGCTTTGAAGGCGTTAAAAGCATATCCCGGCGGTTTAATGGCAGGTGGTGGCATCGATGGCACCAATACAGAGGAGTTTCTTGATGCAGGAGCATCCCACGTTATAGTAACCTCATACATATTCAGTGACGGTAAACTTCATTATGACAGGCTGGAAAGCTTAGAAAAGCAGGTTGGAAAAGAGAAATTGGTTTTGGATCTTTCGTGTCGTAAAAAGAACGGCAGGTATTATGTTGTTACAGACAGATGGCAAAAGTTTACGGAGGAGGAAGTAAACGCCGGTCTGTTAGAAAAGCTTTCTCGGTACTGTGATGAGTATCTTATTCATGCTGTGGATGTTGAGGGGAAAAAGCAGGGGGTAGACAGTGTAATAGTTGAAATGCTTGGAAAATACAGCCCTGTTCCGACTACATATGCCGGAGGAGTTGGCAGTTTTGAGGACCTGGATGTGATCAGAGAATATGGAAGGGGAAGAGTGGATGTGACAATAGGAAGTGCGCTAAGTATCTTCGGCGGAGATATGGATTATGCCAAAGTACTGAGATATTTTGAGGATATGAATTCAAAAAGGCTTTAAGTGTTGATTTTTGGGGATTAAAGTGTTAAATTATATCCATATGGGTTCGGATTGAATTAATATCCGAATTTGATAAAGAAAAGAAGCAAAATATTAGTTGGAGGACTAACAATGATTGATATTAAATTTTTAAGAGAAAATCCGGAAGTGGTTAAACAAAATATTAAGAATAAGTTTCAGGATCAGAAGCTTCCTCTCGTTGATGAAGTAATTGAACTTGATAAGCAGTCAAGAACCGTAAAACAGGAAGCTGACAGTCTTAGAAATGAAAGAAATACTCTTTCAAAACAGATTGGCGGTCTTATGGCGAAAGGCCTTAAGGAAGAGGCAGAAAGCGTTAAGGCAAAAGTAAAGGCTTCAGGTGAAAGGCTTAATGAATTGGAAAAACAGGAAGCGGAGCTTCAGGAAAAAGTTCTTAAGATAATGATGGTAATTCCAAACATTATCGATCCGAGTGTTCCAATCGGAAAAGATGATTCTGAAAATGTAGAAATTCAGAAATATGGTGAACCTGTAGTTCCTGAATATGAGATACCTTATCATACTGATATAATGGAATCATTTGATGGTGTGGATTTTGAAGCTGCAAGAAGGGTGGCAGGCAACGGATTCTATTATCTTATGGGTGATATTGCCAGACTTCACTCGGCAGTAATTTCATATGCAAGGGATTTCATGATAAACAGAGGTTTTACATATTGTGTACCACCATTTATGATAAGAAGTAATGTTGTTACAGGTGTAATGAGCTTTGCTGAAATGGAATCCATGATGTACAAAATTGAGGGTGAGGATTTATATCTCATCGGTACAAGTGAGCACTCAATGATTGGTAAGTTTATTGATCAGATAATTGTAGAGGACCAGCTTCCATATACTCTTACAAGCTACTCACCATGTTTCAGAAAAGAGAAAGGTGCTCATGGAATCGAGGAAAGAGGCGTATACAGAATTCATCAGTTTGAGAAACAGGAGATGATTGTTGTATGCAAGCCTGAAGAGAGCATGGAGTGGTATGATAAGTTATGGCAGAATACGGTAGATCTTTTCAGATCAATGGATATTCCCGTTCGTACACTTGAATGCTGTTCCGGAGATTTGGCAGATCTTAAGGTTAAAAGCTGTGATGTAGAAGCATGGTCTCCACGTCAGAAGAAGTATTTTGAGGTTGGAAGCTGCTCGAATCTTGGAGATGCTCAGGCAAGACGACTTAAAATTCGTGTTGTAGGAGAAAACGGAAAGTATTTTGCTCACACCTTAAACAATACCGTGGTTGCACCACCTAGAATGCTGATTGCTTTCCTTGAGAATAATCTTCAGGCTGACGGAAGTGTTAAGATACCGGAAGCATTACAGCCATATATGGGCGGGATGACAGTAATGGTTCCAAAGAAAAACAAATAATTTGTAAATAAGTAAATTCGAAAAGAGCAACTGAGCGGACTTTTGAAATAAGATTTTACCTGAAAAAATTCCTCAAGTTGCTCTTTTTTTGTATATTAATGTCAAAAAGGCGAATAATATGTAATGACGGTTGACATAATCAGAATAAGATGATATTCTTTCATTAATCTTAAGTTAGTTATGACTAACTTAAGGCGACGGTAAGATATGTTTATCGTTAAACTATCATATTCTGTTAAGGAGAGAGTGTGGATATGTTGGATTTATTAATTATAGCCATTTCATCAATGCTGGTTATAGGTTTTATCTCATATATAAAAAAGTGGTGTCGGAGGATTTTTGCAAAGAAAAAGGCCACCGCGGAACATTCAGAACCACGATAGCCCTTGATTTTAAAGGATTTATTAGAACTTACCTGCAGTAGCAGCTTCTTCAATGGAAACAGCAACAGCAACAGTCATACCAACCATTGGGTTGTTACCTGCACCGATAAGCCCCATCATTTCTACGTGAGCAGGAACTGATGAAGAACCGGCGAACTGTGCATCTGAATGCATTCTTCCCATTGTATCTGTCATACCGTAAGATGCAGGACCTGCAGCCATGTTATCAGGATGAAGAGTACGACCTGTACCACCACCAGAAGCTACAGAGAAATACTTCTTACCCTGCTCGATACATTCTTTCTTGTATGTACCTGCTACAGGGTGCTGGAAACGTGTTGGGTTTGTTGAGTTACCTGTAATGGAAACGTCAACACCCTCTTTGTGCATGATTGCTACACCTTCACAAACATCGTTTGCACCGTAGCAGTTAACCTTTGCACGAAGACCTTCTGA
This sequence comes from uncultured Lachnoclostridium sp., assembly GCA_964584255.1. Classification (GTDB taxonomy): domain Bacteria; phylum Bacillota; class Clostridia; order Lachnospirales; family Lachnospiraceae; genus UBA3775. Next base: position 105 of record CAZOZM010000003.1, on the reverse strand, counting down.
GTAAGAAGTACGACTGATTTCTTTAACAGTATTTGTGTATGGATCATATTCTGTTTCAACAAAAGTAAATCCGTTGATACGTGAGATGATCTGAGCAGCATCCTT